>CAITWD010000013.1 GCA_903896045.1 uncultured Actinomycetes bacterium
AAAAACTTCTTCTTATAAGGGTTTTTCGTGTTTTGGGGCGTGTTGAGAGTTGGTCATTGTCTCCGCAGGAATCCGCTCAAAAACCTCAGTCGCCTTCGTCTGCCAACGGTGTGGACTCCCCACTCGCGCCTCATCCATCACTGTGTTCCCACGATGCAACGCGCCACTCCCGGGACCCGAACTTTGCCGTTTTTCTCGAATGCGCGTACCTTCGCTATCGCGGTCGCCCGAATCCGCATGCGAGATTGTTCGTCCACCTGCTGAAGTGTTGCAGCAGCGAGAGAGACGTGCTCGCTGATCATCTGCCAGTACATCTCAGGCGAATCGGCCACAAGTTCGACGCCGACGTCCCACTCGGAAATGTCGTGCAGCCCCGTGGCCTCGTAGAGGGCACTGACGGTGTTCGGGGTCGCGCACCGGAACATGTGTGGCCGATGTGGATCGGGCGGCGCCAGATCAACCTCGGTCGAGATCGCCTCCATCGCGATCTGCGTCCATGGGTTTGCCTCGGGCCTGGTCCACACCGAAGCGCACAGACGCCCACCCGGTTTGAGAACGCGAGCGAACTCGGCCGTGGCCGTCTGCATGTCAGGGAAGAACATGTACCCAAAGCGCACTGAGACGCTGTCGAAGGTTGCATCGCCGAATGGCAGATCATCGGCACTGCAGACCTTCGTCTCAATATTTGTGATCCCTTGTGCGTCGGCGCGTCGCGCGGCGACCGCGAGCATCTGCGCTGAGAGGTCGGTCAGCACGACACGTCCCTTGGGTGAGAGTTTCGCGATACTCAATCCCGGCTCGCCTGTCCCCGAGGCGATGTCGAGATGCTCTTGGTCTTCGTGAATGTTGAGACATTCGATCATGGCCACGCTGACTGGGCCTAACTGGCGCATGATGACCGAGTCCCACTTCTCCCAGCTTGCGGAAAGCCCGGCCCAGGTGAGTCGTTGTCCTTCACGGATCTCGTCGGCGCGTGGCATCACTCACTATTTTATTGCGACCTCTGCAGAGTCCTGCGGCGCGTCGTCGCGCCAGCGTGTCTGCGCAATGCTGGTGCGTGATACCACCCGTAGACGCGCCTGAAGGCATCTCCTGTCGCGGGGGTCGTGGGTGCAGCGGTGGGATGCCGTGGCGCATTCGCCCCGCATTAAACTTTGGTGAGGGATATCGTGTGACAACCCAGGCGAACGGAGGCTCGATGAACAGCGATGAGCTCAAAACATTGCAGGCGCCCATCAAAGATCGCTTTCGGGAGCACCCTGAGACTGCCGTCATCACGCTGAGTGCAGATGGTCAACTTGGCGAGGGCCTCTCGTGTTCTTTACAAACTGGCCGAGCGCTCGTTCAAGCCGGCCTCCATCCGGCAGCTGGAGGTGACGGATCACTCGCCTGCTCAGGGGACATGTTGCTTCAGGCGCTCGCCGCGTGCGCCGGAGTCACCATGCGCGCGGTGGCAACTTCCATTGGAATTGGGGTCACAGGGTCGGTGCGAGCGGAAGGCGATCTGGACTTTCGAGGGACGCTTGGTGTCGACAGGGACGCCCAGGTCGGATTCTCGGCGATCCGCGTTTCGTTCGATCTTCAGAGCGAGGCGTCAGAACAAGATCTCGCCACCCTGATACGCCTGACTGAGCGGTATTGCGTGGTCTACCAAACCCTCGCCAACAGCCCGACCTTGACCGTTTCATTGGGGTAGCTCGGCGTTGGAATGGTGAGCCACAGGGCGACGCGGGGTCGCGTCGTGGTGTCCCTCAACGACCCACGCCCCCGGGAGGCGGGGGCGTGGGTAGGAATCATTCTCCGAGGCGATGGAACCGCAATACAGCTACCGCGTTAGTACGAATTCACGCAACCGCTCGTCGCGTTCGACCACAATGGCTGCATCGCGAATGTATTCGTTGCAAATTGTTGGTTCTTCGATGAGGAGCTCCACGCGCATTTGTCGCCGATTTCTGAGCCGCTGCTGTCATACCAGTTCGACAAGAATGGATCGGTGACGGCCTCTGCATACTCGTGCCCACCCACGATGGAGAATCCATCGAAGTACCCATTGCCGAAACTGTTCGCGCTCGAGCTTGAGTTGATGAAGTTCATGCCACATGAACCACCCGCATCTGGCATGTATGGCATATAGGCATAGGGCAAGGTGGTCGAGCTTCCCGTGGCTGGGGCGTACGACGTCGTGCTATGCCATGCGCACCACGTGCCTTTGGTTCCCGCCGCCGCAAATCCTGACATCGACTGCTTGCTGCCGGTGTAGACGAAGATTGTCGTGGTCGCCGCCTGCGCTCCGGTGAGCCCGAAATGCTTTGCTGCGACAACTGCCTCCGCGGCAATCTGGCTCTGGGTCGGACTCGATCCAGGGCTCGTGCTTGTGTCGATCCATGTACTCGTGCTTGCGAGTTGGCCAGCTGGGTTGGTGATGTGCGTGCCGCTCGTGCCGCAGTTAATGGTTCCGCTTGCCACGCCTTGGCAATACTGGCTGTTGATGTTGCTCCAGCTTGTGCCACCGACCTGAGTGAACAGCGCACTGTTATAGGTCATTGTCGTGGTGGGGCCATAGCTATTGGAGTTCTGCGTGCCCGTTGTGGTGCCGCCGTTCCACCAACTCCCCCAGTAGTCGATGTAGACCGTGGGGGTGATCTCGACCGAGCCGCCATGGAAGGTGAGATTGTTCGTCGTGCTCCCACCTGAACGGGTGTAGTGCGTCTTGACGCCAGAGAATTTGCCGAGCGTGGACATGGGAGGCGTCGCGCTCGAATGGGAATTCACCGATGCGAATCCTGCAGTTGCCGCAAGTCCAATCGCACCTGCTGCAAGGCTCAGCCCGATACGTCGTGTTGCCGTCTGCATTGCTCCCGCTCCCTCGTGGCGCTCATTCGGATAACTCGACATGAGTATGGATTCTGTGCGTCCACACGTCTAGGGGGAACCCCCCATTGTTATTCGGGAGTTTCAACCAAATGGGGGGCGAGTGGCAACCCCCATACGTCTAGGTTTGGGGGTTGCGCTCATACGGTGTCGGGCCCTAGTGCACCGTCAGCGTGCCGACCATACCCGCTTGTCGATGGCCTGGGACAGGGCAATAAAAGGTATAGGTACCCGGGGTGAGGGTTGCGGTCACTACGGAGACACCGCCTTGGCCAACCACGGCCCCCGAGGCAACGCCTGGGATGTCGAGGGCGATCCCATGCGGAATCGGTGAAGGGTTCGCCATGCGGATGACGACCTTCCCGGCCGGGGCACTCAAGGTCGCGGGGCTAAAGATGAGCTGGGTCATCGATGCTTGGGTATTGATGATGGCGGTTGTCGATGTGGACGGTGGTGGCGCCGCGCTGGTCGTTGTCGGCGTGGTATTGATCGGCAAGGTGGTGATTGGCGTCGCGGCCGTCGCGGTCATCGAGACACTCGCCGTTGAATCCGATGCGGCGCGTGATGAGGTGCTCGACCCGCCGCATGCCGCCAACACCGACGCGAGTGCGATCACGGTGATCGCAGCACAGCCGGTTTGTACATAGGTGCGTGACACTCTGCGCATCGGTTCTCCTTGGATCGCCCCGCGATGCACGAACGGATCCGGGGGATCGAGATTGCGTCTGTGCAGTGACGATAGCCCGGATCCATGCCGAAATGGTGGGCAGCGGCGGTCGGTTGCGCTCCGCGTCGCGCGATATTCGGACTAGCATGCAGCGAGAAATGCCTGAACATCTGCACCCCAATGCGACGTCATCACCCGTGGCGGGAGACCTGTGGGTGGTGCTGCGTGCACCCAATGACGTGTTGGTGTTCGAGGTCGCCGACGGGCTTGGGGTCGTCTCCGAGCACGGCGTCGTGCCAGACGGGGCACACATCAGGGTTGGCGAGTATGCAGGGCGCACCCTGTGGGCGACTCGGGTTGACGCGGATGAGGATCTCGCTGTGCGCGGGGCGCAGTTTGTGCATGCCCGTCAGATTATCGGCGCACTTGATCCCGATCAGTTTTCGGCGTTTGCGCGTGCGCGGATGCTGGTTGAGTGGCACCACACCCATCGTTTTTGTGGGGCATGTGGGGCGCCGACGGTGATCGCTGATGGCGAATATGCATCGGTGTGCGCAGCGTGCGATCTGCGCAGTTACCCTCGGATCTCCCCGGTGGTGATTGTTGCGGTCACGCGCAACAATCAGATTCTGCTTGCCCAACCCATCCGTGCTGGCCGTCCGATGTATACGGTGCTTGCGGGTTTTGTGGAGGTCGGAGAATCGCTTGAGCAGACGGTCGCCCGAGAGATCGCCGAGGAGGTCGGTCTGACGGTGACTGATCTCGCCTATGCGGGAAGTCAACCCTGGCCATTTCCGCATGCGCTGATGGTGGGATTCACCGCGCAGTATGCGTCAGGCGAGATCGTGTGCGATACGACCGAATTGGTCGAGGCGGGATGGTATTCGGCAGACGCGCTACCGGAGTTGCCACCGCACGGATCAATCTCACGGACGCTGATCGACGCCTTCGTAGCAACTCACGCCGCGCGATAAGCGCGGCGTGAGTTGCGCGTACTTACTCTGAAGGGGTCACCACGGTGGTGATGGCTTTGGGCTTTACGTGGGCGGGCACAATAAATGCGCCAACTGCCGCAACGATCGACACGCAGCCACCAATGACCATGGCAAGGGTGTAGCCACTGGTTTGGGCCTGCCATGTGTCGAGTGTGTTCAGGAGCGACTTGGTGTGCTGCTCGGCAATGGTGGCAAGTACGGCAAGGCCAATTGCCCCGCCGAGCTGACGGGTGGCATTGACCAGACCCGACGCGAGTCCTGCATTTTGGGGAGCAACACCTGCTGTTGCGGCAAAGGTGCCTGCGGGGAAACTGAATCCAAGCCCAAGTGCCGCGATGGTGATCGGACCAAAGATCCCATTGAAGTAGGTGCTTGTCGCAGAGATCGTCGCCATCCAAAAGAGCGCCAATCCGACGACAAATGTCGATGCCGACAAGATCAGGCGTGGCCCCACTTTGCCGACGATGCGGCCCGAGATCTGCGCGCCGACAACGACGGCGAGGGCAGCTGGAACAAAGCCTAATCCGGCTTCGAGTGGGCTGTACTGCAAGACCTCTTGGAGGTACAGCGAGACGAAATACCACATTGCAAACATACTGGCGCCAATCATGAACATCACAAAATTGGCACCCGAAAGCGGTCGCGATCTGAAGGTTGAAAAGGGCACCAAGGGCGCCGTGACTTTGAGCTCGATGACGACAAAGGCGACGAGCAGGATCGCGGCAATGACGAGCGCCCCAATCGTGTGGATCGATGTCCATGCGTAGGTGTCGGTTTGCACCACTCCGTAGACCAATGCGGTCAATCCCGCAGTGACCGTAATTGCGCCCCCGACATCAAGGCTGCGCGATGCGTTGTCGGCACGGCTCTCAATCAGGATCGTGCGGGCCATGATGAAACCGACAATGCCGATCGGCACATTGATCAAGAAGATCCAGCGCCAGTTCAAGTAGTCGGTCAAAATGCCGCCGGCAAGCGCGCCGGTCGCACCACCACTGGCAAGCGCCGCACTCCAGATGCCCAGGGCATGCGCCCGCTCGCGTGGATTGGTGAACGTCACAATCAGAATCGTCAATGTTGCGGGCGACAGGATTGCACCACCCAGGCCCTGTATCGCCCGTGCGCTGATCATTGCTGCCGGCGACCACGCCAGACCGCACACCAAACTCGCAAGAGTAAACACCGCCAGCCCGATCAAGAAAATCCGCCGTCTGCCAAAGAGATCTGCAGTGCGGCCGCCGAGTAACAAAAAGCCTGCGTAGGTGAGGGTGTACGCATTTACCACCCACTGCAGGCCGATGGGCGAAAAGCCCAAGTTGCTTTTCATCGATGGCAGCGCGACGGTCACGATGGCGATATCCAGCACCACCATAAATTGACCTAAACAGGCCAAAATGAGGATGAGCTTCTTGCGCCGGTCGAGGGCTGCCTGCGCGGTGTCCGTGTCGGTCGTCATCTGCACGAAGACTAAACCGTTCGCATGCGAATGGCCCGGGGAGCCGACCGACGGCTCTCGCGTATCCCGCAATGGGCGGCGGGCATCGCGATCCGACCTCCTGTCAAAGATGAATGCCGATCGCGTACCCGAGTGCGGCACACCCGAGGCCAATGACGAGTTGACCGATCGCAAGGGTGGCGGCATTGCGGATGCGCCCCGCGTCTGCGGAGAGGACCGCCTCGAGAATCCAGGTGGAGAACGTCGTATAGGCGCCCAGGAATCCGGTTCCGGCAATAAGCACAATCGCATGTGCGGGGGCAAGGCCGGCGATGAGCCCCAGCGCGAATGCGCCGGAGAGGTTAATCAACGTGGTGCCCCAGCCCAATTGCCCGGTGCGCGCATGCACATGCCCATCGATGGTGAACCGCGTGATCGCACCGAGTGCGCCCGCGGCGCCAATGGCCGCCCAGAGCACAAGCCCGGTCACGCGTGCGTCTCATCTCGTCTGCTCCAGCGCAGCACCAGGACGCAGACACCAAGCCCTGCAAGAAGGCTGGTGACGAGATAGGCAACTGCAACGCCGACATGTCCGCGCAGAATGAGGCGCAGCGCCTCCACCTGCAGTGTCGAAAATGTTGTGAGCGCCCCACAGAATCCGGTTCCCAGGAGCGGCCGCATGAGACTCGTCGGGGGTGTGCGATGAAGTGTGGACACGAAGATCCACGCAAGGACGCCGGCGCCGACCAGGTTAATGATCAATGTTGTCCACGGGAAACCGGTCCCCGGTGGCATCCACTGGCTCACGAGCGCGCGGCACAGCGTTCCCATGATGCCCCCGATCCCGACCGCCGCCACGACCCGCGGATCGCGATGGGGGACATAATGGGCGGAGCGCGAGGCCCGGGCGAGATGTGTGTCACTCATAGGGCACTCAAGTGTGTGGGAGGCGTTTCAGAGCGAGACATTTCGCCGCTCATCATAGAAGTCGTGGGTCCAGGGGTACGGCGACGCGCGCTCGCGTCCTGTTTGCCGATTAGACTGCACGGCGTGAACAAAATTGGGGCCGTCCCATGATCGCGGTCCGCATTATCGCGGCGCTGTGCTTGGTGTTACTGAATGGGTTTTTTGTTGCCGCGGAGTTTTCACTTGCCCGTGCGCGACTGACGCGCCTTGATCAGATGGTCCATGACGAGGTTGCATCGGCGAGTTTGGCGACCGAGCAGGTGCGTCATATCGATCGCTACCTGGCTGCATGTCAACTCGGTGTCACCCTGGCAAGCCTTGGTTTGGGGTGGCTTGGTGCACCCGCGTTCACCGCGCTCTTGGGGCCGCTGTTCTCAGGCGTCGGCTTGGGGGCCGAGTCCTCGGCAGTGATTGCGGGGATCATCGCCTTTTTCATCATCACCGTCTTGCACGTCGTGGTGGGCGAGCTCGCGCCGAAAAACCTTGCCATTCAGCGCGCAGAGATCACCGCGCTGCGGGCAGCGCGGCCGCTTGAGGCATTTCAATTTGTGCTCGGCCCCCTGATCTCGGTCCTCAACAACGCGGCCAATCGTTTGATTGGTTGGTTTGGCATCGAACCTGCGACCGCGCACGAGCTTGCATCGACCCCAGAGGATTTACAGCGCCTGATTGCGCAAAGCGAGGAGGGAGGCACCATCGAGCCGGAGGAGGCCGATATGCTCGAGGGGGTGTTCTCGCTTGGCGAGCGTGTTGCCAGCGATGTGATGACCCCACGACCTGAGGTCCGAGATCTGGCCGCCGACCAACCCATCTCAGATGCCCTTACCGATGCGCTTGCGAGCCGACATTCGCGTTTTCCCGTCCGCGGGGCGGACGGGATCATTGGGGTCGTGCATCTTTCGGACCTCGCGCGTGCACTCATCGAGGACGACGTGCCCAGTGATGTGCGTGCGGTGAGCCGTCCCGCGATCTTTGTCCCGGAGACGCAACTCCTCGATGATCTGTTGCGGCAATTGCAGCGGGAGCGCTCATCACTCGCGGTGGTACTTGATGAATACGGCGAGCTCGCGGGGATTGTGACCGTCGAGGACATCATTGAAGAGATCGTGGGCGAGATCGACGATGAACGCGACCGAACCCCGGCAATTGCTACGCAACTCGATGGTCGTCTTGTCGTGCGCGGGCATGTCTCACTTGAGGACCTCATCGACTATGGCGTTGAGGTCGCCGATGAGGATGTGACATCGGTGGGTGGTTTGGTCTTCGCGCGTCTTGGGCGCTTGCCGCGTACCGGTGACTCGGTCACCGTCGACGGATGGCAATTCACCGTGGAGGCAACTCGGGGGACGCGTGTGGTGCTGGTGGCCATCGACATGGCGCCGGAGCACGAGCCGACTGCATAAGTATCTGTGCGTGTCGGTGGCCGCAGGCGGTCAGGGCGTCGCATAGGTGATTTTTGGTGATCGACTTCCGATCCGATGTCGCGTGTGGCGGTCTCTATCGATCCGAGCGTCGAGCGTCGCAGCGTGCCGGGGTGGCGGTGTGGCGCGGAGACAGCTAGGGCCTGTAGAGCCCGCGCAATCCCCCCCGCTGGGTGATGGTCTGCGCCCCGCAGCGTGCGCCGAGTGCGACCCCATCGATGAGCTCGTCCCCGCGGGCGAGCGCGACCGTGAGCCCTGCGGCAAAGGCATCTCCGCATCCATAGCTATCGAGTTCCGGCCCCGGGCGTGGCGCCGCCCCCCATGCACCGGTTCTCATGCCCCCTTCAAAAATATCTCCGCCTGCGGCTCCGCGCGTGCGTATGAGTGCGCGGATCTGGTGGCCGAGCGTATCGTCGGGGATCTGTTCATCGGGATCACTCGCACTTGCAACCAGGACATCAATCTCGACGCCGGATGGCGCGATGAGTGGCCATCGGCGGGCAGTTGCGACAAGCACCCGAGCGGACCGGCATGCGGCAAGGCTCGCAGGGTCACGTCCGGTGAAATAGACGGCGTCCATGGTCGCCACATCCTCCCAGCCAAGCGCGTCACCGATCTCTGGCCCCATCGGCTCTCCTGTCAGCGCAATTGCTCGATCGCCGGTTGCATCAGTGACCGAGAGTGCACGAGTCAGGGGGGTGGCGCGCCGCGCCGCGCGGACCTCGATCCCGTGATCACGAAGGATCTCGAGTGCCCGAGTGGAGACATCATCATTTCCGACCGCGGTGAAAAAGAGGGTCTCGGCGCCAAGTGCTGCGGCCTGAGCCGCGGCAACCGCACCACCCCCGGCCGGCTCATCGAATGGGTCGCGAAGGCTGGTGATCTGACCGGGCGCCGGGAAGATGCCGTGGGCATGGGTTGCCCACTCGACGTGCCCCACGATTGCGACCCTGGGGCGGCGGGTCATGCGAGGCTGATCAGTTCCGGTGCGCCGTAGCGGGTCAGCACCTCAGGAACCCGCACGGTGCCATCTTCTTGCTGGTGGGTTTCGAGAATTGCGATCAGTGTGCGTCCGATCGCGACGGCGGTGCCATTCAAGGTGTGGACGAATTGGGTGCCCTGATCGGTCCGGGTACGGCAGTTGAGCCGTCGTGCTTGATAGTCCGTGCAGTTTGAGCAGGAGGTCACCTCCCGAAAGCGCCCTTGACCAGGCATCCATGCCTCGCAGTCGTATTTGCGTGCCGCTGACGCGCCCAAGTCGCCGATTGCGATGTCCTGGACCCGGTAATGCAGGCCGAGCCCTTGGAGGATTTCCTCCTGGACGCCCAGAATCCGCAGGTGCTCTGCGGCAGAGTTTTCCGCATCGGTGAAGGTGAACATTTCGATCTTGTCAAACTGATGGACTCTGAAAATCCCTCGTGTGTCACGCCCTGCGGCCCCGGCTTCGCGGCGAAAACATGTCGAGATACCCGCGTAGCGCATCGGCAGGCTCTCCGACTCGAGAATGCGGTCATATCCGAGCCCGGCCAGCGGAACTTCGGAGGTGCCCACCAGATACAGATCATCGTCGGCAAGGGCATAGATCGATGCGCGATCGGTCGGGAAAAAGCCGGTGCCAAACATCGCCTCTTCGCGCACGAGCACCGGTGGCACGACCGGCGTGAAGCCTTGGGCCTCAAGCAGATCCACCGCGTATCCGACCAGCGCGATCTGCAGCCGCACAAGTGGGCCCATCAAATAGGCAAAGCGGGCGCCGGAGATCTTTGCCGCCTGCTCGGTGTCGATCCCTCCGATGAGCTCACCAATCTCAAGGTGATCGCGCGGTGGGAATGAAAAGCTCGGCATCTGGCCAACGACACGCACCGTGACTGCATCATCCTCCCCTCCCTCGGGGGCCGCGGGTTCGGCGAGGTTGGGAAGTCCTAACAGGACGGTGTCCCGCTCCTGCTCTGCGACGCGAAGCGCATCCTCATCGGCGGCGAGGGCATCCCCGAGTGCGCGCGCAGCGGCCTGCTCGGCGTCTGCATCGCGCCCTTCGCGTTTTGCCACACCGATCTCCTTGGAGATGCGACCGCGTTCG
Organism: uncultured Actinomycetes bacterium; assembly: GCA_903896045.1. Classification (GTDB taxonomy): domain Bacteria; phylum Actinomycetota; class Thermoleophilia; order Miltoncostaeales; family Miltoncostaeaceae; genus CAITWD01. The sequence continues at coordinate 10,436 of CAITWD010000013.1, forward strand.
GCACGCACCTCCTCAACCCGTGTGCGCAACTCTCGTGCCCGACGGTCGAGATCAAGGACACGATCGAGATCATCGACGCCACCACGGCGGGCCAGCTCATGGCGAACGCGATCGGTTTCGGCGCGAAGCAGACGAAGGTCAAGCACGGTGATGTTCTACCTATGGTTGCGGGCGGAGCCCAGACTGTAATGCACGGCGAACCTCTGTGAGGTTCCGTCCGATGGCAAATGTCCGATGCAACCCTGCAATCTCCATCATGCGGCGCAAGGTGGTACTCGGGCAGATCACCCCAACCACCTCTTCGTGCGCGTGTGTCTGATGCGCCAAACACACCAGCGCATCGAGCCCGGAGGAGTCCAAGAATGTGACTCCAGAGAGATCGACGATGACCGGGCCCGTGGCGTGCCCCATCTTCTGGAGCTCCCGACGAAATCCCCGCACGGTATAGACATCGAACTCACCCTCGAGTGCGAGCGTCTGTGCTTCCGAATCTTCGGTCATCATCACATTGAGGGACACACATATGAACATAGTTCACATCGCGTGAAAACCCTCGCTCTGCACGCAACCGGTGACACGAATGTCACATCTCGAGGTATCCACGCCCTGCGGTCATCGGACCGCAGGGCGGACACGAACTAGCTGACGGTGAGTGTGCCCTGCATGCCGGCTGCACGGTGACCCGGCACTGCGCAGTAGTACTGATAGGTACCGGCCTTCAATGTGGCGGTTGCGGTCGAGACGCCGCCCTTACTGACGATCTTTCCCTGCACTGCACCCGGCACGTCGATGGCGATGTTGTGCTGGATTGGTGACATGTTGGTCATCACGATGGTGACCTTGCCCGCAGGTGCCGACAACGAGGTCACCGCGAATGCCAAGTTGATCGGGTCGGTTTCGAGCTTCAGGGTGGTGCTGCAGACCGGCTTGCCGCATCCTGCCGCAGCTGCGCCGCCGGTGGATGCCGATGCACTCGGTGTGGAGATGGTCTGACCTTGCGCGTTGGTCTGCACCGCTGAGTTCTGGACTGTCGGTGCATTTGCCGAGGTGTTTGCGCTTCCGCATCCGGACGCGGTGATCGCGATTGCACCAATTGCGATGGCGCATGCTGCTGCTTTTGTCAGAGTCCGCACGTGATCTGTCTCCTCGACGTTGGCCAACAGCACTAATCCTACGTCCGTACGCCGTAATGACAAGCCACACCTGTGGCGTGCGGGCCTGTCGGGTGATGTGTGTGTGGCAAATGACACCGACGATGCGATACGTTCGTCGCATGCCGATACGCCAATTTGATGGAATCGCTCCGCAAATCGATCCGGAGAGCTACCTCGATGCGACCGCGGTCGTGATCGGAAATGCAGTGATTTTGGCCGGTGCATCTGTATGGCCATATGTCGTGATTCGCGCCGATACCGATCGGATTACCGTTGGCGCGTCGACAAATGTGCAGGATGGGGCAATTCTGCATTGTGATCGAGGCGTGCCCTGTCACATTGGCGCGCGGGTCACTATCGGCCATCGTGCAATCGTGCACGGGTGCACGATTGAGGATGAGGTGCTGATCGGGATGGGGGCGATCATTATGAATCACGCCCAGATCGGTCGTGGGAGCATCATTGGAGCGGGTGCGGTCATCACCGAGAACACCATCATCCCCGCAGGGTCGCTTGTGCGCGGCACGCCTGGCCGAATTGCCCGTGTGACCACCGATGACGAGCGCGCCGGAATCATTGCATCAGCACACCACTACCTCGAGATGGCACGACGCCACGGTGTCGGGGCCGCGACCTAAAGGTTCTCGGCGATCCCCTCGACCAAGAACTTGATGTGGCCTTGGAGCATGGCCGCCTGACCGATCTGGTTGACCACGTCCGGGTTGGCGATTGCATCCGCACCGCCGCGGTCGAGCTCGCGTTGCTTGGCGGCGCGATCCATCGTGAAAATCGTGTGGGCCAAGCGACGTGCATGCTCCTTCCACCACACAAGAGTGGCGGCACGGATGGGCGCCTGGGTGGGGCGTGCCTGATCAAAGGCCTCGAGAAATGCCTGAATGGCCTGGTCGACCCGTAAGCGACGCTCGATCACCCCGACAAAGGCCGTGTCCTCAGACAGGTCGCCAAACTGGGATTCGACCTCGAATGCAGTGGCATCCTCGAGTTGTTCGAAGACCTCCTCCAATGACGCCGCGGCACGATCCATGCGTGCGGGAAGCTCACGCGCAAACGCGTTGAGCTCCTCGGCCTGACCCGGTGCCGCATTGGCGGCGAGTGCTTCGGCCACGAAACGCAGGTGGGCGCGAATCGCCGGTTCGCCTGCGGGATCGAGGTCGCCTGTGTCGCGCGCCTGTGCCCCCAGCAGCTCACCGAGCCGGGTGTGGTGCTGTTGCATCCACACCAACAGCCCGCGAGCCGTGGGATGAGGGGCGGTGGACAGGTGCGGCCTAGGTCAGCGTGTACTCAGGACCCGAACCGCCCTCAGGTGGCGTCAAACGTCCACCCTTTGCGGTGATGGCGCCACACTGCACGCAGTTGCTCGGGTTCATGTGCACGGTCACAGTGCCATTTGCTGCCGGGTCGTCCGGGATCTCATAGACCTTGGCTGGGCACATGTTCTCCCATGCAACCGCGAGTGCTCGTGGCACCTGGGTTTGAATGCGGATGTGGTTCGGCTGGTCATCGCGGGTCTTGTTTCCCGAGGCAAACACCGATGACAACTTGTCGAATGTCAACGTGCCGTCTGCGGTGATGGGCGTTCTGGATCCAATGAACACCGGCTCCTTCGCATCGGCGATCGGCTTGATCGTCTTGGGGAAGCGGCCCTGCGACGCCGTTGCCATTCCGTGCACCATTCCGCCGAATACAAAGCCGCGCTGGAAGGCAGGGCGAATGTTGCGGACCTTCCACAGGTTCTTCCAGACCTCGGAGTCCTTGATGCGCGCGTCATATCCCCACAGACCTGCAGGGGATTGCGCATTTCCGGCCTTCAGGGCCTCGTAAATCGATTCTGCGGCGATCATTCCAGAGCGAATGGCGTACTGGACACCCTTGAGGGCTGCCAGATCGACGAATCCGGCGGAGTCACCGACAAAGACGGCGCCAGGGACATGCAGGCGGCTCGGCAGACCGTAGATCCCGGAGCCCGGAATGGTCTTTGCACCCCACGCCAGACGCTTGCCGTCACGCAGGATGTTCTTGATAAAGGGGTGGGTCTTGAACTCTTGCAGGATGTCGTGGACCGACAGTGTGGCGTCGGCGTAGTCAAGACCGACCACGAATCCGAGTGAGATCTTGTCGTCGCCCATTGGGTAGAGCCACGAGCCACCGTACTCACGATACTTCTTGCCCAACCGCAGCGGCCAGCCGGTGGTGTGGATCAGGGACGTCAAGGCGTTGGGAACTTCCCAGACCTCTTTGACGCCAAGTTCCCATGTTTGGATGGCGTTGTTGTTGAGCTCAAAGTGGCGCCGCACGACCCCGGTGAGATGCCCAGGAGTTCCTTCAGCAAACACGGTCGTTTGGGCGTGGACTTCCATCCCGGGCTCAAAGGTCCCGAGCTCCTCGCGCTCCTTGCCACGGCCCTTGTCCCCGGTGATCACACCTGCGACGCGGCCCTGATCGACAAGCACCTGTTGTGCATCGGTCTCGGGAAGCAAGTACACCCCGAGCTCTTCTGCCTTCTCGCTCATGAAGCGGGCGAGTTGCGAGATCGAGATCACCCAATTGTGGTGGTTCTTCAATTGCGGTGGTGGTGGAATCCGCAGCTTGCCGCTCTTGGTCAAGAAATAGACCGCCTCCTTGTCGACTTCCCAGTAGTGCGGGATATCGGCAGGGGCAACGTCTGAAAAGAGTTCTTTGAGGGAGGTTGGGTTGATGACCGCACCCGACAACAAATGTGACCCAGGCGCTTTGCCCTTGTCTGCCAGTGCGACCGGCACCTCGCCGAGGCGCTCTGCAGTGGCCGGATCCTCTGCCAACAGCTGTCCAAGTCGGTTCGCGGTGGCGAGGCCTGCGGGGCCGCCTCCAATGATGAGTACCCCAACTTCAATGCGCTCATCCTCGCTCGCTTGCGGGCGGGTGACGTAGTCGGAATTCTCGAATGGTGGTGGAAAGTCAGATGGGTGAATGCTGGCCATGAGCTCTTTTGTGGTCGGATGGCATGTCGGAGGCGTTGCTGCGGTGCACGGCACGGCATAGACGCGCGCGATGAGTCTACCGCGACGAGCGTCCGTCGTCGGGTGAGACCCCACCAATGGGCTGCTTGTCATGATGGGTGCGACACGTACCGCATGGGCCTGATGAGGGGTGGAGGATGTCGATCTGGCAGATGCGCGCGCTCAACGGTGAGGATTTTGACGACGCGCGCGCGGTGGCGGATGAGTGGTTTGGCCATCCGGTGGGCTTGACGATGCATCGTCTCTTTTTTGACCAGCTCGGCACAACGGGTCTGCGCCTGGCGCATGCGGATGCCCCTGAAGTGCTGGTCGGGGTGCTCTTGGGATTTGCCAGCCTGGCCGATCCGGCACTTGCCTACATTCATTTCGTCATGGTGGACCCCGCCGTGCGTGGCACCGGCGCCGCGAGCGCGTTGTACCGAGAGTTCGGTTCTCGGATGACCCATCGTGGTTGCACACGGGTGCGCAGCCTGGCGGGCCCCGCCCGCACCGGATCAATCGCGTTTCATGAATCACTGGGTTTTGCGGGGACCTTTGCTGCCGAGTATCTCGGCCCCGACCAGGACCGGATCATCTTTGAGCGCCGCCTTCCGTTCTAACGAGAAATTGGGGAATGCGGCGGGCGGCGGCACGTTGTCGCGCGGTGACATCATCCGCCGATCGATGCCGGCGTCGCGCTAGAACAGGGGTAGCGCAGATCCCCGACCAAGGCACGCGGACATGGTCCCTACAGGCACGAAACCCCTGACCAAAATCGTGATTGCTGGCGCAGGATTTGCCGCACTCGAAACGGTGCTGGCCGTACGGGCATTTGCCGGCGACGCAGTGACGCTCGATCTGATTAGCGACCAGGATGAATTTGTGTTCTCGCCGGCCGCAACGGCTGAGTTGTTTGTTCCCGTGCCGCGGAGCCGTTGGCCCCTGACCGATCTCGTGCAGCGCGCGGGTGCCAACCTCATTCTTGGAGCGATCGATCGCATCGATCCCGATCAGCGCCGCGTCCATCTCACGTCAGGTGAGGTGTTGGCATATGACTTTTTTGTCATCGCGATCGGCGGCATACATGAGCCCTGGTTGGATGCGCCAGGAGTGACCTTTACGGGTCCGCAGGAGGTGCCTGTGCTCGGCCAGCACCTTGCACAGGTGATCGCTCGCGCCGAGGCCGGGGATGAGGTGCGGTTGGCATTTGTGGTTCCGCCGGGGGGCAGCTGGGTCATCCCGGTGTATGAGTTGGCATTGCTGTCCAAACAGTTCATCGATGCCCATGATGTCGATGGCCGTGTTGAGGTGCGGGTGGTGACCCCAGAGGATGCCCCCTTGGCGGTGTTCGGTCAGCAGGCGGGGCAAATGATGACCGGGGTGCTTGCGGATGCTGGGGTCGAGCTCAGTAGCGCGACGATCGTGCGCGAGTGGCGCAATGGCGCCTTGTGCACCGTTCCGGAGGGTGAAATCGCGGCAGATGTCGTGGTATCGATGCCCGTGATCTGCGGGCCATTTCTGCCGGGCGTTCCACATACCGCCCAAGGATTTGTGGATGCCGATCGGGACGGCAGAGTGCGCTCCCACAACCGGGTCTTTGTTGCCGGCGATGCGGGGCCATTTCCCATCAAGCAGGCAGGGCTTGCATGCCAGCAAGCCGATCGTGTCGCTGCCATCATCTGTGCACATCTCGGCATTTCGACGATCGAAATTCCCCGCGCACCGGTGTTGCGAGGCGTGGTGTGGTCGGGGGCGGGCGAGCACTTCTTGCGGCGTGACCTTGCGGGTGGTCGCGATGAGAGCCACGGCACGGTGAGTACCTCGGCGGCCCTGTGGTGGCCTCCCGGCAAGGTTGCCGGGAGGTTTCTTGCGCCATTTCTCCACGAGGTTGAGGGGCATGAGCTTGTCGACATGCCCACTCACAACGCGACATCTCATTAGTTGACGCTAGGCACGAGCCGTGTCGGGTTTGCGCGCGATCGCGTTGAGTTTGGTGAAGGTGTACTCAAATCCCCGCGGCCCGGCGGCCTTCTGGGTTGCGGCGGAGACCTTGGCGTTGAGCTCCTCAAGCTCTTCGGGGGAATAGCCAGCATTTAAGTGGCTCGCCACGACCCGCATGCGCTCGAGGTACTCCTCAACCGGTACCCGCCGGATGCGACGCTCCATCCAGATATCGATGATCTCGAGGCCCGCTGCATCCTCGAGGTAGCCCTCCATTTCATCGATATCGCGTTGCACGATGTCGAAGGTGCCGACCCACTGTGGCACGGGGGGCTGTATTTCGGTCAGTACACGTCGAAACTCCTCCTCCGCACCGCGTCCGGAGCAGAGAATCGCCATGTGTCCACCGGGTTTGAGTGCGCGCGCCATCGCCACCGCAGCATCCGCTTTAAAGGGAAACCAATGGAAGGCCATCGAGCAGATCACCGCGTCGTAATGATTCTCTTTGACCGGCATCGACAACACATCTGCGACATGCAGATCAACCTGTAATTCGGGGTGATCGACCAGCTTTTGGCGAAAGCCATCGAGCATCCCTTGCGCAGGGTCAATCCCGGTGATGTCGGTGGTGCCGAAACGATTAACAAAGGCCATGGTGGCAAAGCCCGTGCCACAGCCGACATCGAGCACATTGTCGTAACTGGGACCGGGAAGGGCGTCAATCAGGCGTTTTGCCCCCTGGATGTTGTAGCGCACCGCCTTGTCGTAGTCGCCTGCGTTCAGCGAAAAACCGGCAGAGATTGCCGTGGTGGATTGGTTCGACATATGGGGAATCCTTTTATGAGACCAGGGGTGCCGTCATGCGGTGGACGGCAGGCACCTTGAGCATAAACAACCAGTGCGGTGTGACGGGCGCGGTCGGGTTGCATGCGAATCCGTGAAGGAAGTGCACGGAAGGTGTGTGAGAAGTGTAAGACCGCGTCCCGAGTCCTTGATTTGGTGTCGATGAGGGTCGATAAACCAATTGTTCGGATTTGACACCTGATGGAGGCCGTACCCAGATGAAACGTATTCGCATGACCGCATTGGCAGTTGCAACTGCCGCAAGCGTTGCAGCCATTCCGGTTGCGATTGCAGCCGCCAGTGAGGGCGGCCACCACTCTGAGCACGCGAAGTCGGGTGTGGTCTACCGCGCCACCGGCGTCGTGACGACTGCCCCTGACGGGGGTTGCACCACGGTGACGCTGAGCGGTACCCATTACTCCCGCAATGCAGCGGGTGTCACGCAAGGTGGCGTTCAGGTCGTGAACCTCAACAGCGCCACGACGAAGTTCGTCAAGAGCCATGCATCAGCGTTGTGCAGTGCAATCCTGCTGCACGACCGCGTGCAGATCACCTGGAAAGAATCAGACGCAACAACATCATTTGCGACTGCGGCAAACAACGCGGCCTATCGCGTCAAGGATCTTGGCCCCGCGACAGTGACCTTCACCGCCCGCGGCCTGGCGACGTCTGCGGTCTGCAGCCCGACCCCGACCACAGTCACGTTGAACACGGTCAAATATTCAGACAACACTCTTCAGGTCCCTCTCACTGCGGATTCATTGATCGTCAACGTCGATGGGACCACGAAGTTCCGTGGCCGCGGCGAGCATCACCATGGAGCTCCCGCTGCTGGATGCTCAGGGATTCAGACCAATGACCGCATCGTGGTGACATGGAAAGAGCCCTACGGAACTCCGTTTAACCCGGCCGCGATTGCGACCTCGGTGCGCGACCGTGGACCAGCTCATCCGGTGGTCTACCAACTCCGCGGTATCGCAACGACGACGGGATCTTGCGTCATCGGCAACCTCCGCGGTTCAGAGAACATTCAAACGCTGCCTGGTTCACCATTTGACTTCTCCGCCCTTCTCTCCGGGACGGTGTGGAGCGGTCAGGCAACACAATGTTCTGGAATTACAGCTGGCGATCACATCAAGCTGACGTGGAAAGAGCCGGCCGGTACCGCTGTGAACACATCGGTCGCACTCTTCTCGGTGGTCGACTCGGGTCAGTCCCGCGGAGAGCACCGCCGCTAAGTTCGACATTCGTCTGCCGCGCACAGGATCCCGGTACATGACGTACCGAGGTCCTGTGTACGCAGTTCGTTCTGCGGGCGATTAGACGAACGTCGGGAGCGCCCAGTCGGGATTGCCGCGCATGATGCGCTGTGGCATCCCCTCTGGTCGCATTGTTCCAAACACCCCGAGTTCAGGGCATCGGGCGCACCGAGTATCAAGCGCCCCGTCGCGTAGGCGTCGCGCGCTCAGCCACTCGCTGTAACGCTCCTGCCAGATCGCAGAAAACGACTCCTCGTGGATATTGCCGAGCACAATGTCGGCGGAGTAGTGATCTGGGTGGACGCATCCGCATCCATGGAGCAGCGTGATGTGACCAGATTTCGGACGTGTTTGAGCACTCTGTGTGCGGAGTATCTCGCGGATCCGATGCGCGCGGCGTGGATTCGAATGGGCGATCCATATTGCGAGCTCGACCCCATCAAAACAGTTATTGGTGGTGGTGACCTCCACCTCGGGGAATGCCATCGCGAATGCAAACAACTGCCGGAGCACCTCCACACGGGTCTCGTATGCAACGGTGCTGTGATGGGTCGGATCGGCGAAGGGAACGCTGTGATGCAGTCGAAATGCCGGTGTCTCGTGTCTGAGCACGACGCCAAGGGCGGCAGACAGTTCCTGGGCGTTTGACCGTTGGAGCGTGAAATTGACGGCGCATGGGATGCCGGAGCGACGGATGCGATTCAAAGCAGAGGTTGCATCATGGAAGGCCGATGGGGTGGCGTGGAGACGGTCATGGGTCTCGGGGGTCCCATCGATAGCGATTCCCATACGGCGAAGTCCTGCACCGGCAAGACCCACCGCTCGCGACGGGCTGATACGCGTGCCGTCGTTGGCAAGATGGATGCGCAGCCCTCGGTCGCTGCCGTGGCGCACAAGCTCGATGAGATCCTCCCGCGCCCAGATATCATCACCGCAAAAGATGACGGTCCCCACAGCAAATGCAGCCAGGTCATCAAGAACGCGCTTTGCTTGGATAGTGGTGAGGATGCTCCCGCGGCAGCGATTGGGGCATCTCGCGACCGGATTCCACGCCACGATTGGTCGATCGGTGAGGGATGTGGGTCGTGTGGCGCTGGTGGGGTGGCCATCCGAGATTGGCGCGATGTGGCCAGGAGTATCTCGGGTCTCAAGCAGCGCGCTCACATTGATCATGGGTTATACATACGCTTTTTTATGGATCAGCGCGCGCTCCCTGATCCCCAATAGTCCTCAGAAGATTCCCGGATCTCCATCCGCATGACGGCACATGGCCGCTCGAGGAGGGCATCTCGGTTCGTGCAGCGTCGGCGAATATGTTGCAAGTACGCCTTGCAGGCACCTATTGTCGATCGACAATAGGCCAGATGGGTCAGTGCATACGCGATCTGACCGGTAAAAATGGAGCATGGCGGAATCGAACCGCCGACCTCGAGTGTGCGATACTCGCGCTCTCCCAACTGAGCTAATGCCCCGTGCGACACAGAAGATTAGCGCGCCGGATCGGGAGTGTCATTATCGGCGTACGCACACGGTGCAAATTCGTGCTGGCGGCCGCGCAAGCGAATGGTGGGGGACCGTGCTGGCAGACAAAGAATGCGGCGTCCGAGATTCGGCGCTAACCTCGGTGGAGCGATGATCGACCTCCACAATCACCTGCTACCGGGCATCGACGATGGCCCCGCCGATCTTGAGGCTGCGCTCGAGATGGCGCGTGCCGCAGTGGAAGCGGGGATCACCACCATGGTGTGTACACCGCATATGGGCCACCGGTACCCTGAGACCACGGGTCGCACCATTCAGGCGGCCGTTGCCGCGCTTGCAAATGAACTGCGCCGGGCCGAGATCCCGTTGGAGGTCGCCGCGGGTGCGGAGCTCACCGTCGAGGTCGTGCGTGAACTCAATGATCGCGAACTTCTCGATGCGAGTCTTGGTCAACGTGGGTGGTTGATGATCGAGTCGCCCTTTGAGGGCTGGCCGATCCGTCTTGCGCAGATGATCGCCGAGCTCGAGATACGGGGATTTCGCGTGATCATCGCCCACCCTGAACGCGCAGAGGCGATTCAGCACAGTCCTGATCGACTCCGGGATCTGGTGGGGCGTGGGGCACTGGTACAAAGCAACGCGTCGAGCATTCTCGGAGGCCATGGCCGCCTGGTGACCCAAACCGTCGAAAACCTCATGCGCAATGAACTCATTCACGTGTTTGCCTCGGATGCGCATTCTGCTCAATGGCGCCCGCCAGGGCTTGAGGAGGCACGCGCCCGCGCCGCGCGGCTCATCGGCGTGTGGCCGCAGGAGCTTGAGTGGATGATCAACGATGGGCCGAAGCAGATTCTCTCGGGCGGCCAAGTGCGCCCACCGCGGTTTTTGCCGCGCGAGAAGGCGCCACCACTCACGCCCGCCGAATCTGCGCCTGCTCGAGCACCGCGCCGCCCGCGGGACTAGTTCCCCAGAACGTCCAAGAATCCGGGCGGGCGTGCCGATGGATTGGCGTGTGTGACCGCAATTGATGCGTAGGTGCGTCGGAGCCCGTGGGCGAGTGGCATCTCAGGGCTCCAGCCGAGGATGTCGTTTGCGCGTGCATTGGCCAGTGCGCTGCGCTGCAATTCGCCGGCGCGGGCGGGCGCAAATACAGGCTGCACAGTCGCCCCAAGCCCATCGAGGAGATCGAGCACAGAGATCTCTTGCCCCCAGCCGATGTTGATCGTCTGGCCGACGCCTTTGGTCTGGGCGGCGCGGAATGCGGCAACGACATCGCCCACATAGACATAGTCACGGGTCTGCAGCCCATCGCCAAACACCGTCGGTGCGATCCCCTCGAGGAGGCGTGCACAGAAGATCGCCACCACGCCCGCCTCACCATGCGGATCCTGGCGCGGCCCATAGACATTGCCGAGTCGCAATACCACGACATCGAGCCCGTAGAGGCGGTGATAGAGCCCGCAGTACCCCTCGCCGGCCATCTTGCTCATCCCATAGTGCGACATCGGCCGAGGTTCGCTCTCCTCGGGCGTGGGGATGGCGAGCCCAGGGTACTCGCCATAGGCGGCACCGCCGGTGGAGGAAAACACCACTCGCGCACCGCAGGCATGCGCGGCCTCGAGGACATTCAGGGTGCCGATGACATTGACGTCGGCGTCAAATCCGGGGTTCTCAATCGCCTTACGCACATCGGCTTGGGCGGCCAAATGGAAGATTGTCGCGGGTGCGATCGTGCCGGCGATCTCGTTGAGCCCTGCGGCATCGCGGATATCCACTTCATGGAAACTCGCGCCGGTCGGGATCTTTGTGACACTTCCCGTGGACAGATTGTCGACGATGTGGACGTCATACCCGTCGGCCAGAAGTGAATCTGCCAAATTCGAGCCGATAAACCCCGCGCCGCCCGTGATGAGTACTGACGTCATTGGATCCCCTGTAGCCTCATAGTGCACCTTGAGTGCATCATTGTGCCAGTGCCGGTGGGCGTCATGCGTCCGGCGCACATCACTCACAAAGGCTGTTCGTTCATGGCGTTCTCGCACCATCATTCTGACCCTCGGGTCTATGCGCGCCTTGCGCGGGATGCTGAGCGCAAGATGGTGGTGCGTATTCCGGCGGTGTGGGTGCGCCCGGCAGGGCGCATCGTGGTCGGCTTGTTGGCGCTCGCGATTGTGGTTGTTGCGAAGCTGGCGCACCCATGGTGAGTCCGGCGCCATCGACCCGAGGTCGATTCATCGTGCTTGAAGGGGTCGATGGATCGGGCAAAAGCACACAAGCCCGACTGCTTGCCGAGGCCTTGAGAACACGTGGGATTGAGGTATGTGAGACCCGCGAACCGGGCGGAACCCAGCTCGGGGAGGCGGTGCGCGCGCTGGTCCTTGCCACAACTCAGGACACCCTCAGCGACGCGGCAGAGGTCTATCTGTTTGCCGCAGCCCGTGCGCAACATGTCGCCGAACGCATTCGCCCTGCGCTTCGACAGGGAGAGTGGGTGGTGTGCGATCGGTTTGTCGATTCGTCACTTGCCTATCAAGGGGTGGCCCGCGGGATCGGGATTGACGTGGTGGCAAGCGCGAATGCGCTGGCAGTCGATGATTGTGTCCCGGATCTGGTGATCGTGATCGAGGTGCCCGATGCGATGTCTGCACGCCGTCGCCGTGGCGGTGATCGCATTGAAGCGGCCGGGAATGACTTTCAGGTTGCCGTCGCCAAGGGCTACCGCGAGCTGGTGGCCCGCGCCCCGGGGCGATGTCGGATGATTAACGGCGAGGGAACCCCGGATGAGGTGCATGCCCGGGTGATGGATGCGATTGCGGGGCTTGGGTGATCGAGATTCCGTCACAGCCGCTTGCCGAGAAAGTTCTTGCAGGAGCCTTTGCGGGTGGTCGGGTGCCACAGCAGTTGCTGTTTTTTGGGCCAGCGGGCAGCGGGAAGCGCCATGCCGCTCAGATGGTTGCCCGCGAGCTGATCGGCGTGGACCCTACGACCCCGATTTCGGCAATGCTCGATCTCTCGGTAATCCGCGCCTCTGGGGCGCAGATTCTGGTTGAGGATCTCGAGGATGGGCTCAAGGATTTGTCGACTCGTCCGGTGATTGGTCGTTGTCGGGTGGTCATCATTGATGGGGCCGAACGCCTGGGGGATGTGGCGGGTAATCGCGTCTTAAAGCCGCTTGAGGAACCCCCCGCGGGTGCCCATGTCATTCTGGTCACCGATCGCGCCGAGGATGTGCTCCCGACGATTCGTTCACGATGCATCCCCGTGCCATTTCGGACTCCCGGCTGGCGCCATATCGCAGACGCCCTCGTTGCCGACGGCGTCCCTGAGGATCTGGCGGTCGTGCGCGCGAGGAGCCAAGGGGCGATGGCACTGATTGGTGATCCCTTTTGGCAGTCGATGCGCAGCATTGGCGTCGACCTTGGCCGTCGCATGTTGCATCCCGACGGGGTCACGGTTGCGGTCATCAATGAGACCCAAGCCCAGATGGAACGAGCGGCAGCAGCGCACCCATCCGAGGAGCTCATCGCGTTACGGGCGGCCGCGGATGCCCTTGAGGGCAAACGCGGTGGGCGCACCGCGGCGAAAAAAGCCGAGGATCAGGAAAAGCGTGAGCGCCGCCGCCTCGTGACCGACGGATGGGCGACGGTGCTGACCGGTGCGGTCGGGGTGATCGCCGACGCGCTTGCCATCTCGCTTGGTGCAGACGGCGCAGTGCGCCATCCGGATCTTGTGGATGAGGTGCGGGCGGCAGCGGTGCCGCGTGAGGTGTGTCTGGCAATGTGTGAACAAATCGAGGCGCAGCGCGCCGAGCTGGCACTGAACCCCACAGTTGATCTGGCCATGGAGGCGCTTGTGACCAAGATTGCGATGGTGCGCCGCGGGGACGAGCTCACCCTCAACGTTGCGGGACGACTGCCGTGGTAGACGAGCCCACTGGCGCCCCGACTCCCAAGGGGGTGTGGGGATTTCGTGGTTTGGTGATCGGAGTGCTCGGGCTCGTGGCGATTGTGGTGGTTGCAGGAGGGCATGGGTTTCTCTCCGGCACAACAACCACAACTGCCGCCCAGCGCACCCTTGCACCCTTTCCCGGCTTTCCCGCCGCAACGCACACGCGACTGCAGTTGGGGACGAATGTGGGCCTCTACCCTGCATTTGCGGTACTTGCGCAAACCGCGAACACCGATTGGCAACAACAGTTCGTTGCGGCAGAGGTGCCATGGCAGGACCCGCGGAACGCCGTCGATGTTGCACCCTTTCCTGCGGCCACGCAGCGCGCGCATCTCGTGCTGCTTGTCGGTACCTATCTTGGGCAGTGGGTCGGACAATTACTTGGCCTGACCGCGCAACTGAATATGCAATATATGCAGGGAAAAATTACCGCGTCAGAGCGCACACTGCGCACCAATCGGTTTGCTGCATGCCTTGCCGGTGCATGGGGGCGTTCGGTCATCGATCCGCTCAACCTCGCCCGTGTCGCACCCACCGATATGCGGGCCTGGATTCTTGTGGGAGCAGCCCGCGGGACCCCCCGCGAGTGCGCGGGAGCACTCAGCGCCGCATAACCTTTTATCGTCAGGTATTTGGGGTTTTGCATTTGACCGCTACCATCTGATCCGGCCGAGTATTTCGGGGCAGCCGGTCCCGAGGTTGTGTCGTGCCATACCCAGGGAGATTCGTGGCGCATAGAGATGATCTGCGCAACGTTGCGATTGTTGCGCACGTTGACCATGGAAAGACCACGCTCGTCGATGCGATGTTGTGGCAAACAGGCGCATTTCGTGACAACCAAGAGGTTGCCACGCGGGTAATGGACTCCAATGACCTCGAGCGCGAGAAGGGGATTACGATCCTCGCCAAAAACACCGCCGTGCGGTACGGCGATGTGACGGTCAACATCCTCGATACCCCTGGGCACGCCGATTTTGGTGGCGAGGTTGAGCGCAGCTTGTTTATGGCCGATGGGGTTGCCCTGTTGGTGGATGCCTCAGAGGGCCCATTGCCCCAGACGCGGTTCGTGCTCTCAAAGGCCCTGTCGCATGGGTTGCCGGTGGTGCTGGTCGTCAACAAGGTCGACCGCCCCGACGCACGTGTCTCAGAGGTCGTCGATGAGGTCTACTCACTCTTTATCGAGCTCGACGCCGATGAATCGCAGATCGAATTTCCCATTGTGTATTGCAACGCAAAGGCCGGGCTTGCCTCGACCGATCCGAATGTGACGGGTGAGAACTTAAATCCCTTGTTCGACACCCTCTTGGCAGCAATTCCGGCGCCGGTGTATGAAGAGGATCACCCCATGCAGGCATTGGTGACCAATCTGGACGCCTCGCCGTACCTGGGTCGTTTGGCGTTGTGTCGTGTGCGCCATGGTTGGATCAAGAAGGGGCAGCAGATTGCTTGGTGTCGCGCCGATGGAACGATTGAGCGCGCTCGTGTGACCGAGCTCTTTTTGACTGAAGCCCTTGAGCGCGTCCCGGCAGAGCAGGCCGGACCAGGAGATCTGATCGCAGTCGCAGGCCTGGCTGATGTCACCATCGGTGACACCCTGGCCGACTTCGATGATCCTCGTCCATTGTCGGTGCTCAGCGTGGACGAGCCGTCCATGTCGGTCACGATCGGCACCAACACCTCGCCGCTCGCGGGTCGCGATGGATCAAAACTCACCGCGCGAATGCTCTTTAGTCGCCTTGAGCAAGAGTTGGTCGGCAACGTGAGTCTTCGCGTGCTGCCCACTGAGCGCCCAGATACCTGGGAGGTCCAGGGGCGTGGCGAGTTGCAGCTGGCAATTCTCGTCGAGACCATGCGTCGTGAGGGATTTGAGCTCACCGTTGGCCGCCCACAGGTCGTGATTCGTGAGATCGACGGCAAGCGCCATGAGCCTGTCGAGCGATTGATGATCGATGTGCCTGAGGACCACATGGGTGCCATCACCCAGTTGCTCGCGGCACGCAAGGGGCGCATGCAAGATGTTGGTAACCACGGCCATGGTTGGACGCGCATGACCTATTTGGTCCCGACCCGTGGACTGATCGGGGTGCGGACGCAGCTCATGACCGAAACCCGCGGTACCGCAATTTTGCACCAGATCTTTGAGGGCTGGGAGCCGTGGCACGGGCAGATCAAGACCCGCAATAACGGCAGTCTTGTTTCGGATCGCTCCGGGGTGACCACCACCTTCGCATTGATGAGCTTGCAGGAGCGCGGTCAGTTGCTCGTCGGTCCGGGTGAGGATGTCTATGAGGGTGCAGTCATTGGCGAGCATCAGCGCGCCGATGATCTGGATGTCAACCCGACCAAGGAAAAGAAGCTCACCAACATGCGCTCGTCAACGGCGGATGAATTGGTCCGACTGGACGCCTACCGGGTGCTCTCACTCGACGAGGCCCTTGAGCTCGTGAATGAGGATGAGTGTGTTGAAGTGACGCCGACACGCGTGCGTGTGCGCAAGGTCGAGCTCACCCAAACCGGGCGTGCCAAGAATGCGCGTCGTGCAAAAACCACCGTGTAAGGTGCCCGCCGCCCGCCGCATGCGCGAGTCTCGGTGATTACATGGTTGCGGCGCGGGTGCGCGCCGCGACCACTCGCCCGGGCCTGCGCGTCGGGTGCCCCAGGCGTGGGGATTGCGGTACTTATTGCCGTGATCGCCATTGGTGGTGCACATGTCATCCCCTTGGTGGGTGCGGCGGTGTTGGCGCTTGCCGTGGGGATCGTCGTGGCAACCATTCGCCGGCCACCCGCACGTTGTGCCCCGGGATTGAAATGGACCGGGCGCTATGTCTTACAAACGGCCATCGTCGTGTTGGGGGCGACCCTGCATATCGGCAATGTGCTGCGGGTGGGGATCGGCACATTGCCGGTGATGTTGGGCACCCTTGCCGTCGCCTTGTCGGTCGCATTTCTCGTCGGGCGCGCGCTGGGCATCGATGGACGTCTGCGCACGTTGATTGGTGTGGGAACCGGAATCTGTGGGGCGTCGGCCATTGGTGCGGTGTCCGGCGTGATCGCCGCCAGCGAGGCGGAGATTGCCTATGCCATCTCGACAATTTTTCTCTTCAATCTCGCCGCCGTGGTGATCTTTCCGCCGATCGGCCACGCCCTTGGGATGAGCCAACATGGCTTCGGGCTCTGGGCCGGAACGGCAGTCAACGACACCAGTTCAGTGGTTGCCACCGCCTACTCCTACGGCCATCAGGCGGGGGTCTATGCGGTGATTGTCAAGCTCACGCGGACAACCCTGATCTTGCCGATCGTGGCGGTACTTGCCATTCGGGCACGCAGTGAGGCGCGTACGTCACAGGGGCCGCACTGGGCGCGCACGATTCCCTGGTTTTTGTTGTGGTTCGCCGCCGCCGCGATCATCAACAGCCTTGGGTGGATCCCCGCATCGTGGTCGCAAGGGACTGCGAATGTGGCGATCGCCTTGATCACGGTTGCGCTCGCCGCAATTGGCCTTTCGACGCGCCTTGGCGATATGCGTCGGGTTGGGTACCGGCCGCTCCTGCTTGGCACGACCACCTGGGCCGCAGTGGCGGTGACCGGTTTAGTGTTGCAGTCAGTTCTGGGGTCGCTCTAGCAAAGCGGTTGTGGGCGTCGCCAGAGGCCGTCTACTCGTATGATGCGCACCTGATGCGTCGCGCGCTGTGCGCGGTGTGGAGTGACATGACAGGAGTAGGTGTGCGCCCAGCTGATCAGTTGAGTCCGATCCCAACAGGGCCCTTTGCGCGCCTTGGGCGTTGGGTGGCGCGCCATCGCCGTGCGGTCATGCTCATCTGGCTTGTGCTCTTTTTGGTGCTTGCACCCTTTGCCTCACAGCTTGCGGGCAAATTGACCCAGGGCGGATTCCAGATCGCCGGCTCCACATCCGACAATGCGCGCGCGGTCATTGCGACACGCTTTGCCCACAACTATCCAGCAAGCATCACCGTGGTGCTCACCAGCCCAACCCTGGTTCCCAGCGATCCTGCATTTGCACACGTCATTGCCTCGACGGCAACGACGCTCGCGCACCAGGGGGCCGTGGTCGGTGGTGTGATCACTCCCGCCCAGGACCCCACCCTTGCATTCCCCAAGGCCCATACCGCGCTGATCCAGGTGGGGCTCACTCAAGGAATCGATCAGGTGCTCAACCACATCGACACGATCATCTCGGCTGCCCAAGCCGAGTCGACCAGTCAGGTGCATGTGGGTGTCACCGGCGGACCCGCCATCTTCCGGGACTTTAATTCGGTCAACCAAAAGGACTTGGCGGTATCTGAGTCCGAGCAGGTCCCGTTGATCCTGTTGGTATTGGTGCTCTTTTTTGGCTCACTCTGGGCGGCGGGAATTCCGATTATCGCGACCGTTGCCGCCTTGATCTGCACCCTTGGGGCACTCTGGTTTTTGGCATCGGTGATGAGCCTGTCGGTCTATGTGCAAAACGTCGTGCCGCTGATTGGGATTGGTGTCGGTGTCGACTACTCCCTGTTTATCGTCAGTCGTTTTCGTGATGAGTTGCATTCGGGCCACTCAGTTGTCGATGCGGTCACGATCACCGTCGGGCGCGCAGGCAAGGCGATTACCTTTAGTGGGATCTCTGTTGCTGTGGCGCTCGCCGGGATGTTTGCGGTGGGTGTGCCGATTTTCACCGGCTTTGCGGTGGGCACCATTGGGGTGGTGATCATGGCGGTTGCAGTCGGGATCACCTTGACTCCCGCGATCTTGGCGGCACTCGGCGATCGTGTCTTTCGGTGGGATGCCAGAGCTGCAACCAGGCGCCTATTCCGGCGCCCGGCGAAATCGCATGAGTCCACCAACGAAGGGTTCTGGGAGCGCTGGGCGGATGCAGTCATGCGCCACCCATGGTTTGTGGTGATCTCGGTGACCGCCGTGCTCTTGGCGATCGCCTCCCCCGCGATCACGATGCGCACCGGATCAAGTGGATACACCGCACTCCCGGCAGATACACCCGCGCGATCGGTCTCGGCGCAATTGGTTGCCGCCGCCGGTCCGGGCTCTGAGGACCCCTTCAGCGTGGTGGTGGATTCACCGACGGTGATTGCGCCTGGGGATCCCGCGATCGCACAGTTGATGGCACGTATTGCCAAAGATCCTGTCGTCGCATCGGTGAGCCCGCGGATCGGGTACTCGATCGATCACCGGGCTGCGGTCATTACCGTGACACCGACCCAAGGCGAAGATACCCAGGTCTCCCAAGATCTCGCCGGCCGGATCGCCACGGTCTACGGCCCCGAGATCGGGGGTGGCACCAAGGTGTATGTCGGTGGTGCCGCGAGCGGGAATCGCGATTTCACCAACACGGTCTCACAGAATTTGCCCATCGTGATCACCCTGGTCATGGGGCTGACCTTCCTGGTGCTTCTGGTGCTGTTTCGATCGGTACTTTTGCCACTCAAGGCAGTGGTGATGACGTTGTTGTCGGTACTTGCCGCCTATGGAGTGCTGGTCGCGGTCTTCCAGTGGGGATGGGCCGATTCGCTCTTTGGATTCCATCACCTCGGGCATGTCACCAACTGGGTACCCCCATTTTTGTTTTCCATCCTTTTTGGTCTGTCGATGGACTACGAGGTCTTTCTGCTGGCGCGTATTCGTGAGCGCCGTGACCAGGGAGCAACCGATCGCGAAGCGGTGGCATACGGCTTGGCTCACACCGCACGAATCATCAGCTACGCAGCGCTCTTGATGATCATCGTCTTTGGGCTGTTTTTGTCGAACCGCCTCGTGCCACTCAAGGAGCTCTCACTCGGTCTGGCGATCGCAATCTTCTTGGATGCCACACTGGTGCGCTTGCTGCTGGTCCCGGCATTTATGCGCCTTGCGGGCAAGTGGAACTGGTGGCTCCCAGGATTTTTGGACCGCATCATTCCGGTGATCGAGGAGTAGCCGACCAGGCATTGATTGCGGTGGTGCGAGCGCGTCTGAGAAGGAGCGTTCCTCGCGCCACCGCGCGATGAGATGAACGAGGGGCGAACACTGCATCCGTATCTGCGGTGTGAGTGCGGCAATATTGCACTGCATACACCCAATCACTCGCACTCTTGATTTCGGTGCATCTCGCCTGAAACCGCTCCGTGAGCGTCACTGTGCCGGCGTGAAATGGTCCCAGAACGCACAAATCCCGGTACCACAATTCTGATGCGTCAGAGTGAGATACCGGGATTTGCTGTGTTATTTGACTTCAATGCACCTCAGTCGGTGGAGGTCTCCTTCACGGGACGATGATTTCATCTCGCTGTCGTTCATGGTGCGTGTTCCGTTGGTCGTCTTTCGCTCCAGAGCGCAGGGACCGCACTTGGCGTGATACGAAGGGCTCCTAGCCCGGCCCACCGGCAACGCAATGCGTGACGGAGCGGCACAACTGCACACGTAAGTACCTTCGAGCGCTGGATGCCGAGGACGACTCGGCGAGTGAAATATCAAGGTCCATTTGATGGTGCGTCTTTGACGTTAGACCCCTTTTTGTCGACCGCATATCCGGAAAATCCCCCAGTACGAGTGATATCTGCGCTACGTGCGGGAAAACGGCGCCTGGGTATGGCCGACCTCGCCACGATTGCCTAGCGCACGCGTTCGGGCAGCTGCCGATCGTGGCGGGGTGGGGGGTCGGGCGCCGCCCGACCGGGAGGATTGAGACCGCGTGTCTGCGCGAGCTGCCGGGATGCAGGTATCCGTACTGCGCTGCGCGCGAGGGCGGTAGTGATGAGTGAGAGATGATCGGGAGTGTGAGACGCATCAAGGCACAGATGCACCTCATCGCGCGCGCGCGAGAGCACGACATAGCCCCACTCACGCAGTGCCCCATCACGGGGCGCCACCACGATGCAGGTATCCACGGTGATCCCTTGTGCAGCATGGCCGGTAATTGCCCAGGCGTGGGTGAGTCCGCCGTGGGCGAGATAGTCCGAGGAGATGTGGAACTGCTCGCCATCATCGTCGCGGATCACGATGCCACCCGATGGCGGGTGTGCCCCGGCAATCACCCCGTGCATGCCATTGCGCAGGCCCTGGTGTGGGGCATTGACCACACAGCGCACGCGATCCCCCACGGCAAACCCTGTGGCTGCTCCTTCGAGGACTGCCCCGCGTGCGCCGGTGGCATCAAGACGTCGTGTGACCTCGCGATTGAGCGCGGCGACCTCGACGCGATGGTAGGCGCACATCACGACGCGCGCTGCGGGGTCTGCGCTGCGCCGTTGCCACCACAGATCGACGCCGTGACCGATCGGATCGTCGCTATGGTGCACGCGGCCATGGGCGGCGTAGGTGCGCAGCGCATGGCTGATGTGCCCATCGCGCACAGACGTCAGCGCCTCGCGCTCCCACAATTGGTGCTGTCGGTGGTTGGCGGTGAGGGTGAGGGCGCCATGTTGGCGCACGAGTTCTGCAAAGACACCCCCGGGGCCGACTGCGGGGAGCTGCTGGGGGTCACCGACAAGTACGAGCCGCGCACGGGTGCCCATCACCTGATCGACACAGCGGGCGAGGTTGCGTGTATCGGCCATCGACGCCTCATCGAGAATGATGCAGCCCTCGGGGACGCGTACCCCCCGCTCCCATCGTCCCACGAGCGCATGCAGGGTCATGCTCTCGGCCCCGGCGGCCTGTCCGAGCACGTGGGCTGCCTGCGCCGATGGGGCGGCGAGCGTGACCGGGATCCCTTGGGCGCGAAGGGCCGTGACCCCTGCGGCAAGCGCCGTGGTTTTTCCCGATCCGGCATATCCCACGATGCACAGAATGCGGCGGTCGCTCGAGGCAACTTCTTCTGCCGCATGTCGTTGTTCGTGATCAAGTCGAACGACGTGAAATGCGAGGGCCGTCGCCACATGCTCCGCAGAGACCGGCTGCAACGGGAGGGGTGCACTGTTGGCGGCCTCGAAAATGCGCTGCTCGGCGGCGACAATTTCTTGGGTGCTGTAGCGCGCGGGGACGCCCGTGCGCCCCGGTGCGAGCGTGACCAGCTCATGATGACGAGCGGTCGCATGGGCGCGGTCGACGATCTGCTCTCCTGGCGCCCCGTCGCGCGCCTGATGGGCCCACGCGGCGATGAGATCGGCATGGGTGAAGGTGTGGGTGGTGGCAGTGAGCCCCACCGGGCCAATGATCTGCGCATCATCGTTGAGGTGACGCACGCCATGAGGGGGCCGAGGTATCGCCTGTTGGAGGTGTGTTGCCAAGGACTCAAGTTCCCAGGCACCGCGTTGCGTTGCCCAGTGTGCGCGTTGGGTGTGCACGACAAACACCTCTTTGGCCGGGCGGCTCGCGCGTTGGGCAATGCGCCTGCCATGAGCTGAGTGCACATCAAAACGTTCGGCATGTGCGTGCACTGCACCCATGCGCGCGCTTGCGCGCGCGATGGCGCGCCGCGAGACGCCCTCGATCTCGATGTGCGTGGGTCCATCGCGGCGCCATGTCAGGCCAAGGTGCTGGGTGAGTTCGTGGCGCAGGCGCGCCGAATAGATGGCATCTGCCGCCCGCTGCCAATGGATGAGCAATGGCGTTGCATCAAGTGCGCGCCACCGGGGATCGCCGTCGATCTGGGTCTGGTTGGCGATCACGATATGGGTATGCAGATGCGGATCGCCGTCGCGATTGGTGGCATGGGTGAAGGCGGCGCCAAGAAACCCCCTACCGGGGGCACGGCCCTCGGGGGTGCGCACGACGCACGCCTCGCGTTCAAGAAGCGCGAGGGCATCACGCCAGGCGGTTGCGTGTGCGGCACCTACGATCGGGAGGTGCGACCCATCGAGTGCGAGTAGCAGGCTGATGGATTTGGGTGCGCTGACCGTCACATCAATGCCTGCGACCGGGCGGTGGGTCACGGGAAATCTCACCAGGTCACCGGTATCGGGGTCGATGCGGGTGCGTGTATGGGTTGTGACGGCAGCTGTCGGACGAAATGGAATTTCGGTCACAGGATTGTGCCCGGCAAGTACCCTCGTCCATTCGCCTGGGGTGATGGGTCCATCGCGCGCGATGAGATGACGTGCGCTACCCACCCATTGCGCCGGAGGGGTGTCGATGAGTGCTGTCCACTCGGGTTCGGTGTGGCGTTCGTAATACCCGGAACGAGCAGTCGAGAGCCGTAGCCGCGTCATGCGGATCATCGTGTGGGCCCGGTGGTCGGCATCTCCAGAGAGATGGCCTCATCAGCCATGATGCGGGGGTGCGCAGCCAGTACTTTGCGCCGGATTCGCCGAAGCCGTTCATTCTCTTACGCCGTGTGAGATGCGCTGCGGCCGGGGGGCGTGTCCCCCGAGCGGTCATGTCGAAGTTTTGTTTAGAATTTGTCCAAGTTATTTGGCAACGCAGTTGCAGAGCGCAGACCGCCCTCTGTTGCCTAAGGAGTCTCGATGCCCGAGAGCACGTCGGTACCACCCAGCCGTCCACCTGCAGGACTCAAAAGCCGTGCGCAACGCGACAAACTCGCCGTTCTTTTATTCATGGTCGCCGCCTTCGCATCATTTGTCTTCTCGGTCAGCCTCTGGTTTGGGGGTATCGTGACGCGGGCCTCTTCGTGGGGATCTGGGTGCCGTCAATCCTCAGTCTTGGGACTCTCGTCATGTCGCAGAGGCCTCGATGAGCGCGACGGGAATATTTATCGTCGGCCTCATCGTTACCTTGGTCGTCGGCGCCGCGGTTGCACTTCTCATCTACGGCGCAATTATGGATGGGCGCGAGCAAACGCGCGTCGACGTCGACGACCTGTCCTGAATTTCGCACCCGCTGATCAGCCGACACGCCGCGGGACGAATGCGTTCGGTCGACGCGGTGAGAGGATCATCGTCACGTAAGCGATTGCGTATGGGCTCACCCATCCCGGGGAACCCGTACGCATCGCGACCGTTCATCGGTCGCCCCTCGCATCACGATTTCGGCTGGCACAACCACGCACATAGGTTCGCCAGGTTGCCGCGTCGCTCCGTTTGAGTGGATGGCGATCGACGGATCTAGAATCGCGGCGAGTCGAGTTGTGGGCACACATCGCCAGATCGTTGTGCACAGACGCACCGTGCATCGTCATCGACACGAAGTCGTGCGAGCAGGCGCGCGCGCCGCGACCACCACACCCTTTTCGACCCTCGTGAGCTAATCGATTCCCGGGCGACTTGCGGTCGAGACACCGTGCGCGTCGGCAAATTGAGAGATCTGCCCGCTGCGGACCGCCGCACGTACTTCGGTGCGGTCATAGCCCGCCTCGAGTAGGCGTTGTTCGATACTGCGCTCACGGGCATTGGCGAAAAAGAGCACGCCGATCGTGCCAAAGGCCAGGACGCAGTGGGTCACCATCATCACGGTACCGGCATTTGCCTGGTCTTGGAGTGACCCAATTCCCCAGGTGGTATCGAGTGCGGCGTGACCGGGGTACAGCGGCGTCCCTGAGAACCAAAATAGGTTTGCAATCCCGAGCCCAAAGAACCACACCGCAGTCATATAGGCACATTTGGCCCCGGTGCCAAACCATGCGGGCGCCGTCGAGACGCGCTCAAGCACGGGGCACCACACCAGAAATCCAAACACAAAAAAGGAGATCTGCTGCAGGATCCAGACGAGCTCGGAATCAAGGAGCTGGCCATGGATGCTGGGAAACAGCCATACCGCGCTACTTGCCATCCACAAGGGAAGCCCGACACCGGGGTGCGCCACCAGACGCAGCAGTCCGGGTGCGCTCTGACGGGCCCTGGGGAGTGCGGCGACAATGAGCAGCGCTCCGAATCCGCCGATAAGTGTGTGCTGGGCCATGTGGACCTCGAGCAATCCATCCTTTGCCATCCCCGAGACGGGAGAGCACACCGCACCCAACAGCACCACAATCCCTGTGATTGCCGACCAGCGCGGCCACCCCCTTGGCGCACGGGGCAGCACCGCGATCGCAAGCAGTCCGATGAGTGAGACCTCGACGGGTGGCACCGACCACAACTGCCACCAATGCGGGGTCGTGGGGAGGCTGCCAATACCGCTGGTACGGACCGATTGGGTGACCGTGAGCTGGGACACGGCAAGCGAGAGCGCAAGTGTCGCGGCGATCACAAGCGCCGCGAGAATGAATGTGCGAGATCGGGTCACCGCTCGATCATTGCAGCAATCGCCCGCCTTCGGCGCGGACGTCGGTCGTTGCTGGAGCGCACGAGAGGCTGCGACCACGCACATCGTGCGTGGTCGCAGGGTGCGCTAACAGCCGCTGGAGATACTCGGTGCGCTCGATGGTTGCTTGGTCAAGGTGATGGTCGCGGTGCCGCGGGTTCCATTGGCATGGACCACCGTGGCACGAACGGTACTTCCCACATTTGCCGAGCTCAAAAAAGTCTGCAGGTCAGTCATGGAGGTCACGGTGGTGCCACCGATGTGGGTGATGACATCACCGCCGGCACAGATCGCGTTGCCATAGACCGTGGTGGCATGATTTCCGCCGTGGATCCCCGCTTTATCTGCAGGGCCACCCGGGACCACTGCAGTCACCAGGACCCCTGAGGAGACCTTGGCGACGCCGCTTTGGGCGAGCTGTGGTGTTACCGAGACCCCGGCAATACCGAGCCACGGATGAGAGGCCACGCCTTGGTGGAGGAGCTCATTGATGATGTTTTTTTCCGCGGAGTTCATTGGTACCGCAAAGGCGACACCCACATTTGCGTCAACGCCGGAGTCGGCGATCTGCGCATTGATCCCGATGACCTCTCCCGCTTGATTGAGCAAGGGGCCACCGGAGTTGCCATGGTTGACTGCGGCGTCGGTTTGGATCGCATTGGCGAGCGTAAAGCCATTGGGGGATTGAATCTCGCGTCCGAGCCCCGAGACGATCCCTGAGCTGGCCGACTGGGTGTAGCCAAAGGGGGTGCCGATTGCGAGGACTGGCTGACCG
The DNA here is from genome assembly GCA_903896045.1 of uncultured Actinomycetes bacterium. GTDB lineage: Bacteria > Actinomycetota > Thermoleophilia > Miltoncostaeales > Miltoncostaeaceae > CAITWD01. Next base: position 35,961 of record CAITWD010000013.1, read on the forward strand.
ATTTGGACATTTTCGGCTTGGCCAAGCGGCAGCGGATGCAGCGCTTGTGCGGCGACCTTGACGTGGATGACGGCGAGGTCGGTCGATGGGTCCTCCCCGAGGACGGTGCCCGAGACGCTCGTGCCGTCTTTAAATTGCACATTGATCGAGGTCGCTTTGGCGACGACGTGTTGGTTGGTGACAATGTCGCCATTGGTATCGATCACAAATCCTGTACCAAGTGCTGCCGACTGGGTGGGGTTCCCAAATTGATCGGTGCCATTTTGGGTCGTCGAGATCTCGACGACGCCCGGCATGGCATTGGCCGCAACACTGACCCAGTTGGTTGCCCCGCCCGCGGCAACCGGAGTGGTGGCGATGGGGGTGGTGCTCGTTGAGCTCGCGGCAGGTGCACTCGATGAGGTGCCGCCCGATGTGTGATCGACGCCCACGACGATCCCGCCTCCGATGAGTCCTGCGATGAGCCCCACGATTGCGGTCTGGGCAATGCGTCGTCGTGGCGATGCACTCTTTGGCTGTGTCGGGTCGGCAGATGATTCCATTGTGCACTCGTCCTTGGTCGTGCCGGTGATCATTCTTGCGCATGTGATGCATGGGCTCACATCACATGCGTCTCACACATCACACCGTGTATCTCTGAGAATTTCCTGAAAGTACGGTTGCGAGTCGGTGAACCCGCGTGCACCTTAGTTGCAGGAGGTCAGTCCCGCCGCTTTAAATTGCGCATCGAGCGTCGAGCTGAGCTGGGCAATCTGCTTGTCGATGGCAATGTAGGCGATCGCTTCGCCCTTGTATTTCGTGGCAATCGTCGTGACCCGTGCGACGACTCCTGCGAATGCGGAATCGATTCCGGCCTTGGTCGACACAAGCGACGCCGGCACTGAAATTGCCGCGAGATCGTGCTGCAGTCTGGCCTGCGCGGCAAAGACTGACTTTTGGTCGGCCAATGTCGGCAGGTGCTTGGTTTTCTCAATGGCTGCCATCCGAGCGGCCACAGGGCGAATCGCCGCGACTGCCACGGTGCAAATTCCATTCGCGGTCTTTGCATATGCGGCCCGCGCGGCGGCATCTGCAGGTTTCTTCGTCGTGGAACTGCTGCCACAACCGGTGAGGGCCAGCGAGGCGCACGTGAGGACACCCGCCGCCACAAGAACCACATTTTTTTGGTTATTTGCAGGAATTTTACTGAATCCGTTCCGGGATGATCGGGCGGTCATCAGACCGTTCTCCTTGGTGGGTGTGGATTGGTGTTGTGCAGATGTCTAGATGGGTGCCGCAAGCCTTATCCATTCGGCCCACGATTTTGTCACCTCTTGGAACGTAGCGTGCTTTGACCGCGACTTTTAGTGATTGGCGTTTTGCGATGTGCAATCACGAGTCCCGGGGGTCAGTAAAAGGGGACACATGAGGTCGCGGTCACTTTTTTGCTGCCCGACACTCATACAAAAGGGGGATTTCGGGAGTGCTTGCTTATCCAACATGGCTGAACGCAGGCGATAACGCCTGGCAGCTCACCGCCGCCACACTTGTGGGGTTGATGAGTATTCCAGGACTCGTGCTGTTGTACGGGGGAATTGTTCAGAAGAAGTGGGCCATCAACACCATGCTGATGGCATTCACCGGCTTCTGCATCGTCTTGTTTGTGTGGGTCTTTTATGGATTCAACATGGGTTTTGGCCATCCCTTGCACTTGGGTGCTGGCCAGTTTTTCTCAAATATGGTGGGGAAACCCTCCCCAGTCCTGAGCGCAGCGGATGAAATTGGACAAGCCAACATCCCGCTTCTGTCAGGTACCGGTGCGATGCCGGCCTTCCACTTTGGCCAGTCGTCGCTGGTGTACTTCCAATTTGTGTTTGCCGGCATCACCCCACTGCTGTTTTTGGGAAGTGTGCTGACCCGTATGAGCCTCAAGGCGTGGATGATCTTTGTCTTCTTGTGGGGTTCGCTGGTCTACCCGATCAATGCATTCTTGATCTGGGGCGGCGGCTACTTCGCCATGAATGGCGCAGTGGACTACTCCGGTGGATACGTCATCCACTTGGCAGCGGGTGTGTCGGGCTTCGTTGCGGCATGGGTGGTCGGTCCGCGTATCAAGGGCGACCGTGATGCAACACCGAACAACATGATGATGGTGGCCGCTGGTGCGGGTCTTTTGTGGCTCGGCTGGAACGGCTTTAACGGTGGTGACCCGTACTTCGCCGGTGCAGATGCTGGCGCTGCGGTGCTCAACACCAACCTTGCTGCCGCGTCGGCAATGTTCGTGTGGATCATGCTCGACATCCTTTCGCCGCGAAAGAGCGCCTCGCTCATCGGTGGGGTGAACGGCATGATCGTTGGTCTTGTGGGAATCACACCAGCAGCCGGTTTTGTGAATGGCTTTGGTGCCCTCGTCATCGGTGTATTTGGTTCGATTGTGGTGTGGACCATGATGACCCACGTCGGTCCGAGGATTCCATTTGTCAACCGTGTGGATGATGCACTCGGTGTGATCTGGACACACGGTTTTGCGGGTCTATTGGGGGGTCTGATGGTCGGTCTGATTGCCGATCCGAAGATGCTGATGTATCTGGGTGCCGATGGTACGGCCAACGGTGGCTTCTCCGTGACGGGTCTCTTTTACGGTGACACCGTGCCGTGGTACCGAACGCAGCTCTTTCACCAGGCACAAGCCGCGCTGTGGATTATCGTATTCTCAGCGATCATGACCTTCATTATCTTGCGGGTGATGAAGCTTGTGATGCCGCTGCGCTTCACCGACCAAGAGTGCCTCGATGGTGATATCGCGATCCACGGTGAGCAGGTGACCTCTGACTTCATTGGTGAGCAGAGCCTGGTCTTCCCGCTTGCGCCACAACCGAAGCTCGGGGAGTAAGGAACACAACATGAAAAAGATTGAAGCATTCATTCGTCACGAGGCGTTTGAGCAGATCCGTGATCGACTGGCCGGAATGGGCCTTCCCTCGATGAGCGTGAGCGAAATCAAGGGATCGGGCCGCCAGGCAGGCGCAGTCGATGGCTATCGCGGACGTCGAGCGGGGATTTTCCTGCGTCCAAAAATCAAGCTGGAAATGGTCCTCGATGACAAAGATGTGGATCGCGCAGTCGACGTCATCCTCGAGTTGGCCCAGACGGGTCACCCCGGGGACGGCAAGATCTTCGTGATCGATGTCCATGAGGCGATTCGTGTCCGTACGGGTGAGCGCGGTGACGTCGTGCTCGAGTCACACCCAGACGAAGGCTAGCCTCACGTCGTAAAAAAGGGCTCCCCGTCTGCCTGGATGAGCGGCGACGGGGGCCCTTTTTTTGCCTGTGCAGTGATGCGGACACGCGCCGTCGGGGGCGGAGGTTTACTTGGACGGGCCGGGGAGCGTCCGGATGTAGGCAACGAGCTGTTGCATCTGTGCCGGCGGAATGATGCTTCCCCAGTGGGGCATGCTGGTGATGGGGTTCTTGCCGATGATGCTGCCTGAGGTAATCACGTCAATCACCGATTTTGCGGTCGGAAACTGGGTGGTGAACTCTGTACCACCCAGAGGTGGGATGGTCCCATCGGGTGATGGGTTCACCACGCCACCCAGGCCGTTTGCCCCATGGCAGTTCTGGCATCCATAGTTGTAAAAGAGCACCGATCCCGCCACCACATCGCCTTGCCCGGTGGGGACAGGCGCGGGCGTTGCCCCGGGGATTGCGGGGAGTCCTGCCTGGATGTAGGCGACAAGATCCGAGACCTGCTGGGCGGAGATAATATTGCGCCAGGTCGGCATGTAGGGAGCATTGGTGCCACCCGCCGCATTTGGTGTCCCACCCATTCCATCATTGATGATCGAAGAGAGCTGCGCCGCCGAAAGCGACGTGCCGATTGAGGCAAGTACCGGCACACTCGGGTCGGGGCCACCCTTTCCTTGCATCCCGTGACATGCCGCACACGCAAAGCCCACAAAGTCGTGGCCCCCTTGGGCCGTCGTCGGATCGACCTTCGCCGAAAGATTTGGCCCGCCCGATCCGCTCGATGTCGAATTGCCGATTCCCCATCCGATCGCACCGATGATCACGATTGCGATAATCGCGGCAATCGCTTTGCGCCCTTTGTGGGGCGGATCTGGTGCAGACCATGAGTAGGTAGGTGCACTGGGCCCATCTGCTGGCGAATTATCGGGTGCAACACCGAGCGCCGAGCGCCAATCCTTTGGGGTGGCGTTGTCCCATCCGGTGAGCTTGTGGCCTTGGTTCGCCACAGACTGCGGGTTTGCACCAAACCACCGATTGGGATACCTGGATTCGACCATGGGTCAATTGTCCGCCTGGGGCGGGTGTGGCACGTGGCGTTGGGACCGGAATGAGGCTCAGTGATTTCCCTGAGATCGCCGGTGGAAAGGGTGTTGCATTCGGGCGCAGTCTCCCGACCACACCACGCGTGGTGTGGTCGGGGCTGTGTGCTGCGGCCGCATCTACTCCCGAAGGAGTGGTTTAGTGGCGGCGCTCCGCGCTGTCACCCTGTGCAGGCAGGAGCTGCGTGTCCTCGGCGACAACCGCGGTCAGCGACCGTGGGTCGAGACCAAGGTAGTTCAAGATCGTCGGTGCAATCTGGGTCGTAGAGACCGAGGTACGGACCTTCTTGAGGTGGTTGAAGCCCGTGCCATTGACCACAAGCAGTGGGACATTGCGGTCATCGACTGCGCCACCGCCGTGGTCGGCGATCTTTGCTGTGCTCTTTGAGTACATCACACCGGTTTGCGGCTGCACCATGACATCCGGGTAGGCCGAGGTGACGTTGAAGGTGCCTGCACCTGTGGGGGCTGCACCAAAGAGATTGGCTGCTGAATACACCGTCTTGACCGACATCAGGTTGGCCTGGTTCGGGTCCGCGTTGAATGCGGCTGTGACCGGTGCGATGTTTGTATCTGCCGGGTTCTGCCACCACAAAAGCGCCACATCGTCGGCGGTCTCTTGGGCGAGGGTCGATGTGCCCCCGATTGAGGCCTGGGAGATAAATCCGGTGAGTGAGTTCTCGGGGCTCTTTGCGAGCTGCCCAGCGCTCTCATAAATCCGGTGGTACAGGGTCCGGTTCTTCGGTGACTGGCCGTGCTTGGCCGAGAGGATGATCTCAGTCGAGTCGGTCAAGTCCTTGTTGTGCAACTCGGTCACGATACGACCAACGGCTTGATCAACAGAGTCGAATGCGGCCTTCAGGTAGGGGCTAAAGGTCGAGCCGTTATCGTAGTAGCCACCCGCGGTGACCTTCTGGGCGACGCTGACTGCCTGGAAGTTCATACCGAAGATCGATGGAACGGTGTTTGCGGGTGTGGTCGTGCCACCAACTGACGTTTTGCCATCGATCTGATTGAGGATCGCGCTGACCTTGACACCGTCATACGCCATCGTGGCCTCAGGGGTATCGGTGTAGACGCCGCCTGGATCGACCGTTGACGCGTAGGCGCCTGGGTGGAAGGTCGCATCCCCGATCGTGCCACTGTCACCGTACGAGGTCAGATTTGGAATGGTCGGGTCGTAGGCAGCATTACCCGCGTGGGTTGTGGGAATTGCACCCTTCACATCAGGCGTGAAGAGGTCGCTGACCGGCGCGCTGCCGGAGGTGTTGTACTGATCTGGACCGTTGACCCAGTCATAGCCAGGGTTCTTGTCGGACCATGCGGTGTAGAGACCCGCGTTGTGCGCCACTTCGAAGATGGTGTTTGCGAACATGTCATTGTGCGGAAGCACTGGCGTACACGAAGGCCCGCTTTTGAGCAGGGGCAACGTCGATGAATCAATTTGGCTGAGGGCACTCGGGACAGGGTTTCCGGTGCTCCCGATGCCTGCCCAGTTGCCGCCATCGGTCAGGTTGTTGTTGTTGTGTGCGATCGTCTCGTCGTAGGTCACGTTGGTGCCCGCCGGACCGGTGCAGCTCGAGCCTGGTGCATAGAGGGCGCGGCTGTAGGCGTTGTCATAGAACAGGCCCACGGTCTTTGCGGTACCACCGGTCACCATCGAGGCAAGGCCCGGGAAGGAGTCGGATGGGAAGGTGGTTTGCGCGTTGGTGTAGTCGGTTCCACGTTTGGCGAGCTTGGCAAGGTTGGAATCCGGGTTGAGCTTGATGTACTGGGCCAAGTCAGAGGCGTGCATGCCGTCAACGCTGATCAACAGCACGTGACGACCCGCGATTGGGGTGCCCGTAATGTGGCGGCTGGCGAGTGTTGCCGACTGTGGAGTGGTGGTGTCATGGGAGTTGGTGACAACCGCACCAACGGCGGCAATACCGCCGAGCGCAACAACGCTCGCCGCAATGACTGCGGTCTTGGGGAATCGACGTAACATCAACGTCCTTTGTCAGTGGAATGGGAGCAGGTGCGCGAAAAAACGGCCAATCCGTGGCCAAGCGCAGTCAAGTGATCCATCACGATGCACGCATGATGTCCTCCATGAGCGCCGATCGTGTTGCAATCCCGTGCTGAGTTGTTGCAGCATGTGACAAATCGGAGGGGGACGCGGCAATGGACCTTCGTCGCTCCCCATATGGGGAGCGAGCCAGCGCTAGAGTGGCGCCATGCCATCCACACTGCGCCGCTGGGCGATCATGCCGGTGTTGGGATTCGGTGTCGCATTGATCATCGTCGACTCGACGATTGTCAATGTGGCATTGCCAAAAATTGTCCCCGCGCTCAACATGAATATTGCGGCTGCTGAGTGGGTGAACTCTGCCTACTCACTCGTCTTTGCCGCGCTGCTTGTCGCTGTTGGGGCAATGGCCGATCGCTCCGGGCGTCGGCGCACATTTGTGATTGGCGTGGTGGTCTTTGCGATTGCCTCACTTGTTGCAGGGGCGGCAACATCATCAGGGATGATGATCGGCGCGCGCATGCTGCAAGGAGTGGGTGGGGCGATGATTCTGCCGACTTCCTTGTCGCTGGTGAACGCAAACTTTCGCGGCAAAGACCGTGCGATCGCCTTTGGTATTTGGGGCTCGGTGATCGCCGGTGCCGCCGCCCTTGGACCGCTTCTGGGCGGGTGGCTCACCACCTATGTCTCATGGCGCGCAATCTTTTTGCTGAACCTTCCGGTCTCGCTTGCGATCGTGATTGCCGCCGTGGTGCTGATCACAGAATCCAAAGACCCCGATGCCCCAGGCCTGCGCGATGTGGCAGGGGTGTTAATGGTCTCGTTTGGATTTGCGGCCTTGGTGTTTGGACTCATCGAAGGGCAGCACTACGGCTGGTGGCATGCAAAGGCCACCTTTTCGGTCGCGGGTCACGATTGGCCAGGCAGCAGTTCTCCGGTGCCATGGGCATTCGGGGCGGCGGCGGTGCTGCTTGTGGGGTTTGTGGTGCACCTTGTGCGCGCGACCCGTCGCGGGCGCCCGGCATTGATCGATCTGGAACTGTTTCGATTGCGCTCATTTCGCTGGGGTGGCCTGACAATTCTGATCGTCGCCTTGGGGGAATTTGGGCTGATCTTTGTGATCCCGCTCTTTTTGCAAAATGTGCTTGGACTTAGCCCTCTTGAGACGGGGGCGGCGCTGCTCCCGCTTGCACTCGGCGCCTTTGCGGCAGGAGGCCTCGCGGCCCCCTTGTCGACAAAGATCGGCGGGGTCGCCACCGTCAGGATCGGCATGGCGCTCGAGGCAATTGGGATCGCCGGCTTTGCGGTGGTGGTGACGACTCCAATGTCGGCGTGGAATTTTGTGTTGCCCTTGATGATCTATGGGCTCGGGGTGGGGCTTGCCACCGCGCAACTGACCAATGTGGCGCTCGCTGAGGTCCCACGGAACCGTTCGGGGCAGGCCTCAGGGGTGCAGTCGACACTGCGCCAAGTCGGATCAGCCCTTGGCACCGCGGTGCTTGGCACGGTGCTCTCGATTGCCATTACCGCACATACCACCTCATCACTCGAGCACGCCGGTGTCGCCACCGCCGACGCCCAACATATCGCCGATGCGGTGCAGTCTTCTGCGGGCACGGTGCTCCCGAGTCTGCGGGCGGCTCCGGTGACACAACCCTTGTCGGGAGTGCTTGATTCCTCATTCGCCGATGCGATCACGACCGTCGGGATCGTGGCGGCAGCCTTTGTGCTGGCGGGCCTTGTGACCTCGTTCTTGATCCCCCGCGTACCGGTCGAGGCGACCGAAGAGCGCTAGGGGGTCTCGGGGCCTCGGCTGAGGCGCAAATTAAACAGACGCCAGGTCATGGCCTGGCGTGAGACCGCAAAGGTCTCTGCGAGGATGTCGACATTGGCTCCGGTGACGGCAACCGCCTCATAGACATGTGGGGTCGGCATCAGGAGCTCCGCACCAAAACTATCGGCCTCGCGCTCGCGTAGATCGGTATGGGACTCCTCTGACACCGCGCGGCACAGGGTGGCGTTGGTGGTTCCGGTGCGCGCACCGCAGTGCACGATCCAATGACCAATCTCATGGGCGATCGTAAAGCGCTGGCGCTCGAGTGGTTCGTCGGCGTTGATGAGAATGAGTCGGTCGTGTGGGGCAAGGAGCCCCGATGCACCCAGATCGGGGGCCGCATGGACGCGCAGCCCTAAGAGGTCTTCTGCGATGCTGACTACCGGGACCGGAAGCGGGGTGCGATCGGGGTAGATCGCCTCATAGTCGACCAGGACATCAAGCGCGCGGCGGTCACCTGGGCGAGGCGGCATTAGGCAATCCCAAAGAGGGCGTCGAGGGTGATGCGTTCGGGATCGTCGTCGTTTTGGACGAAGGCGACCTCGATCTCACTCCGTGTGTCTGCCTTGCGGAAAATTGGCGTGTGGGAGGTGACGTGGGGCATCGATTCATCTGCGGTCGGAGCGCCACCAAAGGGCACGAGCAGCGTCGTCGGGACGCCCAAGATCTCGGCGAGCGCCGTCAGTACGCGGCGATCGATCCGCGAGGCGTCAAGCAGGCCCCCTTCAAGGCGCTGGTAGAGATCTTTTAGGTGACCGACCAATCGTTCAGGGATTTCGAGCGCGTCCTGCACGTGTGCCACCACCGCGTCGATGGTGAGATGGCGTCCATGACGCAGCGTCACCATCGGTGCGTCGCCGCGGGCCCAAGCGGTGAGGGCGGCAACGAGCTGTGCGTCAGGCATCGGGGTGGGTGCCAGGATGAGAAAGGCATCGATCATGCCCTTGAGTGCATCGGCATCTGATCCCGCGCGCACCAGATATGCAATGGGATCGGGATGCTCGCCGCGGTGGTAGCGCCCGGCAAACTCTTCAAAGAGTGATTCAGGGCTCGACATGGGTGTCCTTTGCGTACCGCTGTCGTAAACGATGAATGCACTGATAGACATTGTTTTCGCTGATGTCGAGCATCGCGGCGATTTCACGTCGATCGCGTCCCTCAATCATCAGGAGTGACATGACCTCACGCTCGCGCGGTGGGAGCCCATCAAGTGCATCATCGATCAGCTCGTTCCCGGCGACGATCTCGGCCGGGTCATCGGTGACAAGTGATGTCGCGGCGTATTCACGTATCGCGTCGGTGGTGCCAGGCGACGGCGCAACGCCACTGGGAAGGGCGCGTTCGGTGGTCCAGCGGGAACGCCAGCTGCGCAGTGTCCAATCGGTGCGTTTGGCGACGACGACCCTGAAGGGCACCGTGTAGCGCTTGCCCCGCTCGAGTTCTCCAAGCAGGTGCATCATCGTCTGGTGGGCGACCTCGTAGTACTCATCGGTACGCAGCGCGAGACGCGCAACGATCTGTGGGTAGTAGGCAGCGATAAGGGTGACGTAGTCGTGGGCCTCAATCAGCAACAGGTCCCGCGCGTCGGCGTCGACGTGTAGGCGATGCATCTGTGTGTCGTCAATTGCCATTGAATCCCGACCCTGCCACAACAGTGGCGAAATGCAACCCATCCGCAGCGGTACTGGGGGCGTGTCGCACAGCGATGTCGAGTCGAAATCGGGAGAGCTATGTCGTTATTATTGCGATTACAAAAAATTACGAAATCAAATAGTGCTCAACTCCCCATTCGTCGAGCTTTTCGTGACTCGTGCCGTGCCGTGGTAGGTCAGGTGGGCGCGCATCGCGTCCGCTGACGTAAGAAATGCCGGGTGTGGGAATGATGAGTCGGTGCACAACTGCATACGGGGGATCGTTGCGGGATCTGATCACACGGATTGAGATTGAGGAAGTGCTGATTGGCGGCGGGCTGACTGTCGCCCGGATCGTGGCACACACACCCTCGGAACTTCGCTACATCGGTCTTGACGCTGGGGTGCGCCACGGGGTGGACTTATATGAAGTCGGGGGTGTCGCACGACTGTCAGAGATTGTCGTCGACAACCCCGCGGCGGCAGATCTTTTGATCACACCCGGAACAATCGCGACGGGCGGGTTTTGCGACCGCATCATCAGTCACCCCG
>CAITWD010000014.1 GCA_903896045.1 uncultured Actinomycetes bacterium
CCGAATGCGGGCGCGATTTCGTGAGTTTTGCGAGCCCACTACGCGCCGCCCGATCACCCCAGGGGGTCTTGTCTCCCCTCGGTCCACTCAAGCGGCACAGACGCAGCGAGCACACACTTACTCATGCGACGCTATTCTGCCCCACTCTCGAGCACACAACTCACAGGCAGGTATTGTCATCTCCGAGGGAGTACAACGTAGTACGTACAGGCCCGACACGGGCCAAGGGCCGCACCTCGCAGACCCACCCCGATGGACGGTGAGCCACCTTTGATCCGCATTGAGCGACACAAGCAGGGGCCCCGGGTCTATCTGATCGGTCGACGGATCCATGAATGTCACGCCGGACTCGTACTGCTTGCACTGGCACTGATTCTCCGGATTGCGCACGTACATGGTGCCCACTCGCCAACCTGGATCGTGATCGGGATCGCAGCCATTGGCACCTGGATGACCGTAAAGGACGCCCGGGACTTCGTTCCGCGCTGGCGCGACACCGCATCATGGAGCATGGGACTTCACCGCCGCGCATTCGAGCTTCGGCCAACACGTCGGACCAGTTGGGCACCACGGGTGATTGGAAGCCTGGTGATGCTTGCGGGATTGGCAAATATTGTCGTCGCGATTCGCCCGGAATTCAGTACCCGAGTACATGCGGTGAATACATTTCTGAGCGAAAGCACTCGCGCCTCGGCGCATGCGACTGCCCTGCCACTGGGTCTCCTGCTGATTGTGACCGGCACATACCTTGCGCGTCGTCGCCGTGGCGCATGGATGATCGCCATGGTGCTCTTGATTGCCTCTGGCCCGATCGCAGTGATCCATCATGATGTGGATGGTGCCGCGATCGCATGGCTTCTGGCATTCACCCTTGGCGTCACCGGAACTGCGTTTTCTGTGCGCAGAGACCCTCGTGCACTTCGTGCCGCTCTCTCCCGCGTCCCCCTCATTGCAATCCTCGCGGTACTCACGACCGTGGGAACAATCCTGGCCGCATATCGTCACGTTGCGCCTCATCTGAGCTCATCCCTGCTGATCCGCGAGACCGTTGATCTGATGACTTTTCAGACCGGTCCACTGCATTTTGATGCTCGGGTTGCCTGGGTGCCGCTCGGTGTCGCGCTTGTCACTGCTGCCGCGCTCATTGCTGCTGCGGCACCAATCCTGCGCCCGCTAACGCACCCCCGTCACCCGGCAACAGGAATGTTGCGCAATCGAGCACACCGATTGGTGACGCGCTACGGAGCCGACTCATTGAGCGCGTTGACCTTAGGTGATGATGTGCATCATCTCTTCAGCGCGGATCGACGTGCTTTTCTGGGATACCGCATACAACGAGGGGTACTTGTGGTCATCGGCGATCCTGTCGGTCCACCGGATGCAATCCGCGATCTCGTGATTGAACTCTTTCGCCACGCCGAGCGACACGGATTTCGTGTCGCCGTTATCGGAGCGAGTGCACCGCTCGCGGACACCTACCGAGAGGCGGGTATGCGGGCGACATACATCGGCGATGAAGCGATCGTGCAGACCGCGGCATTCACCCTCACCGGGCAGGCGATGCGGACGATCCGAGAATCAGTCGAGTCGATCGTCGATGGCGGCTACCGCAGCGAATCCTCGAGAGTCGACACATTGACCACAGATGAAATCGCAGAACTTGATGGACTTCTTCACAAGGTTGCACACACAACCTCGCCGCGGAGTCACGTGATTGTGGCACGCGATCGCAGCAACATCGCTCGCGGCATCGCGGTCCTCGCCCCATGCGCTGACGAATCGACGCTCGCACTGACGCGGATGCACGCCGATCCAGCGGCGCCGAGTGGGCTCAAGGACTTTCTGGTGAGTGAAGCGATCGTCGCAGCACGAGGTGCGGGGATTGCGCACCTTTCCCTCAATTTTGTTCCGTTTGGCACGCCGCTTCAGGCACCACAAACACCCACCCACCATCTCTTGGGAATCATGCTCCGGCGGGTACATCGTGCGCCATCTGCCGCGCGCGCGCAGCGTTTTAACGCGCGTTTCCTTCCGGAGTGGACTCCGCGCTACATGATGAGTGAGAGCTGGCACTCCACACCTCGTGCAGCGCTCGCGATTTTAGAACTTGAAGGGCATCTTCCTCGTTGGGCGAGCCTCCGATCGTCTCGTCACAGCGTCGGGCAGACGCCAGCGCCGGCCAGCTCCGAACGCCCCTAATCTCGGCCGTTCGGCACCGATACTGAGCGCAGCGCTCCAAGGATTGGCACCACCGTCGGGGTCACTACCCCATCCCGAATTTCCAGTATCCCAATCGATGGAGTGCGACCACCCACCGGGACGCCCCGACGAAAGCGGCGCACGAGCCTGCGACGTATCCCGCGCACCTCAATCTCTGGATCGGCTTCAACGACATATACCGCCCCAGGCGAGAACACGAGCGTCTGGCCCCACCACGCCAGATACGGGCAGTGGAAATGGCCGAAGACGATGACGTCGACATTCCCCAGACGTCGCACCAATGCCCGCGCTGCACCATGCATTGACGGACGTCCCCGAAGAAGCCCTCGCAGAATGGATGCATACTCGGTGATCCAATGGCGATCGCCATGTGCCATGCCAATCCGGATTCCACCGATCGTGACGACGTGCTGCGCAGGCAGCACGAGCCCCGCATCCCGATCATGATTTCCTTGCACGGCAATCACGGGTGCACACACGGCAAGCGCGTCAAGAACCAACGCGTCAGTGACATCCCCAGCATGCAGGATCAGATCAACCCCGCGAACTGCCGCAATCAACCCTTCAGGAATTGCAGCGAGCGTATCCCCGACGTGGGTGTCGCAGACGACCGCCACCCGGTAGACGTCTGACGACATACCCTACGATCGATTCGCCCTACAACCCCATCGCGTGGAAGCCAGCATCCACAAAGAGGGTCTCGCCCGTCACGGCACGCGACAGTGGAGATGCCAGATACAGACCGGTATCTCCCACCTCATCCACCACAATCTCCCTGCGCAGCGGCGTACGACTCGCGATTTGATCGGCCATATCCGAGAATCCGGGTATGCCGCGCGCAGCCAGCGTGCGAATCGGGCCTGCGGAGATCGCATTGACACGAATGCCTCCGTCACCGAGGTCCCACGCCAGATAGCGCACGATGCATTCAAGCGCGGATTTGGCAACCGCCATGACGTTGTATCCGGGAACTGCACGATCGGCAGCAATGTAGGAGAGCGCCATAATCGAGCCCCCGCCGCCCGCACGCATGTGCGGCTCTGCCCGCTTGGCAAGTGCGATAAGTGAGTAGGCCGAGATGTCGAGTGCGAGCCCAAACCCATCGCGAGAAATATCGGTGAAACGCCCGGTGAGATCTTCTGGGCGCGCAAACGCCACGGCATGGACCAACGTGTCAAGCCCACCAAGTGCCTCGACGGCGGTAGCAAACGCGGCATCCATCTGAGCGTCATCCTGTACATCGAGTGGCACGACCGCGACATCTCCCGAGAGCTCCTGTGCCAACCGACGCACGTCACGCTCGGTGCGTTCGTTTTGGTAGGTCAAGGCAACCCGCGCACCGTGCGCATCCAACGCCTGTGCAATCGACCACGCGATACTGCGCTTGTTGGCAACCCCCACAACCAGCGCTCGCTGCCCTTCAACCAGTCCGCTCATGCGTCCTCCAGGAGATTCATCGGCGGCGAGACGCTACCACCGGACGCCGACAACGACGACTCTTCTCGGGCGCGTTTGGGCTATTCGACCCAATATTCGACAATTTGTCGCAATTGTCCCGCAATTCAGGGCGCAAAAGCGCGCGAATGTATTGCGCACACGGGAGTCGCAAAATACACTGCACGGATTCCCGCAATATTCGCGGGGTTCATCAATTAGTACCAGATGTCACGTACTTTCTTCAAGGGGGCGATCATCAGTACCTCAAACGGAGCAGGATCTTCGGCGTCAGAACTCGCCGCAAGCTGGAAGAGCGATCCGCGTTGGGCCGGCGTCGAGCGCGCGTATGGGGCCGACGATGTCGTACGGCTCCGTGGAACGGTAACCATCGAATATTCGCTCGCGCGCCTTGGTGCCGAGAAGCTGTGGCGCTACATCAACACCGAGCCATTCGTGAATGCGCTCGGTGCGTTGACCGGTAACCAAGCAGTTCAGCAGGTCAAGGCTGGCCTGAAGGCAATCTACCTGTCGGGTTGGCAGGTGGCCGCTGACGCCAACCTGAACGGCCAGATGTACCCTGACCAGAGCCTCTACGCCGCCAACTCGGTGCCAGGTGTGGTCAAGCGCATCAACAACGCGTTGCTTCGCGCCGACGAGATCTACCACGCCGAGGGCGATGACTCGATCGACTGGTTGCAGCCAATCGTGGCCGACGCCGAAGCAGGTTTCGGTGGACCACTAAATGTGTTCGAGCTCGTAAAGTCCATGATCGAAGCGGGTGCCGCCGGTATCCACCTCGAGGACCAACTCTCGTCCGAGAAGAAGTGTGGTCACATGGGTGGCAAGGTACTTCTGCCGACTCAAACTGCAGTGCGCAACTTGGCAGCTGCACGTTTGGCCGCAGATGTCTGTGGCGTCCCGACGATCATCATCGCCCGGACCGACGCTGAGGCCGCAACGCTGATCACCAGCGACGTCGACCCATCAGACGTAGAATTTTTGACCGGTGAGCGGAGCCCAGAGGGCTTCTTCTACACCCGCGAGGGACTCGACGCTGCAATCGCACGTGGCCTGTCGTACGCACCGTACGCAGACCTTGTGTGGTGTGAGACCGGTACGCCGGACCTCGATGACGCCGAGCGCTTCGCAGCCGAAATCCACGCGAAGTTCCCCGGCAAGCCGTTGGCATACAACTGCTCGCCATCCTTTAACTGGAAGGCCAAGCTGGACGACGCGACGATCGCGAAGTTCCAGAAGGAACTCGGCAAGATGGGCTACAAGTTCCAGTTCATCACGCTCGCAGGTTTTCACGCCCTCAACTACTCGATGTTCAAGTTGGCCGAGGGCTACCGCGACCGTCAAATGGCTGCATACGTCGAGCTGCAAACTGAGGAGTTTGAGGCTGAGGCACGTGGCTACACCGCAACTCGTCACCAGCGCGAGGTCGGTGCAGGCTACTTCGACGACGTCACGCAGACGGTGTCGGGCGGTAACTCATCAACAACCGCACTTACCGGCTCCACAGAAGAAGCGCAGTTCTAATAAGATTTCGGCGTGTGCGCATTCAGGCGTGCACGCCAAAAGCCTTCGTACGTAGAGGGCGCCCCGCTTGCGGGGCGCCTTTTGCGTTCATCGCACGAATCACCGGACCAGCGAGGGGAACCCCACGACCATGAGCACCAACTCCGCCCCGGAGGGCGTTGAGGTCCTCGGCGCAGCAAGTTCTGCGACCGCCGAAATTCTCACGACCGACGCTCTCTCTTTCGTCGCAGCACTTCACCGCACGCACAACGCGCGTCGCAAGGAATTGCTCGCAAAGCGGGTAGAACGCGCCACCGCACTCGACAAAGGCGTCCTACCTGACTTTCTCCCGGAAACCGCGCATATCCGTGAGGGCGATTGGACGGTATCCCCGGTACCGGCTGATTTGCAGGATCGTCGCACGGAGATCACGGGTCCCGTTGACCGCAAGATGATCATCAACGCGCTGAACTCCGGCGCAAAGGTGTTCATGAGCGACTTCGAGGATTCGAACACCCCGACGTGGGACAACACGATCGAGGGACAAATCAACCTGCGCGATGCAGTCAACCGCTCCATCAGCTTCCATCAAGGTGAGAAGAGCTACAAACTCAACGACCAGATCGCCACTCTGCTTGTGCGGCCTCGCGGCTGGCACATGGTGGAAAAGCACGTCCTTGTCGACGGCGAGCCTATTTCGGCATCGCTCTTTGACTTTGGTCTGTACTTCTTCCACAACCATGCCGAACTCAAGGCGCAGGGGACGGGCCCGTACTTCTACTTGCCCAAGATGGAGAGCCACCTCGAGGCACGTCTCTGGAATGACGTCTTTGTGCAGGCCCAGGACACACTCGGTGTGGCGCAGGGCACGATTAAGGGCACCGTCCTGATCGAGACCATCACGGCCGCGTTTGAAATGGATGAGATTCTCTACGAGCTGCGCGAGCACTCATCGGGCCTCAACTGCGGTCGCTGGGACTACATCTTTAGCTGCATCAAGAAGTTTGGTTCGGACCCGAACTTTGTGTTGGCAGATCGCGCGCTGGTGACAATGACCACGCACTTCATGCGGTCATACTCATTGCTCGCAATCAAGACCTGCCACCGCCGCGAGATTCACGCAATGGGCGGAATGGCTGCACAGATTCCGATCAAGAATGACCCGGAAGCCAACGACGCCGCAATCGCAAAGGTCCGCGCGGACAAAGAGCGTGAGGCAACAGATGGGCATGACGGCACATGGGTGGCCCACCCTGGTCTTGTGGCAATCGCATTGGAAGCATTCGACAAACACATGCCGAACGCGAACCAGATTGATCGCAAGCGCGAGGATGTCAACATCACCGCACAGGATCTCCTCCAGTTTGAGCCCAAAGGCCCAATCAGCGAGGCAGGCTTGCGCACCAACATCAATGTCGCAATTCAGTACCTCGGTTCCTGGATCGGCGGCGTCGGATGTGTGCCGATCTTCAACCTGATGGAAGATGCTGCCACCGCAGAGATCTCCCGCAGTCAGGTGTGGCAGTGGGTTCATAGCCCACTCGGCATCCTCGACGACGGTCGCAACATTGACATTGCGCTGGTCGAATCCGTCATTGCCGAGGAACTTGGCAAGATCATGCAGGAGCGTGACGGTGACCCCACCGGTAACTACACACGTGCAGCAGAGCTGTTTTTCAGCCTCGTTGAACCCAAGTCGTTCACCGAATTTCTCACCCTGCCTGCATACGACCTGATCGGATAGCACGCATATGAATGGCCCACGGTGCAAACCGCGGGCCATTCGCGTGTACCCATCATGCTGCTCGCGGTGATACGCCATGGGATCGCAGAAGATGTTGGTCCCGACTCGCAGTTCCCCGATGCGTCACGACGACTCACCGGCGACGGCATTGTCATGATCCGAGCAGCATGCCCGGGAATTCGCCAGATGATCCGTCAACCAGATGCGGTCATCTCCAGCTCGTATCACCGCTGCGTACAGACGGCGCAACTGATCTGCGATGAGCTCGGCGTGACGCTGCGCGCGCATGACGGGCTTTGTCCCGGCGCAACGACGGACACCGTACTTGGAATTCTGTCTGAATACCCCGATGCCACGACGATCGCAGTCTGCGGGCATCAGCCGGACTTATCGTTTCTTGTCGCAGATCTGACCGGTGGGAGTCAGGTCGCATTCCGTCGCGGAACGATGTGCCTGATTGACCTGGATGCCCTACGCCCCCGAGCGGGAACGATTATCGGCATCTACGCACCAGAGGCCCTCCGACGCATGGGCCTACCGACCGACGCTTAGGGCAGGAGTCGAGCCACCGGCTCGACAGAGCGCTCGAAGTACGGCATCAGCTCACCAGGGAGTAGCTCTGGGGAAAGATCCACGATCTTCGCGACGATCGCCATACGCGCATCCTCAGTGTGACTCGCCAGCGCCTCCCACCCTGCACGCTCACCGGCCCGCTCGGGGTCTTGGGCGAGGTCAGCCATGGTGACTGCAATCTTTTCGGTGGGCTGCTGCTTACACAGCATCGCGTGGGCATCCACCATCAACACCAAGCGGATCCAGGGCTGATTTCCATGCTCACGGGCGTTGGTGATCCAACTCGGTACGACCCAGCGCTCGAGTTCATCGACAAGGGCGAGCCACTGATCGTCAGCAGTTGTCATCACATGTTCTCCAGGAGTTGGGCTTTCTTTGCGCGGAATTCATCATCGGTTATCAGACCCTCATCACGGAGGCGTCCTAATTCCCGAATCGCTGAGAATGCTGCAGGGTGGTCGGGGTCCGAAGCAGATACCGGTGATGTCGCTGCACGCGGTGCAACCTCAAGCGCGACCTGACGGATGATCTTGCCCGCGTGGTCAACGACCCGGACGAGTTCATCGCAGAGCTCTTTCAGGGACGCGCGCATCTGCTCTTGAGGATCCATGCCCTTGAGGTTACCGACTCAGACGCACTCCTGCGCCCGCTATCCAAGAAACCCGTTGCACGGTAAAGTGTGCCGAACGATACAAACTCAAGGAGTCGGTCGATGATCGCTGGAGGCCAGCCCAACCTCTCTGCGGGTCGAACACGTGAAGCGCGTCACACCGAGGTACTCAGCCGCTGGCCCGTGCTCGGCGAACAATGGGCCAAAGAGCTTGAGGGCCGCCGAATTGAGGCGATGACTCCTACTCGGACGCCGCTCCAGGGGATCTCCCCCCTCGCTGCAATCAATCGCAAACTCGGTCTCCCCGATGATCACGGGACCGATGCTATTCCCCGCGCCGAGAATGACACCGCAAGCGTGCACTAGCCCGCCCCGCGCGGACACTGCGGGCGCCGAGCATCCACACACTGCTAGGTTCGCTTTATGACGACCGATGTGACCCAAATTCAAGAGGAACATCGCACGACTCTTGCGCGCATGGCTGTGGACGCAGTGATTGCCGTCGCAATCTCAGCGGAGCGGGATCTTGATCGCCACGCAGCCGACTATGGAATCTCCGACGCGAAGCTTGAGGTCCTCGAGGTGCTGTCATGTTGCTCTGGTCGCCGGGCGTGCCTGTATTCACTTGGAGACCGTCTTGGAGTCACCCGTCCCAATATCACCAAGCTCGTCGATGGGCTCGAGCGCTCCGGCCTTGTCACGCGAGTACCTCACCCTGATGACCGACGCATGGTGCAGGCCCAACTCACCCCAGAAGGCGCCGCGGTTGCGGCACGCGCCCTGCCGGGACGTGTCGCGCTGATGGAGCGCGCCTGGGCGTCACTTGATGACGAGGAACTCGAACGGCTTGTCTGGGTATTGCGTCGTGCTGCCTCGGATCCCGAGGATCCGTGTGCCCAACAGGAAGTTCTCGCGTCTGACACGCACACATCGGCGTAGGTGTCCCTCGGCAGTCGATGTCATGTTGCAGCCCTGTTCGGTGAAGTCGCGCTGAAAACCTAAATACAAAATAACCTCAAAGTATCTAGGAGTTTGAATGTATACGCGCATTGCTGGCGCTGTTGTGGTGATCGGAGCCGCTCTTGCGGTTGCAGGATGTGGTGCAAGCAATAGCTCGAGCGCGTCCGGCTCGACAACCTCCACCGATCTCTCGGCGTGCATTCCCACAAAACTGGCAACCCTGCACCAGGGCAAACTGACCATTGGTACCGATTCGCCCGCCTACCCTCCGTACTTCGTCAACAACTCACCCAAGAACGGGCAGGGATTTGAAAGTGCGGTCGCCTATGCGGTCGCCCAAAAGCTGGGCTTCGCGCAGACCCAGGTCTCCTGGACGACAATTCCATTCGACTCCTCGTACGCGCCAGGCCCGAAACAGTTCGATTTCGACATCAACGAGGTGTCGATCACTGCACCCCGTCAGAAGGCAGTCGACTTCTCCTCTGGGTACTACACCGCGCCACAGGCAGTCATCGTCAAAACCGGATCGAAGTACGCGACGCTGACCTCGCTCGCCGAGCTCAAGAACGCCACACTTGGTGTTCAGATTGGAACGACCAGCCTTAACGCGGTACAAAAACTGATTAATCCCACCGCGCAGCCGAAGGTGTTCAATACCTCAAACGACGTGTTGAACGCACTCAAGGACGGCTTGGTTGACGGGATCGTTGTCGACCTTCCCACCGCCTTCTACATCACCTCAGCGCAACTCCAGAACACAGTGATTGCAGGACAGTTTGCTGCGCCGGGTGGTGACTCCTGGGGTCTACTGCTCCAAAAGGCGTCCCCGCTCACCACGTGCGTCAGCGCAGCCATCAACACATTGCGCACCAGTGGCGATCTCGCCAAGATCACCAACCAGTGGATGGGTGCAAGCGCAGGCGCACCGAAACTGAACTAACGCGTGCACTCCCCCGTTGATCGACGTGCAGTACGGGCGGCGGCCGCCCGTACTGCAGCCCGACGCGGCGCCGTTATCGCGACCGTGTCCTCGATCGTGGTCATCGGCGGACTGATTGCCGCACTCGTGTTGTCCCCAGGTTGGGACAACTTTCAAAGCCTCTTCTTGTCGTGGAGCAACTTCACCGCATCCTTCCCGAGCATTTTTCGCGCGTTTTGGATTGACATCAAGCTCTTTCTCATCGTGGAAGTTGCCGTGCTGATTGTGGGGTTGCTCGTTGCGGTGGTACGCACCACAACATCCCCTGCGCTCTTTCCGCTCCGGCTCTTGGCGACCCTGTATGTCGACATCCTCCGCGGAATCCCCACCATCTTGATCGTCTACCTGCTGGGATTCGGAATGCCCGCGCTCTACATCAGCGGGCTCCCATCGGATTCGCTTTTTTGGGGTGGAGTGGGCCTGACGATGAGCTACAGCGCATACGTCGGGGAGGTCTATCGAGCGGGCATCTTGTCGGTGCACCCAAGCCAACGTGCTGCGGCGCGTTCCCTTGGCCTAAGCCCAGCTCAGTCGATGCGATTCGTCATCCTGCCGCAGGCGATCCGCCGTGTCTTGCCTGCGCTTTTGAACGACTTTATTTCCCTGCAAAAGGATGTGGCCCTGGTGTCGGTACTTGGGCCGCAAGAAGCGTTTCGCGTCGCGCAGATTTACAGCGCCCAAACCTTCAACTACACCCCCATTGTGGCCGCAGCCGTGCTCTACATCGCGGTGACTATTCCGATGGCACGCATGGTTGATCGGATCCAGCGACGCGAGCGTCTCTCGCAAGGCGCGGGAGGGATTGCATGACACCACCCGTGATTGAGCTGCGCGGGGTCACCAAAAGCTTTGGCACCCGTGAGGTGCTTCGGGGCATCGATCTCATCGTTCCCGAGCATCACGCCGTCGTGCTGATTGGATCCTCGGGGTCAGGCAAATCGACGCTGTTGCGCTGCATCAATCTCCTCGAGGAGATTGATGATGGCGACATCTTTCTCGATGGAGAGGTCATCACCGATCCACGCGTGCACGCAGATTCCGCGCGCAAACGCATGGGCATGGTCTTTCAATCATTCAATCTTTTCCCGCATCGCAACGTCCTCCACAACATCACGCTCGCACCGACAAAGGCGCATCGCATGCCAAAATCAGATGCGGAAGCACACGCCAGAGAGCTGCTCGAGCGCTTTGGCCTCGCCGGACGGGAACATGATTATCCCGACCGATTGAGCGGTGGGCAGCAGCAGCGCGTCGCGATCGTGCGGGCAATTGCAACACGCCCTCGGCTATTACTGCTCGATGAGATCACCAGCGCACTCGACCCAGAACTTGTGGGCGAAGTGCTTGACGTCGTCACGGAGCTCAAGCACGACGGGATGACGATGGTGATCGCGACCCATGAGATGGAATTTGCCCGCAATGTCGCGGATCAAATCTGCTTTGTCCACGAAGGGCGCATCCACGAACACGGCACGTCGGAGCAGATTCTGAACCAGCCATCGACCCCCGAGGCGCAGCGTTTCCTGCGGCGCCTCACCGACAGAGCGACATAAAAAAGGCGCCCAATGGGCGCCTTTCATACGACCGGCCTCTCGGCGAGCCATGCTCGCCGAGAGGCCGTGCACTGACTTAGCGGCTTCCGATTGCGACGTAGTCGCGAGCGGCGGGACCGGTGTAGACCTGACGCGGACGGGAGATCTTTTGCTCCTTGTCCTGGATCATTTCGTTCCACTGGGCAACCCAACCCGGGGCGCGACCGATGGCGAACATGACGGTGAACATCTCTGCCGGAATGCCGAGTGCCTCGTAAATCAGGCCAGAGTAGAAGTCCACGTTCGGGTAGAGCTTGCGCTTGATGAAGTACTCATCGTTCAACGCGATCTTCTCAAGCTCAACCGCGATCGAGAGCAGCGGGTTCACGCCGGTCACGGCAAACACGTCATCGCAGGCCTTCTTGATGATCGTGGCGCGTGGGTCGTAGTTCTTATAGACCCGGTGACCAAAGCCCATCAGACGCTCGTTACCGGCCTTGACGCCCTCCATGAAGGCGGGAATGTTCTCGACCGTACCGATACGGCGAAGCATGCGAAGCACAGCCTCATTGGCGCCACCGTGGAGCGGGCCATAGAGGGCGGCGACACCGGCGGCAACGGATGAGTATGGGTCCACCTGTGAGGAACCGACGCTGCGCACCGCGCTGGTCGAACAGTTCTGTTCGTGGTCTGCGTGCAAAATGAAGAGGATGTCGAGTGCCTTGACCAGGCGAGGGTCGGCCTCGTACTTCTTGCCGATCTGGAACATCATCGCGAGGAAGTTCTCGGTGTAGGAAAGACCGTTGTCTGGGTAGACAAATGGCTGACCGAGGCTGTGACGGAATGCCCAGGCGCCGAGGGTTGGCATCTTTGCGATTAAACGGATGATCTGCATGTGACGAACTGCAGGATCCTCAATCTCGACCGCGTTCGGGTAGTAGGTACCAAGCGCACCGATTGCCGAGAGGAGCATGCCCATTGGGTGAGCGTCGTACCGGAAGCCCTCCATGAACGTGCGTACGTTCTCGTGGACGAAGGTGTGATTCGTAATCTCATCCACCCAAGTACCGAGCTGCCCAGAATTTGGAAGCTCACCGTTCAGGAGGAGATACGCGACCTCAAGGAAGGTGCTCTTCTCTGCCAACTGCTCAATTGGGTACCCACGGTATTGCAGAACGCCAGCGTCACCGTCAAGGAACGTAATTGCGCTCCGACATGACGCGGTATTCATGTAGGCCGGATCGTAGGTCATCAAGCCAAAATCAGCATCATCGGTCTTGATCTGGCGCAGATCAGTCGCGCGGATCGTGCCGTCGCTGATCGGAACCTCATATGACTGACCGGTGCGGTTGTCAGTGATCGTCAGCGTTTCCGCGTTCGTCGGCTGCGTCGTCATCCAGTTTTCCCCTTCAATGCGTTTGCGCAGGAGCGGTTCAGGCGTCCTAAAGAATCGGGCAGAAGTGTACCCGCGCGCGCACCCTTGCGGGGCACGAACGGGCAATTTTCCATGCGTCCACACCTGTCGCGAGGTGCACCATCAATGCAGATGCGGCAGATCTCGACGTCAAGCGCCCCTAGATTAGCGACTCAACCTCATTCGCAACACCCAAAACAGCGACCGATCCCCCGTGATGCGGGGCATCGCTTGAGTACGCTCCGGCGACATGAGCGATCTTGCAATCGACGCCCGCGGGCTGACAAAGAACTACAGGAGTGCCCGAGGCATCACGGACGTCGATCTCGAGGTTCGCCGTGGCGAAAGCTATGGCTTTCTTGGTCCCAATGGCGCCGGGAAGACCACTTTCATCCGACTGTGTCTGGGATTGCTTCACCCCCAAGCCGGCAGCGTTGCCATTTTCGGCCACAACGTTGCGACCGATCGGTCGCGAGCGCTCGCCGAAATCGGATATCTCCCAGGTGAACTGAGCCTCTATGGATCACTCTCGGGGACGGCGACCTTGGAGATGCTCAGCCGACTTCATCCGCGCTCACCCGTGCGTCGTGGTGAACTCCTTGACGTGCTTGGGCTCACGGCAGCAGACATACGGCGGCCGGTGCGACAGTACTCGCGCGGGATGAAACAAAAGCTCGGCCTTGTTGCAGCGCTCGAGCATGACCCGCCGCTCGCAATTTTGGATGAACCCACCGGTGGACTCGACCCCGTCGTACAACTGCAGCTCACCGACTGGCTGCGCGAGCGCGTCGACACGGGAATGACGATCTTTTTCTCAAGCCACATCCTCTCCGAGGTGGAATCCCTCTGTGACAGGGTGGCAATGATCCGGGACGGCGACTTACTCCTTGTCCGAGATGTCAACGACTTAAATCTCTCGTCGATGCGCATCGTGAAAATTCGCTTCAGCTCCCCAACCGACCCGTCCGCCTATACCTCAACGCAGATCAGTGACATCAGTGTGGATGGCACGCTGCACGAATGCACCCTGCAGGGATCGCCTGCGCCACTGATTGCTGCACTCACGCACTGCGCAGTGGAAGAGCTCACGATGGTGCCATTAAGTCTTGAGGACGCATTCCGTGCGCTCTATGTCCCGAGCGGAGGCGAATCGGCATGAGCGTCATGCTCCAATTATCACTCGTTCGTTCGCGGGCGCGGATTCTCACGATGGCGCTGGGCTTTGGCCTCTTTGAGTACATCGTGGGATTGTCGTATGCCTCGATCAACCACAATGCAATCCGAAGCCTTGTGGCATCTCTCCCCCCTGCCCTGCGCGTACTTGCCGGACAGGCAAATGTCGCAAGCCCGACCGGCTACCTCGGATCGGGGTACCTCCACCCTGTTGCCCTCACGATTCAAGGCGCACTTGTGATCTCAATGGCTTCCGCGGTTGCACGCGACCGCGAGTCTGGCGCCGCAGAATTGATCCTGAGTCGCCCGATCGCACCGTGGAGATGGCTTACCGGGCAAGCCGCTGCGGTGTGCATTGCGCTCTGCATTGTGACCGCAGGCGGATTGATTGGTGGATTGATCGCGGTTGCTCAGGTGCATGATCTTGGGTCTGTGCACCCTGCGTCGCTGATGCTTGCGAGCCTTGCGGGCGGCTTGATGTTTCTGGCCGTTGCGGGGGTCACCCTGCTGATTTCGATCATCGCCACAAGCGGCGCGCGCGCAGTGGGATGGGCAGCTGGATTTGTGGTGATTTCCTATGCAGTGAATTACTTGGCAAGCATCTGGACGATCGCGAAACCTCTCGGTGCGATATCGATTTTCCATCACTATGACCCAGGGGTGATTACGACACGTGGCCACCTCTCGGCCGTCGATGTTGCAGCGCTCGTCGGGCTGACCTGCGTCAGCGTTGCCGCATCGATCGTGTGCGTGCAACGCCGAGAACTCGCCTCCACATAGGGGAAATCGGCTCTTCGGGGCGAACACTGGTACGATCCTTCGTGGATCTGCCTACGGGCGGACCACTTGGCACTCGCCGCATGACCTGTCCGATAACGATACGACTACGCGTCTATCGGACCTCGACAATTCAATAACGGAGGACCCGTGGCCGAGCACGAAAGCTCGTTGGCCGTGCTGGTCGATTTCGAAAACATGGCCCGCCCGGGGGTAAAGGGGCGGGGGGATTTCGATATCCACCTAGTACTCAACCGCTTGTCAGATAAGGGGCGCGTGCTCGTCAAACGCGCCTACGCCGACTGGAGTCGCTACCGCGATGCCCGTCATGAACTGCAAAACGCCGGTCTTGAGCTGATCGAAATGCCGTCAGCTCGCGAGGGCGCAAAGAACCGTGCCGACATTAAGATGGCAGTTGACGCGATGGAGCTCGCATTCTCCCGTGAGCACCTCGATACGTTTGTCATCGTCTCGGGCGACAGCGACTTCACTCCCCTTGTCGGGAAGCTGCGCGAGCTCAATAAGCGCGTCACTGGAATGGGCAATCGCGAGTCCGCGAGTGAGCTGTTGATTGCCAACTGCGATGAGTTCATATTCTATGACTCGCTTGCAGCAGCCGCGCGGTCAGGTGCCCGTGGCGGCACCGTCGACCCCACCGACATGTTGCGCCAAACGCTCACCGCGCTGCAGCGCGAAGGCACCGAATGGCCACTGGCAAGCGTCGTCAAGGACTCGATGCGCCGCAAGAACCCCGCATTCGATGAGTCCGACATTGGTTACTCGACCTTCTCCAAGTTCCTGGAAGTCTCCGCTGAGAGCGGTTTGATTCGCCTGCAGTCGGACCCACGTTCGGGGACCTACCGAGTTGAGTTGGCCAATTCATCGGCTGCGAGCCCTGCAAGCACCGCACGCATCGCAACCGACGCTCCGAGCGATCAAGACCAGCCACCTGCTCGCAGACGCCGTCGGCGTCGTCGTGGCGAAGGAAACGATGCCCCAGCGGCAGACTCGAGCGACGACGTCTTTGAGTTCGTGATCGATACGACGACCGAGGTCAACCTCGCAGAGCTTCCGCCACTCGATCAGCCGATCTCCTACGAGGACATGATCCTGCTCGGACCCGAGTTGGGCGAGAGTGTTGTTGAGCTCGTCGAGGCAACGAATGTCGATGAGATCGAGCAGGCAGCTGATGCCGACGCTGCCGCACCATCAACCCGTCGACGTCGTCGTCGTCGCGGCAGTGGCGCGGGTGCAGGCGATGACGCCGACGCAACGACCCCAGTGGTTGAGGAGGCATCGAAGAACGCTTCGACACCGGCTCTGGAGACAATCGAGATCGCCCCGTCCGAGGGCGAGGGCGGAACGTCACGTCGACGTCGACGTCGTTCATCACCTGCCGAGCAGGCACCAATCGAAGTACCGGACGTAGCCATACCTGAACCAGAAGCGGTGATTGAAATTGTCGTGACCGCAGATGGCGCAGTTGTGAACTCTGAGGATGATGCCCCATCGAGCGGATCGCGTCGGGTGCGTCGTGGCGCACGCAGCATCGACCGCACAGACGAGGCAACCACTGAAGCTGCACCTGCTGCACCCAAGCGTCGCACGCGTAAGGCTGCGCCAAAAGCCGAGGCGGCAACGGCTGAAGCTGAAATAGCTGAAACGGCGACCGAGGATGCACCTGTTGCGCCCAAGCGTCGTACGCGTAAAGCCGCACCAACGGCCGAGGATGCAACAACGCAAACGACGACCGAGGACGCTCCTGCTGCCCCGAAACGTCGTACTCGCAAGGCAGCGGCAACGGCCGAGGATGCAACAGCGCAAACGACGACCGAGGACGCACCTGCTGCGCCCAAGCGTCGTACGCGTAAAGCCGCACCAAAGGCCGAGGAGGCCTAACACGAGTTATTGCCCCACATCGTGTGCAGCAACACTGCACACGATGTGGGGTGTGTTACTCGCTGTCGGTATGCCCCTCTGAGGCGGTGATTCCCACCCCCACTGGACACGTCACCCCAGTCCCGCCCAGGCCGCAGTAGCCATTCGGGACCTTCGAGAGATATTGCTGGTGATAGTGCTCGGCGTAGTAAAAGGGCCCTGCCGCAACAATCTCCGTGACGATCGTGCCCTTGCCAACCTCCGAGAGCGCGCCCTGATAGCGCGTCCGCGACGCTTCTGCGCGCTGCTGTTGATCCTCAGAGTACGTGTAAATCCCTGAGCGATATTGGGTACCGACGTCATTGCCTTGACGCATGAACTGTGTGGGATTGTGGTGCTCCCAGAAGGCAACAAGCAGTTGGTCATAGCTGACAACCGCCGGATTGAAGACCACCAGCACGACCTCGTTATGACCGGTGCGCCCTGAGCACACCTCTTCATAGGTCGGATTCGGGGTAAAGCCCCCGGCATACCCCACGGCAGTCGTAATGATGCCATCGAGTTGCCAGAACACCCGCTCTGCGCCCCAGAAGCAACCAAGGCCAAACATGGCCATTTCGCTGCCATCGGGAAACGGACCGATCAGCGGCGTCTCAAGAACATCATGGAAGGCCGGAACCGGCATGAGTTGGGTACGTCCAGGCAGCGCCTCATCGGGCTCTGGCAGTGCAGTCTTATCGCGAAATATTCCCATGCTCCGACGTTAGCGGCCTTCAGCGACCAGGTCTAGTCGGATCTGAAGTGGATGAATCAATCACGACAGGCACTTCCGTGATTGCCTCGTCGTATGGCTTCTCTCTGCGCAGGTAAAACGCGCGAATCACGGGAGCGTTTGCATCGGCCAGCGAGATGATCACGTACAGCGCTCGGCGAAAGAAGGCAAGTTGAACATCGGTACGCGAGGGCACTGCAGCTGAGCGTGTGTGCGAGTGATAGATCCCAAGCAGATCATCTCCGGCCGCTTCAATTGCCGCCAAAAGTCGCATCTGCTCCTGAGAGTCCATCGCGTACATCACCGGACTCGCTGCAGTGTTTGTCGCGCGATGCACCGCCGTCGCCCGCCCATCGCGGCCGCCAATCACCCCACAGCACTCATTTGGCGCCTCTGCCCGCGCATGCGCAATCAATGATGCCGCGATGTCCGCCGAGAGAGAGATCACTGTGCGCTCCAAATCCGCCTGCGATACCGCACAACGGTGCACACCCGCATCCCACTTCCGCCACCCGCGGACCACATTGAACGGATCTGCATCTGTTGCGCACCCCACATTGGCTCTACGCTACATCCACAATGTCTGAGACATCGATCCCCAAAAGCGCATTTGCCAACATTGACGCACGCCTGCGCTGCCTGACAGACGACTGCTGGGGCGACCTCCTGCTCTTTCCGACCGGAGCCCAGGACGAGGAAGGGGTGCCATCGTTCCATCCGTTGACGATGTGCCCGCTGTGCGGGACCCGGTATCCAATTGACGACGACATGACCGACCGGGATCTTTTTCTGCGCATCTCGTGGCTTCGGGCAAACCCATGGGATGCCGACGAGCCCACGCCGTAGCCGTCCCACCCCACAACTCTGGGCTGATTTATTCAAATTCACCGAAGAGCGGCGGGAAGATGGCATTCCATCTCCCCGGTGAGATGCCAAGTTCATTCGCGCTCGCCCGCCGCGCGACGTCGTCAAGATCGATCACCACCTGATCCTCGGTGATGCGCGCGCGAAGTCGGGCGACAACCTCCGGCGCGACACCGGCATTGCGGACATGGGCAATGAGATCGCTACCTGTCATTACCGGGTGTGTCTCGTGCATCGCGCCAAGGCTATCGAGTCCCATGCCGCCCGCGGCGCCTGCGATTGTGTCGAGAGCAGAAGCTGGTAGTGATCCAGCATCAGTGGTTGACGCGCGTGCGCACAGGCACGCACCTTTTTCCTTCGCGCCCGAAAGCAGCGCCGTGGCTAAATCATCTGCCCCACCCCCTGGAGATGACTTGTTCGCTGGGCTTATTGACCAGCAACTTGCAGCAACGGGACCATTGGCAGCGCGCATGCGTCCGCGCACACCAGTCGAGGTGGTTGGCCAGCATGCACTTTTTGGGGCCGATGGCTTTCTGCGGCGTGCAATCACCGATGATCGTGTGCCGTCCCTGATTCTCTATGGCCCGCCGGGGTCGGGAAAGACCACCATCGCCCGGGTGGTGGCGACATCAACCCAAGCCCAATTCGTTGAATTATCGGCAACCCAAGCGAGCGTGGCAGATCTGCGTGCCGTGCTTGCACGCGCGCGCGATCACATCGCGGCAGGCGGCCGCACGGTGCTGTTTATCGATGAGATTCATCGTTTCAACAAGGCACAACAAGACGCGCTCCTGCCAGCAGTTGAAGAAGGAGTCATCACCCTGATCGGCGCCACGACGGAGAACCCCTATTACGAGGTCAACTCCGCCCTGATTTCGCGCATGCGAGTCATGGTGCTTGAACGACTCTCTGATCCCGACCTTGCAACGCTTCTGGACCGCGCAGCCCATGATTCCAGAGGACTCGATGGACGTGTTGTTGTCGACGATGATGCACGAGCAGCAATCATCGCGCGTGCCGGCGGGGATGCCCGTACGGCCCTCAATCTCTTAGAAGCTGCCGCTCTTGCGACCGATGATGGTGGCACTGTCCGCGTCGAGGACATCGAGGCCGCCGCGGGTGGACGCGCGATTCCCTACGACCGCGCCGGCGATGCCCACTACGACACGATTTCCGCCTTTATTAAATCGATGCGCGCAAGCGATCCTGATGCGGCGATCTATTACCTGGCAGTCATGATTGCCGGCGGCGAAGACCCGAAGTTCATCGCGCGCAGAATTGTGATTGCAGCAAGTGAGGATGTTGGCAACGCCGACCCGCAGGCGCTTGTGGTGGCAACCGCTGCAGCGCGGGCGGTCGAATTTGTGGGACTTCCGGAATGTCGAATTAACCTGGCCCAAGCAACCATCTATGTCGCACTCGCCCCGAAATCTGATGCCAGCTACCGCGCGATTAATGCAGCTCTTGCGCACATCGATCAGCACGGCCCCGCACGACCACCAATTGCACTCCGCGACGGGAGTCGCGCAAACGCCCAGCATTTCGGCCATGGAGAGGGATATCACAACCCTCATCGCACCCCGGATGCGGTCGTGAACGAATCGCTTCTTCCCGATGAGTTGCACGGCATTCACTTTTTTTCACCGAGCCCGCGCGGGGTTGAATCTGAGCGCGCAGCGCGCCTCGAGAGCCTGCGCACCCCACCGGAATCAACAACACCCTTCTAGCGCGACATACACACCGTCGCGCTCGTCGGGTACCGTGAAGACATGACGACATCAGATGACCTCGCTCACCGCCTCGACCAAGATGCCACGCAGGCACTTCGGGACGGCGACAAGCTCAAACTTTCCGTGATCCGCCGGGCACGGGCTGCAGTCAAGAACGCAGAGATTGACGCGCGGACAACGCAAAAGGCGCCCGACAATGTCCGCATCCTGCAGGGCCTTGCCAAGCGCCATCGCGAATCCATCGAGCAGTTCACCCTCGGCGGCCGCCAGGACTTGGTGGATCAAGAGGTCGCTGAATTGGCGATTCTTGAGACCTACCTTCCGGCGCAACTCTCCGATGAAGAAATTACGGCTGTGGTGCGTGAGGTGATTACCGAGGCGGGTGTTACCGATCCCAAGCAGCTCGGAAAGATTATGAAGCCCGCCCTCGATCGCCTTGGCGGTCAGGCCGATGGCGCACGAGTCCGCGAGATTGCACAGCAGGTGCTTGCCGGGTGAATGTTGGTCGGCGCCCACGCGGGGTCTCCCCGGTCACACCTGGCCCCGGACAGGAATCCGTCTGGGACTATCCGCGACCGGCACGCCTTGAGCCCACCTCACAGCATCTCGTGGTGGAGTTCGCTGGGCACGTCATCGCCGAGACGCGCAATGGGTTTCGTGTGCTGGAGACTAGCCACCCCCCTGGCTACTACATCCCCCTTGAGGATTGGTCCGATGGGGTGCTCAGCCCGACCGATGGATCAAGTTTTTGTGAGTGGAAGGGCAATGCCATCTACTACGACGTGGTTGTCGGTGATCGCGCTGTCGCACGGGCCGCATGGGGCTACCCTGCTCCGACACAAGCATTTGCCGCCCTGGCGAACTGCGCGTCGGTGTATCCGGGCCAGATGGATCGCTGCAGTGTCGATGGAATGCTCGTGACCGCACAGGCAGGTGAGTTCTACGGCGGCTGGATCACCGATGCGGTGGTTGGCCCGTTTAAGGGTGAACCGGGAACCTGGGGTTGGTGACGATGTCCGCTCCCGACTCATCCCAGATGACAACACACGATCTCACTGACGACGACCGCGCCCGCCTGACCCCATATGTCAGCGATACAGAAGGTCCCGTCTTTGTACTGACCAATCTGCCAGAAACCGTCAAAGGGGCCCTCTTTGCACGGTATTCCCGGAGCCCCAAGTCACTGCGTCGACTCCTGCTTGATGAATTTCTTACCGGAGAGGATCAGGCGCTCCAGGCGGCTGGCCCAGGGCAGTCCCAGGCAGATGCGTTGTACAACCGCATGCTTGCCGAGTACGGGGATGATTCGGTTGCTCAACTCGGTGGCGCCCACGTTGCCGTCGAGGGTGCCTCAAATGTGCTGACAAAGATTTTGCAGTGGGGTCGCTTGGCGAGTTATCTCGAGCAATCGACCCGGTACATCGCCTACACCGATCGCCCCGGCGGTCAATGGCGCTACTACACCCCGCCTGATGTTGCTGCGCATCCCGAGGTGGGCCCCCTCTACACCGCGACGCTCGATCGCGCGTTCGAGATCTATTCAGAGCTTCTCCCGGTAATGACCGCATACTGGGACGCTCAGGTTCCCGTCGACGACACGCCGCCTGCTGCACGCGCACGCGCAATCAGGGCGCGCGCACTCGACAGCCTTCGCGGCCTCCTTCCCGCCGCGACACGTTCCAATGTGGGAATTTTTGCCTCAGGCCAGGCCTATGAAGCACTCCTGATTCGGTTGTTTGCGCATCCACTTCCCGAAGCGCAGGAGGCGGGCCACCGGATTCTTACCCAACTGCGCACGGTCATCCCGGCATTTGTCAGTCGCGTTGATCGACCCGACAGGGGGCTCCTCCACGCCGCCTACCTGCGTGACACCGACACCGCGACCGCCGCACAGGGGGCAATGCTCCTCTCCCCCATGTCACCGCAACCGCAACCACCCGAGGTGCGGTTATGCGAATGGGATCCGGATGGAGAGATCAAGGTGGTCGCCCATGCCCTCTGGAGCTCCGCGAACCGGAGCTATGAAGATGTTGCCGGTGAGGTGGCCGGGATGAGTACGGACCAACGACGCCGCGTGCTTGACGCGTACACCGGCACCCGTGCCGACCGACGCCACACGCCAGGGCGGGCACTCGAGGCAACCTCGTACACCTTCGAGGTGGTCTGTGACTACGGCGCGTATCGCGATCTCCAGCGACACCGCATGCTCACTCTGCAGGCCCAACCGCTTGGCGTGAAGTTGGGGTGGTCACTGCCCGATGAGATCACCGACGCACAACTCAACGATCAGTACGCAACGGTGATGCATGAGAGCGCAACCCTCTTTGAGGCGCTCCGATCAGTCGTACCAGACGCGGGTCCATACGCGGTCAGCTTGGCCCATAGGATTCGATTCATGATGGTGCTCAATGCCCGCGAGGCGATGCACCTCATTGAACTACGCAGCCAGCCGCAAGGGCATGTGAGCTACCGGGAAGTTGCACAGCAGATGCACACTGCAATCGCGCAGGCGGGCCATACGGCAATTGCCGAGATGATGATTTTCACCGATCATTCGCATTCAGATGCAGGACGAATGAATGCCGAACGACGACTTGAAGCGCGGCGCGCGGCGCGCGATTCCGAACAGTCGAGATAATCCCATGAGCGGCGCACCATCACCTTTATCAATTCCAGACATGACCCCATGCCACCCGAGACCTCAGTACCCCAAATGACCACGGCACCCGAACCATCGCGGCGTCGCTTGGCTCCGGAAACATTTGTATTGCCCATTGAGAAAATGCGTGGCGGCTATTACTCAGATGCCTACTTCACCTTCTCACGCGAGGTTCTTGAGACCGACAATCACCACCCACGTGTGGTGATGCAGGTCTTCCAGCGCGAGGAATCAGTCCTCGGTGGGATCGACGAGGCACTGGCAATTTTGCGACTCTGCGCAGGCCGAGAGGTCGAGGGCACCTGGGTATCGGGCTGGGATGAGCTTGAGGTCCGGGCGCTCTTTGACGGTGATCTGATCGAACCGTGGGAGCCGGTGCTTGAGATCGAGGGCGACTACGCCCTGTTTTGCCACCTCGAAACGCTCTATCTCGGTGTCCTCGCGCGCCGCACGCTGATCAGTAGAAATGTGCGCGATGTGGTGACCGCCGCGAGGGGGAAAGCCATCATGTACTTTCCCGCCCGCTTCGATCATTGGCATGTCCAAACCGGAGATGGCTGGGCCGCACATATCGCAGGTGCGATCGGGGTGTCAACGGACGCACAAGCATCGTGGTGGGGCGGCAAAGGCATCGGCACTGTGCCGCATGGACTCATCGCCGCCTACGGCGGCGATACGGTGCGCGCCGCCATGAAATTCGCGGATCGTTTCGCCGAGGAGCTCCACGTGACCGTCCTCGTCGATTTTGAGAATGACTCGGTACGTACGGCACTCGAAGTTGCAGATGCACTCGGCGAACGCCTGTGGGCGGTGCGTGTCGACACCTCAGGCACCATGGTGGACCGCTCCTTGTGGCATGAAATGGGGCGATTCAGCCCGACAGGGGTTGTCCCGGAGTTGATCGCAAAGGTCCGTCGCGCACTCGATAACGCAGGTCATGATCACGTGCGCATCGTTGCCTCTGGCGGATTTGATCCTGCCCGCATCCGCGCATTTGAGCGCGCTGGTGTCCCTGTCGATGCATATGGGGTGGGAAGCTCGTTGTTGCGAGGCGATAACGACTTCACCGCCGATGTGGTGCGCGTTGATGGGCGCCCGTGTGCAAAAGTAGGTCGCGAAGAGCGGCCAACGCCGCGATTACAACCGGTCATATGGGACCACGCATGATCCATACCGCCCAACTTCATCACGTCGCATATGTCGTCACTGATCTCGATGCCGCACTTCCGCTGTTTACCGCCCGTTTTGGCTTGGAGATCGAGATTCGGGAGCTCATGCCCGAGCAAGGCGTCGAGGCGGTCATGCTCAATGGTGGCGGCGCAGGGGTGGAGCTCATCTGCCCCACCGATCCTGAAAGCGGCGTTGCACGGTTTCTCGAAAAGCGTGGCGAAGGGCTCCATCACATCGCATTTGGCGTTCCCGATATTGCACGGGCGCTCGCACAACTTGCCATCGAGGAAGTCGAGTTGATCGACACGACCGCGCGCCGTGGCCTGGGAGGTCACCTCGTCGCATTCATTCACCCGCGCTCGGGTGCTGGCGTACTCACGGAACTTGTCGAGATCGAGAGCCACTCTCACTAATCCGGTGAGGCCTGCCACGGTAGACTCATCAGTAGATCGACTCGTGGAGGAAGCAATATGGCCGGACGTCGGCTTGAAGTGGGTTTTTTCGGGGGCAATATTCTGCGCACAACACTTGATGAGGCGCAGGTTGCAGCCATAACTGAAGCGCTTGGTACCGACGCGCACTGGCACCAGGTGATTGCCGAGGAAGGCAGCTTCTGGATCAAACTCAGTGACGTGCAGTTCGTGCGCATCCCCGGTGACGGCCCCCATGGGGTCGGCTTCTCCCGCGACTAGGTCGGCGCATGGAGCTTGGACTGGTCGGCCGTACGAATGCAGGCAAGACCGCACTGTTTAACCTGATTACGGGGTCAACCGCCGAGGTTGCCCCGTATCCGTTCACGACCCGCGAGGCACTGCGCGGCCGCGCCGAGGTTCCGGATCCTCGGATTGACGCGATCGCCGATATCCAGGATATTCCTCGCAGGGTGCGGGCACAGGTCCAGGTGGTGGATATTCCCGGACTGGCCGCCGGTGCAGGCCAAGGCGAAGGGCTCGGCGGAAAAGCCCTTGGAGAGCTCCGTCAGATGGATGCGCTTATCCACGTCGTGCGCAGCTTCGCCAACAACGAGGTCGCGCATCCCGAGGATGCAATCAATCCTCTCGGCGATGCAGAAGCGATCGACATCGAGCTGTTGCTCGCCGATCGTGAGCAGATTGAACGCCGCCTGGAGAAGGTGCGCAAAAGCGCCAAATCCGGCGATGCAACAGCAAAGGGCGAACAGGGCCTCCTGGAGCTCCTAGTCACAGAGATTGATCAAGGAAATCCCTTGCGAATAGTTGGCGACGCGGAGGCATTGGCGCTCGGCATCGGCATGGGGCTCTTGACGGCAAAACCGGTCTTGTACGTCATCAATTCCGATGATCCCGGGGAACCGCTCCCAGAACTCGTCGCCTACGCCACCAGTCGCGATGCGCATGTCAGCCAACTTGCCGTTGGCACAGAGCTTGAATTGGCGCAACTCTCGCCAGAGGATGCCGCAGAACTTGCCCAAGAGATGGAACTCGGCGATGTCCGAGGCGCCGATGCGATGGTGCGCGCCGCCTATGAACTGCTCGATCTCGTGACCTTTTTTACCGGCTCTGGCCCGCCAGAAGCGCGGGCATGGCCGATTCAACGTGGACTGAGCGCCGACAAAGCCGCTGGCAAGATCCACTCCGATATGGAGCGTGGATTTATTCGCGCAGAGGTCGTCGCCTGGGATGCCCTCGTCGCAGCCGGTTCATTCTCCAAGGCGCGTGAATCCGCTCAGGTACGGATGGAAGGCAAGGACTACATCGTCCAAGAGGGCGATGTCATGCAAATCCGGTTCGCGGTGTAGCACCGGTGGGGAGTCGCGCCGCGCGATCTCCCCACCGTCACTGCATCACGTCAGGAGCCGGTGACCGCCCAGGCCCCGTCAATCCAAAAGGCATCTACCGTCGGAGCAGTTGCCTGCGATGACTGGGCGGCAAGGATGATGCCCTCAGCGGTTTGGTGAAAGAACTCAAGCCCTCCCGCGGGACCATTCGCAATTTCATGGCGCTCGATCTCATACAGACACAGGTTTCCGCGCCGCGCCTGTGGGTTCATCGAGGTCCCCGGGCAGTGTGTCCGTGAACCAACAACAGCACCTCCACCAATCCCGATGACATTGAGGGTCGGCGTATGCGCGAGTCGGAATGGGTAGGAGATCGTCTCGCCCGCAATGCGGCCCTTTTTGTCCGCCCAGCCTTCAATGTTCCACATGCCGCGAAGCGTGCCGCCCGCGTGGAGTTGACCGGTCAGAGGGTCGGCAATCGGCTGCGCAGTTGGCGCCAGCTTGTTCACTGTCACCGAACCATTCTGCAACGACGCTCCGGAGATCACAGCACCGGTGGCAAACGCACCTCCCGCAACGGCGACCACGAGGGCGACAATCGACACGGCCATTGCCGGATTACGAAACGAACTCATTCCCAATTCCTCCATTTACGAACGACGTCATCTCAGAACTCACGGGGATACCTCTTTGCCATTGTTGCGATCTTGCCCCAGAGGTGAATTCTCATGGATCTCAGATGTCAACAACACGTGCAACAGTCCCTTGTGCCACTCATCACTGCTCAATCGGGCGCGTACGGCTCGATTCTCCCCACCGTAGCTATTTGACTGATGGCCGAATCAAGGAACGTGCCCCTGGCAACACCGATCGCTGCCGCGCGAAACAGCGCCCCACCCATCCAGCGTTTTCGCGCAGTACACATTTGCTTTTTCATGGGCGATAGCGCGCGATCATGATGACATGAAAAAGAAGACCACCACCGTGCGCCCGCCTGAAGACCTTGCCTCGACGGTTGAGGTTGTCGCTCGCGGGCGCGGCGTAAGCGTCAACGCGCTCGTCGTCGACGCGTTGATCGCCGAGGTTGAGCACGTTCGCCACGACGAGGATTTCATGGACAAACCTCGCGAGATCACCAAGCGAGACAAAGAAATCCTGGACCGATTGGCACAGTGAGATATCTGTCGTCTGCGGTGCCTGGCTCCGAAAATATCGATGTAAAGCGCATCTGACTACCTCCGTCACTCAGGAGATACACGCCTGATCACCAGTCGTGTTACGAGACCGAAAAATCTCCGACGGACCCCTCGAGCCGCGACTTCACCTGTACCTCGGCGGCATTGAGTCGCAATAAGGCAAGCGCCTCGGGACTCGCCTGTTGCGGAACCGCAGGGGCCGGTGGCCCGTGGTGCCATGCCACACAATGCAACAGCGCCAACCGACGCTCGGTACTGAGCTTCGCCCGCTGCGCAGCATCGCCCACAATTTCCATCCCGAGCGCGACATGACCCAGCATCCGACCCTCATCAGTCGTTTCAAAGGTCGCACCGACTCGCCATGCACGGATGTAGCCCAGATCGTGCACAAGGGCGGCAGTGACAAGTAGATCGGAGTCGATCCGGGGATGCCACGTACACAGGGTTTGACAGAGCGCCGCCACCCCGACCGTATGCTCGATCAACCCCCCCACATACGCATGGTGCCCGGAGCGAGTGCATGGCACCTTTTGCCAGAGCGCGGCAATCTCCGCGTCGCCGGTCAGCACATCCAACGTTCTGCGCAAACCCGCATCGCCAATCTCGTCGGCCAAATGTAGGACAAAACCAAAGAGCTCATTGGGATCGCGATGGCTCCGCGGCACGAGCTGGGCCTCGGCAGCGCCGTCTTCAGCGGGTCGCACATGACTGATCAGCAGTTCGAGACGTCCATTTCGCGATTCTGCACGGCCGGCGACACGTGCCGGTTTTCCCAATTCCATGCGTTCGGCGAACCAGTCCGGTTGATCAAAAATGACCCCGCGCGCAGACCCCGTTGCATCGGAAAGCACCACCGATAAAAAGGGCTTGCCACCTCGCGTCAGGCGACGCTCCACCTCGCGTACGGCAAAGACGCCCTCAAAGGGAGCTCCGGGGGTGAGTTGCGCGAGGCCAGTCATCGATCTTGCGTCGGACATAGGAGGCGATAGTCGCAGGTTCGACATGCCCATGACGGCCGCGGCGCGAAGTTTCCCGATGAAATCTCATCGAGGGTGCCATGAGCCTGTTCAACGGCACGTGCGATTTGTGCCCCATCGGGATTTTCGCGCCGGTTCTCACCCTCCAAGATGTACTCGAGCGTCGCCACACTCGGCTCCACCTTCCACGCATCCCGAACTCCCGCCAGATAGAGACGCATCACCAGACGACCGTCATCGTCATCGCTTTTGATGGGTGGCGGCGCACCGGTTTTGTAGTCCACCAGCCCAAAGTCTCCAGCAGGCAGGCGATCGACACGGTCAATACGGCCATGCACCCGATGGGGGCCAATCATCAATGTAAAAGGACGCTCGACGGCAACGGGTGTCACCCCACTCTTTCTCGTGCGCTCGACAAGCTCGGGAAAACGATCGCGTGCAAGGGCAAGGGCATGGCGTGCCTGTGGGGTCTCGGCGACACGCGCCGTGGCCAACTCCTTGGCAAACAGCTCGACCACCGTTGCCGGCGCCTTCGCCCGTTCGCCGGGCCGAAAGAATTCTTCGAGCGCGGCATGTGCTGCTGTCCCGACCTGACGAGTGGGGTCTGGTCGCGGGGGAATGCGATCGACATGGGCAAACCGATATTGCAATGGGCAACTGCGGTACCTGGCAATTGCGGTGATCGATGCGGTGACCCCCGTCGACGACACCCGTCGTGGCATCGGTGGCGCAGGTGCCTCGATCTCAGGGCGCAACGCATCTGCACGGGCACGCACGAGATCGGCGACCGCGTCATAGAGCTCTGTCTCGAGATCGGGCTGGGGTCCCGCGCCTTCGCACAGATGACGTGCAGCCTGCGTGGTTGCCAGTTCAAGCCGCGCTCTGGCCGTACCAATACGTGCGAGTTGCCCCTGCTGCACCCCCGCCACGATCATCTCAACCTCAGCACCAGCGGTCGCGGCAATTGCCTCTTCCACGAAGCGGGACGCAGATTGCGGGACTCCCGTTACGGACCGTTGGACCCAGCTCACCGTCAGATGAGTGCGGGCGCGGGTCATTGCGACATACGCAAGGCGTCGAGATTCTGCGATATGCGCATCTGCATCGCGCGGCAACGCCTCGGGAAGTAGCGCATCGGGAATATCTGGGCCGGGGCGATTGCGACCGGGCCACGAATAATGGGTCATCCCAATTACATAGACCGCATCAAATTCGAGTCCTTTCGATTGATGGATCGTCATCACCTGCACACCCTCGCGATCGAGTGGATTGCCGGCGTCCCCCCGGTACCCCAAGTCGGCAAGCCGCGACAGGAGTGCCGACACCTCACGTGCCCCCAGGTTGGGTCGCGCTGCGGCCAATTCCTCGACCAACCGCTCGAGTGCCGACAGGGCGGCAAGTCGAGATGCCCCCTCTGCACCACCTGCCGCAAGCGCCGACCGCCGGAGTCCGGTGGCATCAATCACGTAGCGCAATGCATCCGATGCAGTGGCATCAGATGCGCAACGCCCGACCTCATCCAGCATCTCGGCAAATGCAGGCGATCCATCGGCGGCGGCAATTGCCGCACACAACGGAGTCCCAATGGCCGCGCCACGATGGGTCGCGATGACATCTGCGGCCACCGTCCACGACACCCCCCAACGGGGATCACTCATGATCCGTAAAAATGCTTGCGCATCGGTGGGATCGACTGCGGCACGCAGCCAGGCGAGCGCTGAGCGCACCTCAGAACGCTCCATCAGACCGACCCCACCGCGCACTTGATACGGAATTCCGGCCCGCTCAAATGCCGTAATTAATGGACCAGACTCAAGCCGGACCGCACGCATCAGCACGGCTTGTTCGTCGTATGGAATCCCCGCGGCTGCCGCAGCAATGATTTCATCGGTCACGGCCTGCGCCTGCGCATCGGGATCGCGCGCCTCAAGAAATCGCGGCACCGATCCGTGGGCATCGGGTTGTGCCACCAGGTGCTTTTCGATTCGTCCGACAATCGGTGTGACGACCGCGACCGCAGCATCCAGAATCGCTTGTGTCGATCGATAATTCCTGGCGAGTACCACCTGAGTGGCATCGGGAAACCGCCGACGAAAGTCCTCAAGATTTTTCCCTGATGCCCCACGAAACCGGTAGATGCCTTGGTCGTCATCACCGACGACGACGATGCTGCCCTCCGGGTCCGCAACGGCAAAAATCAGCTCTGCCTGCGCGTGATTGGTGTCTTGGAACTCATCAATCAGGAGATGTTGCACCTCAGCCCTGATTGCCGCTCGCCGATCAGCGTGGGTGCGCACGAGATCGAGCGCGCGCACAATGGACATTCCAAAGTCCTCGAACCCTTCGTCGTACAGCCATTCATCATGAGCGCGAAATACCTGGGCGAATTCCCATTCGCGCCGTGCGCGGACCTCTTGATCTCGCCCAGATGCAGTCTTCATGGCCTCATCTGCCCACGAGACATAGTCGCGTGCATTCACGAGCTCATCGCGACAGCGATCAATGCGCGAAATCATCTGATCGACCAGTTGTGCAAGATCTCCGCGGATCCGATGACTTCGAAGATCAAGCTCGGCAATGCGATCGAGCACAATCATTTTGCGAAGCTCTTGGTCGGCGGGCATCAGTGAGGGCGCGAGGCCGTATTCCACCCCGTGACGGCGCACAACATCCTGTGCCCAGGAATGCAGTGTTGAGACGCGCAAGGTCTCATGCGATCGCCCGAGCAGATCCTCAGCACGGATGCGAAGTTCTTCTGCAGCCTGTCGCGTAAATGTCACACCTAAGACCCGACTCGGGTCATTGCCTTCATTGACAAGCCACGCGAGACGCCGACACAACACCCGAGTTTTCCCTGCACCAGCGCCCGCCAAGACCATCAGCGGCCCGTGCGAATGGGTGACTGCGGCGCGTTGCTCGGGTGTTAAATCATCCAGCACAGACCCTCTCATGCTAGACCGCGCGGCGGACGGGTCACCGGCTTGGTACCATCGCTGCGTGGCTGACGTTCGTCCTTTTTTTGCACTGCGCTACCGCGACTCTGCGGGTGCACTCGGCGACCTGATCGCCCCACCCTACGATGTGATTTCTCCCGCTGAACGGGAGCAATTGCTCGCAAAGAGCCCCTACAACGCAGTGCGGCTCGAGCTTCCGGATCCGCCATACGAGGCCGTTGCCCAGGTGATCGCCGAATGGGAACGCGATGGCGCCCTCGGTCGGCCGATGCGTCCCGGTGTTGTGGGATGGACACAGACATTCACGCTTGATGGCACCGAGCTCGAGCGCAAAACGATCCTTTCGACCGTCAAGCTGGAGCCCTATTCCGCCCGCGTGGTGCGCCCGCACGAGCGCACGCACAGCGGTCCAAAAGAAGACCGCCTTCGTCTCTATCGGGCGGTGCGCACACACATTTCTCCCGTGTTTGGGCTCTACCCGGACGCCGCAGGTGCGGGCTGGGCAGCGACTGGCATCGACGGCCGTCCTGCAGATGCAACCTTTTTCTCAGATGGTGGCGCCGTCGAGAATCGTGTCTGGTGGATTGATGATCCTGCTGCACTGTCGGCGATCGCAGATGCGTTGGCCGATAAGTGGATCCTGATTGCCGACGGTCACCACCGCTACGAAACCGCACTCGCGTATCAAACAGAGCAACGTGCCGACGCCCCGGACGACCCTGCCGAGCACGCCTATGACTTTGTACTCATGGGAATCACCGCACTTGATGATCCCGGTCTCGTCGTGCTTCCGACCCACCGCATCTTGGCCCGTTGGCCGGAGGGCGCCGGAGCCCGACTCACGCACACCCCGGTTGCCGATCTCCCCGAATTATTGTCGGCCTTGCAGAGCGCGCCTCTGGATAGGCCGGCGCTCGGGCTCGTGACAGCGGATGGTTTCAGCCTGATGACCGGCACGTTGGCAGCCGACGCGACACCGGGGGAGCGACTTGATGTCGCAGTGCTCGAGCGCGACGTCCTCATCCCCGATCTCGGCGAGGATCAAGCGGCGCTCGCCCACCACGAGGCCCTGTGGTACACCAAGGACGCCCAAGAGGCCGTGGACGAAGTGCACTCAGGCAAGGCCGCCGCAGCGGTGATCATTCGTCCGCTGCCCAAGGATGCAGTTGCGGCGGTGTCCGACGCCGGCCAAACCATGCCGCAGAAATCGACCTACTTTTATCCCAAGCTCCTGACCGGTGTCGCGTTCCATTCGCTGACTGATCACGCGTAGGACAACCAATGTCGAATCCTTGGCGTGGCTCCGACGCGACCCAAAAAATCGTCGACGCTGCACTCGATGAATCGACGCCATTGATTCTGATTGCCCTTTCGCATGCCGAGGGACCGCTCGTTGATCGCGGCTACGCGATTACCACCCATCCGCATGAACAACAGGTGACCGAGGATTCATGGACCTTGCGGGTCGCCTCACGCGACGGGAAGCCCTATCGGGTCGGGATCTGGCTCGATGAACGCCACGACATCGAGAATGAGATCGTGCACATCACTCCGACGCTGCGAATGATCTCGGGGCCGGATGCAACGGTGCATATCGAGGTCCGTTATACCGATGACGCTGATGCATCCCTGTGGGTTGATGCCAGCGACACCCATGAGCTGCATCATGCGCTCACCACATTTCGCCAGCACCTGGCAGAACGCGTCGGGCATGCGCTCGACCATTTCCACCGCCACCCCTAGGTCGCTTACCCTAGCGCGAGGAACTCCCAAGGCGACGTGCAACGAGTGCGCGAAATTGATCGCCACGGTCCTCGAAATTCGCAAACTGATCAAAACTGGCGCATGCCGGTGCCAAAAGAATGACATCACCAGGCACTGCGTCTTGAGATGCCAGATCAATTGCTCGTTCCAGGGTCATCGCGACAACGACAGCGACCGATTCCGCCTCGAATGCCGCGGCAATTTCTTCTGCGGTCTGCCCAATCAGGTAGGCACGCACAACGACCGTTCGTGCCGCCTGCGCCAGTGGCGCAAATGTTGCCCCTTTTGAGGAACCTCCCGCAATCAGACGGACACGATCAGGGTAGGCATCGAGTGCTGCGAGTGCAGCATCAACGTTGGTGGCTTTTGAATCATTGATGTAGGTCACACCATCGCGCTCGCCCACAACCTCCAGGCGATGCGGAACGCCGGCAAAACTCCTGAGGCCTTCTGCAATCTGCGCGGCCGTCGCCCCGATGAGCTCATGCACGATCGCCGCTGCCGCCATCACATTTTGGCGGTTATGCCGCCCCCGCAATGGAATGGCGTCCCACGAGACCACATTGCCGATGCCCTCGACATGGAGCCCGCCAGCAGACCATGCGACATCGATCTGTGAAACGCGCTCGCCCTCGCGAATTGTGCGAGGGCGCGCGCTTCCCGGCACCTGAAACCCCTCCGGCGCGATCGCCAAATCCGATGCATCCAGATTGCGAAACAATGTCGCTTTGGCGGCCCCATAGCGCTCCATCGACCCATGACGATCGAGATGATCCGGCGAAAGGTTCAGCACAACAGCTGCCCGCGGATGAAAACGCACAATGTCTTCAAGTTGAAAGCTCGAGCACTCGACCACTAACCACGTCTCTGGATCAACCTCACCGACAAGATCGGTCATGGGGAGTCCTTGATTGCCACAGGCAATCGCTGGATGGCCACATGCACCAAGGAGATGGGCAACAAGTTCTGTCGTCGTCGTTTTTCCGTTGGTACCCGTAATGCCAATCATCGGATTCGGCAGATACCTGGCGGCAAGTTCAATCTCACTGATGATCTCAACTCCCGCTGCGCGGGCATGCGCAATGAGTGCAATCTCACCCGGGACACCCGGGCTTTTGACAACGAGGTCCACCCCATCGATGGGATCGGTCCACGGAGCCCGCACGTCTACTCCAACCGCGACGAGCTCATCGGCATCCGCAGCCTGCGCATCG
This sequence comes from uncultured Actinomycetes bacterium, assembly GCA_903896045.1. Classification (GTDB taxonomy): domain Bacteria; phylum Actinomycetota; class Thermoleophilia; order Miltoncostaeales; family Miltoncostaeaceae; genus CAITWD01. The sequence continues at coordinate 33,875 of CAITWD010000014.1, forward strand.
GTCGCGATGACATCCCAGCCGCGACGTGCCAGCAACTGCGCGGCAGACCGGCCAGATCGACCCAGTCCGACAATAAGCGCAGTGTTCACCCGTGCAGCGACCGGAAGTACAACGTAAATCCAATTGACCCAAAGATGAGTGCGATCAGCCAGAGCCGAACGATGATTTTGGTCTCACTCCATCCGGCCATCTCAAAATGGTGATGCAATGGGGCCATTAAGAAGACCCGACGCCGGTAGCGCTTGAACACCACGACCTGCACCATCACCGACAGGGCTTCTGCGACAAACACCGCCCCGATGACAATGAGGAGCACCTCTGTTTTTGTCATCACCGCGAGCGCGGCAATGGCGCCCCCAAGCGCATACGAGCCGGTATCTCCCATGAAGACCTGCGCGGGGAATGAGTTAAACCACAAGAATCCGACGCATGCACCCATGAGCGTCGCAGAGAGCATCGCAAGGTCCTTTTGGCCAGTGACAAAAGCAATTCCCGTGTACACCAGGAGTGCAATTGCGCACGTACCTGCCGCAAGACCATCCAAACCGTCGGTCAGATTCACCGCATTTGCCGCACCGGAGACCACGAACAAGACCACCACGAAGTACACCACTGAGCCGAGCGGCAGACTCATATGGATGAACTGAAAGCTCAATGTGGTCGGGATACCGACAACCTTGACCGCAACGGTTGCCAAGATGAGTGAAATCCCGGCCAATCCGAGCATCCGCCAACGCGCGGCAAGTCCAAGCGATCGCTTACTCACGATCTTTCGATAATCGTCGGCGAACCCAATCGCACCGCACCCTATGGTCGCAAACAACACGAGCATCGCTCCGGTACTGCGTCCCGACAAGATCAAAAACGGAAGCGTTGTGGCAAACAAAATGAGCAGACCACCCATCGTGGGTGTTCCGCGCTTTGCGTCATGACCGGAGGGAATCATCCCTTGAGGACGCACGAACTGACCGACCTCGTTGCGACGTAGCCAGGTAATGAACTGCGGCCCAAGAAAGAGCATGAGCGCTGCTGCACCAATTGCTGCAATCAAAATGCGCGCCACTAGTTGAGCACCTCACAGACCCGTTCGAGAGCAACCGAGCGGGATGCTTTCACAAGAACCGTGTCCCCGGGGACAAGAAGTCCAGGAACCGCAGGTGCTGCTGCCGCCGCATCGGGGAAATGCACCGATTCCACACCGGCGGCCCCTTCCAAATATTGCATCGAACGCGGGCCGATTCCCACCAGCAAATCAATCCCGAGCTCCGCAACATATTCCCCGATTTGTCGGTGAAATTGGGCCTCATCTGGACCCAGTTCCATCATGTCCCCAAGGACCGCAATCCGACGACCATCGCGCGTAGACAGATCACGCAGCGCGGCGCGCATCGCGACTGGGTTGGCGTTGTAGCAATCCTCAATCAGTACCCCACCGCCGACGAGCGGCCGCTCCTGACCGCGCATCGCCGACAGTTCAACGACGATTGGATCGCCGAGACGCGGCGCACGACCAATTGCCAGACAGCATTGCCAGGCAGCTGCGGCATTTGTCCGCTGCCAGGTTTTGGTGAGATTGATTGCGACCCCGTCTGGGAGATCGTCGAACCGTCGCACCTCGACACCGACGCCAAGCGCACCAAGAAACGGGTCAAGAAGCGGCTCGTCACGTGGGACAACCGCGATATCTCCGGGCCCCAGATCACACAGGATTTCTGCCTTTGCCTGGGCGATCGCCTCAATCGTCCCCAAAATCTCAAGGTGGACGGGTGCGATTGATGTGATGCACACCACATGAGGCGCCACGAGGTGCACCAGTTCGGCGATTTGCCCCGCACCACGCATGCCCATTTCAACCACCGCGACTTCCGTCCCCGCATCGAGTTCTAGCATCGCAAGGGGTACGCCAATTTCCGTGTTCTGATTGCCAGGAGTCCCCGACACCCGTGTTCCCGAGGCTGCGAGCATCCCAACCAGAATGTCTTTGGTCGTCGTCTTGCCAACAGAACCCGTGATGGCAATGACCGTAGCGCCAGAACGACGTACCGCCGCTGTTCCCGCCGCCTGTAGCACCGTTAGTGGGTCATCCGCGGTGACGACTGTCCACCCCGTGCCCGCGACCGCAGCGGCAATTTGCCGCCACGCCGTCGCGCTCACAATTGCCGCAGCAGCACCGGACTCAAGGGCCTCAACTGCATAACGCCCGCCATCTTCGGACTCTCCCGAAAGCCCCACGAACAGGCGACCCGTCACATCTTTGCGCGAATCGACCGCTGCGCCGTTGATGCTCACGTCAAGGCTTCCAGAGACAACCTGCACAGAACTGCCCGCGAGCGCGTCGTGGAGTGTCCATCTCATACCGCGCGCTCCATCACCATCGTACGTGCGACATCCCGGTCATCGAAGGGGTAGATCTGGCCTGCAATTTCTTGGCCGGTTTCATGTCCCTTGCCTGCAATCAGTACAACGTCTCCCGGGCGCGCGCGCTGTATCGCCTCTGCGATCGCGCGCCGGCGATCAGGCTGCACGATCACCGTTGCCGGAGCGTCATCAACGCCAGCAAGAATTTCACCAATGATGATATCGGCATCCTCAGACCGAGGATTATCCGAGGTCACAATCACGACGTCGGCCATGCGGGCCGCGATATTTCCCATCAATGGACGCTTGCCCATATCCCGATCGCCCCCGCACCCAAACACCACAATCACCCGATGCGTGGAGGCAAGTCCGCGTGCAGTCCGAATGACATTTGCAAGCGCATCAGGAGTGTGGGCATAGTCGACAAACACGGCAAATGACTGCCCTGCAGTGATCGGCTCCAACCGACCAGGAACGCCCGCAACGCGGGCGATCGCCTGGGTTGTCTCCGAGTGCGCGAGCCCGAGAAGCTCGCCCACTGCGATCACCCCGGCAATATTGGAGACATTAAAGTCGCCGCGAAGTTGGCTCTCGAGTTCCAGAACGCCGCGGGGTGTCCCGAGGCGCATCCAGGTACCGGCGCCGGTGTCGCGACTTTCGTGCACGCGGACATCCGCATCCACCGCGTATCCATATCCCAGTATCCCGAGCTCAGATACAAGACGGGCTCCCCATGGATCATCGATATTTGCAGCCGAAGGAGGCGGTAAATCGCCATCAACACTCGCCACAAATAAACGGCGTTTGGCCGCAAAGTACGCATCCATATCGTGATGATAATCGAGGTGGTCTTGGGTCAGATTGGTAAAGAGTGCAGCGGCAAATGAGATGCCTGCAACGCGCTCCTGCACCAATGCGTGTGATGACACCTCCATCGCGCACCACCGATTTCCCGCGCCTCGCATCCGGCCCAAAAGGTGTTGCAGTGAGACGGGATCAGGTGTCGTATGTGTCGCAGGTTCGCTTCGCCCACCGACGATGACCTCAACCGTGCTGATGAGCCCGGCCGATGCACCGCCAGCACCGAGCACGGCCTGGAGTAGATACGCACAGGTGGTCTTCCCATTGGTCCCGGTGACGCCAACGGTCCGCACAGACTGCGAAGGATTGCCTTCCAGCAATGACGCGGCCAGCGCGACTGCCCTCCGCGCACTCGGAACAATGATTTGCGGAAGATCACATGCCAGCTGACGCTCAACAATCAGTGCGCTCACACCACGTGCGACCGCCTCTGGGGCGCGATCGTGCCCATCGATAACTTCGCCTTTGACACAGGCGAATATGGCCCCGGGTGTACTGACTTCTGCGGTGGACGCAATACGGGCAATCTCAATTTGGCGAGCGCCCTCGAGGTCAGGCGTCATCAATACCGCGCCGGGAATACCGCTGACGAGCTCTGCCAATGTTGTGTGCACGCGACTCACCCCACCATCGCCCGGGAACTCACCCGGGCGCAATCCCCAAGTGTACGAGTGCCATCGATGCGATTTGGCTAAACGCGGGTGCGGCCACAGTTCCACCAAAGGTACCTGTTGCGGGCTCGTCCACGGTCACGACGATCACCATCTGCGGATGATTGGCGGGCACGTACCCGGCGAAGGACGACATGAAAAGTGAATTGCTGTATTTCCCGTTGGCTCCAATGACCTGAGCGGTACCCGTCTTTCCGGCGACCGTATAGCCCTTAACGGTTGCAGCATCGCCCGTACCATTGACCGAGACAACCTTCTTGAGCATCGAATTCAGCGCATGTGCTGTCGCGGTCGAAATCACCCGTTGGCCTGGCGGATAGACAACTGGGTGGCCTCCAATACTTTCCACAAAGTGCGGGGTAATCATGACGCCCCCATTGGCAATCGCTGCATAGGCTCGAGCGATTTGAATCTGGGTCGCCGACACTCCCTGTCCGATTGGCAGGTTTGCAATCGACACACCAGACCACTGGGGCGAACCAAATTCGGGGAAGAATCCAGTTGATTCTCCAGGCAAATCCACCCCGGTCAATTGACCAAACCCAAATGCCTTAATCCAATTTGTGAGGGATCGCGCGCCAAGACGCTGGGCGACTTCAACGGTTCCAATGTTGCTCGATCGTTCCAAAATCTGCGAGACGGGCCATACCGCTGTTCCATGCGATTCGGCGTCGTGCAATTTCAGGTCGTAGACATGGAGCACCGGGGGGACCACGAACTTGGTGTTCGGAGTCACCAATCCCTCTTGAATTGCTCCCGCCATGGTCACGATCTTAAAAATGGATCCAGGCTCAAAGGTGTCGGTCACCGTGCGCACTCGCGCGCGCGCGGGGTCAAATGTGCGCCGGTTATTCGGGTCATATCCCGGGGAGGTCGCCATCCCCAAAATCGCCCCGGTTTGCGGCTGCATCACGACGCCACTGACCGCTTTGGCACCGAATTGGGCCTTCGTTGATGCCAGAATTGCTTCGAGATTTGCCTGGATATTTTCATCCAGCGTCAGCTGGACATTGGCACCGGCAACAGGCATGACGTTCTTGGCAACACTCAGCGCTTGCCCTTGAGGATCTGCGTTCTGAACCACCTCACCAGGGATGCCGGTCAGCTCGGGGTTGTATTGGGCTTCAATCCCTGAAATCCCACCGTTTGCCCCAACGAGTCCCAACGCCTGCGCACCCACATCACCCTGGGGTAACACGCGAGTGAAGCCGTCCTGAACGCTAATCCCATTGATTGCGAGGTGCCGCACAGCGGTACCCTCAGCCTGCGAAAGCCCTGTTGCAACGACGGAATACCCGCCAGATACGGTGAGTTTCGTCAATACATCCGGCTGGGCCATATGCAGCAGTGGCGCGAGCTGAGATGCCGCCTGCGCGGGATCTATGACCTGATAGGGAGTGGCGATCACAGTATCGCTCAAGCGATCAAACGCCATCTGACTGGCGTTGCGATCGGTAATCGAGCCACGCTGGGCCGGTAATGCCAGGGTTTGTTGTTGCTGAGCAGCGGCGGCGGCAGACAGGGTTCCTGAATCAACAATTCCCAGCCATCCTGCGCGGACCACCATTGCTCCAACTCCGAGCAACGCGATTCCCATCAATACGCGAATTCTCCGAGCTCCACTGCGGCGCGATACCACGGGAGGAGGCGTCTGGCGTCCACGTGCCCGGGGACGCTGCCGAGAGGCACCCGTCCCTCGCGGTCGAGAGTGCGACGAGGGGCGACGAGCCACAGACCTACCGAGTGGGCGTCGCTGCGCGCAGGAAGCGCACTTGAGTTGGATTCACTTGCTTCATACCCAGACCGTGTGATGCAGCCATGCGCACCTGCGATGTCTCTTGCTGAAGCGCGGAATTAATGTTGTTGATATCGACCTGCGCAGCATTTATGCGCTGAATCGTCATGCTCGAATGTGCAGAAAGCTGCAGCGTTGAGTTGTTCAACCACACAATTCCGCACAGCATGATCATGAGGGCGGGAATCCAGGCCCACCGAAGGAGACCACGAATATCCAGACGAGGCCGCGTCCGGGTCGCAGGTCGTTGGCGCGGTTGCGTCGGCGCAACTGGGCGTGTTCGAGCTGGTTGCGCGGATCGCTTCCGCGCGGGTTCAGCGGCGCGAGCGCGCACTGTCATGCCGCATCCAATTTGACGATCGCCCGCAACCGCGCCGACCGCGATCGAGGATTCCGATGCATTTCAGGGGCACTCGGCATGACTGCCCGGCCGTTCAATGACCGCGCCTCGGGTGAACGACCGCATCCACACACGGGCATGTCCGGCGGGCAGATGCACCCTTGGGATCGTGCACGCATAAACCGCTTCACCGCGCGATCCTCAAGTGAGTGGAAGCTAATTACCGCAAGCGCACCATCAACGGCCAACACTCGAAATGCGGAGGCAAGCGCTGGTGGCAGCAGTTCAAGCTCCGCATTTACCACAATCCGCAATGCCTGAAACACGCGCTTTGCAGGATGTCCACCGGCGAACAATGCACCTGCTGGGACCGCGGACCGCACGATCTCGACGAGGTCTCCCGTCGTGGTGATCGGATCAATGACACGGCGACGCACGATGGCTCGGGCGATCTGTCGGGCATACCGCTCCTCCCCATACTCGCGAAACCACCGCGCGAGGTCTGCTTCAGAGGACTCAGCAATGAGCGTCGTGGCGGAGACCTGCTGATCGGGATCCATGCGCATATCCAATGGCGCCTGACGTGCATATGAAAACCCGCGCTCGGGTCGATCGATTTGCATCGATGAAATGCCCAGATCCATCAAAATTGCGTCGGCGTGGACCCCTTCCTCGGCGAGCTCGTCAAGTGCGGTCGCAAAGTTTTGACGAATGAATCGGGTCTGACATGTGGCCTGCATGGAGAAGATGTCAAAAAATGGACGAGCATCGGGGTCTTGATCGATGGCGATATAGAGGCCGTCGGCACCAATCTCTTCTGCGATGCGCGCGGCATGGCCGCCAGCGCCAAAGGTGCAGTCCACGACGATCGCTCCTGGACGCAGGCACAGCAGTTCCATCACCTCATCAACGAGGACGGGATCATGTGCCGTTGCCGGGTTACCCAACGCGATCGGCAAGACGCTTGGCACGGGCCGATACCCCCTCGTTGCGTAGCGCTGCGAAACGATCGGCGAGACGGTCGCCATCCCAGACCTCCAAATATTCACCGGCACCGACAACTTTCACGCGGGCCTCAAGCCCTGCGTGGTCACGCAATTCAGCGGGCAGCAAGATCCGCCCTTGGCGATCGAGATCCTGCTCAAATGCCCCTGCCGACAAGAATCGACTGAGTTCACGGCCCTCGTCATCAAGCACACTCATCGAACCAAAGGTCCGTTCAATCAGACCAGCCCAATCACCACGCGGCACAACGATCAGACACTCGTCGATCCACCAGCCCACGACCGCACCACCTATAAATGGCTCACGAAGACGTGCCGGAATCGCCAACCGAAAACGGTTGTCGAGGCTGCACTCGTGCGTTCCTGTCAGTAGCCGACGTTGCATATTCCCCACGGTACCCCACATTTCCCCACAAGGCAACGTTTTTTACCCCAAAAACACCAAAATGTTTCCCCAGAACACCCGACCCCATTTCGCAATTGCTGTATGACGAACACGTGTTCTGTCCGAGGCACGAACTAATGTTCGGGTATGACTGCAACCACATATGCGTTTCACACTCCCCGTCGGGCTTCTACCCCACACCTCGCTGTGGTCGAACCACGACGCGCCACCCGCCCACCGTTGGCGGCAACATGCGGGCTCTTTGCGGCAGGAATGAGCCCAGGATTCCTTCTTGCCGGACTTGCGTCCGCTCAAGGTGGGGCCACCATGGTGATGACTGATTTCGTGCTCTCCGGTATCTGCGCCGTCGTCGCATTTGCCGCAGCAGCGCGTGCACGCACAGTCCAACGCCAGCGAACCGCCCGCCTCCGAACGCGACCAGGAGCACAGCCAATCTCGCACGAGCACAGAGCATCGGTACGCCGCGCCGCCTGAGCCCGCGCCCTCCGGCGCATCAACAGCGCAGGGCCCGCGTTGAAACAAATGATCGCCAGGTATCGCTGTTGGCCATCACCGGCACTAAAGTGGTGGGGTGGACGATCACTCAGCAGATGGGCGTGCCTCAAAAATCGTTGCTGCAATCGATGTAGGAACGAATACCACTCGGCTGCTCGTGGCAAGTGTGACCCACGCCGACATCAGCCCGCTTGCCACCGAGAGTGCGATGACGGCGCTCGGGGAGGGTCTCGACGCGACCGGAGTCATTTCATCCGATGGATTCACGCGAGTTGATGCAGCGATTCGTTCGATGGTGCATACCGCGCAATCTTTGAATGCATCGTCAATCAGCATTGTCTGTACCGCGGTGGGACGTGATGCACGCAACGCACACGAACTTCTTGAATGCATTCATCAGGCGAGCGGGCTCGACGCACAGATCCTCACCGGCGAGCGCGAGGCAGAACTTTCCTTCCGGGGATTGATGTCGGTCACGACCACTGATCCGCTCGTCGCCGGCGATCTTGGCGGCGGGTCACTTGAGCTCATGGGAGGCGCCCATGGGGTGCTCGAGTGGTGCATTTCATTGCCGCTGGGCGTCCGTAAATTGACGGAACGTTGGGTGCACTCAGACCCGCCAGACATCGCAGTATTTGCCGATATTGCCGATATCGTTTCCAGTGAAGTGCAACCAATCGCCCGCACACACCCATCGAGCACGCTCCTGATGACGGGTGGCTCTGCGGCTGCCCTTGCGAAAATCGCGGGTACCGAGCAGTTGACGAGCACGGCGCTCATGGATGCAGCGAAGGTACTCTCACGCGCAGATGCACCGACGATCGCTGCGCAGGTGGGATTGGACCAAGAACGCATACGGATGTCATTTGCGGGAGCCGCCGCATTCGAAGGAATCAGAACCACGTTTTCCCTCGCGGAAATCAGCGTGGCAACTGCCGGCATTCGTGAGGGAATCATTCTGGAGTCATTCGGATAATGCGCCCAGCCCACGACTACTTGCGTCATTGGGGTCTTGCTGAACCCCCCTTCTCGATCGAGCCAAATCCGCGATTTGCGTATGAACGCGCCGACCATCAGGAAGGACTTGCCCGCATCCTCTTCGGACTCACCCAGCTCGGTGGGCTTGTGCTGATTACTGGTGAGATTGGGTGCGGAAAAACAATGCTTGCCGAAACGCTCCAAGCCATGCTCTCTGGCGGCGGATATCGCGTCGTGAGTGTGGCAAACCCACCTCGGACGGGTGCGGCTCTGCTCGGTGCGCTCCTTGAGTCTGCTGGCGACCCATCCTCGGGTGGGTCGACTGCCCGCTTATCTGGTCGGCTGCGCGCACAACTGGCGGCGGCCGCAGAAAACGGCGAACGCATCGTCTTGGCAGTCGACGAAGCACAACGGCTTGATGCAAAGGCACTCGATGAACTTCGGATGCTCACAAATACTGGCTCAGGGGGTTCCGCACCTGCGGTCCTCCTCGGCCAGCCAGAGCTGAGTACCAGGATTGCGCGCTACCCCCAAGTCGCACAACGCATTGTCGTGCGCTATCACCTCCAGCCCATGGGAGCAGATGAAGTTGAGGGGTATATCGCCCATCGCACACGGATCGCAGGCTCACCGCGTCGCCTGTTCACCCGCCGCGCATCCGCAGCGGTGCATGAGGAAACGAATGGGATTCCTCGATTGGTCAATTTGTTGTGTGCCAACGCCCTCTTCGTCGGCGCAGCCCGCAGTGAAGAGCAGATCGGCGCCGATACCATTCGGGATCTCGCAGAGGATCGACGTCGATCAGAAGATCTCGCAGACGGGGGAACATCATGAGCAACGTCAGCTATCAAACATTTCTTGCCGATTCGGGCCTGTCGGGTGTACCGCAATTTGCACCCCTCCCAGAGGACGCCTTCACGCACTCCAAAAAAGATGCCGACCGTACCCTCAAGATCCGGGTGACGAAGCGACAGGAAAAATGGCTGCAGAAGATCGATGACATCACAGGAAAAGGCGTGGACACCGATGCGGTTGTGCGCACCCTCATCGACCTTGCCCGTCAGCTCGACATCGACTGGGCAATGACGGCAAGCGTGGATGCCCTTCGCGATGAGATTCGTGACGCGGTGCGGATTCGTCACACCACCACGCCCGCGTAATGGCCCAACCGTGGACGGTCAACGGGCTCACTCCTGACGCCGTCTTTCGGTCCGCTGCAGGACGCATCATTCTGACGCGATGGCGCGAGATGATGAGCTATCAGGACGGAACCCTCGCAGGTGCAGACATCGAGGAGCTTCATGCGATGCGGGTATCATCTCGTCGGCTTCGCGCGGCGATGGACGCCTTCGCCGATGCATTTCCCCCACGGGAATTTCGTCGTTATTTGCGCGAGGTAAAACGCATCACCGACACGCTCGGGGACGCGCGCGATCTTGATGTGACCATTGCCCATCTCGATGCACTCCTCGTCGATCTCACGCCGATCGATCGCCCTGGAGTCATTGGCTTAATGAGCAGATACCAAGCACGCAGAGAGATCGAGACAACTCATATCGCATCCCTGTTTGCCCAGCTCGAGAACGACGGATTCTCCACGCAGTTCGAGAAGTGGATTGCGAAACACACAGGTGTCAAGGTCACCAAGTTGCGGCCGGCGCCACCGGAGATGCCCTAATGGCAAAACCTCGTCCCGTGAGGGGAATCCAGCCCTCTCGCCGCCTCCGGCCCAATGCGCGCAAGATTCTCGCGGTCAGGATCGATGAGATCTATCAATACGACGGCCTTGTCGGCGACCCACGAAACATCACCGAATTGCATGACATGCGCATCGCCTTCAAGCGACTTCGCTATCTGTTGGAAATCTTTGGAGAGGCATTCACTCAGGATCTGGGGCCGTTCCTCGACGAGGTGAAGCGACTACAAGATCTTCTGGGCGATATTCACGACTGCGATGTGCAGGTGCCTATGCTGGTAGCACATCTGGCATGGCTCGAAGAGCAAGAATCCCAAAGTGTGGCCGCAATGCTCATTCGGGGGCAGCGGGCATCCTCGCCCGACAACTCCGATGTGGCACTTGCCCAGTTCAGGAGTCGCCTCAATGCGGCACGCAGAGCCGATGAACGACCTGGGATTCACACGCTGATCGCGCAACGTCGATCTGCAAGGATTGCGCTCTACGAGCAATTCACCACACAGTGGCGTCGATTGAAATACGAACGCTTTCGTCACCGTCTTGAAACTGCCCTCGGTATCGTGACCTCCTGATCTTATGACAGATCCCACGCAACGAATCGCGCTCATCGGCGATGTGCACGGTCGCGCGGACGCGCTCCTGGCAGTCCTCGATGCCGTGTCTCATGCCGGTATCACCGACGGGTTGTGCGACGGAGATGTCGTGATGCGCGGCCCG
>CAITWD010000015.1 GCA_903896045.1 uncultured Actinomycetes bacterium
CCCTGGTCGCCCTTGGGACCCTGGAAGCCGGTGGCGCCGTCGCCACCCCGGTCACCCTTGGGACCCTGGAGACCTTCTCCACCGGTGTCACCCTGAGGGCCTTGACCACCATCGCGACCAGGATCACCGGTGTCACCGCGAGGTCCTGGGGCACCCGGACCACCATCGCGACCAGGACCACCGGTGTCACCGCGAGGTCCTGGGGCACCCGGACCACCGTCACGTCCTGGAGCACCGGTCGCACCCTGGTCACCATTTGAACCAGTCGGCCCAATCAGACCATCAGCGCCAGTGGCGCCCTGGGCACCGGGAGCACCGGTCGCACCCTGGTCACCATTTGAACCAGTCGGCCCAATCAGACCATCAGCGCCAGTGGCGCCCTGGGCACCGGGAGCACCGGTCGCACCCTGGTCACCCTTTGGACCAGACGGCCCAATCAGACCATTAGCACCGCGAAGGCCTGCCGCCCCCACAACGTTGGAATTGGGAATGTGAATGGTGGCATAGCCACGTGCACATTTCGCCGTCTTGGAAAACTTTGCGTGCACGACATCAAATTTCAAATTTTTCGTGGTTTCAGTCACCGAGAGACACAGCGTCGAACTCGAACTCGCAGCAGCTGCGGCCCCCACTGAAATTGCGCCACCGGCAAGTACCAGCCCGGAAGCCAAGCTCAATGCGGCAATTTGCCGACGGCTTGTGCGCTTTGAAGAACTCATGCGGGTCTCCCCTAGTAGAAACAGTGGAGGAAGACTCCCGCGTTGCAATTGCCGCGCCTACTGGCCCATAGCCGAGAGTCGCGTACCTGGGGACTAGTTCATGGCCTCTCAATTCCAACGGGACGACACCCCATCGCGCGATGGGGTGCCACTCATGATGCAATGCATAGCTGATAAAAAAATATGCCAATTTCCAGGCATATTGTTCGATGAGCGAACTATCCGAATGTCGGGTCCGCGTCTGCCACGACCTCGAGTTGCGCATTTAACACCTGTCTACAGAGATGTCGCCGCGCGACCGGTTTTTACTGCGTTTCTCGTGATTTACGTATGCATATATTCGGCAGGAGGAGGATCACACCGCATTCGAGAGGCTGCAGTGGGTCAGCTTCATCTCGCGTTACGCCAGAAGTGGTCCGCCCTGACGGGGCCCATCCTTGATTGCGAGAAGGTTTGCCTGCACATACGCGATATTGGCCACCTGCTGCCACTCAGACGGAAAGAAGGTCCGAATGTGACTGATCTGGAATCGTGCCGTGAGCGTCGGGATGCTCGGTCGCAGCGCTTCTTGGGTGACGTACCAGAAGCTGTTCTCGTTGTAGAACGCCACATGACTGGGGTCCTGGAACGCACCGCGTCCATCTGTGCTGGGAGTCATGGTGAAGAGGATGCCCCCATCCGCAAGCACGCGGTACATCTCGTTAAACAGTGCACCACGGTCAGGAATACGCTGGAGCAGGTCGTTGGCAACGATTCGCCCCACGCTGCTGTCGGGAAATGGAAGTCGAGGATTAAAAGGATCCACCATCACTCGCTGGAGCGGTTCCTCATATCCAATCGTGGCCGATGTTGGTGTCACAAGTCCGATCTGCGCAAGCCCATTCCGTTGCGACCACGCCTGGGCCATTGCGTCAATCCGCTCCTGGTAATACCGAACGGTCTGCTCCTGGATATAGCGATTCGTGTCGGGATCACTTTGCGTATTCGCGTCATGCATCCGCTGGAGATAGAGCAGCTCCTTGATGTGATGAAACCCACCGTATTCGAACATGCGCATCATGAGGTCCTGGTCATCCAGGACGACGAGATCTGGATTGAATCCACCAATCGCCTCGTATGCGTCACGTCGGAACGCGCGAAGATGGTTCGGGGCGTACCAGATGTAGCTGACATTGTGCGGGGTTGGCGCGAGCGAGTTGCAGCGCAGGTACGTCACACCATCGAGCGTCTGATCGTCGTACTCCCACCCCATCGCCAGGTTGAACGTGGTGTCATCACGAGATGCATCAGCCTTGATTTGTGCACAGTCGGAATACACAAACACCGCATCGGGATGCGCGATGAATGCGTCTCGGGTCTTTTCGAGGCAGGTGGACCCAAGAACATCATCATGATCCAACTCGACAAGAATGTCGCCGGTCGCCTTTGCGCATGCCGCGCGCTTCGCCGCCCCAACACCACGCACAGACGAATCAACTGTAATCACGACGCGGGGGTCATCGACTGGTGGCCTCCAGTCAACTGCACCACCATTCAGCAGGACCACCCATTCCCACTCATGCAATGTTTGACGGGCCAGACTCTCGTAGGCCTCATTCAAATACTTTGGGTTGTTGCTCGGCGTAAATACGCTCACCTGCATTACTCGCGACCCCCTGCATATCAATTCTCAGCACGCATGCATTGCACTCATTGAACGCTGCGCTACCGAGACAGCGGCAACAGGCCAATCGCATTCAACTTTCCTATCGACCGCTCGCACGCAGAATGAAGAATCCACGCACCGTCGATTGAGAGTGCACAGATCTTTACGGTGCGCCGGGGGCGTTTCCTTCGCTCGCGTATTCCGGACATCTGTGCCGGAACAGCTCACGCAGTGCCCCGAGAGGGTACCGATCTCATGTCGATCAATAGCGTGATGGGAAACGGTGCGTTCGCTACCGCTGGTCGCTGTCTGCACAGGCAAGCGGTTTCAGAGCAGGCGACCGAGTTCACATGAGTATTCGCGCCCTCCCCAACGGGCGTTGGTGCAAGAAACACCGAGTCCTCGTCACGAATCGGTAGGAGATCGTGCCGGAGACCAAGCGCGCGCGTCGCCCTGGGACGCGCACAGGCACCCGGCAGCCAACGCCGGCAGATCTCAGTTCGGGAGAGCCCTTCGATAACGAATATGTGGAGCGGTTCCGCTCGATGTCTATCGATTCGGCGGTGACATCGTCGCGAGGTGCGCCACTCCTAGTTGGTGTGCCGCTTGCAAGCTCCGGACCCCTCCGGAGGGCTCATCTCTTTCACGCCGGGTCGCCAACAATGTTCCTGGGTACAACACCTAGCCCGCGACCTTCTCGATGCGCCGGTCGGGCACCAGCCACATCAACGTGACGGCCACGACGATGGCGAGCGACACCCAGTGGCTGAGAAAAGCGAGTGCCATGGCCAGCGCGAGGCCGATGCCGGACACCTTTCCCTTGACGTCACGTCCAAGTGCGACGGCGAGCATCGAGTCCCGCCCCTGGGCGCGGACGATGACGGTCTGCAGGATCAGGTAGGCGATTCCCGCCATGAACATCACCGCCGCGTACGCCGCGGTTGGCAGCGCATCGAAGTTGTTCTGCCCCATCCATCCGGTAACGAAGGGCACGAGCGACAACCAGAAGAGGAGATGGAGGTTGGCCCACAGGATGCCACCGCTCACCCGCTCGACGGTGGAGAGCAGGTGGTGATGGTTGTTCCAGTAGATGCCGAGGAACATGAAGCTCAGAACGTACGTGAGCAACGGAGCGACATCGGGCCGGATCGCGGCGAGGTCCGACCCATGGGGAATTTGCAGACCCAGGATCATAATCGTGATGAGGATCGCGATGACCCCGTCGCTGAAGGCCTCAAGACGGCCCCTACTCATGCGCAAAACGTCTCTTCCCAATAGCGCAAGCCATCGGCATGGCGGCCGATCATGCGCCGGGCGCCGTCTTCCCGGTGGAAGGCGCTGATCTCTCGGATGGCCATCTTCGCGATCTGTCCGCCCTGCTGCCTGACCTCACCGCGGATGAGGTGCGTCGGCATCGCCATGGGGCCCGACACGACAACGTGGGTCTGGGTCCCGCGGACCGTTCCGCCGGAACTCTTCTCCCCTTGCGTCTGCCAGTTTCGCCAGGTCTCCGCCCAGCCAATCCGATTCGATCCCTCAGCGCTGAGGTAGGTGACGTCGTCGGTATCGGAGTAGATTTCCGCACACGGCGCCGGGTCGCCATTGCGCATCGCGTTCGGGACGACGAACCACTGCTGCACCGCTCGATGAGCCGTATCTTTTGCCATGCGCTTCGCTCCTCCGGTTGCGTTTCGGAATCTCAAGACGACTGCCCCTCCGACCGCGCTATCAATCATAAACCGGCGTTCATCTGGGATCGCGGGTCCCTGATAGCTGAGCAACTCACGATGCGATTGCTGTCTGTTTTCGGGTCGTTTTAGGGTCTTTTGCCCGCTCTGCGGTGCCATGCCCCCGTATGCGACCGTATGCGCCCAATGGCGTCCCGACATAACGCGCCCCCGATCTGCCCTTCACCGCTACCAATTGCTGTCGACCACGCAAACAGCGCGGTAGATGTGGCGGCGCAGGCGCGAAGGCGTTATCGCGGGCAAGCAGTCCGGAGTGTCAACTCGACCCAAGGGGGTGGCTCGCGCGCTGAATCTCCCGCACCACCTCGGACCGATTCAGACCGACTCCGAAGGTTCTGCTCTCGTGAGCCAGAAACGCAAAATCCCAGCGAAAGCGGGGATTTTCTTGAAGCGGGCGACGAGACTCGAACTCGCGACATCCGGCTTGGGAAGCCGACGCTCTACCAACTGAGCTACACCCGCATATTCGTTAAAAAATAGCAGAGGGATCACCGTCCATCTGCGCCGCACTACATTCGATCAGGCGCCGAAACCCCGAGGTTTCCAAGGCCAATCGCAATGACACCACGGGTTGCACGTGTGAGATCGATCCGAAACGCCTGAACCTCTGGCGCTTCACCCACCACGCGGCAGCGGTGATAGAACGCATGCAAATCACGCGCGAGATCTTTGAGATAGGCCGCGACGCGATGTGGTGCGCGGCGCGCGGCAGCCTCCAGCACCACCTCGGGCCACTCGGTCAAACGAATCACCAATGCGCGCTCACTTGGATCGAGCGCCAACGGCACACCAACACCTGGCGCCACCTTGACCCCCTCATCGGCAGCCTTGGCCAGAATGCTGACGCACCGTGCGTGGGCGTACTGCACGTAGTAGACCGGATTCTCTTGGCTTTTCTCGCGCGCAAGATCCAGGTCCAGCTCGAATGCAGTGTCGTGGCTGCGCTCAACCAGAAAGAACCGCGTCGCGTCGACGCCAATGTCATCGAGTAACTCACCAAGCGTGACAAGGGTCCCAGCGCGCTTACTCATGCGCTTGGCCTCGCCATGCTCAACGAGACTCACCAATTGCATGATGATGACTTCAAGGCATTCCGCAGGGAATCCTCCGGCGACAACTACGGCGCGCAGCCGATCGATATATCCGTGATGGTCAGCGCCCAGAATGTCGATCATCCGATCGCCCATCCGTGCTGCTTTATCGAGGTGGTACGCGACATCTGCGGCGAGATAGGTCGAGGCACCATCTGAGCGCACCAGCACGCGATCCTTTGTGTCACCAAAGTCGGTGGTACGAAACCACACTGCCCCATCTTCTGTGAAGGTATGTCCGGCATTCTCGAGCGCCGCGATCCCTTCGACGACTCTTCCCGCCTCATGGAGGGACGTTTCAGAGAAAAACTGATCCATCCGAACGCCGCAACGCGCGAGTTCCGCCATCGTGCGCGCCAGCATTCGCCGTCCGCCCTCACCCGAGAAATAGGCCCGCGCGTCAGCGGTTGGTGGACTCACCTGTCCGGAGAACCGATCGCCGATTTCATTCCTGATCTCACGGGCGATCTCAGCAACGTAATCGCCCTGATACCCGTCTTCGGGGAGATGACTGGGCTCACCCAATTCCTCGGCATACCTGGCAGCAACAGAAGCGCCAAATAACTCCATCTGTCGGCCAAAATCATTGACATAACACTCACGCCACACCCGGTGCCCGACGAACGACAACATCCGGGCAAGTGCATCCCCATATGCCGCATGCCGGGCATGACCGACATGCATCGGTCCGGTGGGATTTGGCGAGACAAACTCCAAAAGAATGGATTCCGGTTCCGCGACTGATCCCGTACCGAATCCCGCCCCTGCCGTGGCAATCGCACGCACGACACCAACAAACCATGCAGGCGAGAGCGTGATGTTTAAAAATCCAGGCCCCGCGACCTCGACCTGCGCGATGACACCTCCAAGGTCATCTCGCGCAGCGAGTCCGGCGGCGATGTCGTCGGCGATCTGACGAGGCGGGCGACCCGATGCCTTTGCGAGGCTCATCGCAATCGGGCTTGCGATGTCGCCATGCTCGGGCCGTGCAGGGGGCACCAACGCAACTGTTGGGTCGCTCACGCCGGATGCAGTATTCGCCGCATCGGCGATGGCACGAGCAAGGTCATCGAGAAAATTGGTCGTCACGTGTGGGACCTTATCGATCTAATGGGGGTACGGGTGCCCCTGCAAGACGCACAGGGCACGATAGAGCTGCTCGGTCAGCACGACTCGCGCAAGCTGATGCGGCATCGTGAGCGGACCGAGCGACATCTGCTCATCACAGCTTTTGCGCAATTCCCCATCGATACCGCTTGCTCCTCCAATAATCATCGCAACGGGCCGCCCCGAGGACAATCGACGCTCGAGCCACTCGGCAAATGCCACACTTGATGCCGGTTGCGCACCTGTTGGGTCAAGGCACACCGTCCATGCATTCCGTGCGAGCCGCACACGCATCCGTTCCGCCTCCGCGCTACGTGCAGCTGCCTCGCCCCGCTGCAACGGCTCCGCCGCGACCTCATCGCTACGAAAACTGGTCATGTGCGAGAGTCGCCGCTCGTACTCACGGCCTGCGGCATCATGGGGCGGGCGAAGCGTCCCAACGCACAGAATCTGGATAGCTGGCGATTTCACCGACACGTCGGAGCTCCCTCGGGGTGCGTTCTGCGATCTCGCATGGGCGCGCGCATCATGACAAAGACCAATCCTGCACGCGATGGAGGGTTGGTAGCGTCGCTCTCTTTCATGCGCACCTCCTCTCCACCACGGACCACCTCCCCTGTCGGGAACACGTTCATCAATGGTGCAGGTGGCGCTCTGCGGGTATCTTCTGGGTCACTGGTTGCAATGACCCATATCGCGACCTTCGGTGCAGGAAACGAGGCATGCACAATGATGCGATCCATGATCACCGCGCACACCCCTTCCTCGGAGGCGGGGGTCTCGTGAGCGGCGGCGAGATCTATCTCGATCACGCGACAAGCTCCCCACTCGCCCCAGAGGTCACTGCGGCAATCACCGATGCGCTGCGCCTGACCGCAAGCCCCGACTCCGTCCATCCACGCGGCGCAGCCACCGCTGTCGCCGTGTCCACTGCACGGGCGCAACTGGCCGACTTGATCGGCGCCGAACCCGAAGAGATTATCTTCACTGCAGGTGCGACCGAAGCCCGCAATCTGGCGGTCAAAGGTCTCCTCTCGGCGAACGCCGACATCGGCACCCATGTGGTGACGAGCGAAATTGAACACCCGGCAGTGCTCTCGGCCGTCCGCTCCCATATCCGTGCGGGCAAGACGGCGTCATTTGTCGGAGTGGACTCACACGGATACATCAGTCCTGTCGCATTCGCGCGAGCCGTCACTGACGCAACGTCCGTCGCAAGCATCCATCACGCCCAATACGAAATTGGGACAATCCAGGATGTTCCGACGATCGCCGAGGCGATTCGTGATGCACACGCACCGACACGAATTCATCTCGACGCAAGCGACAGCATTGGCATCCTTCATTGCGATGTGTCTGCACTTGGTGTCGACGCGGTCAGCATCAGCGGTACGCCAATCGGGGCACCCGCGTGGACAGGCGCGCTTTGGGTTCGACCCGGTGCACGCCTCCACCCCCTAATTGAAGGGGGTGCCCAAGAATTCGGAAAGCGTGCCGGCGCCGTCGATGTCGCGGGAATTATCGGCCTGGGTGTTGCGGCAGCACGTCGTCAAACTGATTTAGCGACCCATGCACGCCAACTTCGCCGTCACACGGAGATGCTCAGCAGCACGCTGATGGGTATTGGTGATGTACGACGCAATGGGCCGGAACCCGCGACTCGCCTCCCAGGGCACCTGCAGATATCTGTCGCGGGAATGACCGGCGAAAGTCTCGCCTTGGCCCTGGCAACCCGCGGCGTCTTGGTCGCGCCCGGATCGACATGTACCGCTGACGCTGGGAAAGCTTCGCCGACGCTCGAGGCCATTGGATGCTCCCCGGAATGGACGCATTCGGCCATCCTCATCACGATTGGCGCAACCACAACCGATGATGAGATTGCGCGTGCTGGCTTCATTATCGAAGCCGCGATTCGGGAACTACGCGCCATGAGCCCACTCTCGCAATGACCACCACACGCATCATCGATGCGCTCGGGACCCATTGCCCGGTCCCCGTCACGCTCCTGGCCGCCGCTATCGCACGCGCAGGCGTCCCGACGTTATTTCAGGTACTCGCGGATGACCCGATGGTCACGATCGATATCCCCGCTTGGTGCCATTCATACGGACACGAGCTTCTGAGCTGCACCGAGACGAACGGCCAATGGACTGCGATGGTGGCATTCACTCCGGTATCTGCTTCGGCCGACTCCTCCGCCTGAGATGCAATGTGCCTCGGGCACCGCACAGCTCTTCGGCTGCACGGTGCCCGAGGCACATTGCCTACTTGTCAGAAAGGGACCTAGACGCCCGCTGGAAGCGGCACGCTGGCCGGCACACGGGCCTTCAATGACGGGTTGGCAGTAATCGCTGCCTTCAGGTACTTCTGCCCCTCGGCGAGCTTGCCGTGTTGGGCAAGCAACAAGCCAAGATTGAACTGGGTGTTCGGGTCACTCGGCGTCAGCTTCAACAGGTGTCGGAAGGTCGCGATCGCTGCCTGCGGATCGGTCGGCGCCTGCGCATCACCCAAGTTGAAGTACGCATTGGCAAACTTCGGGTCCAATGCGATTGCTTGCTTGTAGGCGTTGATTGCCGATGGCAAGTTGCCCAATGACCCTTCCGCCACGCCTAGGTTGTACGCGGCCTGCGCGCTCTTTGGCGCTTGGACCAGGACCTCTGCAAAGTAGTTGGCGGCCTTGGTGTAGTTACCGGACTTCTGTGCGCTCAAGCCCGCATTAAAGAGCTGCTGAGGGGTCGTGGGGGTCGTGTTACTGCTCCCACATCCCGAGAGTGCAACACCGACGAGAATCACGGCGACTGCCCCGGAGGCCGCGAGCTTCGCGCGGCGGGCACGTGGCAGAGTGGGCTGTGCGTTCATCAGGTCTCCTGAAATATCGAAGGAATATGCCTCATGCACATTCGAAAAAGATCATGACGCCACAGGGAGTAGTGACATCACGTACAGCGAAGGCTAGCCCTCACTCCTAGGAATGTTCGCGCACCATTCGGATATTCCCCCTCCTAGACATTGGTCGAGTGTTGCGCCGGTGAGCGGCGAGTACAAATGAGGCTAGATGCCGTCAGTGATCAACATGCGCCCGGTCATCTGGCGGGGGATGTCCCAGCCCATCATCCCGGCGACGGTGGGCCCAACATCGCCGAGGGCACCAGAGGTAAGCGACAACCCGGGGCGATCGATCCACAGCGGCACTGGATTAATTGTATGTGCGGTATTTGGCGATCCATCGGGCTCGCGCATTGCTTCGCTATTGCCATGGTCGGCGGTCACGACAAGTAATCCATTGCGCGCATGCACCGCAGCACGGATATCGGCCATGCAGCGATCAACCGTCTCGATGCCCTCGACCGCTGCGGCCACAACACCGGTGTGTCCGACCATATCGGCGTTGGCAAAATTGACCACGATAAATTCGTACGGCTTCGCAAGCCCTGCAATGACCGCATCCCGTACACCTGTGGCGCTCATCGCAGGCGCCTGATCGTAGGTCGCGACATCTTGTGGGGATTGCACAAGCACCCGATCTTCCCCATCAAATGGCGCCTCACGGCCGCCATTAAAGAAAAATGTCACATGGGCGTACTTCTCAGTCTCTGCCACATGCAACTGGCGACGACCCGCACCACTCACCGCCTCGGCAAGGCCTTGACGCACATCATCTGCGTCAAAGAGCACGGGAATGTCCCACTCGCGCTTGTACCGGGTCATCGAAACGAAATGGATGCGGGGGGGACTCCCGGCCCGATCAAAACCATGAAATTCACGCTGCGTAAGGGCTTGGGTGAGTTGGCGTGCGCGATCGGGGCGAAAATTGAAATACACCACTGCATCGCCATCTTTGATGCGACCAACCATTGGATCACCAATAACGGTTGCGGGAATGAACTCATCCCCGACTCCCGCGTCATAGGCGGCGCGCACTGCAGCGACCGCGGACGTAGCATGTTGGTCTGCAACGCCTCGCACCATCGCCAGATATGCGGCTTGGGTACGTAGCCAGCGCTGATCACGGTCCATCGCAAGATAACGACCGCACACGCTCGCAATCGGGACGCGTGCCTCAATCGCGGTGATCGCCGCAAGTGCCGCATCGGGTCGCGTATCGCGCCCGTCGGTAAACGCGTGGACATAGATGCGCTCGACACCCGCCTGCCGGGCAATGTCAATCAATGCCATCAGGTGACGCGATGCGGCATGCACCCCTCCGTCACCGACAAGACCAACCAGATGCAGTGCGCGTTCGCGACCAACACGCAGCGCACCTTCAAGCACCGGATTCCTTGCGAGAATCCCGGAGGAAATTGCCTCATCGATGCGCACCAGCATCTGCGGCACGCGTCGACCCGCCCCAAGATTGAGATGGCCAACCTCAGAATTGCCCTGCTGCCCTGCGGGCAAGCCCACATCGAGCCCCGATGCGATCAATTGGCCCGCCGATCCCTCGCGGGCGAGTGCGTCAAGCGCCGGGGTACGGGCGATCTCGACCGCATTGCCAGGGCCGGGCGGCGCGATACCGAATCCATCAATCACGACGAGGACCAACGGCCCGCGTGTGCTCACCCTGCGGCCTCCACAATCATCGCGAAACTTTCAGGGTCAAGACTCGCGCCCCCGACAAGCGCACCATCGATATCCGGCGATACCAGCAGCTGCCGCGCGGTTGCGGGAGTTACGCTTCCTCCGTAGAGGATGCGTAACCGGTTGGCATCAAGCCGCTTACGTGCCAATTCACGAATTGCCGCAGTCGATTCCTGCGCCATCTCCGGGGTCGCGGAGCGACCCGTCCCGATCGCCCAAATTGGTTCATAGGCAATCACCACCCGATCGACCTCGCTGGGCCGCACGACCGCAATCGCTGCGGTGAGCTGGGTGGTCAATACCTGCAGTGTGACTTCTTCCTCGCGCTCGGCAAGTGACTCACCAATGCAAATAATTGGGCGCAATCCCGCATCGAGAGCGGCCCGCACGCGTGCCGCGACCATCACATCGGTCTCACCCATTGCTCGGCGCTCGGAATGGCCCAAAATAACCCCTCGTGCGCCACAGCTAAACACCATTGACCCGGAGATCTCGCCCGTGTGTGGTCCACTGGGTTGATCACTAATGGTTTGCGCGGCGACCCATGCCGGATGACCCCGGAGCGCCGAGGACACTGGTTCGAGTGCGGTGAATGGTGGGCAGACCGCAACCTCGACTCCCGGGGGCAATGAGGGCAGGCGAGAACGGAATCCGGCACACCACTCACGCGCCTCCGCAGGCGTTTTGTGCATCTTCCAGTTACCCGCAATGAGCGGGAGACGATCATGCATTATTACCCCCGATGTGGCAGAGCGGCGACTCCGGGAAGGACGCGTCCTTCCATCATCTCGAGAGCAGCACCGCCGCCCGTCGAGACGTGACTGAATTGACTCACCAATCCGAATTGGGCGACTGCAGCCCCAGAATCCCCACCACCTGCGACGGTGATGCCTGGGGCTGCGGCCATTGCATCAGCAATGGCACGAGTTCCCTTTGCAAATGCAGGGGTCTCAAATGCTCCCATCGGGCCATTCCAAAACACGGTCCCCGCATCAGCAATCACTTCACGATATGTCGCAGAGGTCTTGGGACCGATATCGACCCCCATCCACCCATTGGGAATTGCGTCGCTCGGCACGACCTGTAACTCGGCGTCATTGGCAAAGCGATTGGCCACAAGAATGTCCGATGGCAACTCGAGCATGCAGTTCAAGCGAACCGCGCTCTCAAGCAATTGTCGCGCCATCGCCTGTGCCTCTGGCCCCTCATGCAAGCTTGTCCCCACGGGATCACCTGATGCGGCAAGAAAGGTAAAGCACATTGCCCCACCAATGAGCACCCGGTCGCAACGCTCAAGGAGCGACTGAATCAACGGCAGTTTATCGGCGACCTTCGATCCCCCGACAATTGCAACAAATGGGTGTGCCGGACGATCGAGCAATCCACCGATGACCTCGACCTCACGCGCAAGAAGCAAACCAGCGCATGCCGGCAACAGGTGCGCAACGCCTTCCGTCGATGCATGGGCGCGATGTGCCGCACCAAAGGCATCGTTGACGTAGTGGGTAAACCCTGCGGCAAGCGCACGTGCAAAGACCGGGTCATTGCGCTCTTCGCCTGCATGAAAACGCAGGTTCTCGAGCATGATGATCTCACCTGGCGCCAACCCCTCAACCCGCGCCTGTACCTGGGCACCAATACAGTCATCAAGGAGCTCGACCCGCGTTGAGAGGAGCTGCGCCAACCGCGTCGCGCACGGGGCGAGCGACTCATCATCAGAGTGCACGCCACCTGGGCGACCGAGGTGGCTACAGACAGCAACCGCAGCGCCGCGGTTACGCAGTTCACGAATCGTCGCCACGCTCGCTGCAATACGCGCATCATCGGTAATGCGACCGCGATCGAGCGGCACATTCAAATCTGCGCGAACAAGGACTCGTGCACCCTTCCAGTTGTGGTCGGGTGCACTGATGTCAGCGAGCTGCATTTACGAGAGCAACCGTGCGGCGAGATCAACCACGCGGCACGAGTAACCCCACTCGTTGTCGTACCACGACACGACCTTGACCGTCGTGCCACGCACCATCGTCAGGCCGGAATCAAACAGTGAAGAATGTGAATCACCGATAACATCACGCGAGACAATCGGCGCGTCGGTGTAGGCGAGGATGCCCTTCAATGGGCCCTCTGCTGCTGCCTTCATAGCCGCATTGACTTCCTCGATGGTGGTCTCACGACCGACCTCGGCGGTGAGATCGACCACCGAACCATCGGGGGTTGGGACGCGCAGAGCAAATCCATCGAGCTTGCCCTTGAGGTGCGGAAGCACTTCCCCAATTGCACGTGCTGCACCCGTTGAGGTCGGGATGATCGACAATGCCGCGGCGCGAGCGCGACGAAGATCGGAGTGCGGAAGATCAAGAATCCGCTGATCATTGGTGTAGGCGTGGCAGGTCGTCATGAACCCCTGGACCAAGCCAAAAGATTCATCAAGCACCTTTGCGATCGGCGCGAGACAGTTGGTCGTGCAGGAGGCATTTGAGATCACGTGGTGCGTGGCGGGGTCGTACTGATCATCGTTGACACCAAGCACAATGGTGATATCCGGACCCGAGGCCGGCGCAGAGATGATGACCTTTTTGGCACCACCAGACAGGTGGGCAGCGGCCTTGTCGCGATCGGTAAAGAGCCCCGTGCTCTCGACAACCACATCAACGCCATTGTCGCCCCATGGGAGTGCGCCTGGGTCGCGCTCGGCAAAGACTTTGACACGTCGACCATCGACGACAATTGCGTCTCCGTCGGGGACAACTTCACCGGGGTAGCGCCCGAAAATTGAGTCGTACTGCAACAGATACGCAAGTGTCGAGGTATCGGTGATGTCATTGACCGCGACGATTTCAATCGCGTCATTTCCCGCAGCAGCACGAAATACATTTCGGCCAATGCGCCCAAAGCCGTTAATCCCCACGCGTATGCTCATCTGTCCCCTTCGTGACACGCTGATTCCCTGTCCGGCGAGCCTACCAGACCGTTGTTTGGGGCTCGCGGTGCGGATTCAGCGTCCCCGCATCCAGGTCCCGATGCGGCACCAGCGCCACAACGCACGAAGGGGGCCCACTTGGGGCCCCCTTCGCAACAACGCACATCGCTGGCGAGCCAGCGTGTGTGCAGCAGGTTCCTAGGCTTCCTTCGCCTTGGGAGTGATTGCTGCGGCAACCTTGGCCGACACGATACCGAGCACGACACCACAGATAAGGGTGACGAACACGTTCACGGCGACCATGTAGAACGATGTGGAGATAAAACCACCGAAAGCACCAGAACCATTGGACTTCGCTGTGAAGTTTGCAAGGTTGTAGGTCTCCGACTTGCCGGTAACCCACCCGTCAAGACCGGTAGCGATCCACCACAAGAAGACCGACGCAAAGGCCGGGAACGTACCAGCAACGTAGTACCAGTCACCAGCGATGAGGATGGCGACAAGAACAAACGCGGCAATACCGACCCAAAGAGCAATACCCCAGAAGTCAGGGAAACTTGCGGTCTTGTAGGCGAGGTACATCGTGATCAAGGCAGCAACACAACCGAACAGGGAAGAAATTGCAATCTTTCCGAACGCTGCGTTGTCACCACCAGCACAAAAGAACAGGCCCCAAGAAACGAAGGCAACAGGAAGAATAAAGTGGAACTGGTCCGGCTGGCCCAACGGCCCCCCGAGGACTTTGTCTTGGGTCGTGATCAAGTGGAATGTGGCGTTGAGCGAAAACTCAGTCCACAAGAACGACAGCACGCCGACTACGAGAGCCAACGGCAGAATTGCTTGAGCTCGTGCACCCATTTGAGGTGTGACTCCTTCTGGATGAGCAAAAAGGAAGACATCCACACAGCGAAAGAAATGAATTGTGCTGTGTGGCACACATCACACGATTTCCGTGGGATGTGTCATTCGTAACAATATGGAAGACGCAAGTTTGTTGCAAGCGTTACATTCATATTGCCTTAACGTATTGCACATGGGAGCTTCGGCTCCTTCTCCCTGTTTCCTTCCGGCGTCACATCCATCGCCGTCGCCCCGCCACGACCCGCTGGGCAGGTCTGCGCAGAGAAATTCCGGGGAAACTACTGCTCGACACTGCGTGGCACCGGGGTTCGTAGTTGCTCGTAGGCAAGATCGATGAGCACCTTTGAGAGCGCCTCCGGGTTATGACGCACCACACCTTGCGCATCAGCAAGCGGCGCCGTCACGACCCGAACTCCGAGGGCTGCGATGCGCGCATCATCAATATGCACCGGGATCTGTCCCAGCGCCCGATAGGCACTCAAAGTCGCCACATCAAAGACGCCGTCATGCAATACGACAACATCAAGACCGCCGGGCGCGGCATCCAGGATCCGTTCGATGTGGTCGCCGGCGCAGAAGCCATCGGTTTCCCCAGGCTGGGTCATCACGTTGCACACATATACCCGCAAGCCCCGCGCACGCTGCAGTCCAGCGGCAATTTCTGGGACCGCCAAATGCGGCAGGACGCTCGTGAAGAGACTCCCCGGGCCGAGCACGACCATGTCTGCGCCTGCGACGGCATCGACCGCAGCTGGATAGGCCTCGGGTACCGGGTCAAACCACACCCGACGACAGGGCGAGAACCCGGCAGCGATATTGGTTTCACCGCATGCTTCGCTTCCATCCATTCGCTCCGCCCACAGACGGACCTGTTCCAAGGTCGACGGAACGACGGCACCCCTGATCTTTAAGACCCGCGAGCACTCTTGAATTGCCACATCGAAGTCACCCGTGACTTCTGTCAATGCGGCAAGAAAAAGATTCCCGAATGGATGCCCGGAGAGGTCGCCATCGGCAAAACGGTGCTGAAAGAGACGCCCCATCAGTGATTCATCATCAGCGAGCGCAACAAGGCAGTTACGGATATCCCCCGGAGGAAGGATCCCCAACTCGCGTCGCAAGCGGCCAGAGGAACCCCCATCGTCGGCGACCGTGACGACCGCGGTCACATCAACCTCTGCGCGCTTGAGCCCACTCAGGAGCAACGACAACCCCGTCCCGCCCCCAAGCGCAGTAATTGCAGGTCGCGCCGCCATCAGTCAGCACCTTGGGAAAGATCTGCATCTTCAGGGGCAAGGAGCGTCGATCGCCCGATATCACGATGCGACACGCCGACCTCAAATTGAGGACGCCCCCGGTAGCGCTGGGCAAGCCGCTCGGAAATGGCCACGCTGCGATGACGACCACCGGTACATCCAATGCCGATCACAAGGTGGCTCTTGCCCTCTGCAACATATGCCGGCAGCAGAAAGTCGAGGAGCGACTCGACCCGCGGCAGGAACCCCTTTGCCTCGGGAGCGGAAAATACGAAGTCCGCCACTCCGGCATCTAAACCGGTGAGTGGTGCAAATTCGGGGATGTAGTGGGGGTTGGTGATAAACCGGACATCAAAAATCAAATCCGCATCGCTCGGAGCACCATGCTTAAAGCCAAACGAGACAAACAACACCTGCATGCGCTGACGAGCCTCGGGATCAATCATGGACTCCACGATCGTGCGACGGAGATCCCAAATGGTCAAATCAGAGGTATCGATCACCACTTCAGCGACCTCACGAATGTCGCCCAGGATCGCCCGCTCTTGGCGGATTCCTTCATGCACCGTTCCGGCTCCTGCAAGCGGATGTCGACGTCGGGTCTCGCGATATCGGTTCAGCAATATCTCGTCGCGTGCCTCAAGAAAAAGAATGCGTGGAGTGACCCCGAGTTGCGTTGCGGTGATCTGCAACTGTTCGCCAAGGTCGGCAAAGAATGCTCCACCGCGGATGTCACACACCACCGCGGCGCGCGCAACATGCCCTTCCGTCACAAAGAGGCGGGCCAGATCGGTCAGCAGCCGCGGCGGCAAATTGTCGACCACATACCAGCCGGCATCCTCAAAGACGCCCATTGCCTGGCTTTTGCCGGCGCCGCTCATGCCCGTAATCACGGTCAATTCCACAGCCATGCGCTCCTTATCCCTGTTGGCCGACATGTGCCCGCGGCACATCGTCGACCTCGGGGGCCTGATGCAAGTACTCAAAGATCTCTCGTGCAAGTTTCGGCGGCAATCCTGGAACTCCCTCAAGATCCTCGCGCGCAGCCTGGGCAATCCGATCAGGAGTTCCAAAATGTTCCAGCAACGCCTTGCGACGTACCGGGCCAATTCCCGGGATTGCATCGATGGCGCTCCGGGTCATTCCACGCGATCGCGAGGCGCGGTGATGGCGCAGCGCAAATCGATGGGCCTCATCACGAATCTGGGTCAGTAACCGCAAGCCCGCAGAGGTTTCTGGCAACAAAATCGGATCCGATCGTCCCGGAACAAAGACCTCTTCGCGCTGTTTCGCCAAACTCACCACGGTCAGATCATGAATGCCCGCTGCATCTATCCCCTTGAGCGCAGCCGAGAGTTGCCCTTTCCCGCCATCGATGACGATGAGCGCCGGACGGCTCCCAAAGGACACATCTGCGTCGGCATCTGCGAGTCGTGCGCAGCGTCGCATGAGCGTTTCTTGCATGTGGGCAAAGTCGTTTTGCCCACCTTCATAGCGCATTGTGAAATGGCGATAGTGCGCCGTGTGCGGTGCGCCCGCCTCAAACACCACCATCGAGGCAACCGTATAGCTCTCACCAAGATTGGAGATGTCATAACACTCAATGCGCATCGGGGGCGCATCGAGCCCCAATGCCTCCTGTAATTCACTCAACGCCTCACGGCGCCGCGTGCGATTGCGTTCATGACGGCGCTGTTCCTGGTCGACGGCAAGCTCAGCATTGCGGGCTGCAAGCTGCGCCAGGCGTTCACGATCACCACGTCCCGTGCGCACATCCACATGCGCTCCACGTCGGGTACTCAGCAATTGGCCGAGCCCCGTCAGGGTGCCGACGTTGCGCGGCACAATGACCAACGAGGGGATGCCCATTGCCAGTTCGTAGTACTCAATCGCGAATCCCTCAAGCACCGTCGCGGGGTCCTCGTCTCCCGCGACGTCCAGAAAGAATGCATGGCGATCAACCAGGACGCCATCACGCACCTGCATGACCTGGACATTTGCAATCTCGCCCTGGATGGCAACGCCGAGCACATCGACATTGCCAAGATGCGCGACCGCGGCAACTTGACGCTCCATGAGATGCCGTACCGCCCCAAGGCGATTACGTAAGACGACAGCCTGCTCGTACTGACGCGCGTCAGATGCCGCCCGCATTGCCGCCTCAATTTCATCCTCAAGCCCACGGTACCGGCCAGACAAAAAGGCAACGATCTGATCAATCAGCCCCCGATAGTCCTCTTGAGAGATATACCCGACGCACGGGGCGAGGCATCGCTTGATGTGAAAATCGAGGCAGGGAACCCCAGATGAGCGCCCGGGTTCCGGCCCCTCACATGGCCGACTTGGGAAAATGCGGCCGATCAACGTCAGTGTTTCGCGGACCTTCGATGGGCTGCTGAATGGACCGAAATACAACCGATCGCGTCGGTGTCGCTCGCGCGTGAAGTACACACGGGGAAATTGCTCATCGAGGCTGATCCCGATGTAGGGATAACTCTTGTCATCCCGCAAGCGGACATTGAATGGTGGTCGATGCCGCCTGACCAGGTTTGCCTCGAGAATCAAGGCCTCTTCCTCGGTGGCCGTCACGATGGTCTCGAGATGATGGAGTCGAGAGATCAGATCGTCGATCTTGGGATGCTGTCCGGCGCGTGCGCGGAAATCGTCCGGCGCGCCCTTTGTTGGCGTGAGCGGCGCGACGAAATAACTCAGCACGCGTCGGCGAAGTGATTTCGCTTTGCCGACGTACAGCACACGATCATCGGCGTCGCGATAGATGTACACCCCGGGGTCGCTCGGGACCGCCGCGAGTTGCTCACGGAGCTCGACAGGTTCAGACATCACACCCCTAGGGTAGACCACCCTCAGCCACGGGTGCGGGTGTTGGGTGCACCGAAATCACCGACCCCGTGCCCGCGGCACGCCCGCCGCGCGTCAACGACACGACCGCCCCAGCAAGGGCAATGCCTGCGGCAACAGCCATGGCAATGCGGTACCCATCCATATAGGCCACACCGGAAATCGCAGAGGCGTGACCCCCAAGGATCACGCGGCCTCCTTCCGCTCCCAGATGTGCTGCGGTAATCGCACCCAAAATCGCGATGGACATCGACTGACCGAGGCTACGCATGAGTGTCAACACTCCTCCGGCAACACCGAGCGCATCGCTCGGTGCGGCGTTCATTGCCGAGGACATATTCGGTGAGCTAAACATGGCCATTCCCACACCCACGAAACACATCGCCGGGATAATGCGGGAGATCGGCAGACTCGTCGGCATCGTGGAAAGAATTCCTAAGCCCACCGCAACGCTGACCATGCCTGTCGTGCACAACAGACGCGAACCAATGCGATCCGAGAGCCGACCCGCAAACGGTGAGATACACATCATGATTGCGGGCTGAAAAATCAAGATTGTCCCGGTGGCAATCGGGCTTCTTCCCGAGACGACTTGCAGCGCAATCGCAGTGAGCGCGAGTGATCCAAACATCGCGGTGTAGTTCAGAAGAGCTGCTGCATTTGCGGCAGCAAACAGACGGCTCCGCCGAAAGAGCCCCAAATCTAGTACCGGCGCGCGAACATTTCGCTCAATGAACGCAAAGGCGACAAATGACAGGATTGAGACACAAAAGAGTCCGATCACCTGGGGGCTCGACCACCCCCACTCGGCGGCGAAAATCAGCGGGACCAAGAGCGTTCCGAGTGCCAGCGCAAGCACCAACGCACCGGGCCAATCAAGCTGTGGTCGGCCATGCCGGCGTTCGGGATCGACCAATCGACGCGAGACGAGCAACGCCGCGGCGGCGACCGGCACATTGATGAAAAACACCCAGCGCCATCCCAGCCCGGACACCAACAGCCCGCCAATGAGCGGCCCGGTCGACAATCCCAAATAGACGGCCGTCACATTAAAACCAATTGCACGCCCACGCTGCTGGGGCGCAAACACGGTGCTCACTAACGCCACTGCTGTCCCGGTAAGGATTCCCGCGCCGACCCCCTGCAGCGATCGCGCGATCACCAGCCATGTGGCATTCATGCTGACGCCAGTAATCAGTGAGGTCGCGGCAAACAGCGCCACCCCGACCCTCCAGACCTGCAGCCGCCCCCACTGATCGGCAATACGCCCCGCAGGCACCAACGCCAAGGTGTAGGTCAGCAAATAGCCCGCTTGCACCCAGAGCGCTTCGGAAAAACTCAAATGCACGCTGTGTCCCATATCGGGAAGTGCAACCGACACCGCGCTGAAGTCCAACGGCGACATGAATGCGCCGACACACGTCACCCACAGCACCAACCACGGTCGGTCGTACATGCTCACGCGTGACACGTGCGCGCTCCCAGAGTTCGTCGCCATCTTTCAGCGTCATTGTGCATTGAAATGCCCCTCGATGTGCGACAGGTCGGTGCGTGCGTGCATCGAAACGGTTACCAGAACATATGTTCTGTCCGAGGCAAGGTTTACGGTGATTCCCCCACCACACGCCGGGAGGTAGCGATGACCTCGTTCGATATTCACCAACACCCCACGCTTCGCCGACAGATCCAGCAGGTGCTCGCTGCAGCACCGACGGGGATAACCTGGACCGATGTGCTGCTCCAGGTCAATCACCGACGCAGTGCCAATGGGACCCACACGGTGACCCGTCGCCAACTCTTTCGACAGATGGGACTTCTCCTGATCGAAGGAGAGATCGATGAGCACAATGGATATTGGCGTGCGAATGCCGCCGTTGCCGACCGCCACCTCCCGCTGCCGAGAATTGCAGCCTAATAACATTCCATCAATGACTCGGGGGTTCGTACACACCCCCGGTCTAACGGAAACGGCGACTCTCGCGCACGATCCACACAACAACGATCACCAACGCCACGATCAGCGCAAGGACTCCGAGTGAGCTGAGAATCGGTGACAGCAACGGGAAGCCAACCAGCACGAGCAGGGCGATCGCGACCCCACAGCCAATGATCACCTTGCGCTGCCAGCTCGGGATCACCAGCCACGCGAGCTCATTGGACTTAAAGTACCGGTACGCGAATGTCGCAACGGCAGCAAGAAAGAGCACCGTCACGATTTCGTTGATCGACACCACCACGGCGAGAAACGATCGCTCCGACACAAACACCAGCGCGGCGAGCGCGAGAATGATGATCAGATTGCGAATCCCCGTTTTGGTCATGGGGGCATGGTACCTGCAGCACCGACCTGCAGAGACCTAGGAGGAGGCTGCAGCCTCAAACCCTCGACACCGCATGACCGGCAACGGCGGATATTTTGGAATACCGGGATCGGTGTCATGTGCACGACAGAGCGAGTAGGTCGTTGTTTTTGCCGGGACCAACTGCTGATGCACACACCGATCGCATAACCCGCGCCCACGATGGGCGCCGAGCCCGCGCACCACTATCTCAATTGGTCGATGCACCGTGTTGGGCGTCGCGCCCCAAAAGCGTCTCGGCAATCTCGGCGGTCGGAATCGCACCAATTTCCTCACCATGACGTCCACGTACCGATGCGGCCTGCCCCTCGACCTCGCGGTCGCCAACAATCAGCAGATATGGCACCTTGTGGAGTTCTCCGTCACGAATACGCCGTCCAATCGATTCCGTGCGCTCATCGCAATCGACCCGTAAACCCTCGGCGCGTAATCGATCGCGCACGGTGTGTGCGTAGTCACGATGACGATCAGAGACGGGAAGCACTCGTGCCTGCTCGGGCGACAGCCAGAATGGGAAGTCACCACCGGTGTCCTCAATCAGAATTCCCAAGAAGCGTTCGATCGAGCCGAGAATTGCCCGATGGATCATCACTGGGCGCTCATCGGCATCACTTTCTGAGACATACCGCAAATCGAATGCCTCGGGCATTGAGAAGTCCAGCTGGCACGTCCCCAACTGCCATGAGCGACCCATGCTGTCGGTAACCTGAAAATCGATCTTTGGGCCATAGAAGGCACCATCGCCCTCCTTGATCTCGTACTCCCGCCCCTCAAGGGCTTGGGCGAGCGCCGCCTCGGCGCGCTCCCACATCTCATCGGTCCCCGCCGCCTTTTCGGGACGGGTCGACAGCTTGGTCTGGACCTGATCGAAACCAAATCGCGCGTAAAACCGATCAATGAAGTCAAGCACCGAGCGGACCTCATCGTGGATCTGGTCCAAGCGACAAAAAATGTGCGCATCATCTTGGGTGAAGGAGCGCACGCGAAAGAGTCCGTGCAACACGCCCGAGAGCTCATGTCGATGTACGTGACCAAACTCGGCAAGGCGCAACGGAAGCTCACGGTAGCTGCGACGACGGCTCCGAAAGACCAAGGCGGCGCCAGGGCAGTTCATCGGCTTGACCGCAAAGCCCTGCTCGTCAACTTGGGTGAAGTACATGTTCTCGCGGTAGTGATCCCAGTGACCGCTGCTCTTCCACAAATCCTCACTCAAAATCATTGGGGTGCGGATTTCTTGATAGCCCAGACGCTCTAACTCGCCCCGAAGCGCGGTTTGGATCTGGTTGACGATCACCATGCCTTTCGGCAAAAAGAAAGGGAAACCCGGTCCGGCGTCATCGAAGTGAAAGAGCTCTAAGTCGCGACCCAACCGCCGGTGATCACGGGCCTTGGCGAGCTCAACCCGTGCGAGGTATGCATCGAGATCTGCCTGATTGGCAAACGCGGTCGCATAGAGGCGGGTCAACATGGTGTTTGTGTTCTCACCGCGCCAGTACGCACCGGCCACCGAGAGCAACTTAAACGCACCGATTCGACCGGTGTCATGCAGGTGCGGCCCCTGACAGAGATCAACAAAATCATTTTGTTGATAAAGCGACACATGCGTCTCGCCGCGATCCCCCAGAAATTCGACCTGATCGACCTTGTAGCCCTGGTCTCGGGCGGCAAAGAACGCGCGCGCCTCGTCGATACTCAACACGGATCGGTCCATGCCGACACGCGCTTTGATGATCGTCCGCATTGCCGACTCGATCGCCGGAAAGTCCTCTTCCGACAATGGCCGCGACAACTCAAAGTCGTAGTAGAAGCCGTCATCGATCGGCGGGCCAAAGCCAAACTTTGCATCGGGGAACAGTGATTCAACTGCCTCTGCCAGCACATGCGCGGCGGTGTGCCTGAGCACATAGAGGTAATCGTCCCCACTCTTTTGGGTGACGATCTCGAGCGCCGCTTTATCGGGCAGCACACGGGCAAGATCACGAATCTCGCCATTCACCTTGGCGGCAAGTGCCGCCTTTGCAAGACCAGGACCAATCGCAGTCGCCGCATCGAGGCCGGTTGCGTCATCGGCGAGCTGGAGGGCGGTTCCATCGGGCAGGGTAACGGTGATCACGAGGGTGGATGCTAGCAACGCGGAGACGGCAGTCGGGCGACCATGCCGACAAACCCATGTTTTGAAGGTTCCTCACCCGCATTGTGGGTCTCGTGTCGCTCGGGCTGTCGCCAGATTGACTGCGCGGACACCACGCCCGAGTAACCTCTACTGCGTGAACGACAGACCTGCACACGGCCATCACCATGGGCATCATCACCACCATGGTCATCTCGACCCAGAGGTGTTGCGCACCCGGGTGGGGATTCGTGCGGTCGCGCTGAGTCTTGTTGTCTTAGGGGTCACCGCCCTCCTCCAGCTGGTGATTTTTTGGCTCTCGGGCTCAATCGCGCTCCTCGCCGATCTCATTCATAACTTCGGGGATGCGCTGACGGCGATTCCCTTGGCCGTTGCATTCCTGATTCGCTCACGCCTCGCAGAACGCTGGGCAGGGCGGGCAATCGTGGCGGTGATTTTTGTGTCTGCAGTCATCGCGGGCTTCGAGGCAGTTCAACGTCTCATTACACCCCATCACCCCACACATCTGTTTGTGCTGGGTTGCGCAGGGGCCATTGGTGTGTTGGGGAATGAAATCGCAGCGCAATTACGTCTGCGTGGAGGTCGGGCGACAGGAAGCGCAGCGCTGATTGCCGATGGCAAGCATGCCCGGGTCGATGGGATTGCATCATTCGGCGTCATTGTCAGCGCGGTTGCCGTCGCCTTTGGAATCCAGATCGCGGACCCATTGATCGGCCTTGTCATCACGGCGGTACTGCTCAAGATCGCGGGGGATTCATGGCGCATCATCAGAGCGGATGCCGCGACACATTCACACACCTGACCCACCCCACTGGCGCGACTATGTGAGTCGACGCCCATCCCGTGCGCGGGCTGCGAGTCGATCGATCTCGAGCGCGACGCCAACGGCATCCGCCTTCATTTCCCCATCGGCACGGTCGGCAACATGCCAGGCCTCACGCGACAAGTAGGACAATCGCGACGGTGCATCCGCTCGATCCATGCTCTCACGGGCTTGGGCTGACAGGTAGGCAAGGATTTGCGCGGTCTCCTCGGCATCCCAGACGACGGGAACTCCCGGAATTTCCTTATTGCGCCCAATAAGCCACCACAAAAAAGCAATCAGCGGGAACTTGAGAAGCACGACAAAAATGATCAAGAGGATCGTCTGCGCCGTGGTGTCGCCGGTAAAGAAGCGGGCGAAAATCAAAAACGCGGTCCCAAACATCGCAAAAAAGACCAGCGCAATGATGGTCAACACCATCCGTCGCACCCGCGCGCGACCGTTGGGATAAAAAAGAAACCGCGTCAGCATCCCTGCATCATCCGTCGGTACTACGCCAGGCGCAAGAGGCATCCTCTTGGCACGCAATGCGCACCCTTACACCCCAATGCCCAATGCGTCGGCACACGCCCTCGGGACCTCGAGCGGTGCGAGATGCGCCGCACCCGCCACCTCAACAACATGCTCCCGGCCAAACGCTTCGGCAACCCAGATGCGATCGACAAGGAGATCATTCGCCCCAATCGCGACCGTCACGGGGATGTGTGCGGGCACCTGCGCCAATGCGGATCCCAGCACTGCGCGGAGGTCATCCCAACCGGCAGCATCGCAGCGCGCGAATCGGTCTCGTGCGTAGCGGGCCGCCCAGAGGTCTTCGGCGAGCGCTGTCGCCGACATCTGCGCAGCGAGATCACGGGGCACGGGAGGCAAGTCACTCATCATCACACGAGGTCCAACCAAGCCAAGGCCAGTGACCCGATCGGGTACGCGCGCGGCCAGCGCACAGCCGATCGCGGCGCTCACACCCTGCGTCACGACATGGGCGCGTGCGAGTCCACATGCATCCATGACCCCAATCACGTCATCAACCATTTGACCAAGCGATTCGGGAGCTGGAGCCCCGACGCCCGTCCCGGCGCCACGCAGATCCGGTGCCACCGCATGCGTATCGTCGGGAAGCACCCGGATGACCTCGCGCCACATCCGACGATCAAGTCCTGGCGTATGCAGCAACACAACCCCGTCATCACCAGACCCCACTTCGTTGGCACGCGTTGTGCAGCCGTCGAGTGCGACCTCAACTACGGGGAGCGGGAGCGGCAACCCCTGCTCCTCCAACACCGCGCGCACGGCTCGCAGCGCATTCAGTGCTCGCGGAAACCCGGCGTACGGCGCAATTTGTTCGCACAATTGAATGAGTTCCTCGGCATCGGAACCGCAGACAAGCGCTGCTGGGACATGCACCCCAAGCTGATTATCAGCGCCACCAATTGCTGCGAGCACCGCAACGGTCAAAAGCTCACGCTCGCGGGCACCAAGGCCAGATCCTGAAAAGACATCGCCAAAGATGAATTGCTCGACTCCGTCTGCCAGCACCGACGATGCCTCGCGGACACGCCCGATTGCCACCGGTCCACGACCCAATGTTGCCCGATCAAACTCACGACGCCCAATCTCACCGCGATGCATCACAGCCTCCCAAGATGGCTCACGCGAGTGGTGTCACGCCAGCGTGCGTACGTGTTGCCAACGAATAAATGCCTCAAGCCCTGGTCGCCCGAGCTCACATCCAATTCCCGATCCGCGCCATCCTGCATACGGCGCGTACGGGACCACCACTCGCCACCCATTAATCACCACGGTGCCACATTCAATGGCATGCGCGACATCCTGAGTGCGACGCAAATCTGCTCCGCAGACATACCCCACAAGGCCATAATCGGGCCGATTTGCCTCGGCAATTGCTGCGGCAAGATCATCGTAGGCGAGGACCGTGACGATCGGGGTAAAGGGTTCATCCTCAACCACACGCGTGCCGGGTCCCGCATTGGTGATCAACGCCGGCGCGAATCGGGCGCCCTCGATGAGGTCCCCGCCTTCGATGGTTGCACCATGTGCTTGCGCATCTGCAATCAATTCGTGATGGCGGACCACCCCGCGGTCGGTCGCAAGTGGGCCGAGTACGACCTGCTCCATACGACGTCGAAAGCGTTCCAAGAAATCTGACGCAAGAGATCGGGGAATAAACACGCGGTTGACCGAATAACAGGCTTGTCCCGCATTGGCATACCCTTGCGAGATCGCGACATCAACCGCGACATCTAAATCGGCGTCGTCGAGGACAACCAGGGGCCCATGCCCACCGAGCTCGAGGCTCAGCGCTTTGAGACGCGGGGATGCCCATGCGGCAATCAATTCGGCAACACGACGCGACCCTGTAAATGCCACCTTGTCAATCCCTGGGTGCGTGGAGAGCGCCTCACCAAGGGTTGGGCCGTCTCCGGTCACACAACTCACCACGCCCGCCGGAAGTCCCGAGCGATTGGCGACCTCGCAGACCGCTCGCGCAGCAAGCGGCGCCTCTTGTGCAGGTTTGACGATGACACAACACCCTGCGGCCAAGGCGGGAGCAAGCTTCCAGATCACCAAGGCCACAGGAAAGTTCCACGGGGTAATCGCAGCGACCACACCGATCCCATCTGGGCGAATTTCACTCCCGCGTCCCCCGCTGCCGGCCGGGAGCATCGTGTGCGTCAATCGCTCCGCCTCACCGGCAAAGTGATGAACAACCTCACAGGCTCGGGCGACCTCCATTTGGGCCTCACCGAGAGGCTTGCCCTCCTCGCGATGGATCAGCTCCGCAATCTGAGGGGCTTCCTCGTCGAGCGCGCGGGCGAATCGTGCGATTGCCTGGGCGCGCTCAAGTGGCGGAGTCGCGCGCCATGCGCCAAGGGCTGCGCGTGCAGCACCTACCGCGTGATCCACGTCAGTAACGGTTGCCGCACCCACCTGTGCAAAGGCACGACCGGTTGATGGATCGGTGACATCCATCCACTCGGCAGTCATCACCTCAGCCCCACCAATTAGGAGCCCGTGTCGTGGCAGGACGTCGGTCATACGACCGCCCCTTCCATACCCCGGTCATAGGTGTCCGGTGTAATTCCCTGTTCGCGAAGCTCGACCTTACGCACACGCTCGGTCGGGGTCTTGGGGAGCGATTCCATAAACCGGATATAGCGCGGAATTGCAAAATACGGCATCTTTGGCACCAGGAAGTTCGCCAGATCACGGGCGGTCAGGACATCGGATCGCGCCACCACGCAGACCATGATCTCGTCCTCTGATGAGGCGCCTTCGTGTGCTTTCACACCGATCGCGGCCGCCTCAAGCACATCGGGGTGCGACATGACCGACCGCTCTACCTCAACCGAGCTCACGTTCTCACCGCGACGGCGGATGTAGTCCTTCAAGCGATCCTTGAAATAGAGGTAGCCCTCCTCATCCATCTCCCCGAGATCACCGGTATGCAGTTTGAGATTGCGAAAGTCCTCTGCGGTCTTCTCCGGCATTCCAATGTAGGAGCGCATGACGATATTTGGGATCTTCATGTCGACCACGATTTCGCCCTGGATACCCGGTGGTAACTCCCGATCGGTACCCGGTTCGACCACGCTGACTTCAAATCCTGGCGTCGCGATGCCGCAACTGCCTGGACGCGGCGGAGCCTGTGGTGGGTGATAGGTCACCATGCCGGTCTCAGTCAAGCCATAGCCTTCGATGAACCGAATGCCAAAGCGCTCCTGGAACTCGAAGTAAATGTCTTTCGGGGCAGGCATCGCCATGATGCGTGTCACCGCATGGGTGTGATCGAGCTCAGATTGATCGGTGTTCCAGATGAAGTAATTGATCGCACTGACCGTATTGAGAATTGTGGCCTTTACGTCAGCGACCGTCGACCAAAAATGTGTCGATGAATAGCGTGGCTCAAAATGGATTTTGGCGCCCGCAATCATTGCCGGATACGCGGCAAGGACCTGGGCGTTTGAGTGAAAGAGCGGAAGGCATGAATAGAAGATGTCGTCCTCGGTGACCCCACAGACCTCGATGTAGGTACGGCCTGAGAAGTAGTCAGATGCGTGTTGCTTGATCACGCCCTTACTACGACCCGTCGTTCCCGAGGTAAACATCACGCGCGCATCCCCGGTCCAGGACAAATCAATTCCCGGATCGCCCTCGGCGGCACCATTGAGAAACTCGTCATAGGTTTCCCATGTGCACCGTGGATCTGGCCCATTGGGCTGCTCGGTCGGTACAACGACCACCCGCTCCAGCAATGGAAGCTCATCGAGGATCGCATCGAGTTCTGCCAAGAACCCGTCGGAGATGATTAACAGGCGCGCCTTGGGCAGATTGATCGCCCATGACAAAAAGTCCCCACGGTAGGCGGTGTTGATGGGACACTGCGCGGCCCCAGCGCTCAGGATGCCAAACCAGATCTCGAGATGGGGTTCCATATTGGGGAGCTGGGTGGAGACCACATCACCGGGTCCAATCCCCCGCGCCTTGAGCGCATTGGCGACACGGTTGGTGCGCACCAGCATCTGTCCGTAGGAAATCCACTCACCGCGTTGATAGCGGTAGTACTCGCGATCTGGATGCTTCTGTGCACGATCACGCAAAATACGAGGGAGTACCCACTCTTCAGGGTTTTCATGGCGATACCAACTGCTCCATTCCTGTTGGTCGCGCAACTGGCTCACCATGCCCCCTACGTCATTGTTGACACCAAAAAACGCAACCATATTGCAGATCGCGTGATGCACTTCGTCACAGACGCCACATAGCGAATGAAGGGCGATTGTAACGACTGCCCGTTCGCAATACCCAAAATCGTCCAAATCATCGATCAGATAGAGGATCTCGTCGGCTTTTGCCGAACCAGCAAGAAGCATTTCATCGGGGAGAATGTGCGTCGGTGAGACACCACAGCAACGTGCAGCAATAATGGATCAGGTCGCCACGCTTGGGGTCACCAGACCACGTGCCCGTTCCCCACGCGCATCGTTTTGGGCGAAATTTACCGCCCAGCCTGCCACGGTCATTGCACTGGTGTTTCTTGCCGTCCTGATTCTTGCCGCGATCGCAGCGCCGCTGATTGCATCGCTTGTCGGCCACGGGCCAAACGATCTCTACAGAACGCAGATGCTCGATGGATTTGGATTGCCCCGCGGTCCAAACGGGTCATTCTGGTTCGGTGCAGACAGTGCCGGTCGCGATGTCTTTATCCGCGTGATCTACGGTGCCCGCGTGTCGCTTGTGGTCGGTGTGGTCGCCACGGGAATCGCCGTCGTGATTGGCGTTACCCTTGGGCTGATCGCTGGATATCGCGGCGGGATCGTCGATACCCTGCTCTCGCGTTTTGCCGATGTCATGCTGGCCATGCCGTTGCTGCTTTTTGCGATTGGCATCTCGACTGCCTGTTCGACAACTTCGGCGGGCTGTCTGCGCGGCACGCTGACACCGGGCCTGAATTTGGTGATCGTCATCATTGCCGTCTTTACCTGGCCGGCGATGTTTCGCATCGTGCGCGCAACGACGCTTTCACTTCGCGAAACCGACTTCGTCGAAGCGAGTCGTGCAATCGGACAAACCGAATTCAGCATCATGCGCTCTGAAGTGTTGCCGAATCTCATCTCACCGATCGTGGTGTACTCGGCGCTCCTGGTCCCGCAAAGCATCCTCTTTGAGGCCTATCTGACATTTCTCGGCCTCGGAATTCCCGATTCCACCCCATCGTGGGGAGGAATGCTCGACCAAGCCAGCCAACTGTTCAGCGTGGCCTGGTGGCTGATGGTATTTCCGGGACTTTTTCTGCTTGCCACAGTCCTGGCGTTCAACCTCATCGGGGACGGGCTACGTGATGCGCTCGATCCCAAAACACCACGTCGAACCACGCGAAAGAGAGCAGCATGAGATCACGGCGTTCACTTCTGACGATTGCGGGCCTTGGTGGGCTTCTTCTCGGCGGAGCACTCATCATGAGCGCCTGCGGAGGAAGCGGTGCGTCGGGGTCCGCGGGACCAGCCAAAAAGGGTGGCACCTATCGCGTGGCGGAAACCGACTTTGGCTTCTCCGACAACTTTGATCCAACTGGTGAGTACACCGCAGAATCATGGGCGATGTACCGCGGCCTACTGGTACGGACGCTTCTGGGGTACCGCCTGACCGCAGGCGTCGCCGGGAACACCCTGGTGCCGGATCTTGCAACACGTGTCCCCACGTCGCCCGACGGTGGAAAAACCTGGACATTCAGCCTGAAAACCGGTGTGCGGTTTGCACCTCCCGTCAATCGCGCAATTACGTCCCATGACATCGTCACGGCGTTCGAGCGCATCGACACCCCTGCGATTGCGGCCCAATACGGCTTTTACTACGCACCAATCGCCGGTTGGGATGCCTATGCGCAAGGGAAGTCATCGACGATCTCAGGTATCACCACCCCCGACGATCAGACGATTAGCTTCCATCTGACGACCGCGACGCCCGATTTCCCGTACCGGCTCACGCTGCCGGCAACCGGGCCAATCCCACATGAAGTGGCGAAGTGCTTCCCTGGTGCAGGCACCTACGGGCGCGATCTTGTCTCGAGTGGGCCGTACATGGTCGCCGGAAGCCAATCGGTGAAGATCACCAGCTGCGCGGCGATCACGCCGATGTCGGGATTCGACCCCGCAAGCAAGCTCATCTTGGTGCGGAATCCAAATTACGCACCATCGACCGATGATCCAACCATTCGTCGTGCACTTCCGGACAACTTTTCCTTCACCATCGATACCAATCAGACCGATATTTTTAATCGCATCAACGCCGGGCTCCTCGACGATTCTCCGAATACACCTCCAGCAAGCATCGTTGCGTCGATGGCAACGAGTGCGACGACCAAACAGCGCATCCGAGTCGTCCCGAATGACCGGACGAGGTACTTGAGCATGAATCTCACGACCGCGCCATTCGATGACATTCATGTCCGCAAGGCGGTCAATCTCATCATGGATAAGGCGGGTCTCCAACAGGCGCAAGGCGGACCACTTTTCGGTGCCATCGCCACGCACATTGTCCCGGACACGATGTTCAACAATGACAGCTCAATTACCAGCTACAACCCCTACGCAACGCCGAATAGCGCCGGAAATCTCGCCGCGGCCCAGGCTGAGATGCGTCTTTCAAAATACGACACCGCGGGTGATGGCAAATGTGATGCCGCGGCCTGCAAGAACGTCTTTGCGATTGCGGGCAATACCAACCAAGGTTTCAACATGGTCCCCGTGATTGAAAACTCGCTGGCCAAGATCGGAATCACACTGAACTTTCGCGAACTGCCGCCAGGCAGCGCCTACGCCACGATCAATACCGCCTCGCGCAATGTCCCATTCACGTCGATCACCGGCTGGACCAAGGACTACCCGGATCCATCGACGTTCATGGTGCTCTTTCAATCCGCGACCATCATCCCGGTGGGCAACGTCAACTATTCATTGGTAGGGCTCACCCCCGCAATTGCGTCACAAATCGGGGTCCCCTATCCGAAGGGTGCAACGATTCCCAGCATCGATGCGCAATTCGGTATCTGTGCCCAGACGCTCGCGCCGAGCACTCGACAGGCATGCTGGATCGGTCTCGATAAAAACCTCATGGAAAACATCGTTCCATGGGTGCCATATCTCAGTGACAACGCAGTGCATGTCATCAGCGGGGCCGTCACCGCATGGGACTTTGACCAAGCCAGCGGCGGCGCCTCCTATGCCCGCGTGGCAGTGAATCCCGCCAAGCAATCCCATTAGCCAACCTCGCCATCCCGGGGCGGATTCTGCCCCGGGATGGCGAATGAATCACCCGATGGGTCGGTATCTGCTCAAGCGGCTTGCCTGGACGATTCTTGTGATCCTGATCGTCACCTTTGTGACCTTCGTGATCTTTTACGTCCTGCCCTCCGGTGATCCCGCACTGCGATTCGCCGGTAAGCAACCGACCCCGCAGATCCTTGCCCAAGTTCGCGCGGATCTTGGGCTTGATCACAATGTGGTGGTGCAGTACCTGCTCTATCTCAAGCGGCTGGTGCTCGGCGACACATATGGATGGCCCGGACTCGGCTACTCGTACAGCAGCGGTGCGGCGATTGCGCCGCAGCTGTGGCAACGCGCGCTCGTCACCATCCAGCTCATTCTGGGTGGCGCAATCTTGTGGCTTGCAATCGGCATCCCCGTCGGGGTGATGTCGGCGGTCAAGGCACGCAGCCGCTTTGACCGCATCAGCCTTGTCACGGGATTGGTGTGTATGTCGACCCCGGTGTTTTGGTTGGGTCTCCTCTTACTGTGGCTGTTCTGGAGCACACTTGGATGGCTTCCGGGAACTGGCTACGTGGCATTTACGACAAGCCCGTTGAATTGGGCGGCGCACATGGTGCTCCCGTGGATCACATTGGCACTGCTCTTTGCCGCAATCTATGCCCGCGTGATCCGCAGCAACATGATCGACACACTCGGCGCCGACTACATTCGCACCGCGCGTGCCAAAGGGCTCACCGAGCGACGTGTCATCGGCGTGCACGCATTGCGCGCGAGCCTTGTTCCGGTCATCACGCTGCTTGCAATTGATATCGGCACGCTCATTGGTGGCACCGTCATCACCGAAACGGTCTTTAACCTCCAGGGACTCGGAAGTTGGATCCTCCAAGGCGCGCTCAATCAGGATTTGCCCGTGACACTCGCAGTGACGATTGTGGTCACCGTTGTCGTGACTCTGCTGAGTCTTATCGCCGACATTGTCTATGCCTATCTTGATCCGCGGGTGCGCTACAAATGAGCACTCCGCTCCTTGAGATCCGCGGGCTCAGTGTTCGTTTTCGAACACCGGACGGCGTCGTCTGCGCCGTTGATCAGCTCAGTTGCGTCGTCGAGCGCGGCCAAACCTTAGGGGTCGTCGGTGAG
Source organism: uncultured Actinomycetes bacterium (assembly GCA_903896045.1). Taxonomy (GTDB): domain Bacteria; phylum Actinomycetota; class Thermoleophilia; order Miltoncostaeales; family Miltoncostaeaceae; genus CAITWD01. The sequence goes on from CAITWD010000015.1 coordinate 33,029, forward strand.
TCGGGGTCTGGGAAAAGCGTCACCTTTCTCGCCGCCCTACAGCTACTCCCCCCAGGGGCCGCAGAGATCGAGGGCCAGATACTTCTCAACGGAGAGAATCTCCTCACGCGTGCACCCGCGCAGATGCAGGCAGTCCGCGGGGCCCGCATCGGCATGATTTTTCAGGACCCCATGAGCGCCCTGCATCCACTGATGCGCGTTGGTGACCAGATCGCAGAGATCGTTCGTACCCACGCCGGGGCGTCTCGAGCCAAGGCCCACGCGCGCGCAGTCGCCGCATTGCGCAGCGTTGGGATTCCCAATCCCGACACCCGCGCACGTCAGTATCCCCATGAACTTTCGGGAGGAATGCGTCAGCGAGTGATCATCGCGATGGCCATTGTGCTCGAGCCAGAGCTCATCATCGCCGACGAGCCCACAACGGCGCTCGATACGACCGTTGAGGCGCAAATCCTCGAACTCATCGATGAGCTCAAAGTCCGTCGTGGAATTGGGGTCGTTCTGGTGAGCCACAGCCTGGCAACCATTTCTTCGGTCGCTGATACGGTCATCGTGATGTACGCCGGTCGCGTTGTGGAGTATGGGACTGCAAGCGATATCTTTTCTGATCCCACCCACCCTTATACCCAAGGGCTTCTGTCATCGATACCGACCATCGATCATGGCCGCGGGCACCTGGTTCCGATTCCTGGAAGCCCCCCATCGCTGATTGACCTCCCCGCGGGTTGCTCTTTTGCACCGCGCTGCGTGGCGCGCATCGAGATGTGCACAACCGAACGGCCCACGCTGACTGCGCGTACCCCGACACACGTTGATGCCTGTCTCGTTCCACCGTCTGCACGACGGATAACTCCCGCCTCTGTGCCCGCGGGAACGGGCGATCAGTGAGTCAGACGCCCCCGACCACTGACGAGATCCTTCGTCTCGACCACCTTACCAAGCACTTCCCCGTGGGGCGCGGGCTGCTGTTCTCACGCCAACGCGACATCGTGCATGCCGTCGAGGATGTGACCCTCGGTGTGACCAAAGGCACAACGCTTGGCATCGTTGGGGAATCGGGATCGGGCAAAACGACGACCGCGCGAATGATTACCCGCTTAATCGAACCGACCTCGGGAACAATCGCTTTTGATGGCCTCGACATCAGCAACATTGATGGCGCCCGGCTGCGCGCGCTGCGCCGGCGCATCCAAATCGTCTTCCAAGACCCATCGGGGTCCTTAAACCCACGGCGCACTGCCGGCCAGATCGTCGCCCAACCCTTGCGGGTCCACGATATCCCCGGGGATCACTCTCAGAGGGTCGCCGAATTGATGGCGAGGGTTGGACTCAGCCCCGAACACATCACGCGCTATCCACATGAGTTCTCAGGTGGCCAAAGACAACGCATTGGTATTGCACGTGCCCTGGCACTGGATCCCGAACTCATCATCCTGGATGAACCGGTGTCCGCACTCGACGTCTCGGTGCAGGCGCACATCTTGAATCTGCTCGATGACCTGCAGCGCGAACGTCATCTCACCTATGTCGTGATCTCCCATGACCTCGGAGTGATTCGCCACATCTCTGACCAGATCGCGGTGATGTACCTCGGTCGGATCGTTGAGATGGGAGCGGCATCTGGGCTTGTCGACCACCCCATGCACCCATATTCTGCCGCGCTCGTCTCGGCCACCCCATCACACCCTGGCAGACGCCAATCCCAACGCATCGTGCTGGGCGGCGAGATCCCATCCCCGATCACTCCGCCGAGTGGCTGCGCATTTCACCCGCGCTGCCCCAAGGCACGCCTCATCTCAGGCGATCACCACGCTGCCCCAGAAACGTGCCGCCTCCACACCCCACCACTCACACCAGCCTCAGATGGCCGCATGGTCGCGTGTTGGTACCCGGTCGAGGCAGATGACAACCTGATCGATGCAGCGCACGCCATGACGGCGAACCCAGGCTAAAACACCACGTCGGTGGCACCTGCCGCCACCGCATCGACAATTGCGCGTGCAACCTCTCTTGGCACCCGCCCCTCGGGCAGTGCGGGAGCAACCCCGGCAATGGGTCGCGTGGCAAGTCCTGTCTCAGTATGCGGCGGCCGGACGTCAAGGATGCGAACCCCTGCACGGCGGACCTCGCGCGCCACAGCGCGATCAAATGCGGTGAGTGCGGCCTTTGTCGCCGAGTACGCGGCCATCCCGGCCGTAGGGTGGTCGGCAACGATACCCGAGATATTGACGATCACACCACCCGAGGTCAGGGCGCCGATTGCCGCGCGGGTGACGCGGACAGGGCCAAGCACATTCGCCACAAAGAGGCGCTCGAGGATGACATCCTCAAGCTCGGTCACCGGACCGAATGCGACCGTCCCCGTCGCGCAGATCACCACATCAAGCCCACCCAGAATCTCAACCGCTTCCGCAATCGCCTGATCCGCCGAGGTGGGCTCCGCCACGTCAATACGCACGCTCGGACATGCGAGTTCCTGGGAGATGCGCTCGAGCGCAGTGGGGTTACGACCCGCAAGAACAACCCGTGCTCCATGCCCAACGCACTGACGGGCAATTTCCGACCCCAAGCCCCCGGTCGCGCCAACGATACATATGCGGGATTCAACGAGATCCATTCGCTCTCGATGCTACCGCCCATGCGTGCATGATGCGGAGAGAACGGTTGTCGGGTGCGGTGCAGACGTGCGCAGGGCGGGCTACACTTCTGGCACGATGCAAGACGCTCTTGTCCACATTGACGCGTTCGGGGATCCCTACTGCCCGTGGGATTTTTCCGCTGAACCCGCGCGCCTTCGATTGCACTGGCGCTTTGGAGATGCCATCGCAATTCGTCATCGCATGGTGGGTCTTTCCTCGACACTCGATGAATATGCGCGGCGCGGTGTCGCGATTGAGGCGATTGCACGAGCGCATGCCCACATCCGTGACCGCTTCGGAATGCCAATCGATGCATCACTGCCTGGCCGATATACCGTCACGGTGGTCGCATGTCGCGCGGTTGTCGGAGTACGCCGCAACGCCCCAGATCACGCGGATGCATTTTTGCGCGCACTGCGCGTGGTCGGGCTCTCGACACCGGCAATGATCGATGACCCCGAGACGATCAGCGATGCTGCCCGCGCCGCAGGGCTGGATCCCGATGAGGTTGTGGCATGGAGCGCAGAACCTGCGACCGATCAAGAGCTTGCCGACGACATGGCCGCTGCGCGCGCGCCGAGTCCGGCAGCACTCGGAATGCCCGAGCGTCTAGCAAAAACCGTCGACGGCATCTGGCGTTACACCTGTCCAAGCTACCGATTTACCCGTGACGAGCTCACACTTGACGCACCAGGATTCCAGCCCAGTCGCGTCTATGAGGTCATCATCAGCAATCTTGCGCCGGAGATCACCCCACGACCCGATCCGCAAACGGTCGAAGAGGTCCTCGCATGGGCTCCGTATCCGCTGGCCACAGCAGAAGTCGCCGGGATTATGGAAATCGCAATCGACGCAGCACGTGATCGACTCGTGGCATCCACGGCACATCCTGCACCCATGGCAAACGACGCCTACTGGTCGCTCACGCCCCCGGCTGCCTAATCCCACCCCTTGGGATTGCCAAGTACTGAGCCGGCATAGCTAAACATCGCAATTCCCGACGCGGTGCCGACATTAATACTGCGTGTCGATCCATATTGAGGGATGTAGACCACATCATCTGCCCGTGCGAGCGCCTCGACCGACACCCCAATTTGCTCCTGGCCGAATAACAACACGCTCTTTGGCTGCCAGACATAGTCGATCAGGCTCTGCGCACCCTCGACATTGTCGACGGCCACGATGCGCATCCCTTCTGATTTGAAGCGATCGAGGAGTTCGGGTTCTTCTTTTGTGTAATGGACATGCTGATAGCGATGGGTTCCCATCGCACCGCGTCGATCAAAGCGTCGGCGTCCAACAATCCAAATCTCACGTGCCAAAAACGCGTTCGCGTTACGAATGGCGGTTGCAATATTGAAGTCGTAGGCAAAGTTCTCAAGCACTACGACGAACTCATGCCGGCGGGTATCGAGCGCGGCGACGATCGCATCGTGCTTCCAATACTTAAAATGGTCGATGAGATTCCGCGGATCGGGTTCTGCGTGCTCGTCTGAAATCGTGGAGTGAGGATCATTTGGCATCAGTGATACACAATAGCGACGGGCATGATCTCGTCTTGCGGATACATCGTGAGCGGTGAACTTTCTCGATCACCAGGCAAATCGTTCGATCACAAGAGACAACGTTTCCGATCGGACTCGGACAGCGTTGTGCCGGCAGCGATCCTGGCTGATCTCGTTGGGGCGTACGCAGCGTTTTTGGACGCTCCGACAAAGCGCCCCAAATCTCGTAATACGCCTCACAAACGCACCGGCCAACGCCACGAATATCTCGTGACGTTGGCCGGTTGTAGCCCGCTAAAGACGCCTATCTCATGCACTGATCCTGCGCGAAAGACTAGCTACCGAGACACAGGTAGGAGACCGAGTCGTTGCTGTTGCCTGCCGAGTCAATCGTAAATCCGGTACCGCTTTGGTAGGTCACCACCAGGGCAACCGCAGACGATGAGTCAGTGACATAGCAGCGGTAGGAGGTTGCCGAGGTGAATGCCCCTGACCCGGACAATGTGATAGCTACGTTGTGGAGAATGCCACCGAGCGTCGCGTTACCGCTCACTATCTTCTGGCTCGCGACAACTGTGCCGGTCGAGGTGTAGACCGGAACACTTCCGGTTGCCCCCTGCGCACCTGCTGCACCTGCTGCGCCCTGAGCACCCGCTGCACCCGCTGCACCCTGCGGACCTGTCGCACCCATCAAGCTAATGCTCCAGGCCGCAATCGTTCCGGA
>CAITWD010000016.1 GCA_903896045.1 uncultured Actinomycetes bacterium
ACTTCTCAGAGGTCCGATAGGTCCCCGGCGCCGTGAGGGGTACGGCGCGCGCCGCTGCCGGTGGCACCGATGGGCGTACGACAGCGAATCCAGGCGCCGGGATGACCGTTCCAGCGAGCGCAATAAGTAGTGCGACGCGCGCAACGACGCCCCGCATATGCCGAATCGGCGAACCGCCGATTTCCGAGTTACTTCGCGGGTGGCCCGTACCGCACGATGAGCCCAGGCTGAGCAAGTTCGCGCTCCATGCGTTGACGTGCCGAGCGACTTCCCGTCAGACTCCATGTCGAAAAATCGACGATGGCGCTCCATAAGGATAGGTCGAGCGGCGTCGAAACCGTCCAAGGCTGAAGATGATTTTGGCGCAGACCAATACCAACAAGCACCTTGGGATTGCGCGCCTGCGCAAAAAGGCCGAGCGAGTACGGCCATAAATGGAACTGATCATCACGAGAATCAGCAATGAATACCGGAGCGACATTGGGTGCAATATTCACCAGATCGCTCGGTGCGCTCCCCCACGCCAGGAGCACATACGCAGAGTATTGCCTATTGCCAGGAATGCCCGCAAATGCAATCTGCTTGGCGACCGTGGCACCATCACTGTGTCCGGCAAGCAGCACCTCGTGCATATCTGGCGCCACCGCCACCGCAAGCGACGGGATCTGTTGTCGCACGACCGCGAGATCGGCAGTCTGCAATTTGATGGCAGATAGCTCATTTGTAAGTTGCTTGCCTCGGGCCATTCCGGGACTCGTGGGAGCGACAACGAGGTAGCCCGCGGACGCCCAGGCACCGAGCATCTCCGAGTACGCCGCGGGTGCAAGGTTGTACCCATGTGCGAACTCAATCACCGGAACAACGGTGCCCGATGCAAGATCAGGCGCAAAGACCAGCGTGCGTAACACTCGAGAGCCCCGTCGAAGCACAACCCACTGTTTGGTCACCGGATATCTGCCGAAGACCAGATCCGCTGCCCCTAGATGTGCAGGCTGCACCGGAACAGGTGGCGTCACCGACGGTGTCGAGATCGTGGTCGCTGCCGGCGCCCCGGGATGGGATGGGTGAGTGATGTTCCACGCGAGCACAATCGCAACAGCGACGACGACGATGACCGCGGCGATAATCACCGGCCGGTGATTATCGGGCTGCCGCCGCGCAGGAGGCCGAGGCCGACGGGCGGTCAACGCAGACCACCGCGCAGCAGCGACGTCGCCGAGAACTGCCTGAGGCTATCCTCGTGCACGCACCCTGTATCGATGCATGTGTCGGGCGACATCAACAAACTGCCGCGCGAATCGACAGCCCCAGAAGAAGGCTCGTTGTCGGCACCGCGGGTCACACCGAGCCTCATGATGTCGCGGGAGTAACTCCGGCGACAGATTGCTGCAAAATCGACGAGCACGCTGATGCCTCTTCGGCGCCAGGAAGACGTCCAAGTAGGCCAACGAGTTGGGCGAGCTCATCCTCGGTGAATCGCTCGGCGAATAATGCGCGCAGACTGGTCAGATGAGTGCGTGCGGCAGACCCGAGCACCCGACGCCCCGTATCGGTGATAACGGCGTAGGTCACCCGATGGTCTTCGGTGCAATCAGCCTTCATCACAAGCCCGGAACACTCGAGGCCATCCAACAAACGGGTCATCCCGGATGCAGTGATTCCGACAGCATGCGCAAGATCAATACGGCGCATTCCGCCGCCCTCGGCCTCCGCCAAGCGTCGCAACACCTCAAAATCAGTCACGGTGATGCCCCCAGCGGCCTGAAGCTCTTGATTGAACGCGCGTTGCATCGCGGCGTGCGCATTTGCCAAACGGACAAAGGCGGTCAGTGCTTCAGGTGCAGCGGAATTTAGTTGACTGATCAATTATTTTCCCGTAGTGTTGTTGCGTCCTCAAGTATACCGAACCGGAGAACTGGCATATGAGCACCGTTATTCCTGAAGGAACATGGACCAGCGACAAGACCCACAGTACATTCGGCTTCTCGGCCCGACACCTCGTGGTCGCAACCTATCGGGGCACTCTCCTCGATTTCGACGCAACCGTTGTTGGCAACCCGGATGGTTCATGCCAACTCGACGCTGCCGCACGCGTGGCATCGGTGTCGACCACCGATGAAAACCTCACAGGGCATCTCCTCGCTCCGGACTTTTTCGATGCACAACGTTTTCCCGAAGTGCGCTACCACGCAACCGAAATCAGCCGCGATGGAGATCACCTGATTGTGAGTGGGCAGCTCTCGCTCAAGGGCGTCACGAAGGACATTGTCCTCCATGGGGAAATTGCCGGGCCGACGGTCGGATTTGAGGATCGAGAGATACTCGGTATCACGCTCGAAGGCACGATCGACCGGACCGAGTTTGGCATCACATGGAACGCAACGCTTCCCACTGGTGGGCTTGTGCTGGGTCACGAGGTAAAGCTTGTCGCCAACCTTGAGCTCGCTCGGGCATAGACCATGCGCATTCTTGGCATCTCCGGCAGCCTTCGCGCGGAATCACACAACACCAAACTGCTCCGCGAAGCGGCGAAGATGCTCCCGGAGTCGTGTGAATTCACACTCTTCGATGGCCTCGCCGACGTTCCCCCGTACAACGAGGACCATGACCATGATCCTCGTCCAGTCGGTGCGCAACGATTCATCGATGCAGTGCGGAGCGCCGATGGACTGTTGTTTTCGACCCCCGAATACAACTTTTCTATCCCTGGCCAGCTGAAAAACGCGATTGATTGGGCGTCACGACCCATGGGAAGCGCCGCCCTGGCATTTACCCCGGCGGCAGTCATGGGTACAAGCCTAGGATCTTTCGGCGCCGTGTGGGCGCAGGCGGAACTGCGCAAGGTTCTCGGGGCCTGTGGCGCGCGGGTCATCGATGGCGAAGTCGCGCTGAATTACGCAGGCGAGGTATTTGACAATGGTGCGCCGATGAGTGCAGAGCATCTCGCACAGATCGTCCAACTCACCACGGCCCTGCTGGCCGAAATCGCCAACGTCCCCACACAGCACTAAAAGATCAGACACCGATCGATGCCCAACACGGCATCGATCGGTGCGCGATCAGCGACTTATGCGCTTGGGCGTGATCCGCGCTTGACCCGTCCACGTCCCGAGGTGTGTGGCTTTGCCCCGCTCGCGCTCGATGACGCACCAGCCGGGCGACGTGAGAATTGTCCGTTGCGACGCTTGGATGCGTAGACAACCTTCGCTTGGCCAACCGGGTGACCGGTTGCCGCCCACTCTTCCTCAAGTCCAAGTGACACCGCCATGCGGCTGACCTTCGGCGCATCTGCAGGCTCGACCAGGGTCAATGCTTGCCCTGTACGGCCGGCGCGCGCGGTCCGACCCACACGGTGGGTGTAGTCGGATTGATCATTCGGCGGGTCGTAGTTCACGACGAGGGCAACGCCATCGAGGTCAATCCCTCGGGCGGCAACATCGGTGGCGACAAGGACGCGACATTGCCCCTTGCGAATCCGACCCAAGGCGCGCTCACGCGCTGACTGGGAAAGGTCACCGTGCATTGCAACGGCATCCATCCCATGGCGCTCGAGGCGTGTCGCAAGACGATCGGCGCCGTGCTTGGTTCGGGTAAAGACGAGCACCAAGCCGGGCTCGGTCGTCAACTCATCGACCAGGGTCGCCATGCGCGCATCACCCGAGGTCACGGCGAAACGATGTGCGACGCCGACAGCGACAGGCTCGGATCCAAGTCGCAGCTGCACAGGATCGCGTGTCAGCTTTTGTGCCAAATCTGCAACCTGACCCTCAAGGGTCGCCGAAAGCAGCAACGTCTGACGGTCTGTCGGCATCGATTGCACAATCCGCTCTACCTGTGGCGCAAAGCCCATGTCGAGCATCCGGTCAGCCTCATCGAGCACAAGAATCTGCACGCCGGTCATCTTCAGCAATCGGCGATCAATCAAGTCATTCAACCGACCCGGGGTCGCGACCACGAGATCTGCCCGCGCCGCATTTTGTGCCTGCTTGGGAAGCGGCGTACCGCCATAACAACAAGCAATGCGCAATCCAGCAGCGTGCGCAGCCGGTGTCAGTTCGGTGGAAATCTGTACCGCGAGTTCACGCGTCGGCGCCAACACGAGTGCACGCGGAACCCGCGCCCGCTCAAGTGTCCGCAACCGCTCGATCACCGGGAGCCCAAATGCAAGGGTCTTACCGGAGCCCGTGGGCGAGCGAACCAGCAAATCGGAGCCGTCAATGGCTTCACGAATCACCAACGACTGCACGTCAAACGGCTCAAGAATGCCGTTTTTTGCCAAGGCACCACACACTGCCGAACTAATGCCAAGTTCGGCAAAGGTCATCTTCGTCAAATTATTGTCCTTGCGGCACTGCGGCCGCGGTCAGGTTGGGAGGTATCCGCCCTCCCGAGACCAGAGACTCGACGACGAAAGATTTCTCCCCACGGGATCGGCCGAATTGCCGTCCTCGCCTGCGAGATTAGCGCACTTTCGAGGAAATGCGCATTGCGGGTGTTGCCAGCAGCCTCTCCCAGAGCTCGATTCGCCCACGACAGCAGCGAACTACAGCATCGAGATATGTAACCGCTCTTGGGCAATCACCGCCCTGGCCGACTCGGCAACGTGCGCGTGGTGGGTAAACAAAATGACCTGAGTCTGATCGGAGATCTGATCAAGCACGGCAAGCCCCGCGCCGGTGCGCTGATCATCGAAATGGACAAAGAGATCGTCAAGGATCACCGGAAGTGCCCCCTGCCGATCAATGACATGTTCAAGCGCGGCGAGCCGCAGCGACAAGTACAGCTGATCCCGAGCACCAGTACTGAGACTCGCCACGCTCACCCGACTGCCATTGGGCGCTCCGGCGAAGAGCACCGGGACGCCCTCAGACGACGTATCGGTATCGATTCGTGCATATTTGCCCGCCGTCAGGGCCGCGAAATGCTCCTGTGCTCGAGCGAGTAATGGCCCTTGATGATTGGCGCGATACCGCGCGATCTGATCCTCGAGTATCTGGCGCGCAAACACTGTCTGGATATAGTGCTCAGAGAGTCTGGCGATATCGGCGTGTGCATTCTGGGCGCGATCACTGGCACGAGCGGCCTCGTCCGACACGGTGACGAGTTGACGCTGGCGCGACAGATCACCTACCTCCGCATTTTTGGCATCCAACATCGCAACGACCTCATCGTGTCGATTATGGAATGCACCAAGAATTGGCGCGATTTCTTGGCCGTCAACCGCTGCCACATCGCGCGCCAACATCTCAACGCTCATCCCGAATGCGTCACGTAGTCGTTGGTCAATCGCAGCAATCTCTTCCATCGTCTGGGAATACTCACGACTGCGACGCACCGCGACCTCAAGGGCCGGCTCATCGGGGACGGCGATCTGCGCGCACAACTCGCGAATCGTCGCATCGGCGCTACGAATTTCGATCTCCGCCTTATTGTGCTCTGCGCGGTGGCGCTCCCGCTCTGTATCCAGAGTGGCGTACCGGGTCGCCGATTGCTGCGCAGCCTCACGACGTTGCCCAAGCGTCGCGATGATGATCTGGATCGGTCGGTCGACAAGATCTGTGTGATCGGATAACGCCGTCACCATCTCGTTGACCCGTGCGGTAAACACCGCGTTGCGTTCCTCGATGCCGGTAATACGACCGATTTCGTCATCGCGGCTCGCCGCATAGTTGGCGATCTGGGAAATCGCTGCGATCACGGCACGCGCTTCACCGACCGTTGCGGACCCGGAAAGTCCCAGCTCGACGACCACATTCGCCCACTCGGTGTGCCACGCCGCACGCTGTGCGGCTGCAGATGTGTAGCGCCGATCTGCCTCCGCCATCGCCGATTCTGCGAATTCCAGGGACTGGCCGAGTTGGACGTACCGCTCGCGATGCACCTGTGCATCGTCGCGGTAGCGCTGGGCAGCGGCACACCGCGCCACATACGACTGCTCTGCGTCTGTCGCAACCCCGAGCCCACTCAACGCGCCGCGCACATCCTCATCAAGGCTCGTGCGATGCGCGATCAACGCCTCAAAAGCGGTCGCCTGCTCGCGCACCTTCGCCGAAAGGCGGGCCGCATCCAGCGCCCGCGCACGCCATCGCTGCATTTGCACCGGCGTGCCCGCCGTGACGCCGCATCCCGCCCAGAGCAATTGCCACTGTCGATGCGCATCATCCAACTCGCGCTGCAGTCGATTCGTCGTGGCGTGCTCGGCCTCCACGATGGCCTTGGCATCAGCAATCTGCTGCACGATGGCAGCCTGCTGCTCAATGGCTGCCGCATCCCTGCGCAGGCGATCTGCGACGTCGTCCGCCTGTGCGACAACGATGCGAAACCGCTCATCAATGGGAAGTCCATCGCTCCAGCTCGCAGCAACTGACGGATCCTCACCGTCCCGCCAGACGCGCTGAATCAACCCCCACCCCTCAAGCCGTGTCGCACGGAGGCGATCAAGCGCCTCATCGGTCGGGAGATCTCCATCGCGCACACGCGCAGACCGTTGTTGCTCGAGCTGTGCGATCTGTGCCGTTGCGGCATCTCGGCGCTCATGGGATCGCGTGATCGCAAAACCAATCTCATCCACGCGCGACGAGATCAATTGCACATCGTCCTCGTCGGGAAGGGGCAATCCTTCGACGGCGCGCGGGTCCTCAGTCGTTATCCCTAACTGCGTCACGGCGACCCGAAGTTGTGCATCCAACACAGAGAGCTGCAATTGCGCTGCGTCGCACTGTTCAACGATATCGCCCGATGCCTGGACCCGGGCGAGCACCTCCTCAAGTGCACGCACATCCTTGGGCGGATCAAGTGCTGCATGCTCCTGGCGGGCCGACTCACGATGATCGTGTGCGGTGGCGCGCTCGCGCTCCGCGGCTCTCCATTGCTCATCAACACGCACTGCGCCATCGGCGAGCTCGGTCACGCGGGCGAGCGTATGGGCGCCAACGAGAGGAATCCCGCGCGAATCGCGGGCGCATCCGACGGGCACTTGTTCACGAAGACGTTCCACCCCCAATTGCGCGCGTTGCAGCTCTGCCTGTCGACGCGGAAGATCATCAGAGCGTTCACGAAACGCTCCTAGGTCTGCTTGGAGTTGCCCAATCGCCTCACTGTGGGTCTGGATCTGCGCATCCACGACACATGCGGCAATGTCTGCATCAAGCACGACAATGCTCTCGTGCGCCACACGCGCGCGCTCGCGCGCCCCTTGGCGCAGCTCCCGAGCGTTGCGAAATGCCGTCTCTGCCGCCGGATCAATCACGGGCACATCTACCCCAAGTGCGTCGCGGCGGGCGATGGCATCCTCACGCTCGGCGAACTGAGGACGCGCGGCTTGGATGCGTTCATATCGTGCACGCGACCCGGAGATCTCATCTCGTTCGGCCATCAAACGATCGCGTGTTGCGCAGGCAGCGACATACCGTTCCTCGAGATCGGTCACCGAACTGGCCCGCAGCGAAAGCCGCTTTACCTCCGCAACCGCACGTTTGTACTCTGCCATCGCCGCATTGAGTGGCGGGTTGCGACCCTGTGGCTTGTAGATCTCCTCTGCGCGCGCCACCAAGGTGCGCACGACATCATTGAGGTTGCTGCTTCCTCGCGCCGCGCTAAAGACGGCCTTTGCGACATCGCCATCACTCTCGAGTAGCGCCTGACCACCGCGGGCAATTTCATCATGGCCGATCGAGAACAGCTGCCGATAGAGAGATTCATCAATCCCGTGCATCCAACGCGCAAACTCAAGTGGATCGCGAACAACATCATCGCCATCACGTAACGAGTCTCGATCACGCTTGACGCGCACAATCTCATGCGGATTACCATCATTGTCGATCACGCATGCCCCAAGCCGCAGGCTCGGTAGTCCATGCAGATACCCCTGCGGGCTCGAGCGGGGGAAATCAAAGAGCAGGTCACGAATCGCCGCCATCGCGGTGGTCTTACCCGCTTCATTTGGACCGACAACGATATGTAGTCCCGCGCCAGAGAGATCAATCGACCGATCGGTAAACCCGCCATAACGGGCAAGGTCGAGTCGACCCAGGCGCACTATTGACCCTCGTCAAGCAGCGCCATGATCATGTCTTTGCTGTCTGCCAAACACGCTTTGAGATGTTCCGGGGAGCCGAGATGCGACAGGTCGATTGGGGCCCCCTCGTCACCGCGCACCGTTGTCGCAATCTGATCGCGAAGTCCCCGAAGCGCCGCCGCGTAGCTGTCAAGCGCCTGGGGTTCATTCGCAAGGTCAGCAATGCGTTCCAGCAATTCCCGAACTGCGTCATCATCCTGCGCCCCGCCCGCGTCTCGCATGCGTTGGGTCGCAAGGACGACCTTCTCAACCCAGAGATCATCGAACTCGTTTGCGATTGCCCGTATTTCCGCCTCAATGCGACCAGGCTGGCGCCACAATTCGTCATGAACCTGGGTACGTCCACACACGCGTATGCGCACCGCACACAGACGATCAGGATTCTCACGGCGCAACTGAGCGAAATGCCCACGTACCACCGTGACGACATCCTGCATCTCGACGATCTCGGAAAGATCAATCTCCAACGATGCCCAGCGCACCGCATCAAGGGGGATCGCCGTGACATCAACAACCTCGCCGTCGGTGATCGTCACCAGGGTTGCGCCCTTCTCTCCCACCTCTTTTGCGTGACGCCCCTGGGGATTTCCAGGAAAGACGATCCACGGGTCCCGAGAGACGATCTCACGCTGATGCACATGCCCAAGCGCCCAATAGGCGTATCCCTTGCTGCGCAGAACATCGATGGAGGTCGGGGCGTAATTCCCGTGCCCGGGGCGGCCACTCAAACTGGTGTGCAGCACGCCGATGGTGCATACCCCGGCAGAGGCTGGCGGATACCCAGCAGCCAAATCATCAACAGTTGCCCGTTCTGAGTAACTCTGGCCCACGACTGCCAGGCCAAGGTTTGGAAAATCGATGGTTTGGGGCGCCTCGGCACTCAGCATCGTCGCGTTGTCAGGCAGGGTGAGATTTCGCGTAATCTCACTTGCCGCATCGTGATTCCCGCTGATCATGACCACCGGAATACCCGCATCGCGCAGCCGATTCAGCTGGCCGATCCAAAACAGTCCGGTGGAAAAGTCTCGCCAATCGCCATCGAAGACATCACCGGCGATCACGACGAGCGACACCTCATATGTCAGCGCTGCGTCCACAAGCCGTACAGCTGCACGTCGGGTTGCCCCACGGATCTCATCAACGGGTGCACCCTCATACTGCGAAAGCCCCCACAAGGGACTATCAATGTGCAAATCGGCGGCATGGAGAATTTTCACAATGCAGATCCTTCCATGCTCAGCGGTCGCCGGATGACCACACGCGCTCGCTCAGGCCCGATGCACGCTCGATCGGGCGCGCAATTGCGGCACGGATCGCCGCTTCGGTGCCAACGAGCATGAGCGTACCGCGCGTGCGGGTCATCGCCGTATAGAGCAACTCTCGACTTAAAAGTCGTGATGGAGCCTCGGGAACAACCACGATCACCGTTGCAAACTCGCTGCCTTGGCTCTTATGAATTGTCACCGCCTGCATCGCATCGACGCTCGAGAGACGGTCAGGGCTGACGAGGTGTACCTGCCCGGCACGCGCAAACGCAACGTAGGGCCGGGCGTCCTCACCGGACACCACGACGCCCACATCTCCGTTGAAGACGCCGAGCGCATCGTCGTTGCGGGTCACCATGATCGTGCGCCCGACATACCACTCAGATTCGGTCGAATATCCCTCAATCGCCTCAGCGCACCATTGCTCCATCCGCGCCGTCCACTGATCGACGCCAAAGGGCCCATGACGATGGGCACATAACAGTCGGACCGCGTTCGCTGCGGCAATTGCTCCCGCGCCGTCGCCCGCCTGCGCGCTCGTAAACACACTGCGCTGCCCCGCGATAATTGCCGCCCGGACTAATCTCAGATCGGCATCTGCATCTGCAATCCAGTGAATTCCCGCATGCCCCGCGCGCAATTGGGCAATTGTCGCGTCTGCGTCCCCGCGACGCACCGCGGCCGCGAGCTCGGCAATTGTTGTGTCGAAGCGAAACACTCGTTCCAAGGTTACGATCGATTGATCGAGTGGTGACCCATCGTGGCCTCGATCGAGCGCACCAACAACATCCCCGAGTACCGAACCCGCTTCCACCGAGGCCAACTGACCCGGGTCCCCGACGAGCACGAGTCGCGCATCCGGATCAAGCGCGCCGCACAGTCGCCTGGCAAGAGGAAGGTCCATCATCGACGCCTCATCCACGACGACGATGTCATAGGCGAGTCGTAGATCAGGGCCATAAATGAAGCCACCCGCCGACCCGCCGCGTGCGCCAAGAAGGCGATGGACGGTCATGTGCTGCGCATCGGCAAGCAGCGCGCGCGTCGCATCGTCGATTGGCATCTCGGCAATCTGCGAGGCAACCGACTCCGCCAGCCTGTCGGCGGCCTTGCCCGTTGGCGCAGCCATGGCGATCCTCGGGTGCGCATGCCCCTGGCGTTGTGCCTGCTCGACAGCGAGTGCGAGTGCGCGGGCGACGGTTGTCGTCTTCCCCGTCCCCGGGCCGCCACACAGAATGGTGAGTCGTCGTCGCACGACCATTGCCGCCGCGCGTCGTTGCAGATGATCGCCATCAGGTCCAAACAATCGATCAAGCCCCACATCAAGAGCGGGCGCATCAGACGTGTCGACAATCGATGCCGCACGCGCAAGAAGCGCATCTGCCAACGCAATCTCATCGCGCCACAGGCGATTGAGATACAGCAGATATCCATTGCCACGGAGGATCCGATCATCCTCAAAAGGCGCGTACCCCACCAACGGACTACGCTCAAGTGATGCGGTCCATACGGCCACATCCGGCCAAGGTAGTCGATCCAGATCGACCGATATCGATGCATCAATCGCCACAGTGTCACGGACCCGATCAAGATCGACGCAGACGTGACCGTACCGTGGTGCGCGCAGCGCAAATGCTGCCGCCAGAACCACCAGTTCATCGGTCTCGCCCACAATCGCTGCGACACGTTGGGCAAAGTGCACATCGCCCGCATCAATCACCCCTGAGGTATGAAATGCATGCAGCAGGCCGCTGACACCGTGCACGCGACGGGCATCCCATGGATCGTGGCGCATCATCGCGCGCCCTCATCGAGCACATCGCTGACCGCAGCAATCAACCCTGAAGATGGGCGCCAGGTCCACACCCCATGCCGCCGACCATCGATGAGGGGCGTCGCTGGCCCGACCATGCCCCGCACAAACAAATAGGCCGCACCCGCGATATGCCGGTCAACCGAATACCCAGGAACTCTCCAGCGCAACAGCCGATGGAGAGCCACGAGATAACACAGTGCCTGTAACGGATAGTGCGATGCATACATCTCGTTGGCCACTGCCTCGGGCGAATAACAATCGATGGTGAGTGCACCACCACGCGGCCCCAGCCAATTGGTTTTGTAATCGACAACACCGTACGACAGACCATCCGCCGATGGCACCGTGATGAGCGCATCAATCACTCCTGTAAAAAATCCGTGGAGTGGCAGGTGTGTAAATGATGCGTCGTGAAGATGCGGTGCATAGCCACATGCCACATCATCGCTCGATCCGAATGCGTCGAGGATGTCGGCGATCTGCTGCACCCTCACACGCCTCGCACCCGCATCACCGCCGGTCAGCGGAAATTCAAATCCCAGCTCAGTTCGACGCGCAACACGCGGAATGTTGCGCAGGCAGAGGTCTCCAAACACACCACCAAACGGAGTGGAAATCGATGCGGCCAAACCGTGAGCGATCGCAGGAACGTCGTCGATGACCACGCCTGTGCGGGTGCACTCCTGCATCAGATGCACGATGAGGTCCTTCTCAAGAGTCAGTGACGCAAAATCCACATGTTCGTACACCGAATGGATCATCGTTCCCACTGAGGCGCCCGCAGGCATCACCGCAAGCGGAACGGGCGCACCCATCTGGTGATGCGCTTCATCAACAACGGCCTCGATTGCGAGATCTCGGTCATCATCTGCGCGCACCAGATCGTCGCGAAGCGGTGATGTTCCTGCGCGATCGTCGGCGTGGGTGAGCTGGCTATAGGAGTAGCGACGCCACGACCCTCCGCGCAGGCCACTCGTGGCTGCCAATACGAGTTCAGGCGCACGCTCTGGACGAGGCACCGCGATCGGCGCGAGCTCGAGTGGAATCATTTCGATGGCGATGTCCGTCGAATCATGTCCCGCCCGACGCTGGAGTTCATCAACAAAGGCTTCATCGCTCGGCAGAGGCGTTACGTTAAGCGGCACGTGGCCATCATCGCCGCGTGGCGCCAACATGCGCGCCAGGGGCGACTTGCCCGTCTCCCTTGATACCGCCCACCACACAATTAATTGATCGCGCGCCCGGGTGAGCGCGACATAGAGCACCCGCAACTCTTCATCTTGGGCCTCTCGCATGGCGGCGGCCGAATAGGGTGTGGACGACGGATCAGGATCACCACCAACCGCGATCACTCGTTGCCCATCTGCATCGTCATCGTGGAAGACCGGGTAGAGGTCTTTCTTTGCCCCACCATCCCACAGGTACGGGCAATAGACCACTGGGAACTCAAGCCCCTTACTGGCGTGGATTGTCATCACGTTGACTGCCGGAAGATCGGTCGCGATCCGTTGCCGCTGGGCATCTGCCTGATTCTCATCATCGGCGTCCATTCGCATGCGCGTCCCAAGCCACGCCAACATGCCACCGAATGCAACCCCGTCCCGATGCACCGCTGTGTGGAGCAGCTCGGCGATATGTTCAAGATCAATCAGGTTCCGCGTACCGTCGGGTTGCGTGAGCAGGCGCTCCGCGAGCCCTTCCGCGCGCAATCTGGTGACAAGCGCCGCGATCCCCGTGCCGAGAATGATCCGCCGAAACTCGGCAAGCCGTCGATACAACCCATCCCATGCATTATCGTCGGCGATGGTGAGCTGATCCGCAGTCCAGCCGAGAAACACCGTCAGCGCGGCGGCATTGACCCGACGTGCAGACGGCGTCTCAAGCGCACGAAGGAACACGGCCCACTGGCGCGCCATCGTCGTCGCAAACACATTGCCACCCTGGGAAATCACGGCGGAAATACCGCACTCGCCAAGAACCTTGTGAATCGTCGCCGCTTGGTGATTCTTGCGCACCAGGACCGCGATATCGCTCACGCGACATCCACGCGGATCCGCGACACGTTGTGCGATGTCGGCGGCAAGATCATGCGCGATCACATCACGGGCAAGGCCGACACGAAAGTGCTTCTTGTCGTTGGCGAGCAAGTGCTGATGCACATTCCCAGATAACACCCGCATCCGCACCGCGGCAGCGGTGGGAGACGATTGACCCGTGCCGACCGCAGTCTTATGAGCCGCCGTCAGCGGGCGGTAGACGATGTCCTCAGCACCCAGCGACGCGCCCGCAAAAATAACATCGAGCCCACGAAGAAGCTCTGGAGTACTCCGCCAGCTCGTCCCGAGGGTCGCCCGAGTCCCGGCGCGATGTCCGGCAGCCAAATACGACCGAACATCCGCGC
Source organism: uncultured Actinomycetes bacterium (assembly GCA_903896045.1). GTDB lineage: Bacteria > Actinomycetota > Thermoleophilia > Miltoncostaeales > Miltoncostaeaceae > CAITWD01. The sequence goes on from CAITWD010000016.1 coordinate 13,560, forward strand.
CGCGAAAACCGTAGATCGCTTGCTTGGGATCACCAATCAGCACAAGTGATGTCGTCGTGCCAAAGCACTGCTCCAAGATCCTCCACTGCACGGGATCGGTGTCCTGGAATTCGTCAACGAGTACGACGTCGTACGCACGCGCAATCTCATGCGCCACCGATGCGCCCGTGGCTGGGTCACCCAGGAGCTCATCGAGGCGCCCCTGCAGGTCGTTGTAGGTCACTCGCCCCTCACGACGCGTACGACGTGCAAATTCTCTCCGGACTGCATGCGCAAATGCGACTCGCTGCGCCAGTTGCACATTCTCCCCAGGGTCGTCGGGCACGATCTGCGCAAAGGGCTGTTGGTAGGCAACGGCTTTGGCGAGTCCCTGCGCCTCCTGGTACGTGAAGCCAAGTGACGCCTGCTCATGCACACGCATTGCCAGCAAGACGTCGTCAGCAACCCGGGCGACATATTCACCGCTATCACTGAGCAATCGGTCGGATTGCGTGATGTCGCCAGCGACACCGAGCCCAAAAAGAAGTCCTTGGCAAAACCCGAGGGTCGTGGAGATGGGGAGTGCATCAAATTGTGCGATCGCGCGATCCGTATTGCGCCAACGCTTCGCAATTTCATCTGTCGACCCAGAGGCCAGTAACCGCACAACGGGGTCATCTGTGGCGATGTCTTTGCTCTCACGCACGCGGCCGAGCTCTGCACGGACCTGCACCAGTCGTCGTCGCACTCGATCGCGTAATTCACCCGTCGCGAGACGCGTATAGGTCATCATCAGGATGCGCTCAGGCGGTACCCCGTCAGCGATATACCGCGCCGCAAGCGCAGTAATCGTGAATGTCTTTCCGGTTCCGGCACTTGCCTCAAGGAGCGTGACCCCCGCGGGAAGCGGTCCGGTGACATCAAATTCGCGCAGTTGGGTGTTCAACATCGCCGTCAGCCCCCGGCAATGACTGCGGATTGGAATGGGGCCCAAAATGTCTGCGCGCGAGTTCGGAATTCATCGCCGTGTCGCTTCATCAGTTCATCAAATAAGAGCACCCGACCGAAGATCATCTCGTGAGCGGCCTCTTGGGCATCTGAGCGTCCAGATCGCCCACCCGAATATGGGTTCCAGCTGGCTTCCGCAGCCCGGTATCCCGCATGTGCAGTACCGTCGTCGGCCGCAACATAGTCGTATGAGGTCCTCGGGAAAAACATCACCGGTGCCCCCATCCCGTCATCAAAGAGCGCAACGATCTCATCAAGCACCTGGCGCGCCAGATCGAGGTCAACCGCACCAATCACACATCCATGTGCCGATTTCTTCTCGGATTCCGGGCGCGCCACGATACGGGCATCCCACGCCTGGGTCGGATTGGCGACCGTCAATGCGATCAGGTGTATCCATGCCTGCGCACGTTGTACCGCTGAGAATTTCGAATAGGTGGAGAGCACATACCGGCTGCCATGCACGTCGGGGACCGAACCAACAATCCGGCGCCCATCATCGAGTTGAATCTCAATGGGAATCGTGGCCGCCGCATACCCGGCGCATGCCCCGGTGGTCGCATCGAGTATTTTGGTGACGTTTAGATTGATTTTTTTCAGCAACAACTCCGTAAACGCTCCTGGGGGCAGTGCACCGTGAACCCGCTCGCTGCGCAGTGCATCCTCACGCCGCCCACCACCCCGACAGGCAATCAGTACCCGCTCCCCGATCCCCCATGCCTCAAGCGTATCCAGTGACAGCGGAATGTCATCAGACGGGGCCTCGGAGGGATTCCAGGCCTCGATATGTAGTCGATTTTTCAGAAAGTGCTCCACCGGCCTGCGGATAAATGCAATCAGTTCGTTGAGCTGAATCACCTCGGCGTCGATCGGTGCGAGTGGTGTCCCAAGAAACGGGCGCGCGACATCCACCACATGTTGCGCCGCAATGGCTTCGGCATAGGCAATCGGATCAACCCCCCAGATCCGATCTCGCGCAACATGACCAGGGAGAAAATTTCGCGCATCGAAGGAGTGGAGTGGATGCGTCATCCACACCGACTCTTTGAGCGCCTCACGCGCGGGCAATGAATCGCCAAACGGATGCGATGTTGCGACGGTCTGCGCACAGGCGTCAAGAAGCTCCCCAATCGGAACCACCGGGGGAATCGGTGCATTGGTCACGGGGCTTGTGCCCGTATAGGTGACGATCAGGTGAGTACCCGCACACATCACCGCATCAAGTAACGCCCCGAGCGCCTCGCTGCGCACATCGCGATCACCGACCAGCGGCTGCGATCGCATCAGATCATCACCGTCGGCGCGATCTACTGGCGGGAATATCCCATCATCAAGACCAAGAAGACACACGACCTTGTGCGGTACACCGCGCATCGGGACCATGCTCGTCACGGTCAAATTTCCGGTACGGAATGCGGTCCTGCTCGGAGCCCCGTCAAGGTGGCGCGACAATAGATCGTGAATCTCCTGGCGGCTCAGCAGGACCAAGGCGCCATCTGCATCAGCGCGGATCTCATCAAAGAGTTGCGCCAATGCAACTCGCTCGTCCACAGCGTCAACCGCAGAGCAGCTCAGCGCATCGACGGCGGCAGAAAGGCGCGAAAGCCACTCCTGCACTGTTGCCGGCGCACGTAATGCCGCAAGGTGGGTACTGAGGCGGTCGACAAATTGTGCAACCAGACCGATGCGATCGAGCCCGCCGAGTGCAATACCGTCAATCCCGGCAACGCTGGCGATCTCGTGATCGATGTCGTCGCCCATTGCCGCACCAACCATGATGCGATCGAGCCCGTGATCCCAGGTATAGGCGTCGAATTCCACGACCCCATACGGCGCGCGGGCGCGGGCATCAATCCCCCAGCGCACGCCGGCGTCGCGAACCCACTGTTCCATATCGGTCAAGAGCTCATCGTCAAATCCAAAGCGGCGACTCACCGCCTCATGGCGCGCAAACTCCATCACCTCAGCCACCGTGCAGCGGGCACCGGCAAGCGCCAACAGTTGCTCGGCAACTGACGGCAACGACAACTCGGTCCGCTGCGATCGATCAGACACACGTACGCGTAAACCGGTCAGTGCATCTGCAAATGCATCGATGTCATCGCGCCCCATCGCAAGATGGCTGCCGAAGACCCCTTCGATCAATGGGGCAAAGGTGTCGAGGTCGGGAGTGATGATCACGATGTCGCTTGGCGCAAGATCGGGATGCGTCGTCACGAGATGCATGAGTGCGTCACGCAGCACCTCGACCTGGCGAAGTGCGCCATGGCATGCGTGCACCTGGACGCTGCGATCGTCGATGTCATGTGCGGGCCGCTGGTCGCGCGCGGCGGCATCTGCGCTCTGTGTGGGTTGACGATTTGCGGCGATGTCGTCCTGGAGTCGCGCCAGCAGCGTCGATCCCAACCTCGATGTCGGCACCACAGGCGTGGCATCACCGCCCAACATGAGCTGAGTCTCACGGACATCGCGCGCCCACGACATCAATAACGGATGACGAGCATCAGCGAGCGGATCATCGTCGCTGCGTCTGCGAGAGATCGGCGACGCAGTGGGTATGGATGTCGCAATGTCACGCCAGAGCGCCGGAGAGGGATGCAAAACAAAGAGCTCCACGACCGAGCGCTCGGCAACAGCATCAAGCAACCGAAGGTAGGTCACCGGCAGTCGTGACACGCCCACGATCGCGCACCGCGCAACAGCCGGTTCGCCAACGGGTATTTCGCGGAGGCGCATGCAGTGGGCCTCCAAGTCCTCAGCGAGGGTGGGAACCCCGATGCGCGCGCGCAATTCACGCCAAAGGTGGGGTTGCCATACGTACTGCGCATCGAGCGTTCCTCCCAGTGAGTCCACATCGTCACCGCGGAACCATCGCGCAACCATTTCGGGTCGATGCATCGCATAGCGATCAAACAGGTCGGCAATCCCACGCACGATCGAAAATCGACGGGTTGGGACCTCTTCATCCTCCGAGGACGCATCCTGCAGCTGGCGATCAAGGTAGCCATCGAGTCGATGCATCCACGACTCCCCTCGATGTGTGTCGACGATGTCGATCAGCGGCCACACCGCATGAGATGGACGCCACGGATCGGTACGGGGATCGGGAATCACTCCCGCCGCCACACGCGACATCACCGCACCCAAAAACACAAAATCAATGCTGGCGCAGATGCCATCGCTTCGACCCTCGCGCGAGCCAAGCCGCAGTGAGAGCTCCTGGGAGAGCCAACGCTCCATCCCCTTTGTCGGAATCCCGATGATCTCCGGATGCAACGGATTGGAGGATCCCCCCGAAACATGTGCAACCAAAGGTGCAATGAACGCATCTGCCCGAGTTGCAGTGTGAACGATAAGTGCCATACCCCCATTGTCAACCACTCCGCGGTCGTTCCGCATGCGCATCGCCATTGGCCGGGCATGCCCCAAATGTCATGTCCGAACCAGCTTGTGCCGATGGGGCGTGAACGGGACGTAATGTGCGCTCAACAGTCAAGGAACTGGCATTCCCGAATTCATCACACAAATGGCTGAATGGATGCTCACGCTCATCACGGGCGCGAGCTCGCGGTCACGCGCGTGGCAATGGCGATTTGCAACAGTGGCGCTGATCCTCACTGCGATCACTGCGTCTGTCACAAGCGGTGGCACATCGCGCGCGATGGTGGCATCAACGGCATCGACCCACGCGGATCGCATGCCCACTGCAGTGATGCACCACGGGATCTACAGCACCACGCCCACCACTGGTCTGGTCTCTGCGCAGCAGATGCAATATCACGGCGGTGCGAATGGCGCGCCCATCATCGCCCAGCCGGAACAGGTGTATTTGGTCTTCTGGGGAACGTGGGGAACTGCATCACAGGGCGCAAATATCACCGGCACCCAGCAGCCGCTCATTACATTCACAGGCGACCCAAGCGCTGAAGCGCCCGCACTCGAGCAATTCTTTGCTGGACTTGGCACATCTGATGACACCTGGAGCGGGGTGCTGACTCAGTACTGCGCGAGCACCGATGCGGCGCCAATGCTTGTTGGCGCGACTACCTGCCCGAACGGAGCACCCCACGTGGGTTACCCGACGGGCGGGGCGCTTGCCGGTGTGTGGTACGACACCCAAAACACCGAGCCTCAA
>CAITWD010000017.1 GCA_903896045.1 uncultured Actinomycetes bacterium
CTTCATGGTGCCGCGCTACATCCGTTATGTCGACACCCTGCCCAAGACCCCCACTGAGCGTGTGCAAAAGGTGAAGCTGCGTGATGAAGGCATCACCCCTGACACGTTTGACCGTGAGGCTGCGGGCATCGTGGTGAAGCGCTAATCGCGACCAGCATTCCAAGGAGCATTCAATGAGGACCGACGAAACCCCATTTAGCGCAGGACAATCTGGATCGTTTGGCGCTCCGGATGGACTCGCTGACGCGCTGAGTTATCCGTACTTCCAGTCGATCTTTGATCGCAAGAGCCGTCGCGTCGGCCTGGGAATGACGGTCGGCTCCAACGTGATCCCCTATGAAAGCCCCTACGAGCCGGTGCCATTAACCGAGCTCGAGGAGGCCTTGTTGGTCATGGCGGGCGCCGGATTGAACGGTTTGGCGCTTGGTGACTTGGATCCGGTGCGGGGAATGTCCACGCTTGTACAGTGGACCAACCGCACCTGGCCGAGCGCCTGTTCAAACCACGGCACCGAGTTGTTCTGGTCGAATGATGAGGGCCTGTGGTGGCTCAACATCTTTGGCATGGTGCCGGAGCCTGGCGAGATCTCCATGGTCTCGGGTCTGACGATCGACCAACAGGCTGATTTCGTCGTCGACTTGTACCGGCGCGCACGGGTCAAGTTGCAAGACGGTCGTGCACAGCTGCCGACGACACTCCCCGGGTTGTTTGACTTCAACCAGTGGAATGCCAACAAGCCGGGAACAACGCTGTTTGTTCCGGTGACCAACATCACGCTTGAGTACATCAATGTGCTCTTCATTTACTTGGCCCGGAGCTACGCCTTCTCGATCGTCGATGAGCAGAACGGCGGTCGTTCCGCAGGGCTGCAGCAGTGGATCGATTCCGGTCGCGTCGATCCTTCACGCCGAATGGGCATGGTCGAGCTTGAGCAGCGGGTGCTCTCGATGCTGGTCGTTGAGCAGGCATTCACCTGTCAAAACATGAACCTTGCGTTGCAGGCCATGGGCCTTGGCGGATGGACATTCACCGGGTACCTGCCCAAGTTTGTGATGGGCGGCGGCGATGTGCCGGGTCTTGGTTTCCGGTTCGAGCAGGACAAGCATGGCAATGGATTCGCTGTCGGTCGTGACGGCGTTGTCGAAGGCTTTACCCCGCCGTACTACAAGGATATGCACGAGGCAGTTGACGCGTTCATGGATCTCAAGTGGTCGGTCATGGAGCCCGAGGTCGCAAAGCCGTACAAGGATTCCGAGAGCTTCGTCGAGGCAATCCCGCGTCCGCACGACGAGACCGTCGAGATGGTCAAGGCGTACTGCCAGTACGTGTGGGACACGTATGGCCGTTTCCCGGCATACATTGACCCGATGTACCAGCGCCTGACATGCCAGGCGCAGCACTTGGACCCTGACTTTTACGCGCAGTACTTCCCGGACGGGTCGATTACTAACCAGCACGAGCAGCACTTCTCGCGTTGGCATCCCGAGATCTGCGACGCACACGGTCGCCCGCCTCGTAAGTCGGCGTAAGCGCGGTATCCATCGGCCCGGGAACTCCCGGGCCGATGTGTTTCTGGGAGTGTTGTGTGTATCGCGCATTCTGGCGCGATACGCTCTCCGTGTGGATTCGCGCCGGCGGACACCGTTGAAGGAGTTTGTCCCTGAGTGAGTCGGTAACACTGTTTGCCACGTGCATTGGCGATCTCGTCACCCCCGAGACCGTCGAGGATGCCGAACGCGCGCTGCAGGTCTGCGGATGCAACCCCACCCCCGCGACTGGGACCACCTGTTGCGGCCAGCCCGCCTTTAATGCGGGCTTCCATCGCCAGGCGCGTGCTGTTGCGCGTGTCACTGCGCGCGCGCTCTCAAAGACCCGTGGACCAATCGTTGTCCCCGCTGGCTCATGCGCGGCGATGATGTACCGCCATTGGCCAGAGCTCTTTGCGGGTGATCGCGATGAACAGCTCGTACGCGCAGTTGCACGTCGCGTGGTTGAATTCACCGCGGTATTGGCGGCGCACTGCGACGAGCTCCGTGCAGCGAATCTGCATTTGTCACGACGCGTGGGATACCACGATTCCTGTCATATGTTGCGTGAACTTGGCCTTTCGGCAGAGCCTCGCGCCGTGCTTGGGTGCATCGACGGGCTTGAACTGGTGCCGCTTTCGAGTGCCGAGAGATGTTGCGGATTTGGCGGCACCTTTGCGGTGCGGTATCCAGAGGTGTCGGTCGCGATGGCCGATAGCAAGCTTGACGATGTTGTTGCCGAAGGCATTGACATGTTGGTGTCTGCCGATTCGGGTTGCATCATGCAATTGGGGAGTCGTGCCGCGCGCGCCTACGCGGGCCTTCGCGTCGTACATATCGCCACAGTGCTCCGCGAGGCGGGCTTGAGATGACGCATGACCCGCTGACTGAGACCACCTTTGCCGAACGCGCGCGCGAACAACTTGCCAAACCCTTTTTGCGGACTGCGGTTCCCCGTGCGACAGATCATGCCGCCAATGATCTGCGTGCCAGATTCGCCGACCATGATTATGAGGGCCTACGCGCGCGCGGCGCGGACATCCGATCCGCCACGATTGCCGATCTCCAGACACACCTCGATCGACTCGTCGCCGCCTTTGCCGCGAATGGGGTGCAGGTCCATATGGCCGCCGACGCTGCCCAGGCGCGTGCACATATCCGCCGGATTTGCCGTGATGCGGGCGCACGTCGGGTGGTGAAGGTCAAATCGATGGCCACTGAGGAAATAGAGCTCAACCCGGCACTTATCGCAGATGGCTTGACGGTCACCGAAACCGATCTTGGCGAATATGTGGTGCAGCTCGATAACGATCGCCCGTCACACATCATTGCCCCCATCATTCATAAGACCCGCGAGGAAGTGCGCCAAAGCCTGTCGCGTGTCGCCGGACGAGAACTGCCCGATGACGCCTCGGAGTTGACAGGGTTTGCGCGCGAGACCCTGCGTGATGCCTTTATGGATGCAGATGTTGGTATCAGCGGGGCAAATTTCGGGGTCGCGGAGTCGGGCACGGTGGTGCTGGTGACCAACGAGGGCAATGGCAGGATGTCGACCTCGATGCCGCGCGTGCATATCTCGTTGATGGGGATCGAGCGGGTCTTGCCCCGTTTGGATGACCTTGCGGTGATGCTGCCGCTGCTCACAGGGGCGGGTACAGGGCAGCTGATTACCACCTACGTCACCATGATCTCCGGACCCCGTGGCACCAACGAGCCCGATGGGCCAGAGCAGATGCATGTGGTGTTACTCGACAATGGGCGACGGGCGTTGCTCGGAACCGAGTACCAGGATGTGCTCCACTGCATTCGCTGCGGCGCATGCCAGAACGTCTGCCCGGTGTATCGCCAAGTCGGCGGACATGCCTACGGCTGGGTCTACGGTGGCCCGATCGGCGCGGTACTCACCCCGTTGTTTCGGGGCCAGCAGGATGGCGGCGAGCTGCCCCAGGCCAGCTCACTGTGCGGCGCATGTGACGACATCTGCCCAGTGAAGATTCCCTTGCACGATTTGTTGTTGCGGCTGCGCCGCCAGCGCGTGGATGAGGGCGCGGCACCATTCAAGGAGCGTCTCGTTGCATCGGTGTGGGCCTGGGCGTGGTCGTCGGCGTGGCGCTATCGAATTGTGTCTGGAGTCGCGAGTCGACTGATGCAGATCGGGTGGGTGAGTCGTGTGCTTGCTCGTCGCGGGCCACTTGCTGGGTGGGCACTCGGACGATCGGTCCCAATGCCTGCACGACGCCCATTTCACAGACGCCGGTCCGATGACTGAACCTGCCGAATTGTGGCGCGCTGCGCCGACCGAATTGCGCCCGGATGAGGATCCGTATGCGCGCTTTTTGGAGGAGGTGGCTAAGGTCAGCGGGACGAGTGCGCGATGTACGTCAGCAGAATTGGTCGAGGAAATATTGGGCCAGATCAGCTATCCGCCGACGCAGCAGATCGCGCTGACGGCAGATCTCGGTGATGCGCGTCCGGTGATTGGACGCGCCCTCATCGACGCCGGCCACGATGTCTATGACTATGAGCGGATTGCCGATGATCGCGAAACAGTGCGTCATCTTGATGTCACCGTGACCGGATGCCTTGCCGCGGTCGCAGCAACGGGATCGATTGTCACCGGCGGGAGCGCAGGACGGGGTGGGGCACTTGTCGCCCCGACACACATCTGTGTGGTCGAGGCCCGTCGGGTGGTCGCAGGACTCGCCGATTTGATGCGTCTGGCGCCACGTCTTGGCGCGGGATCAATGATTGCGCTGCAGTCGGGTCCCAGCCGGACTGCCGACATCGAAAAGACGCTGATCATTGGTGTCCATGGCCCCAAACGGGTGCATGTCGTCTTGCTTGATGGGGTCGTGACCACCCCGTAGTCCGACGCGCAGCAACTGCGTCTCGATCACATAACGTCGGTGTAGAGCGGATTCTCGCGAGGGCGCGTGTCCTTGTGGGGGGGCGTTCGCAACCAGAATTAAATCTTAGTTAAGAAGACTCAAGTCTGTACCGACACGACTTGACAACACTCGACTAAGATTTAATATCAGGACAGCAAGAATATCTGCATCGACGAACCGGACCCTCCGGTTCGCATGAGGAGGCGACACAGCACATGGGAAAGACGATCGGCATTGACCTGGGAACGACCAACTCCTGCATCGCGGTATTGACGGGTGGTGAGCCAGAAGTCATTCCGAATTCCGAAGGTGGCCGCACGACCCCATCGGTCGTCGGTTTTTCCAAGAATGGTGAGCGACTGGTTGGAACTGTGGCCCGTCGACAAGCCGTCACCAACCCCGAAAACACCGTCTTCAGCGTGAAGCGATTTATGGGGCGCAAGTTCGGAGAGGTTTCCGATGAGATGACGATGGTGCCCTACAACGTCGTGCAGGGGCCCAATGGCGATGCGCGCATTTCCGCAGATGACAAGGAATTCGCTCCGCCGGAGATCAGCGCAATGATCCTGCAAAAGCTCAAGGCCGATGCAGAGGCGTACCTCGGTGAAGAGGTGACCGATGCGGTGATTACCGTGCCCGCCTACTTCAACGACGCGCAGCGTCAGGCCACCAAGGATGCAGGCAAGATTGCCGGCCTTGAGGTCAAGCGCATCATCAACGAGCCAACCGCCGCCGCCCTTGCGTATGGGCTCGATAAGCAAAACGATGAAATCGTCTTGGTCTTCGACCTCGGTGGTGGCACCTTCGACGTCTCGGTGCTCGAGATGGGCGATGGCGTCTTTGAGGTGAAGGCAACCAAGGGTGATAACCACCTTGGTGGCGATGACTTCGATAAGGCAATCGTCGACTGGATGGTCGCGGAATTTAAGCGTGACCAGGCAATCGATTTGAGTGTTGACAAGATGGCGCTTCAGCGGCTCTATGAGGCAGCAGAAAAAGCCAAGATTGAGCTGTCGACGACGACCTCGACGCAGATCAATCTGCCATTTGTGACCGCCGATCAAAGCGGACCGAAGCACTTGGATCTGCAGCTGACCCGCGCCAAGCTTGAGGACCTTGCACGTCCGCTCTTGGAGCGGCTGACCCAACCAACCCGACAAGCCCTTGAGGAATCGGGTGTCGCAAGCAAGATCGATCACGTGGTCTTGGTCGGCGGTATGAGTCGGATGCCTGCGGTACAGGAGCGCGTGCGCGAAATCACCGGCAAAGAGCCAAACAAGGGCGTGAACCCGGATGAGGTGGTCGCAGTCGGTGCCGCAATCCAGGCCGGTGTGTTGGCGGGCGAGGTCAAAGATGTGCTGCTGCTCGATGTGACCCCTCTGTCGCTCGGTATTGAGACCAAGGGTGGTGTGTTTACCAAGCTCATCGAGCGCAACACCACCATCCCTACGCGCAAGAGCGAAGTCTTTTCAACCGCCGATGACAATCAGAATCAGGTGGAAATTCACGTGCTGCAGGGCGAGCGCGAGATGGCGTCCTACAACCGCACCCTGGGCAAGTTCAACTTGGTGGGAATTCCCTCTGCGCCACGTGGAGTACCGCAAGTTGAGGTGACCTTCGACATCGATGCAAACGGCATCGTGAATGTGTCGGCGAAGGACCTTGGCACCAACAATGAGCAAAAGATTGAGATTCGCGCATCATCAGGGCTCGGTGACGACGAGATCCAGCAGATGGTGCAGGATGCCGAATCACACGCCGAGGACGATCGACGTCTGCGCCAACTCGCCGATGCCCGCAACCAGGCAGAGGCGCGTGTGCACGAGGCCGAGCGTCAAGTCAAAGACAATGGTGACAAGGTTGACGAGGCCCTGCGGGGTGAGCTCACCACGGCAATTGAATCGGCAAAGAGTGCGGCCGAGGGCGAGGATGTTGCACAAATTGAGTCTGCAACCCAAGCCTTGACCGACGCTCTGCACAAGATGTCAGAAGAGATTTACCGTCACGCGAGCGCCCAACAAGAAGCAGAAGCTGCGGGTGGCGCTGGCCAAGCCGAGACGGTGGAGGACGCCGAGTACGAGATCGTTGATGACGACGCGACCACCACTGCGTGAGGTGCGGTTCATGACGAGAATGACACCAACGCGCGCGAGGACTGAGGGTGCCGCGTGAGCATCTCTGACGAACACGAGCCTCCAATGGATGAATCGGCGATGGGGGCGGGCGAGACGCCCGTCCCATGGCCGCCTGAGGAGTCATTATCTGCTCATGAGTTAGAGCTCGATGCGGAGTTGTTGCCAACCCATGACCAGATGGAGTCATTGCGGCGTGAGCGGGATGAATATCTCGATCAGTTGCAGCGCATGACCGCGGAATTTGCCAATTTTCGCCGACGTATGGAGCGCGATCGCGCAGCAATGTCGAGTGCTGCAGCGCGCAATGTGATCCTGCAGGTCCTGCCCGTGCTTGACAATCTCGAGCGCGGAGTGGATGCCCTGCGCCAGCAGGCGTCACCGTTGGCCGAAGGGGTCGAGATGGTGCGCGTGCAACTCGCCCAGGTGTTGACGGCAAACGGGGTGCAAGAAGTCGATGCACATGGTCAGCTGCTTGATCCCAATGTGCATGATGCGATTGCATCTGAACCGACGGATGCACACCCCGAAGGGGTGATCGTGACGGTGGTTGAGAAGGGTTACCGGACCGAACAGGGTGTGCTGCGCGCAGCAAAGGTGGTTGTGGCCAGCGCCCCGATCGCACCAGAATCTGGTTCGGCGGGGGCCTAGATCGCCATGCCAGGAGATGACCTCTACGCAATTTTGGGTGTGGCAAAAACCGCCAGCGATGACGAGATAAAAAAGGCGTATCGCAAACTGGCGCGTCAATACCACCCAGATGCGAACCAGGGTAATCCGGGCGCTGAGGATCGGTTTAAAGAGATCTCCCATGCCCACGACGTCTTGTCGGATCCCGCGAAGCGTCGTGAGTATGACGCTGCGCGTGCTTTCGGCGGGCGTATGCCTCCCGGCGGTGGCTCGGGGGGCGCGGGATTTGGAGATTTCAGTGACATCTTTAGTGACATGTTCCGGCGTGGGGGGCCATCTCGAGGCGCCCCCCAACAGGCGCCACCACGTGGCGCGGATGTCGAGGTCGAAGTGACGCTTTCATTTGATCAAGCAATGCAGGGTGCCCAGATTGTGGTGACCGCAGATATCAATGAGAGCTGTGCAACCTGCCAAGGATCGGGTGCCCGACCGGGGACCAGTCCACAACTGTGTCCGGATTGCCGCGGCCGAGGGGTCTCCGGACGCGATCTTGGTGGGTTCTCACTGGGGCAGCCGTGTCATCGGTGCGCAGGCAACGGCACCGTCATCGAGGACCCGTGTGCGACATGCCATGGAAGTGGCACCACCAGCGCGCGCAAGCGATACCCCGTCAAGATCCCACCGGGTGTCAAGGATGGAACCCGTGTCCGTCAAGCAGGGAAGGGCCAGGCGGGGCTGCGCGGTGGGAAGTCGGGTGATCTGATTGTGATCACGCGCGTGACACCGAGTCGCATTTTTGTGCGCAATGGCGATGACCTTGCCCTTGATGTCCCGGTAACGATTGCTGAGGCCGCGCTTGGGGCACAGATCGAGATCCCGACGATTGATGGGCGGGTCAAACTCACCGTCCCGGCGGGATCACAAGATGGACGCGCGCTCCGCGTCCCCGGTCAGGGTGCGCCAAAACTCAAAAATGCTGGCCGCGGTGATCTGATCGCCAAGGTGCGCGTACGGGTGCCTGACCACCTGAGCGATCCTCAGCGCGAATTGTTGGAGCAGTACGTGGCATTGGCCCCCGATGATCCTCGTGCAGGGCTGTTTTCATGAGTGCCCATGAGCCCCCAGAGGCCTATTACCTGATTGGAATTGTCGCAGAGTTGGCGGGAATGCACCCGCAGACATTGCGCCTGTATGAGCGCCGCGGACTCCTTCGCCCCTATCGGACCGCTGGCAAGACGCGACGCTATTCCGACGAGGACCTCGCGGTACTTCGCAGGATTCAGGAGTTATCGGAAGAGGGTCTCAATCTTGCGGGAATTGAGCGCGTGCTGGGGCTTGAGCGCACCATTGCGGAGGTCGAAGCGCATCTGGCCGAATTGACCCAGCAGCTTTCCAACGAACGCCAGATGCATCGTGAAGAGCTCGCCCAGACACGGCGATCGATGCGCTCAGAGGTGGTCCTGGTGACGCGCACCGAGACCGCGCTTGTCCCAATTCGTCACACCATGAATCGCGATCGAGGGAGGTAGTGCAATGCCAGTTGAGCAACTTACACAGCGGGCGCAGGCAGCCCTTGCAGATGCGGTTCGGATTGCACATGAGCATTCCCACCAACAGGTTGCCCCTGAACACCTACTGATTGCAGTACTTGGGCAACCCGAAGGATTGATCAATCCGCTGATCAGTGGCGCCGGTGCCCACGTCGATGCCATCCGTCACGCAGCGCAGGTGGCGCTCGACAAGCGCCCCCAGGTGCACGGCGGATCGAATGACCAGCAGCTCTCAGGGGATGTGCAAAAGGTCATGCGCCGCGCCGGTAACGAGGCCGAGCGCATGAATGATGAATTTATTTCGACTGAGCACTTTCTGCTGGCGTTGATGATTGAGCCCTCACCGGCACGCGACGCCCTGGTGCTCGGTGGTCTCACGGAAGCGGCCATTCGCGATGGTGTGACCCATCTGCGCGCTGGTATGCGAGTGACGGATCCGAACCCTGAGTCAAAGTTTCAAGCACTGGCGCAATACGGACGCGATCTCACCGATGCCGCGCGCGACGGGTCACTGGACCCGGTGATCGGTCGTGATGAGGAGGTGCGTCGGGTGATTCAAGTCCTCTCGCGCCGGACCAAAAATAACCCCGTCCTGATCGGCGAACCCGGGGTAGGAAAGACCGCAATCGTCGAAGGACTCGCACAGCGCATTGTCAGTGGGGATGTGCCGGATGGCTTACGTGACAAGCGTGTCGTCGCCCTCGATATGGGATCGCTGATTGCCGGGGCGAAGTTCCGCGGAGAGTTTGAGGACCGCCTCAAGGCGGTGCTTGCAGAGATCGCCGCGGCGCATGGCCAAATTATTCTCTTTATCGATGAGCTCCATACGATCGTGGGCGCCGGGGCTGCGGAGGGTGCTGTTGATGCGGCGAACCTCTTGAAGCCGATGCTTGCCCGTGGTGAGTTGCGCGCAGTGGGAGCGACGACACTCGATGAATACCGCGCCCATATTGAAAAGGATGCCGCGCTCGAGCGCCGCTTTCAGCCGGTGTTGGTGGGTGAGCCAACCGTGGAGGCAACGATTGCCATCCTGCGTGGGCTCAAAGAGCGGTATGAAGTCCACCACGGTGTTCGCATTCAAGATGCCGCCCTCGTTGCGGCGGCGCAGTTATCGGATCGTTACATCACCGGTCGGTTCCTTCCCGATAAGGCAATCGATTTGATGGATGAGGCCGCGTCACGTCTACGGATCGAGATTGATTCAGTACCGGCGGAACTTGATGTCGTGCAGCGTCGCATCATGCAGCTCGAGATCGAGGAACAGGCGCTCGCCAAGGAAACCGACCACGCATCGCAGGTGCGGCGCGACACCATCGGACAAGAGCTCGGGGAGTTGCGCGAGGAAGCGGGCGGGATGCGCGCGCACTGGGAGCAAGAGCGTAGTGGGATCATGCGAATCCGCGATACCAAAGAGCAGATTGAGCAGGCCCGTGTGGAGCTCGAGCGCGCCGAACGCGAAGGCGATCTTGAGGGAGCTGCGAGGCTCACATACGGAACGCTTCCCGAGTTAGAGCGGGCGCTTTCATCGGCCAATGAGGATCTCGTGCGGAATCAGTCCGAACGTCGGATGCTCAAAGAAGAGGTGGATGATCAGGATGTTGCAGAGGTGGTCTCTGCATGGACCCGCATCCCGGTTGCCCGGCTCCTTGAGGGCGAGGTCCAGAAATTACTGCACATGGAGGAGCGCTTGCATGAGCGCGTCATTGGGCAAGATGACGCTGTTGAGGCAATCGCGAATGCATTGCGTCGTGCGCGCGCAGGACTCTCGGACCCCAACCGGCCGATTGGGTCATTCATCTTTTTGGGCCCGACGGGGGTCGGCAAAACCGAGCTCGCAAAAACCCTTGCCGGATTCATGTTCGACGACGAGCAGGCAATGGTGCGTATTGACATGTCCGAGTACATGGAAAAGCACTCGGTCGCGCGACTGATTGGTGCCCCACCCGGGTATGTCGGTTTTGAGGAGGGCGGTCAGCTCACTGAGGCAATCCGCCGGCGCCCATATGCCGTACTGCTCCTTGATGAGATCGAAAAAGCGCACCCGGATGTCTTTAACGTGCTTTTGCAACTGCTCGATGATGGGCGCCTGACCGATGGGCAGGGGCGGGTGGTGGATTTCAAAAACGCCATTGTGATCATGACCAGCAATGTCGGAAGTCAATTCCTGACCGATGGGATCGCCGAAGATATCGCCGAGGAACGCGCACTTGGTGCGCTGCGCGACAGCTTTCGTCCGGAGTTCTTAAATCGCATCGATGAGATTGTGGTGTTCAGGCGTCTCTCTCGCGCCCAGATTGCCTCGATCGTCGATCTGCGCCTTGCATCGGTGATCGCCCGTGTCGCTGCCCGGGGTGTGGATCTGATTGTCCGTCCCGCTGCACGTGATCTGCTTGCCGAGGAGGGGTATGACCCGGTCTATGGGGCGCGCCCGTTGAGTCGAGTGATCCGTAAGCGGGTGGAGGATGCGCTCGCGAAGGGGCTGCTTGGTGGCGACTTTTCCGAGGGTGACGAGGTCGTGCTCGATGTTGATGCAACGGGCGCGCTGGCACTTATCCCAGTCGGGGCTACCGTTCCGTTGGTGTCGTAGGGATCGATCCCGGTTCGTGAGATGCGGTGTGGCTCGTCCCCGGGGGCGGGTCGCACCGCGCATCGATATGGACGCCGCGATCGGCGAAGAGTTCACCGGTCGTGCGTGCGGGCGTGACGGCGCCTTCGGTGGCTGGTCCCAAATCGGCGATATGCATTTTCGCGCGACATATGGGTTGTGCCTGGGTGGCAAATGCCGCTTCTGCCGCCTGGCGTGCGGCATCTTGACTGGATGCAACCACGATGACCTCCTCCTTTTGGAAGGGGCCCTCCCAGCCGCTCGACACGGCCCAAATGCGCATGAGTTGATGCACGGTCATCGCGCTATTCGCCGGCGAACGGGACGACGGGCGCGTAATTGACGATGTGCCCGATCAGGAAAGGCAAGGGCCCATTGGCGGCTGGTGTTCAGGACCATGATGATACTGCTTGCGACCCCAAGGCCGAGTCCAAGTTGACGTGCGAGTCCGCGAGAGGTCTGGGGCGGAATGAGACCCCGGTAGATGAGCGCCGCGCAGCAGATCAGTCCTGCGATGAGCCCGGTGGTTGCAAGAATCTTCCGTACGGGACCGTGGAGCGTGATAGTGCGGTGAATATCTCCAGCGATGGCACATGCGCACACGGCGCAGAGTGTGGCCCCAATGATGGCGATCTTGCTCCATCCAGTCGCATCCCAGCCGGAAAGTGTGTCGGGTGATCCCACCGGGCCGATCGTGATCGCATACCACGGCAAAAACACCGAGATGATCACAATGGCTCCGCTGAGTGCCGCGAGGAGCGAGGGGCGGGTGGGTGACGCGGTACGTGCCATAGCAATAGCGTACCGAGGTTCGTCGAGCGCAACCAAAAAGGGTATGAATCCTTGTGAGATGGGGTCAGAAGTGACGACCATCTCCGGACGGGCTGCTACGCTCGCACGACAGATGAAGATTCCGGTAGTACGCGAAGGAGACGCTCGTGCCAACGTACATTTTGCTCAGCACCCTTAGTCCCCATGGCGTCGGCACATTGAAGGCGAATCCCACGCGCCTCAAGGAAGTCAATGCCGAGATCGAGCAGATGGGTGCGAAG
This sequence comes from uncultured Actinomycetes bacterium, assembly GCA_903896045.1. Classification (GTDB taxonomy): domain Bacteria; phylum Actinomycetota; class Thermoleophilia; order Miltoncostaeales; family Miltoncostaeaceae; genus CAITWD01. Next base: position 12,384 of record CAITWD010000017.1, read on the forward strand.
GTTGTGCAACAGTGGGCCGTTCTCGGTCCGTACGACTTTGTGAACATCGTGGAAGCGGAAGATGAAAAGGTCATTGCCCGCGTATCGGTCGAACTCGCGGCTCGTGGCACCGCGCACTTTCAGACATTGACGGCGATTCCGGTCGACGAGTTCCTCGCACTGCTGACCTAATGGGGCGTTCGTGAGCATCCCGAAGAAGTTCACCGGCGGAGTGGTCCTTCTGGGCGCCGCCGCGCTCGTGTCATCCCCACTTGCAGCGCCGGTGCGTCTGCGGATGCGCGCGTGGCTTGCCGGCGCGGGACGCCACCATGATCCCGTGGCCCCGTTTTGTGGTGCACCCTGTTATTCACGCCCGCAGGACAACGGCGCGGAGAACGTCAGCGAGCAGCGGGAACGCCTGCAGTGAGCATGTGGCGAGCCGAGATCCTTATCCCGGCTCATCGAATCGTCGTTGCGCTCCAAGGCGATGATGTCGTTGAGGTGCATGGTGATGGCGGGCCGTCGACCTTTCGCGCCTATCGTGGGCTACCGGATGCCGTGCATGGAATGATCGCGTGGCCGAACACGGTACTTCTCGCAGGGGATGAGCAGATCGTGATTGACCCTGGCTACCAGACCCAGGGCGACATGCTTCTCGGCGCGCTCGGGGCGCGAGGGATCCGCCCCGACGATATCTCGATCGTGATCATGACGCACATGCACTCCGACCACATCTCGGCACTGCCGCAACTCGGCAAGGTGACGCTCTATGTCCACGCAGATGAGCTCGAGACGCCATACGCGCGCCGCCAACGCGGATGGCTTGATGCGGCGGATGTCCAGGTCCTCGAAGGGGCCGAGGGGCAGATTCGCCCAGGCATCGAGTGGTTCCATACGCCTGGACACAGCCCTGGCCATATCGCGCTCGTCATCACGTCTGATAGCGGCCGTGTGGTCGTTGCCGGAGATACCATGGGCCCCGTTCCAGAATGGTTTGCAGAACGGAATCCTCCACACGAACTTGAGTATCGTGATGAGCACCTTGCTGCCTACCGGCGCATTGCAGCGCTCGCGCCAAGTACCGTCATTCCGGGTCATTATCCGCCGTTTGTTCAGGAGTCTCACGAATGAGTGCATCTGTGTTGCGTCTACGACAGCGCTTTCTCGCCGCCGGAATAGCGGGAAATGTCGTGTTTTTGGTGAGCCTGATACTTCCCTGGTTCGATCTCGGTAGCTACGACAGCATGAGCGGGTGGACGGTGCTGCCGGCCGCCTGGGCGATCGCGTTGGTGTGTATCGCCGCGATTATCGGTTTTGTGGCAGAGATGAATGCCATCGTGTTGCCGCTGCACCTTGCCCCCATGCGCGTCGCGGCCTATTGCTCGTCGATCCCATTGTGGTTTTCCGGCGCCTTCCTTGTGGCTGGCGGCGGCACTGGTCGGTCGTGGGGCCTTGTCATTGCGGTGCTTGGGTCGGTCATTGCCACCGTTGCTGCCACCCGCGTGGCGCCATCGCGTCGCCGATAAGCTGATCGAAGGGCAGTACCGGACGAGGGGGCATCATGGGACTTGTAGACAAGGCAAAAGGCGCCGCCAAGGGCGCTGTCGGTGCGGCACAAAAAGGCCTTGATGAGGCGAAAGATGCGAGTCAGCTCTTTGCGTTGAAGCGCTCTGCAACGAGCCTGACCGAACAGCTCGGGCACATTGTGTTTCGCCAGCATGAGGGCGAATCGGGGCTTGAATCCGAGGTCAGTCGCCTTGTGGACGAGTTGCGCGTCGTGAAGCGCGAGATCGCCGAGCTCGAGCAGGAGTAGCCGCCAGGCAGCACCGGCACCGCTGTTGCCGTCATACTTATCGGCATGTTGTTTGCGGCAATTACGGTCGTCGTCATTCTGGTCGCGGTTATTGCGCTTGTGCTGCGCACCCAGCGGGGATTGCGGGCGCAGATGGTTGAGGCAGGGCGCGCGGCGACACAGACAACCGCCCAGCTACAGGCCAGTGAGGCCCGACGTGCTGCCATCTTTGCCCAATTTCCGATTGCGGCAATCCGCCTAGATGCCGCAGGACTGATTCTCGAGATCAATGGGGCTGCGCGCACGGAGTTTCCTCATGTGGCCGAGGGAACCCCCATTCTTGAGTCGTTTGGCGAGCATCGTCTCTCGGATGAGATTGCCAGTGCGCTCATTGACAGCCAGGCACGGGCACTGGAGGTGCGTTTATTCGCGGATGCGCGGCGTACCTATCGCGTCGCGATCGAGGTACTCGAGATGGCAACGGGTCCGGAGGCGATTGTCTTCTTTACTGATTTCACCGATGCGGCCGCGTATCAAGAACTACGGAGTCAGTTTTCCGCGAACGTCTCGCACGAGCTGCGTACTCCACTCACTGGATTGGCGGGGCTCTTGGAAGCCCTCGGGGATCCGGAAATCGATGATGAGACTCATGCCCGCTTTGTTGAGCGGGCGTCGATGGAGGTGCAGCGCCTCGTTGCGTTGATTACCGATGTGCTCTTTCTCTCGGAACTCGAGGCACCGATTGGCGGTGCCACGCTGGCCAGTAGCGACCTCGCCAGTGCGGTCGGTGCCTCCGTTGAGGCGCTGGCGGGTGTTGCCACTGAGGTGGGAGTGCGGGTTGAGGTTGCCGTCGAGGGGCCGATCTGGGTCCCATTGACCGAGCGAATGGCCATCACCGTGGTGCAAAACCTCCTGGAGAATGCGATCAAGTACGGCGGAACTGGTGCGGTCGCAACAGTGCGCACCGAACGCTCGGAGGATGGTCACTGGGTGGAATTGATCTGTAGTGACACCGGGCCCGGAATCTCCGAGCGGCACCTGCCGCATATTTTTGATCGCTTCTATCGTGCCGACGCATCGAGATCCAAGCGTCTCGGCGGAACTGGGCTTGGCCTGTCGATCGTCAAGCACATCGCAGAGCGGTTTAGCGGGAGCGTCAGCGCCGAGTCTCGCGAAGGCTTCGGGACGACAATCACCGTACGTGTCCCGACGGTGACAATGGGCCCTGATGGGCCGGCTCGTGGAGCCCCTGGAGACGTTTCACAGATCTGGACCAGCTAAACTGGCTGCAAATTGCCTTATGCAGGCGATTGCGTCATCGATTGTTGTCGCGTTGTTTCCCGCCGCCAAGGAGTTCGCGTGAGTGTTCCGCTGATGGACATCGGTGCCCAATATGGTCCATTGCGCGCGGAAATTGATGCCGCGATTGCGGGCGTCCTCGACTCTGGTCGGTTCATTCTCGGTCCCCATGTGACGGCCCTTGAGAAAGAGATTTCCGAGCGTCTTGGCGGGCGTCCATGCGTGGGGGTTGCCAACGGAACCGACGCATTGGTGATTGCACTCAATGCACTCGACGTTGGCCCTGGCGATGAGGTGATTACGACCCCGTACACCTTTTATGCGACCGCAGAAGCGATTGCTCGTCTCGGTGCGATTCCGGTGTTCTGTGACATTGATCCGGTGGACTTTTGTCTCGATCCTGCATTGATCGAGGCGCGCATTACCGACCGTACCCGGGCGATTTTGCCGGTCCACATCTTTGGTCAGGCAGCAAATATGACTGCGATCCGCGCGATTGCACGCCGTCATGGTCTTCCGGTCATCGAGGATGCTGCTCAGGCGTTTGGTGGTGCAGATGCAGGAACCCCAATCGGCGCGATGGGTGATTTGGCCACGATTAGCTTCTTCCCGACAAAGAATCTTCCCGGCATCGGCGATGGTGGAATGGTTGTCTGTCGCGACGAAGAATTGGCGGAGCGGGTGCGGCGGCTGCGGTTCCATGGATCGGCGGACAAGATTGTGTTCCAAGAAGTGGGCTACAACTCACGTCTTGATGAGTTGCAGGCAGCAGTCATTCGCATTTTTCTGCGGCATGTAGATAGTTGGAACGATGGCCGCCGTGCTGCCGCCAACAGTTATGCAGATGCCGGACTCGGCGATCTCATGACCTTGCCGGGTGTGCGCGATGGGGTGCACCACATCTATCACCTGTTCATGGCGCGCCACGAAGCGCGCGATGCGTTGGTGGCGCAACTCGGTGCACACGGCGTGAGCGCTGCGGTGTACTACGGTATTCCTATGCATCTACAACCGGTATTTGCGCATTTGGGCTATGGCGTGGGTGATTTGCCGGTGGCAGAGGCATGTGCAAATTCGGCGATCGCCTTGCCAATGCACCCCCACCTCGCTGAGGCGGATGTGCACGCTGTTGTGCAGGCAATTCGCACTGTGCTCGCGTAAGGGATGTAAGTACTGGTTGCGCATGAGACCCCATCTGGTGAGGTAGGAGTGGCAGGGATCATTGATCCCGATCAGCGACTTCGCATCTGGATTGACATGACGAACTCACCTCACGTGGTGATCTTTCGTCCGTTGATTGCACGAATGATCGCTCGGGGGCACGAGGTGACCATCACTGCGCGCGATTTCGCCCAAACCATCGGCCTGCTTGAGCGGTTCAATATGCCGCACACGGTGATTGGTGCGCACGGTGGTGCGGGACGCGTCGGAAAGGCGCGCGCGATGGGGTCCCGGACGAGTTCGTTGGTTCGGTTCGCGCGCCGTGAACGCTTTGATGTCGCGATTGCACATGGCAGCACCGATCAACCCCCTGCAGCCCGGGCCGCCCGCACGCCGCAGGTCACGATGTTTGATTATGAGTTTGCATCCACAATGCATCATTGGAACGGGCGCTTTGCGACCCGGGTGCTCGTACCCAGCGCGATTCCTGAGTGGGCATTGTGGCGATACGGAATCCGGGCCCCCAAGCTCGTGCGGTATCCGGGCATTAAAGAGGAGTACTACCTCGCCGATCATGTCCTTGATCGTGAGGTGATCCCTGAGCTCGGTCTCGATCAATCAAAAATTATTGCGGTACTGCGACCCCCGCCGGAGGTCACCCTTTACCACCGTGGGCTTTCGAGTGATGTGTTCACGGCGACCCTGGATCGCCTCATTGAGGCAGGGCCAACGGTGCAGACGGTCGTGCTTCCTCGCACCGATCGGCAGCGCGAAGAGCTTGTCGGTCGTCCGGTGATTGTCCCCGAGCGTCCTGTCGATGGTCCGAGTTTGGTTGCGACTGCTGATTTTGTGGTGAGCGCTGGTGGCACGATGAATCGTGAGGCGGTGGCACTCGGGGTCCCTGCATACAGCCCGTTTGCGGGACGTCTTGGTGCAGTTGACCAGGCGTTGATTGACCAGGGTCGTTTGCACCGACTCGAAAATGCTGCACAAGTCGTGCTAGAAAAGCGTGACCGGCGGGTGCCAGCAACGCATCGTGACCCTGAAGCGTTGATCGACATGATGTTGACAGTGGCGGGAGCACGGGGATGAACGACCTCATAGATCGACAGGGACTGTGGGCTGCGCGTGCCCTTGCTCATCGCCTTGCCCAAGCATCAGTTGATGCGGTGCTCGTTGCCTTGAGTTATTGGTTGGCATTCGAGCTGCGGTTCGACTACAGCGTCCCGCACCGATTTGACTCGTTGTACGGCAAGACGGTTGCCATCGTCGTCGTTGCCAATCTGGTCGTCTTCTTCGGACTGCGGTTTTACACCAAGTGGTGGAGGTTCACGAGCCTTCGCGACTTGCAGATGATCGTGGTCGGGGTCGTCCTCGGTGGTTTTCTGGTCACCACGGTCCTGAGTATTTGGCACCCCGCCCATTCGCCGGCGGTGCCGAGAGGCGTGCTGTTCATCGACCTCTTACTGACGCTGTTGACCGTCGGTGGCGCGCGATTTGTCGTGCGCAGCGTGATGGAGCGCCCGCCGACAGGGCAACTGGTTGCCTCGGGGCGTCGTGTGCTGGTGTGCGGTGCGGGTGAGGCTGGCAACATTTTGATCCGCGAGATGCAGCGCAACCGCACCCTCGGATATATCCCTGTGGGCATCATCGATGACGATCCCAGAAAGCGCGGCTTGCGCGTACACGGGGTCAAGACCCGCGGAACGCGCCGCGATCTGTCAAATATTTTGCGTGAACACCGGGTTGATGAAGTCATCATCGCGATGCCGAGCGCGCCCGGCTCGATACGCCAAGAGATTGTCGAGGCATGCCGTCAATTTGGTGTGAAGTGCACAACTCTTCCCGGATTGCCGGAATTGATTACCGGCGAAGTAAATGTTCGGCGTCTGCGCGAAGTGCGGGTGGAGGATGTCCTCGGTCGTGCTCCGGTCGAGGTCGATTTGGCAAAGGTTGCCCGCTATCTCAACGGGCGCACCGTCATGGTGACGGGTGCCGGTGGATCAATCGGGAGCGAATTGTGTCGCCAGGTGATTGCATTGGGCGTGCGCCGATTGGTCATGGTCGATCACAGCGAGAACAATCTCTTTGAAATCGATCTTGAGTTACGCAGTCATGGGACCACGAGCATTGCAACCGTGATTGGTGACTGCAAAGACGCCGCATCGATGGAAATGTGCTTTCGCGAGCATCGCCCCCAAATTGTGTTTCACGCCGCGGCCTATAAGCACGTTCCCATGATGGAGCTGAACCCACTCCAGGCGGTCGCGAATAATGCGCTTGCAACCAACTTGATGGCCGAGCTGTCAGAGCGCTTTGGGGTTGAGCGGTTTTGTCTGATTTCCACCGACAAGGCGGTTGAACCCAAGACCGTGATGGGGGCGACAAAGGCACTTGCAGAACGAGTGATTGAGTCGCGAGTTGCCTCATCTGGAACCCGCTTTGCCGCGGTCAGGTTCGGAAATGTCCTCGGAAGTTCAGGATCGGTACTGCCCATCTTCCGCCGCCAGATTGCCGCAGGCGGCCCGGTGACCGTGACCCACCCCGAGATGACACGATTCTTTATGACCATCCCCGAGGCGGTGCAGCTTGTCCTTGAGGCAACGGGGATTGCCGAGGGGGGCGACATCTTTGTGTTGGATATGGGAGAGCCGGTCCGCATTCTCGATCTTGCCAAGCGGATGATTGAGCTCTCCGGTCAGCAGCCCGGGCGCGAGATTCTGATCGAGATCTCAGGCATCCGTCCAGGCGAGCGTCTGCATGAGGAACTCTTCAATGTGGACGAAGAGGTCACTCCAACGCGCTATGGCAAGGTGATGCGCGCAACACGTCCCCAGCTTGCGCCAGAACAGTTGCGCCGGGGTCTTGATGAGTTGCGCCGACGGGTCGACGCCCGTGATGACCTTGGATTGGATGAGGTGATTTGGCCGACGCTTGGGTTGGGAAGGGGACGCCGCCTCGTGGGCGAAGATGCACCTGGCAGCGAACACATCCCGATGGAGGGCGAAGGGTGACCACACAGGAGATGACACGAACCACGCAAAGCGAGGGCGTCAAGGGGATGCTTCCGGTGCGACCTGGTGGCCTGCTCGCAGGTGTGCGGCGTCCATGCCCGGATCATGGCGCTGATTGCGAATGTGTGGCCCGCACTGAGGCTGGTCAATTGGTGTTTTGGTGCGCCGAGGGCGCCCATCACGTCACCGCTGCCTCCTAGAGGGACGTATCTTTGCGGCAATGGTGCCGTGACGCGTGCAAGATACGCCTCCCGCGCTCTGCTCGCTATGATCGCAGGGTATGCCGGTTTTCATCTGTCCCAATTGCGCGCGACGTTCTGCCTCGTCAGAGCGCAATGAGCATGGCCAGCCTGTGGGTTGCGCCAAATGTGGCTTTGGTTTTCTCTTCGAATTGCTTGAGGACTACTACCCTGGTCCGGCAACCGCATTAATCGTGTGCGATAAAGAGCGGCGGATTTTGGCCGCAGGCCACGCAGCGACGCCGGTCACCGGGTATCAAGAGGGTGATCTCATTGGGCATGAAATCGTCGAGCGGTTAGGCATTACGCATTTCGCCAATGGTGATCCCGTCGCGACGGCAATTGAATGGGGCGTTCGTCAACTCGGAGTGACATGCACCTTCCGGCCTGCGGGTATCCACGAGGATCAACCGGCAACAGCAGATTTCTTCCCTGGATATGACGATGATGGCGGCTTGCTGGTCGCCATTACCCCCGTGACGCGTCGCGAAAGCGACGAGACAACGCACCCATAAAGGATCGCCAATGGAACGCCGTCAACTCGGAAATACCGATCTCGAATTGTCCGTTGTCGGACTTGGCACATGGGTCTTTGGTGGGCGATGGGGAGGCGCAGAGGATGCCGACTCCGCGGCCGCCTGCCACGCCGCAATCGATGCGGGCATTAACTGGATCGACACCGCCGATATTTACGGCCAAGGGCGTGCGGAGCAGATTGTCGGACAGGTCATTCGTGATCGCTCCGATGAGGTGATCGTTGCAACGAAGGGCGGCGTTGCGTGGGAGTTTGGCGACGGGGGCCTGACGATCTGGCGAGAGGCATCCGGTGACTACCTGCGCCACGCGCTTGATCGCAGCTTGATCGCGCTTGGGCTCGACTGCATTGATCTCTACCAAGTGCACTGGCCGGTGACCGGCCAGGATCCCAAGGACACCTGGAGCGCACTCATTGAGCTGCAAAAGGCGGGCAAGATCCGTCACATCGGGGTGTCGAATTACGCACTGTCCGACCTTGAGGCGGCAGCTGCGGCGGGGCCGCTGGCGAGTTATCAGCCGGGATATCACCTCATGCGCCGCGAAATTGAGGCGGCGGAGCTGCCGTGGTGTGGCGCGAACAATGTCGGAGTGATTGCCTACGGCCCATTGGCGCACGGATTGTTCACTGGAAAAATGGATGCCACAACGCGCTTTGCCGAGAATGACTGGAGGGCCACCAGTGAGTTTTTCGCCGATGAATCCTTCCCTGAGCGGGTTGCTGTGGTTCGAGAGCTCGAGCAACTCGCTGCCGATCGACCAGGTGGGATCGCCGAGCTTGCGGTGATGTGGGTGCTGCGTCGGCCGGAGGTCACCTCGGCGATTATTGGTGCGCGTAACGCTGCGCAAGCCACTGCGAACGCTGGGCTTGTGGGTGCCCCCCTGACCGATGACGAGGCGCGTGCAATTGACGCAGTACTTGCGGCGCATCCCGCGGCGTCACGTCCATACGGACACGGTGAGCCACCGAACCGTAAATAGTTTCTTACCTGATGTGTGTGGCCATACGAGCAATGGCCATTACCCCTTGTCGCAGAGTGGACAGGGGGCCTACGCTATGAACGACTCTCGCCCATAACAACAAAAGGCAAATCATGAAGGTCGCAATTGTGGGTGCCACAGGAATGATCGGGCGCCGCCTGACCTCTCGATTGCTCGCGCATGGGGACGATGTGATTGCGGTCTCGCGGGGCGGGGCACGCGTCGCCGATGCGACCGGTGTGGCATGGGATCCTGCGACGGGGCCGCTTGACCCTTCGGTCTTGGCGGGCGTGGAGGCAGTGGTGAACCTTGCGGGTGCGAGCATTGGGAGCGGCAGATGGACCGCCGCGCGCAAACAAGAGATCACCGAGAGCCGCACCGTTACAACGACTGGCGTGGTGGAGGCAATGCGGGCTGCGGGCACTGGGACCCTCATTAACGCAAGCGCGGTGGGCTTCTATGGCAACGGTGAGCTGCCGGTCGATGAGACCGCCCCTGCCGCAGATGATTTTCTCGGAGCAACATGTGTTGCTTGGGAAGCGGCGGCGAGCGCGGGTACCGCAGATGGGATTCGCGTGGTCATGCTCCGGACGGGCGTCGTGATTGCGCGCGAATCTGAGGTCATTCGACGTCAACTGGTGCCCTTTAAGCTTGGCCTTGGTGGCCCCGTTGGCGGCGGCCGTCAATGGTGGAGCTGGGTGCACATTGACGATGTCACCGGGCTGATCACCTTCCTTCTTGGGCATCCGGAGATTTCGGGTCCGGTCAATGCCGTTGCGCCCTCGCCGGTGCGTCAGCGCGATTTCGCTCGGGCACTTGGTCGGGCGATTGGCCGACCTGCAGTGCTTCCCACCCCAGGGCTCGCATTGAAGCTCTTGATGGGGGAGTCCTCGGTGATCGCGCTGGGCGGCCAGCAGGTAGTTCCTCGCGTGGCACAGAGTGCGGGCTATGCATTCGCATTCCCAGACATTGACGCTGCACTTGGTGCCGAGCTTGGGTAAATGAGGGCTATTCGGCGGGGCCGAACACCCGATTGATCTCGTTGTTGTACTTGAACCAGTTTTGGCGGATCCACTCTGTGCCGACGTGATACTTGGCACCAGGAAGGCCGCGAGCGACGCGAACGGCGTTTTCGGTCGATGTTTCGGCAGCATCCTCGATCATGCGGCGATATTCGCCCATGAGCTCGACGAGTTCATAGAACTTCATCTGCTGTTCTGACAACAGATCGTAGATCAGCTGCAGCGGTTCATCGTCATAGTCATGCATTTCTGCACCTCGGGTAACGAATGACGGGGTTGTAATGTACCCTAGGTTGGCCTCGGGGGATTAGCTCAGCTGGGAGAGCGCCGCCTTTGCACGGCGGAGGTCAGCGGTTCGATCCCGCTATCCTCCATTCTGGATGGAACAACTCGAAGGTGCACATCAAAAAAGCCGTCCTATGGGCGGCTTTTTTTGTTGACCGGCGGATGGAATGCTGTCGATAGTTCGTCGTAATGCCCAGCGGCTACCACCGCTCGCGGTGCACAACATCCTCGAATGGGCGGCGATCCATCCGTGTGAGCGGAACGAGCGGTGTCTGCGCTGGGTATCCAAGGGCGAGCAGATACGCCAAATAATGTGTCTCGGGAAACCCGAGAAGGGCACGACCACGCTCCTGATCCGCGACTGCTGCATGGCCGCTTCCAATCCCAAGATCGGCAGCGGTAATGGCCATCACCATTGAGGCTTGCCCAAGGTCATAGTTGATCATTGCGATCTGGCGTGCATCGTGTGCAATCGGCGCCACGAATGCGATTGTCGCCTGAGAGGACGCAATGTGGGTTGCCCCTTGCCAGACCTTTGAGAGCTCGATCAGCCGTGCCGGTTCGCTCACGACAACGAAGTCCCACGGTTGGGTGTTGCGCGCTGATGGTGCGCGCCGACCGGCTTCCAAGATGCGGGTGAGATCTGCATCCGAAATTGGGGTCGTGGTGTAGCTACGAACATTGCGTCGCGCACGAATTGCATCCCAAGTTTCCATTCACTTCCTGCTCTCTGTTGTGAGGCCCACCACATGGCGTCCTCCAGGTCATACCAGGTCACTTACCCCCGTCGTGCGCCGAATGCCATGCCGACAAGCCAATTGACCAACGAGATCAGGAGGGTTGCGTACACCACGGCCCCGAATCCGCTGAACTGGATGCCATGCACGATGTGTGCGGTCAGGAGGAGCATCGCCGCATTCACAATCAGTAATCCAATGCCGAGCGTGAGGATGATGAGCGGAAGCGCAAGAATCATGACGATCGGTCGAACCAGGGCGTTGAGTGCCCCCAGCACCGCTCCTGCGATCACCAATGTTGGCCAGAGATGGTCAATGGTCAGGCCGTGAATCAGCCGCTCGGCAACCCACAGCGCAACAATATTAGTCAAGACGATTGTGAGAATTCGCGTCAGCATGGTTGTTGATCGCGATGCTATCGCCGCCACACCCCGCATGCTGCATTGATCGTCTTGGAGCGGCACTCCGAGGCGGCGATTGGGAGATATTTTCTCGATTGGCCCGCGTTGGCGGTGGGTCGCTGCCGCAAAAGGGCTGACGCGCGGGCCGGGAAGCGGTACGATTCTCGGAGAACACCCCCTTCGGGGGAAAGAATTGCGCGGAACAGTAGTGGCGTCAGAAGGCATGAAGTTCGGCCGAGATGTCCAGAGTTTCCTCGCCGAACAAGGTGGAAGCAGCATGCCGGAAGGCGTCGTGAAGTGGTTCAACGCGGACAAGGGCTTTGGGTTCATCACCCCAGCCGATGGAGGCAAGGACCTGTTTGTGCACTTTTCCGAGATTCAGTCCTCGGGCTACCGCAGCCTTGAAGAGGGGCAGCGCGTGAGCTACGAGGCAGGCGAGAGCCCGAAGGGCCCTCAGGCGCAGCAGGTCAGCGTCATCTAGATCCGGACGTTGCGCTGGGGCAGGCAACTACCTCAGCGCAACGGATCTCACCCCTCTACCGCGCGTGATGCGTCGCGCAGCAGCAGCGCCAGAGCGCGTCGCCGCGACGTGGCTGATCCGCTACTTACCTGTCGCGGAAAACAATTCGCCCACGGGTCAAGTCATATGGGCTTAACTCGACGTGGACGTGATCGCCTGGGTTAACGCGAATACGAAACCGGCGCATCTTTCCCGTCAAGTGGGCAAGCACTTCATGTGCGCCGTCATTCACGGAGACACGAAACATCGTATTGGGGAGGGCTTCTTCGATGATGCCCTCGACGAGGATGAGTTCCTCTTTGGGCTTGCTGAGTGCAGAGGCTTGTGTCGGGCCCTTCTTGTATGCCGCGCTGGGGCGGCGACCCGTCGTGGTCCGTCGTTGTGTCATGCGTCTCCTGGATGTCGTATCGCACTTCGCCCGCGCGGGGTTGCCGTGCGCGAATGCTCGACAAACCGGAATCAGGACCGTATACACCCACCGTAGCGGGTCTGGATGGTGTTTGCCGTTGTCACGCCATGCGAGCGCCTGCGAAAGGTTGCTTGAGACCACCATTTCGTTGCACCATCTCGTGGCGCCCGTAGCATCGGTCCATCGCAAACAAGGACGATGTTGTGCAGCGTGTTGCAGGTGAGCGCTTCGGGGAATATCTCGTACAGGCGGAAATCGGCCGGGGCGGGCAGGCGGTGGTATACCGCGCCCGTCATATCGGCACCGATCGCGACGTTGCAGTGAAAATTTTTGATGGGCTCGAGGATCATGGACTACTTGTGCGGTTTCAGCGTGAAGCGGTCGCGGCTGCCCGGGTTGAGCACCCGAATATTGTCCCGATCTATGCGGCGGGCGATGTGGACGGAGTCCCGTACATCGCAATGCGCCTTGTCCGCGGTCCATCGCTGGCCGAAGCGCTTGCGCGAGTGGGGCGACTCGATCACGAACGTGCCATTGCGATCCTCACCGACATTGCCGCCGCAGTTGATGCTGCCCATACTGCCGGTCTTGTACATCGGGATATTAAGCCCGCCAATGTACTCATCGATGATGATGGGCGGGCGTACTTGTCTGATTTTGGGGTCGCCCGTCTGGATGATCTGCCCGGAGTGACCCGACGGGGAGACTGGTTAGGGACCGTCGAGTATGTCTCCCCAGAGCAAGCGGTTGGTCAACCTGCCACGATCGCATCGGATATCTACGCCTTCGGGGTGCTGGCGTTCGAGGTGATCACAGGCCGACCCCCGTTTGTGCATCGTCAGGCAAGCGCCGTACTTGTTGCCCACGTCCAAGACTCGCCGCCTACATGTGCGTCGCTCGGCCTGCCTGTGTCACCACAGATCGACCGGGTCTTTGCACAAGCGTTGGCGAAAACACCCAACGATCGGCCGAAGACCGCGCGCGAGATCGTTGCGCGATTGGATGATGCACTCATCGGCATCGATGCGTCGATCTTTGCGACCCGCGTGGGCCGTAGCAGCGGTGCGGGATCAACGCTCGTGCGTTCTCCGTCGAATGATCTCAATTCTGCAACCACGCTCATCGGGGTGTCAGATCAGGCAACGCTGATCCATCCTGGACGAGAAACATCTGTCGTGTCACGGGTTGTCGCGCCTCCGAAGTACTCTCGCCGACGACGCCTGGCCGTCGCGACAGCGTGTGCGCTGCTGACCCTCGCTGGGGCGGCTGTGGGGTGGTCGATCGGTGCACGGACGGGTACCGGCGCGGCGCATGCAGTGGCGGTGCCGAACGCGCACCCGGGTCAATATCGCGTGGTGCTTGTCGGACCCGATGGCACGGGCACATTCGTTGGTCCGACCTATTCATCGGGAGATTGCCTACAAGTGAATACAGCAGGGGCGGTACGCACACTCTCAGGCTCACTCTTTGGGCCCTGCGGACTGATCCCGACCTAACCGGAAAACCGGTCGCGAGGCACCCGTGGCGCGCTACGCTGCCCCCGTGAGTGATCCCGATCACTATTTGGTGCTGGGCGTCCGTCCTGATGCCACTCCTGAACAGGTCCATGATGCGTGGCGCTTTGCCATTCAGGCATTTCACCCTGATCGCTTCTCTGATCATGCCCTGCAGGAGAAAGCTGATGAGCGCACCCGTCGAGTGAACGCCGCGTGGCAAGCACTCGGCGATCCCGTTGCACGCGCGGCCTACGATCGCAGCCGCGGTGGATATACGGCACCGACGCAGACGCAGATACGGCAATTACCGTGCCCCGCGTGCGCGAGCCTCGCGGCAATTGAAGATCAAGCTGGCCAATCGGTCGTTGTGCGCTGCCCCGCATGTGCAGAAGACTTCACGGCGATTGTCGGCACGCGTTTGCTCGGACGACCGGAACTCACCATGCGCTTTTTATCGGGCAAGTACCGATTGATGCTCGCTGATGGTGCCGGCCGTCTGCAGTCATTACAGGTGCGACGATTGCCCCAAGAGCTCGCATTGTCCGATGGTGATTTCATCTCGGTTGTTCTGGCCTCCAATGGGCGCTCGGTGCGCTACATCGTCGTCCATGGTGAGCGGACGAGTATCGGATGGAAGATCCGGTGACCCGTGCACCGGTCATTGGGATCTGCGCACCGCTTGAGCAGGCGCGCTGGGCCGTCTGGGACATGCCCGCAGCACTGGTCGCGGCGAACTATCTCGAGGCGATTTGGGCTGCCGGGGGTCGGTCGCTCTTGATTGCGCCAGACCCCGCACTTATCGACGATCCTGACTCTGTACTCGCGCGCGTCGATGGTCTGCTCCTTGTAGGAGGAGCCGACATCGCGGCGTCGTGGTACGGGGCCGAATCACATGTCGAGAGTGAGATTGCGCAGCCGGTTCGCGATGAGGTGGAGATCGCCCTCGTACTGGCAGCCACAACGCGGGAGCTTCCAGTGCTCGGAATTTGTCGCGGGCTACAGATCATTAATGTGGCCTACGGCGGGACGCTCAGGCAGCACTTGCCTGAAGAGTTAGCGACGACGATACATCGCCGGGTGACGGGTCAGTTCGTTGGCAATCAACATGACGTCGTCGTGGCCCCAGACTCCCTCGTTGCGCAGGCGATCGGCAGCACAGCGCATGAGGTGGTGTCTCACCATCATCAGGCAGTGGACAGACTCGGGACCGGGCTCTTGGTGACGGGATGGAGCGACGACGGAGTGGTTGAGGCGATCGAAGCCCCTGACCGGTATCTCCTGGGCGTGCAGTGGCATCCAGAGGCGGATGCGACAAGTGGCGTCATCGCGCACCTCGTCGAGGCGAGCCGTCGGTCAATTCTCGCGAAGGAGAAAACTTCGCAATGCCCCAGATCGGCGAGGGGACACACGCAGATCTAGGGCATTGCATCGGGGATGACCAGGTCGGCAGTGCACTCCACCCCGTTAGGGGAAAAGTATGCCGATCACCGGTGCCAACCTCGTTGGCCCTGCGGCGAAGATCTTTGTCAGCGCGACTCGCCGTGGGGCGAGGAGTCACCATGATCGGCGTCGTCGGCGGGTGGGGCGTTGGCGGGCAACGTGACGATGAATGCAGCTCCTCCACCCGCGGCGTCGGTCACGGTGATGTCGCCCCCGAGGATGCGCGCAAGTTGACGACAGATTGCGAGCCCAAGGCCCGATCCCGTGCGACCATCAGGCGTCTGTTCTGAGTGAAATGGTGAGAAAATTTGCTCGCGTTGCGACATGGCAACACCGGGCCCGGAGTCCTCGATGCTGATCCGCACTGCTCCACCGGTGAGGGGGGTGAGCGCAGCAGAGATCGCGCCATCCTGCGGGGTCCAGCGCAGGGCATTCTCGAGAAGGTTGTCGAGGATCTGACGGACACGCTCGTGGTCGGTCACAATTGTGATTTCAGGGCCAATGGATGCGTCGAATGAGATTCGACGCGCTGCGGCCCTGGGTTGGTGCGCAGTGATTGCCTCCTCGAGAACGCGTGCAATTGGCGTCCTGGTCGGGTGCACGCGGAACTGATGGGCATCGATACGCGCGAGATCAAGGAGGTCTGCGACCATCGATTCCAAT
This sequence comes from uncultured Actinomycetes bacterium, assembly GCA_903896045.1. Taxonomy (GTDB): domain Bacteria; phylum Actinomycetota; class Thermoleophilia; order Miltoncostaeales; family Miltoncostaeaceae; genus CAITWD01. The sequence goes on from CAITWD010000017.1 coordinate 28,356, forward strand.
CGCGTCGCCTCCGATTCAATTGCAACCAAGGATTGGTCGACGCGATCCGCGGGGACCACTCCATCGCGGAGCGCTCCTGCATGTCCACGAATCGCGGTCAACGGGGTGCGCAGGTCATGGGTGACATTCATGAGGAATGTCCGTGCCCGCGCATCCCGTTCACGAAGGCCATCGACCATGCTGTTGAAGGCGTCTGCGAGATGGTTGAGCTCGCGTGTTCCCGCGGGTGGCACCGAGGTCGTCAGGTCACCTGCGGCAACGCTGTCAGCCGCGTGCTCCATCGTGCGCAATGGGCGGGTCAGTCGGCGGGTGAAAATGAGGGTGAGAAGCACCGCGGGAATCAGCCCAATCAGTGCGGCGAAAAGGAGGTTCGGAACGACATCAGACCAACTCGTGGCGACGAGCGATTGTGGCTTGGTGAGCACGATGACACCAATTTGTTGGCCCGCAACAGTAATTGGCGCAGCAGTTGCGACGAGTGCGACTTTGGATGTCGGGTCGCTGAAGCTGATGTGTTGGAATCCTTCGCGCGCAAGCTGCTTGGTGTTGATTCCGAGCCGCGTGGTCGCGGGGACATTGTCGAGCGGCTGGCTTCCGCCGGGACACAGCGGGGGCGAGTCAATGTAGATGTGCGCCCCGGGTCCAACGAACGCGCTCAGATCCTCTTGTGAATAGGTCTGGCACGATCCGGTGACTGCCTGTTCAAGCGTTTGCGCGCCAATAAGTGCCGCGACGCGCTGCGCCTGTTGATCGAAATTTCTCCGAGTGGCCTGTGCGGTTTGCGAACGAATCAGGCTCGATGAGACAACGGCAAACACCGCGGCAGCGGCGATGAGACCGAGGATCGCGGCAAGTACGAGTCGACCGACAAGGGTCGACGAGAAACGTGTTATCGCCCTCACTGCTGCGCCTCGTTACTGCCGCTAGTCAGCGGCGATCTTATACCCGGTTCCCCAGACCGTTTCGATCTGACACGCATCGCCAAGTTTGCGACGGAGCTGGCGAATATGCACGTCAATTGTGCGCGAGTCACCAAGAAATGTGTAGCCCCATACCTGTTCGAGCAATTCCTCTCGGGAGAGCACGACACCTCGATGGGTTGCAAGCAGGGTCAAAAGATCAAACTCCTTCGGAGTCAAGGCGATTGGTGCCCCGTCGAGTGTGACAGCGCGACCGCTCACAGAGATTTCCACCGAATCAATGCGCACGATGTCGTTCTGCGCATTCGCCGTTGAGGGTGCGTGTGCGTCGGCACGGCGCAGTAATGCCCGGACGCGCGCGACAAGTTCTCGTGGGTTAAATGGCTTGGTGACATAGTCGTCGGCGCCAAGCTCGAGGCCGACAATCATGTCGATCGGATCGTCGCGGGCGGTCAGCATGATGATGGGAATCGACCCCGCTGCGCGCAACTGGCGGGTAATTTCGTAGCCATCGATTCCCGGCAGCATCAAATCAACAATCACCAGCGAGGGGGTCTCGGCACGCGCCTGCGCGAGCCCATCGTCGCCGCGATTGGCAATCGTGACTCTGAAACCCTCAGCCTCGAGGTACATCTGGGCGAACGAGGAAATATTTTCCTCATCCTCAATCATGAGAATGTGCGGCGGGTCGGTCGGGGTGTGAGCGGGGTCTGAACTGGTCACGCGTATGCGCTGTCGCGACTAGTTCGAGGACGCTTTGGGGTGCCCGGTGGTGCTTGCGCCATTGTCAGATTGTTGCGACCCGCTGTCTGCGCCCACGCCACCATCGAACTCAATGTCGTTTTGGTCCCAGCGACGTGATGCGCTATTGAATGCCGTAATGGTCCCCGACCCTCGCGTCCGCGCGTGGCCAGTCCCCGCAACGGTGACATCGATGAGGCTCCCACGAAGGTCAATACGTGCATTCGTGCTCTTGACGACAAACAGTCGCCCTGACGAGGGGATTTGCACGCTGTGCCTCCGCGCGACGTGATGCGTGACTCCGTTGATGGAAACCGTCGTATTTGCCGCATAGGAGGTGACAGTGATCCGCGCACCCCGACCCCGTACAACTCCATCGACAAACAGGTTGCCATTTGCAACGACACGCCCATTGCCGGTGATGTGTGCCGCTTGAGTAATCAGAGGCGCCTGCACGCGTGCGAACGCCGGTGATGCAATCGCCAAGGTGGCGAGTGCAATCATCCCTGTGGCTAGCGCTCGTTGACGGGTCATAGCGGTGTCGATGCTCTCTGTGACGTGCGGATCGCGGACAAACTAAAGTCTGACGGATGTGGCGATACTCTGCGTATGTGCGGGGTAAGTGTTCTGGAAAAGAAGTGTGTGCAATCTATGAAGAGATCTGCACGCGGTGCACTAGTCGAGCTTGACGCCCTCCTCGACCTGAACGATTGGTGCGGCTGCGCCGCCGATGGAGACGCCGTCCTCCACCGTCACTGACGGGGTCGCGGGCGCGGCAACGGTCTCGACGACGTCCCCTTCTGGGATCGGCCGTGGTCCACTTCCCAAATACGCCCAAATCATCTCGCCACAATCGGGGCATGTCGGGAGCGCTGCGCGGTTGTTGATCTGGAACTGACAGGCCACGCAGCCGACGATTGCGGAAATACGCTGACCGGCGAAGTAGCAGGGCAATCCGAGTCGACGCTCCGCGTCAAGTGCGCCCTGTGCGGGGCTCATACCGCGTGCCGAGCCAGGTTGCTGGCCGGCAGGGCGTGCTCCGCTTCCACCAGGTTGATTTCCGGGACCCCGACGCTGGGGTGGCAAACTGCTCATCTGACCGTCCTCCTCATGTGACCGCGCGGCGGAACGAATGCGACAAGGCGTATCGTACGCCCATACGGTGCTCAGATTAGCGCGCCCGCGCCGTGCGGGGGCGGGTCATGCGTATCGGAAATGGTGTGCGTGTGCGTGTTGCTCTTGCCCAGTTGAATACCGTCGTCGGTGACCTTTCCGGCAATATGCGCCTCGTGACCGAGGCGCTCGAGCGCGCGCGTGCGGCCGGCGCTGCATTGACGGTGTTTCCGGAGCTCGTGCTCACGGGCTATCCGCCTGAGGACCTTCTGTTGCGCCCCTCGTTTGCCCATGACTGCCAGCGGGCGTTGTTGAAGATTGCCGCTGAGGTCCATGAAGGTGCCGCAATCATTGGGTGCGTTGAGTGGGATGGCGATTGTTTTAATTCGGCGGCAGTGATCGCCGACGGTCGCATCCAAGAGGTCTATCGCAAGCGCTTTCTCCCCAACTATGGGGTCTTCGACGAGGCACGCTACTTTCGCGCCGGTGATCAACCAGTGGTCGTGGACATTTTTGGCACGCGAGTGGGCATCACTATTTGTGAAGACATCTGGTATCCAGATCCAGTTGCCAGCGATCTCGCCGCGGCCGGGGTTGATGTCATTGCGTGTTTGTCGGCATCGCCGTGGCATGCGGGTAAGGGTGATGATCGTGAACGGATGCTTGCGACGCGCGCTGCAGATGCAAGCGCAGCGGTGGTGTTTTGTAACCAGGTGGGCGGGCAGGATGAGCTGGTATTTGACGGTCGATCAACCGTGTTTGATGCAACTGGCGCCGTGATCGCACGCGGGTCGCAGTTTGCACCCGATCTGGTCATCGTCGACATCGACCCAGGCGTCGCGATGCGCCGCCGCTTGCGAGAACCCCTGGTGCGTCGACTTCCACAGCGCGAGATGCAGCAACCCATCTCGATTACAGCGAATGCCGTGCCCACTGAGCACGCGGCCGCAACGCAGCTGGAGTCCGTGATGGCGCCGGAGCAGGAAATTTGGGCCGGTTTGGTGGCGGGGATCCATGACTACGTGCGAAAGAACAACTTCCCTGGAGTGGTGATCGGGCTCTCCGGGGGAATTGATTCTGCATTGACGGCCGCGCTTGCTGTGGATGCGCTTGGGGCCGATTCGGTGACGGGCGTGCGCATGCCATCGGTTTTTACCAGTCAACTCAGTAATGACGATGCCCAGGTGCTTTCCGCCAACCTCCGTATTGCCCTTCATGATCTCCCGATTGCGGATGTCGTGGCCGCATTTGAGGGGACACTGGCACCGGTCTTTGATGGTGCACCGCGCGATGTCACCGAGGAAAATCTTCAGGCACGCGCCCGTGGGACGCTCTTGATGGCGATCTCCAACAAATCCGGGGCGCTCGTGCTTGCGACCGGGAATAAGAGTGAAATGTCGGTCGGGTACAGCACCCTCTACGGCGACATGGTCGGCGGATTCGCACCGTTGCGTGACATCTCAAAGACACTGGTCTATCGACTTGCCAATTGGCGCAATGCCGAGGCGGGTACGGACCTCATTCCTGCATCATCGATCACGCGACCTCCCACAGCGGAGCTTCGCCCTGAGCAACTCGATACCGATAGCCTTCCCGATTACTCGGAATTGGACCCGATTATCGAAGGCTATGTCGAGCACGATCTGGATGTCGAGCAGCTGGTTGCGCGCGGCCATGATCGGGCGACTGTGCAGCGGGTCATGCGCATGATCGAGCGCGCGGAATATAAGCGTCGCCAAGGACCAATTGGGATCAAGGTGACTCCCCGTGCATTTGGGAAAGACCGTCGCATGCCCGTGACCAATCGTTATCTCTAGGAACTATTGCTTTTTGGGATGGCGTCAATCAGCTCTGGTACGAATGAAAGGACATATATGGCACAGTCATGGTTTGCTCTGATCTATGAGTACGTGCCCAATATGGTCGAGCGCCGGGTCCCGTATCGCGAGGCGCACCTTGCATTACTCGGCGAATTGCGTGATCGAGGCGACGTCTATATGGCAGGGGCCATTGGCGATCCCGTCGATGGAGGTTTGATCATCTTCCATGGTGAGACAAATCAGGCTGCACATGATTTTGTTGCCGCGGATCCATTTGGGGCGGCCGGACTTGTCGTGTCGTATCGCATCGTCCCCTGGGCAGTCTCTGTGTCCTAGCCTGCGCGTCCTGTTGTAAGAAACGAGGATCTGTGACCCGTACCGCCTTTGTGTTTGACCCGCAGATGGCCAGTTATGACCTCGGCGATGATCATCCGCTCTCGCCCCTGCGGCGGTTGCTCGCAGTCGATCTGATTGACGCGTATGGATTGCGCGCGCACCCTGATGTGCACGAGATTGCGCCGCGCCGTGCAACTGATGAGCAGATTGAGCGCGCCCATGCGGCGGCCTACGTTGCCGCCGTGCGACGCATGAGTGCACAGCCGATGTTGGCCCAAGGGTGGGATGCCGCGCAATGGGGGCTTGCCGCAGGTGGCGATACGCCTGCCTTTGCCGGAATGCATGAGGCTGCGGCCGTGTTATGTGGGGCCTCGATTACGGCGGCCCTTGAGGTCTGGGAGGGACGGGCCGATCAGGTGTTTTCTCCCGCCGGTGGACTCCATCATGCTCTGGCAAATCGTGCCGCGGGCTTTTGTATTTACAACGATCCCGCGGTGGCAATTCATGCGCTCTTGGATGCCGGTGCCACCCGGGTGGCCTATATCGATATCGATGTGCATCACGGCGACGGTACGCAGTGGATTTTCTATGACGACCCCCGTGTGCTCACCTGTTCGGTGCACGAGAGTGGTCGGTATTTGTTTCCCGGAACCGGGGCATTATCGGAGCGGGGAATTGGGGCCGCGGTGGGGACATCGGTCAACATCCCGTTGCCGCCCTATGCAGGAGATGCACCCTATTTGCGGGCAATCGAAGAGGTGATTGCCCGCGCGGTGATCAACTTTGCTCCCGAGATCATCGTGACCCAAGATGGGGCTGACCCGCATCACAAAGACCCGCTCGCGCATCTTCAAGTCACGACCGCGGCCTTCCCGCGTGCGTATCGGGCGCTCCATCAGATCGCACACACCGCGTGTGATGGCCGTTGGGTTGCGCTTGGCGGCGGCGGGTATCACACCGATGTGGTGCCCCGCGCATGGACGATGCTGTTTGCCGAAATGCTCGGTGTTGACCTTGATGATGCCTTGCCTCACGAGTGGTTGGCAACGGCCGAGGCGCGCGCGCGGCAGTCGCTGACGCCGACGCTCCGCGGTGATTCGGAGCCGGAGATCTCACTCGCAGAGCGCACCCGTGCCGATGCTGAGGGGCATCAGGTCGTCGATCAGGCGCTGCTGCTGCTCGGATAGCACGCGATGAGCGACGCAACCGATCCGCGCCTGTGGCGCCAGGCCAATACTCCCGTTGCCGCACATGACCTTGCACTCGTGTGCGCAGGCGATGCGCGATATGCGCATGCGCGGGGTGTTGCGCAGCAAGCGGCGAGGCTTGTGCGTCGGGCCGGGCTTGGGCGTGGCCCACGGGGAGAACTCTTATGCGCGGCATGGTTGTCGTGGATGGGGATTGGCATCGTGTCCCACGACGACGACATGGCCGGCCCTCGGACAATCAGGCGGGCCGGACACGAGCAGCTTGCCCGGATCGTGGCCTGGTCCGGGGCGGGTGGTGTGGTCTGTGATGGCCGGGGTGCACATCGGCTCATTGATGAGTTTCCCGTCCCAGCAGGGGACAGCGCGCAAGCACTGTTGTTGTTGGATGTCGCGCTGGTGAGCACCGATACCGCGGGGGCATTATCGACGCCATCGGCGGTGCTTCGTGGTTATGTCGATCGTTATGGACCCAAGGATCCGCGGGTGATTGCCTTTGTGGGATTGGTTGCCGACCTCGCCGATCATCCCGATGGTCGGGTCATGCTTGAGGTTCTTGCTGCGCAGGCGGTGGGGGCGAGTTCATAGCCTCGCGTGGCACGTGGGGATGGGTGGTGCGGGCAGATACGGTCTCATCGGTTGTGCGCGCTAGGCTTATGCGCGCCAGCACGAAGAGAAATCACCGTCGCTGCTGGAGATGAGGCGAGGCCGCCCACCATTTGCGAATTCGGAGTGTTCTGCTGCCAGGTCTTTCTCGACAAAGGTTTTTTCGCACGCTGAATCCGGGGCAGTTGGTTGCGCTTGCCTTTGGGGTCGCAATTCTCGCGGGCACGATCGTGCTCGCGCTTCCGGTGGCGCACCGTGGCCCGGGCGAGGCGCCGCTCTTGACGGCATTTTTCACCGCAACTGCGGCAATTTGTGTGACGAGCCATACCCTCGTGAATACGACGACCTATTGGACCCCGTTTGGGCAGGTCATGATTTTGGTGCTGATCCAAATTGGCGGTTTCGCAATCATGACCGCGGCGTCGATGATCTTTTTGATTCTCGGACGCAGGCTGGGATTACGCGGACGTCTTATCAGTCAGCGCGATATGCAGGTCATCAATCTCGAGGATGCGCGCCGCGTCTTTTATGGGTTGGCCCTGTTTACCCTGATGGTGGAGATCATTATTGCGGTGATGGTTGGATTGCGGCTCTGGATTGGACTTGATTATCCATTTTGGCGCGCAGTCTGGCGCGCAACATTTGTCGCGGTATCGGCATTCAATAATGCGGGTTTTGCCCTGTGGAATGGCAATTTGACCCGATTCGCCACCGACTGGTGGGTGCTGACCCCTGTCGCCATTGGCATCATTATCGGGGGAATCGGATTCCCGATCTGGCTGGATGTACGTCGCCGGTTGCGCTCCCCGCACACCTGGACACTGCACAGCAAGCTCACGCTTGCCACTGCGGGAATTTTGACGCCACTGGGCGCGTGTGCAATTGGCGCAATGGAGTGGGCAAACCCACACACATTGCACCCGTTGAGCATTCCGAATCGCATCTTTTCGGCCGTGTTTACCTCGATTGATTTTCGTACCGCAGGTTTCTCCACGCTTCCCGTGGGCGAAATGCATGGGCAAACACGCGTGGTCGGCGACATGCTGATGTTCGTGGGTGGTGGGAGCGGATCGACCGCCGGTGGTCTGAAATTGGCGACCTTTGCGGTGCTGATGATCATCGTGATCAGCGAGATGCGGGGCGGTCGTCCTGCGGAGGCCTTCCGTCGCGCGATTCCCAGCTCGATCTTGCGTCAGAGTTTTTCTGTGGCATTTATTGCGGTGAACATCATTCTCTTTGCCACGCTCGCGCTGATGGTCTTGACCCCTTATAACCTTGATCAATGCCTCTTCGAGGTCGTGTCATCATTTTCAAATGTTGGGTTGTCTACGGGTATTACCGCACACCTTGGTGTGGCCGGGAAGTTGATTGAAATTGCATTGATGTATTTCGGGCGCATTGGCCCACTGACGCTTGCGGTTGCACTCAGCGTGCATGAGCGTGAGCGTTTGTTCTCCTACCCTGAGGAGCGACCCCTCGTTGGCTAATAAAGAGCAAGTTTTGGTGATTGGACTCGGGCGGTTCGGACAAGCGCTTGCCCAAACAATGACGCGCCTCGGACATGAGGTCCTTGCCATTGACTCCGACCCTTCCGTGGTGCGCAAATGCGCGGGTGATCTTGCGACGGTGGTTGAGGCTGACGCCACGACGGTTGAGGTACTGCGCCAGATTGGTGCTGACGACTTCGGGATGGCAGTTGTTGCCATCGGCAATGACATTCAGGCCAGCATCATGGCGACCTATGCGCTGGTTGATCTCGGGGTACCGATGATCTGGGCCAAGGCCATCACCACCCAACATGGTGCAATTTTGCAGCGCGTGGGTGCACACAATGTGGTGTTTCCTGAACGCGACATGGGTGTGCGGGTCGCCCACACGATGTCCGGGCGAACCATCGATTATGTCGAGCTCGACACCGAATTTGTGCTGATCGAGGCGACCGTCCCAACCGAGTTCGTCAACAAGCGGATCGCCGACACCGGGGTGCGTCAAAAGTACGACATCACCGTGCTGTGCGTGAAACGTCCTGGAGGGCGATTTACCTACGCCACCCAAGACACAGTGCTCAATGAGAAGGACCTGGTGGTGGTGTTCGGCCCGACCCGTAAGGCAGAGGAGTTTGCTGCGCTTCCGGGACATCGGACGCTGTTGCGCGACTAATCAGCCACTGGCACACGCCTGAGGGTGAATGGGCGAGTGCGGCGGGGAGGGCGGGGTCGCCTGCGATCGCGCGAGCGACCACAGGCGCCTTGCCGGGATCGTCGGCGATCATCAGTGTGGTGCGCGCGGCCTGCAAGAGGGGCAGGCTCATGGAGACGCGCCATGGGGCATCGAGCTCAGGGCGGTGCGCGAGCACGGTGAGTGCATCGGTCGGTGCCAGCTCAGGGCCGCCGGGAAACAGCGAAGCCGTATGTCCATCTGCGCCGATCCCGAGAAGCACCAAATCGATGGCAGGGAAGCCCACACCAAGAACTGCACGAAGGTCGCGCTCCGCCTGCTGTTGGGCCGCGCGTGGTGTGAGCTCGCCCGGGATGCGGTGAATATTTGCCCGAGGGATTACGATGTGATCAAGCAGGGCCTCGCAGGCCATCCGGTAATTGGCGCGTGGATCATCCGGCGGCACGCAGCGCTCATCTCCGAAAAGGATGGTGACCCGGTCCCATTCAATCGGGGCCTCGACAAGTCCGGCATAAATCGCGCGCGGAGTTGATCCTCCAGCGAGTGCGATCGAGCGATGTGTGCCGGGTGGAATATCCGAGAGCGCCTGGGTGATGATTCCCGTCGCGGCATCGACGAGCTGGGTTGTGTCGGCAGCGACAAGAACCGAGGGGGCGGTCATGCGCGACAGATGCGTAGGGCGTGTGAAAGCGCGCGCTCGAACGGGAGGTCGCGACGTTGCAGCTGCAGCTCACCGGTTAACAGCTCTGCGCGGGTGGGCTCGCGAAGTGGAAGTACGGACTCAGTTGTCGCCCCGTCGTCCTCCACCACGGTGATGGCTGCTGCCGCGCGCCCGGTGACGCGTTGAATGGTGATGGTGTGGTGACGCGGGATGCTGATCTCAATTCCCGTGACCCTCGGATCACCCGGTGACAGATCACTGCGAAAATCGACGCCGACCGCCGTTCCCGCGCTGTCACACAGCCAACCAGCAAACAGCAGTGTGCCAACGGTCGGTTGGAGCGTGCTGTGAGCGATGGTGATGGTCGCGCCATCGCGAATGCCATCGAGATGTTCCTGGGTGATGATCTGATTGATGAGTTGTCGCCACGGGGTCAGTGCTGCCCAGGCGAGATCAGTCACCGCAGGGCGGGTTGTGGCGACCAGATCCGAGAGCCGGTGTATCGCGTCGGCCCCGTCGGCACGGGGCACCTCGGTAATCAAGCGATCCGCCCGAGATGCAATTGCGCCAAAAAGTGGATCGGTGGGGGCAATAGTCCCCGGCCAGAGGACAAATACCGGAAGATCTGGACGTATGAGCGCCTCGACAGCGCTTGCTGCGCCTGCCACCGCAGGCCCGTGTAATTGCAGCTGGAGTAGCTCGATCCGCGTTGCAACACCCGTGGGACGACTCAGCTGCGCGCGCGCCGCAAGATGCGCGTCAATCCCATCACCGGTGGCAATCCGTTCAATGATGATTGCTCGTGAGGGCTGATGGTTCAGCGTGCTGATGAGCGCATCGATTTCCGTGGCGGTGTGCCCATTGGCGATCGCGACGAGATTGAGCACTGCCGCAAGCGCGATGGAGCTGCCATCGGGATTGCGCGGCCGAAGCTCATGTAGTGCGCGCTGCAGCTCGGCAACGTTGAGGACATGTCCGTCCCAGGTCTCAGATTGCAGCGTTTTCGTCACAGCCGACGCCATTCTCGACCATCTCTACGCACGAGTGCGTCCGCCTCTTTTGGCCCCCAGGCACCGGCGGCATAGTTCGCTGCGGGAATTGCTGTCGTCGCCCACAAGGAGAGAAGTTCATCGACAATCTCCCATCCCCGCTCAACTTCGTCCCATCGTGCAAAGAGGGTTGAATCACCAAGGAGGGCATCGAGGAGCAATCGTTCATAGGCCTCCGCGCTGGGTGTGAGAAATGCATTCCCATATTGGAAGTCCATACTCACATCACGGATATCGACCCGAGGCCCGGGAACCTTTGCCGAAAAACGCAGTGAGGCGCCCTCATCGGGCTGGATCCGCAAAATCAAGAGGTTCGGCGCCGTTGTCTCGGCGACAGTGTGTGCAAAGGGCAAATGCGGTGCGGGTTTAAATTGCACCGCAACCTCGGTGGTGCGCCGGGGCAAACGCTTGCCCGTGCGCAGGTAAAACGGTGTTCCCGCCCAACGCCAGTTCTCCACGGTCAGGCGCATTGCGACAAAGGTCTCGGTATTCGACCCTTCAGGTACTCCGGTCTCCTCTCGATACCCAAGGACCGGCTCGCCGGCGATAAAGCCTGATCGGTATTGTCCGCGCACCGCACTATCGGAGGCATCCTCTGCGGTGATCGCGGGAATGGCCCGAAGGACTTTGACCTTCTCATCGTGCACGCTTCGGCTATCAAACCGTGCCGGAGGCTCCATTGCGATCAGTGAGAGCACTTGGAAGATGTGGTTTTGCACGATGTCGCGCAGGGCACCGCTTTGGTCGTAATACGCACCGCGATTTTCCATTCCAAGGTCTTCTGCGACAGTGATCTGCACGTGATCGACATAGCGCCGATTCCAGATTGGCTCAAAAATGGCATTGGCAAAACGCAGCACGAGCAGGTTTTGGACTGTTTCCTTGCCGAGGTAATGATCAATTCGGAAGGTCTGGGTCTCCTGAAAAACTGCACCGAGTCGCCGATTGAGGGCTCTTGAGCTTTCGAGATCGTTGCCGAATGGCTTCTCGATGACAATACGGCTGAACGCATTCGGGGCCTCTTCGGCCAACCCCGCATCTCCAAGGCCTTCGGCGATGATGGGAAAGAACTTCGGCGCCGTGGCCAGATAGAAGAGGCGATTGCCGAATTGATGGTGGGCATGTGGCAGTGCGATTAAGGTGTCGCGAATCCGTTCATATGTTGTGGGATCGCTAAAATCCGCACTCAGATATCGCAGCCGTCGCGAAAACCCCTCCCAAATATCGTCGTCGACACTTGCCTGACTTCCATGAGTGACGATGGCTTGACGCATTTGTTCGTGGAATTGCTCATCGGTTAACTCCCTCTGAGCCACGCCGATAATGGTCATTTCCGGAGCCAGGAGTTGTTGGAGCGCAAGGCTGTAGAGCGCCGGGAGCAGCTTGCGCCGTGCAAGGTCACCCGACGCGCCAAAGATCACGATTGCGGCGGGTGGTGGCGTGCGCGAGAGCCGTGCGCCAAGGTCAAAGACCGGTTGGGAATGTGAGTCAGGGGTCATCTGCGTACTCACGAGGAGGACTTGACCGCGTGTCCACCGAACTCTCGCCGCAGGGCCGAGACGACTTTGGCGCTAAAGCTGGTGTCTTGACGCGAGCGAATGCGCTCAAGCAGCGACAAGGTAATCACCGGCGCGGGGACATTGGTGTCGATCGCTGCTTGGACCGTCCAGCGACCTTCGCCGGAGTCCTCCACGTAATCATCGAGCGAGTCCAGATGGGGCTCGCGCGCAAGTGCCGCCGCCGCCAGATCAAGCAGCCAGGAACGAATGACCGTCCCGTGTCGCCATGCATCGGTGACCGCAGCCAAGTCGAGATTGAATTCCGAGGCGTCAAGAATCTCGATGCCCTCGGCGTAGGACTGCATGAGGCCATATTCAATCCCGTTATGCACCATTTTGACGAAGTGACCAGCCCCGCTGCCACCCGCGTGCACGAGACCCCCTTCTGCCGGAGCGAGGTTGACAAGCAGCGGCTCGATGTGGGCATATGCCTCCGCGGACCCACCGACCATTAATCCAAACCCCTCGTTGCGCCCCCAGATGCCTCCACTGACGCCAATGTCCAAAAAGTGAATGCCAACTTCGCGCGCCTGTTGGGCATGGCGCTGGGAATCACGAAAGTTAGAGTTGCCACCATCGATCAAGATGTCTCCTGGTGACAGCGTCCGCAACAACTCACTCAGTACCGACTCAGTCACGTCGCCCGATGGCACCATTGCCCACGCGATGCGAGGTCCGGTCAGCAGGTGTGCAATCTGACCGATTGCAAAGGGGCCCTCGGCACCAAGTTCTGCCACCTGGCCGCGTGTGGCGGCGGGATCGCACACGATGGCGCGATGGCCATGGTCGATCAGGCGCCCCGCAATCCCTTGCCCCATACGTCCGAAGCCAACTATTGCGATGTCCATGACATCTCCTTTCTGGGCAGCGATACCGCGGGAAGATCGGGAGCCCGATGGCGGAGTGCTCCGGTTTTGCACGAGACGAATTGTTGACAGAGCATGGGGCGGGGCGTACGCACACCCCTCCTCATACGACAGTCTGTGTCGATAGGAGGGGGCGCGCCCACCTTATGAGAACAGCCGGCCTGCGGCGTCGACGACGGCGTCGACGGTGATGCCGAGGTGTTCCATCACCTGGTCGCCTGGTGCGGATGCGCCAAATCGATCGATCGCAATGACCGTTCCCTCGAGCCCGGTAAAGCGATGCCACCCAAGCGATGCGGCAGCTTCAATCGCCACTCGCTTGGTCATCGATGGTGGGAGTACCTCGTGCTGGTACGCCTGATCTTGGGCCGCAAAGAGTTCCCAACTCGGAAGGCTTACCACGCGTGCGGAGATTCCGCGCTCGGCGAGCACTGTGCGGGCGGCCATGACCACCTGCACCTCACTCCCGGTGGCGAGCAAAATGCAGTCGTTCCCATCTGCAACGACATAGCCACCCCGCGATGCACCAGCGATCGGTGGCAGCGTCGGGAGCCCTTGCCGCGACAACACAAGCACCGTCGGTCCAGTGGTGCGCTCGATTGCGGTCGTCCAGGCGGCGACAACCTCTGTCGCATCGGCTGGACGCAGCACCACGAGCCCGGGGATTGCCCGCAACCCTGCGAGTTGCTCGACGGGTTGGTGGGTTGGTCCATCCTCGCCGACGCCGACCGAATCATGGGTGTAGACAAATACGACCGGCAGATGCTGGAGCGCCGCCATCCGGATCGTGTTTTTCATGTAATCGGAAAATATGAGAAAGGTCGAACAGACCGGACGGATCCCACCGTGCGCCGCGAGTCCATTGGTGATGCCGCCCATCGCATGCTCTCGCACCCCAAATCGCAGGTTGCGACCGGCGAAGTTGGTGGAGGTGACGTCGCTACTGTCCTTGATGGTGGTGTTTGTCGAGCTCGAAAGGTCAGCCGCGCCCTGCACAAGTTCCGGAATCCGGCGAGCCAGCGCATTGAGCACCGTGCCTCCGGATGCACGCGTGGCAATCGATTCACCCTCGGCAAAGCTGGGAATATCGGCGTCCCAGTCAATCGGCAAGAGCCCGTCGACACGACGCAAGAAGTCATCTGCCAACGCAGGATGAGCGGCGGTGTAGTCGGCAAACAACGTCTGCCATTCGTCATTGAGTCGTGTGCCCCGCGCCTGCATATGCGCTGCCCACCTCGCAACATCAGGCGGGATTGCAAACTGCGCATCCTCGGGCCATCCGTAGGCGCGCTTGGTGGCTGCAACCTCTTCGGGGCCGAGGGGTGAGCCATGTGCGGAGGAGCTGTCCTGCTTGGACGGGGAGCCGAAGCCGATATGCGTCTTGGTGACCACGAGCGTCGGTCGCCCATCAGCGCGTTGGGCCTGGGTCAGCACCTCGTCGATGTGCGCAAGATCGTTGCCATCACTGATTTCGAGCACACGCCACCCCGCGGCAGCGAACCGCATCGGCACATCCTCGCTCCATGAGAGCGCAGTTGGACCATCCAAGCTAATGGAGTTGTCGTCATAAATGACGGTGAGCTTGTCGAGTGCGAGGTGGCCTGCCAGAGCGGCCGCTTCGTACGAGATCCCTTCCATCAGGTCCCCGTCTGAGCAGATGCACCAGGTGCGGTGGTCGACCACGGTGTGCCCGTCGCGGTTGAACTCTTCGGCGAGCAGACGTTCGGCGAGGGCGAGCCCGACCGCGTTGGCAAAACCTTGCCCTAACGGACCGGTGGTGACCTCCACCCCCGGCGTATCGCCCCGCTCTGGGTGGCCGGGAGTCGCCGATCCCCACTGGCGAAACTGTTCGAGATCCTCAAGTGAGAGCGCGTATCCAGTCACATGGAGCAGTGAATACAACAGTGCCGAGGCGTGGCCCGGTGACAGCACAAAGCGGTCGCGGTTGGTCCATGCGGGATCGGTGGGATCGAAGCGAAGGTGGTGGCCAAAAAGCATCCATCCCACCGGCGCGAGTCCCATTGGTGCGCCAGGGTGTCCGCTGTTTGCACGTTGCACAGCGTCGATTGACAGTGTGCGGAGAGTTGTCACGACCAATTGGTCGGGAGCGAGTTCGGCGGGCACGCGCACCTTTCATTACGGAATCACGGAACCAGGTCAGTCTACCGACCGCACAGAGGTTCCTCGCGGCGCCGAGCGCGCCTGTAACGGGCTCGCGGCGTGGATGCAGGTTGGGCAACCCGATAGTCTTTGCACTGACGAATCGGCGTTTTGTGGAGGCAATTGATGGCAGATACGATGCGCGCACTGGTGACCCATGAGTGGGGCGATCCAGAGCAAATGCGGCTTGAGCAGGTGCCGCGTCCGGAGGCGGGCGACGGGGAGCTTCTCGTCCGCGTGGAGGCAGCGGGTATCAATCCCGTTGATTGGAAGACGCGACGCAGCGGTGGGCTCATGGCGAGTCGTGGCGTCGCGCCGCCGGTCATTCTGGGCTGGGATATTTCCGGAGTTGTGGAGGCAGTTGGGGCGGGTGTTGACGGATTCGCCGTCGGCGATGAGGTCTTTGGCCTTCCGTTGTTTCCCAAGGTCGCAGGTGGATATGCCGAGTACGTGGCAGCGCCGGCTGCCGATTTGGCACACAAGCCCTCCAACATCACCCACGTTGAGGCCGCCTCATTGCCCCTTGCCGCGCTCACCGCGCTGCAGGCAATTGAGATTGCAGAGCTCGCTGCGGGCCAGTTGATTTTGGTCCACGCCGCAGCAGGTGGCGTCGGATCGCTCGCGGTGCAGATCGCCAAGGCGCGCGGGGCCCGGGTGGCAGGGACCGCATCAACGAGCAATCAGGACACCTTGCGTGAGCTCGGTGTGGACCTTCCGATCGATTACACAACCACCCAATTTGAGGACGTCGTGCACGATGCGGATGTGGTGCTCGAGTGCATAGGTGGAGAGACTCGCCAGCGCTCATGGGGGGTGCTGCGCAGAGGCGGAATCATGGTGTCCATTCTTGGACCGCTTCCGCAAGAAGATGCGGATGCCCATGGTGTCCGCGGCACGAACATGCTGGTGCATCCGAGCGGCGCTCAGATGGCGCAGATTGCCGAGCTTGTCACCTCGGGCGCACTGCGTCCGCTCGTGCAGGAGGTCTTCCCGTTTGCCCGTGCCGCCGATGCGCATCGTGCATCGGAGACGGGGCATGCGCGCGGCAAGTTGGTGCTGATTCCGTAGGCAGCGTGAATGGGTGACGCGGCACAGGACTGCCGCGTCACCTTTTGTGCTCGGCCTCAAGGCGTTGACCACTGCGTCGTCGGACCACCTTCCCGCCGGTCTGGCCGAGAGGCGTGAAACAATCATCCCTAGATCAATGGCACACCACATGACACGGCGAATGCGACTCTGCGCGTGGGCGGCGGCACTGACGGTTCCCGCACTCTTTGCGCTGTGCGGATGCGGCACGTCCTCGCTCTCCACACCGACGACGACATTCCCGCACACCACGATCGTTGGTCCGCAAACATTTCTCAATGACTCGGCTGCCGCGACTGCCTCACTTCGCGATTTTGTCAACGCCCTCTCGGGGAATGGCCCCACCCTGACATCTGCCCAAGCGAAGGCGATTTCCCCACTCCTTGATGGTGCGCTGAGACGGGCACAGTTAGAACTTGCCCGGTTGTCTGCGGAACAAGTTGATGACGCGCGGCTCGAGACCCAGCGTCACGCGGTAATTGGACCCTTGAGTGCGGTCGTCTCAGAGATGATTGCGATCACCGGATTTGCGCACAGCGGGAACGCTGTTGCACTGACGCACCGGCTTGCGGGACTTCGCACCCAGCTTGCCGCGCTCTCGCAGGCGGGTATTTAGGCGCAGCCGGTGGGTTGGGGTGACCCCGCGAGGGAATGTGCGCTCCCGCGGGGGTCCCGATTACGCAGCGCGCGCAGGCGCGACGGGGGGAACCGCATGCCACGGAATGGTGATGATGCGTCCATCCATGGTGATCTGTCCATTTGCGCGGAGTTTGGCAAGCCCGGTGGTGACCGCCTCACGCGATGCACCGACAAGTGATGCCCATTGGGCATGGGTGAGATCCAGACGTACCTCGATCCCCTGCGCATTGGCGATACCGAAACGATCCCCGAGCTGATACACGCGGGCCCGCAGGCGGTCCTCGACACGCATTTCGCTGATCAGCGCAGTCGTTGTCGAAAGCGCAGCGACGCGCTGGGAGAGCACGTGGGCGAGATTGCGCCCCAGCTTTGGATATCTGGAGATCAATGCCTCGAGGGTCTGTCCTGACAGGGGAGAGATTGCTGCGTCTTTCAACGCGGTGATGGATGGAGTGTGGGTACTGCCAAGGGTCGAATAGACGCAACCCTCATCGAGGATCGAGGTCATCACCTCGTGTCCGGAGTCGGTGGTGTCGAATTCTGCGACGTGGCCTGAGCGGATCACATAGAGGTGGTCGGGGCGTAGGAGCGCTTCGGGTGTGTCTGAACCGCGCTGCCAGCGAACGATGGGGAGACGGTGTTCGAGCATTTGTCGATCTGTATCGGGGAGATCGTAAAACAGTTCAATTCGGGTAAGGCTCAGACGATCGGCCGCACGTGGAAGCCGGAGGGTCGTCGAGGGGGTGAGGTCGTTCAATGCGGTAGCCATGCAAGCACTGTCGCAACCGAGTGTTAGGAACGGTTAATCGAATGCATAAGACTTGGCGCAGGAACGGTAATGATTCGGTAATGCCGCGCGTGACGGACGCTACGGTGCTGGCCAGCTTCCGCGCTCAGATACTCGCCGGCTCAGGTACATCAGACTCACGCCGAGGCTTGCGACGGGAGTGACGACGGTCCAGGCAAGGCATGTCGCCAGCCCCCGAAGAACAATTCCACTATCCCCGTTGATGGATGTCAGCGTCAAGTCCACAAGGTCCGTCAGAACAAGCGCCCCGAGCGCAACGGTGATCTGAATGGCAAGATATCCGGCCAACAGCCACCAGAACGCACCCTTTGCGAGGGCTGCACTCCGCGCGAGGGCGCTGCGCAGACCAAGTGACTCGACAACAGCGACAATGGGCGCAAATAGCCATACGACGGCAAGATAAATACCCGGGATCAAGAGCGCGAGTCCGCCGATGACAATTCCCACGGAGCTCACGACCACCACAGCGGCAAGTGGCCAAAAGCGGAGGCCAACCCGTTCAAGCGCGCTTCCTGCATGGGCGGGCATTCCGGCAAACAACTGCATTGCGATGACCGCCGTTGCGGCGATGGAAAGTGGTCCCAGCAACAACTGCGGAAGCAGGCTCAACAGCCCCTGCATCACCGCGCGGGTGCCTGAGTGGGTTCCATAGGCGAGTTGCCCACCGACCGAGAGCACCAGATTGGGGACCGTGCTGATCAGCGCAATTCCGAGGACTGCGCCCGGCGCCGCGCGATACATCTCGAGCGCGATCCGCATGATCGCCCCGAGCCGGAGCGGGGCGGCAGCAGGAGGCGTAAATCGGGACGGGACGACGGGGTCTTGGCTCACCGATCGCGCTCGTCAAATGGCACCGATTCTGCGGCCAGATCATCGATGTCGCGCCCGGTGCTCTGGAGAAAAAATGGCGTCAAAAGGTTCAGAGTATGGCGGCACGCAGGGCAGATCGGAAGTGGCGGGGGCGATGGCAATTCAGGGTGCTCGCCGGTGAGTGAGTACGCCCTACCGACATATTTTTCACATGTCCCACAGCTGCCAAATTTCGCATCGAACCGCACCAGATCCCAGCCGGCCGAAGTGATTTGGGCCAGTAATCCTTCGGTGTGCTCTGCGTAGGTGGACGCCTCATCAATCAGCGTCTGACGGGCCTCGGGAGTCCAACCCTCCCGGAGCGCGGTTGCAAATGGCTCCGGGGGGTCGGCAATCTCGCGAAAGCGTTCGGTCCACCGGTCAATTTCGGCGTCCCAATCGCGCGCGGTCATGTGCTTAATCCTCGATGAAGTCCACGGGGACGTCGCGGTCAATCAGTCCAGCAGCGACGCCACGACGCAGCAATTCAGACACCGCTTCGCGGCCGTCATCGCCGTAATCGAGCGTGCGCTCATTGACATACATCCCGACAAATTTATCGGCCAGGTCCATATCCAATCCGCGACCAAACTGTTCCGCGTGCACAAGGGCTGGCTGACGGTGATCGAGTGCGTACGCGATGCTGTCGCGCAACAGGTGCGACAAGCGCGCAAGCGTCTCATCATCGCCAACGTCGCGGCGAACTGCATTTGCGCCCAGTGGAAGAGGAAGCCCACCGGTGAGCTCGTGCCACCACTCGCCAAGATCGAGGATGTTGATCAGGCCTTGGGTTTGGTAGGTCAACTGCCCCTCATGAATCACGAGGCCGGCATCCACTTCGCCCGACGCGACGACATCGAGGATCTCATCGAATGGCACGATGACGGGATTTTCGATGCGGCCGATCGCCAGCTGTAATTCGAGAAAGGCACTCGTCCAAGTTCCCGGCACCGCGACGCGACGCTGGGGGAGGGTCTTTGGATCAAACTCTTCGCGGGCAACGACCATCGGGCCATACTTCTCGCCCATTGATGCGCCGTGCGGCAGGAGTCGGTACTTATCGGCGACATAGGCGTAGGCGTGCACCGAGATCGCAGTGACCTCGAGCTGTCCGTCGACCGCCCAACGGTTCAGTGTCTCAATATCGCGAAGAATGTGTTCAACCCGGAACCCATTCAATGGGATCAAGTCCTGGGCGAGCGCATAGAACATGAATGCGTCGTCAGGGTCAGGGCTGTGGCCGATCCGAATTAGCTGCGATGCCACGCGTGCTCCTCGTTGCGGTAACTAGTCGCAATCATCCTAGTGGGATACGGGCCCCGCGTTGAGATCAACGTCATCAGGGGCCTTCCAAAACCCGCGAAGTGCGACACCACGCATCAATCCGCCCGGGCCATGGGTGACATTCATACCCACACGGTGCATGACGCCGATCGATCCAAGGTTGTCGTCGGTGGTGTTCGCGGTCACTCGAGTGACCGTTGGATCAGTAAATGCCCACTCGATCATGGCGATGACCGCCCGCGTTGCGAGTCCTGCGCCGCGGGCTGCGGGAATCAGGCCGTAGCCGATATCGATGATGCCGCGCTCATCGGGAGGCCCGTGAAAGATCACGTCCCCGACGATGGTCTCATCGAGGTCGCGACGGATCCAAAATGCGCCGAAGGGATCGGTGCGGCCTTCGTCGTCTGCGGTGATCACCGCCGCTGCGCAGGCAAGTGACCCATCGGTGGGATATTCGGGCCCCCATATGCTGTCGTCGGCCGGCAGGGCAATCAGGATGCTGCGTGCCCCCGCACGATCAATCGGCAGCAGGGTCAGCCCCGGTGCGGTGATGGGGGTGTTATGCGGTGAAGAAGGTGTCGTCATGGGAGTACGGAGGGCTGCAGCAGCACAGCATCCGAATATCTGCGCTCGGTGTCGCGGTGAGTTGGTGCCATGCACCCGGAGGAATCAGAATTGCATCGCCCGGACCAACGGTTCGTGTGACTCCATCAACTTCCATCACACCTTCCCCTTCGAGAAGGAAATAGAGCTCCTCGGCAACGCGATGGAAGTGTCGTTGGGTCGAGGTCCCTGCAGGGATATGGGCTTCGGCAAGGCTCTGGTTGGCCACCGGCGCATTTGTGCGATCGAGCAGGCTGCGAATCGTGCTCCCATCGGCAGTCACAAACGGGATTGCGTCATTGAGTGAGCGGATATCCATGAGCGCTATGAACTCGACGGAGTGTCGTCAGTTGCATCAGAGGCAGGTAGTTGCGACCACACCACGCACATCCCTTCGCCTTCTGCGGCGAGTTGATCGTTGGGAAGATGAATTGAGACAACTGCGCGAAAGCCACGCTCGCTTTTTTGGGTCAATCGCCCGCGTAAGACAAGCGGTGCGCCAATCGGTATCGGTTGGCGCAGCCAATATCGCACCTTTGCCGTCATCCCCCAGATGTTGTGCGGCGCCCCTGCATACACGAGCATTTCATCGACGAGCAGTCCGACGAGGCCACCGTGAAATCGATCGGGATAGCCCTCTTGATGGGCGCAGGGGGTGTAGGTGGCAACCGCGTCGGTGCCATCGCGGTAGATCTTCAGCCCCAGCCCATGGTCATTTTCGGGCCCACAGACAAAACAGTGGGGAAAGGCGGGAGGGTTGAGGAGCGGGAGCGCCTCAAGGTTCTCGGGGAGTGTGGGCATGCGTGTCCAGTTCGCTGTTCGGGCACGAGAAAATCAACAAATCGACAAATTGTCCTGGCCTGTGATGGTAGCGTGTAGGCGATGACCGCTGTTTTTGTGATCTTCCACTCAATTGTGTGCGCCGTCCTTGTGCTGATGGTGCTCTTGCACTCAGGGCGTGACGCCGGCCTTTCTGGGGCCTTTGGCGTGGGGTCGACGAGTGGAAGCTATGGCGGCTCATCGGCAATTGTGGAGAAGAACCTCGATCGCATCACCGTGGTGGTTGCGGTCTTGTTTTTCATCTCGACCTACTTGCTCTACAAGCACCCCTAGACCCATTCGGGGTCGAGGTAGGGCCGCATGACTGCCCGACTGCGTTCGAACGTCCCTCTGTAAGAAGTCCGCGTGAATAGGTAGGCTACGCGCCGTGATTAAATCGTTCCCAGTCAAGTTCGCAGGATCCTTCGCCGCAGTGATCGGTCTTTCCATCGCCTTGTATCTCGGTGGCGTGATCCAGGTCTACATTCTCGGGTGGATCCTCGGCCTCATCGAGGCCATCTAGCCGCACGATGTGCGTGTTCGCCCTTGATGCGGCGGACGGCGTGATGGTGCGCAAAAACCCCGCTGCGAGGCGTGTCCGTCCGGCAGCCGCTGTGACGACGCATTCTGGGTGATCTCGCGTCAGGCAACGCGGCATACGTTCTCGCCGTTTTGATGGCATTGCTGGCCGCCGTGATCTGTCGGCCGACTGCGGCCTGAATGCACGCACGCCCATCCAATCATGCGACTGGATGGGCGTTGTATGCGCCAGAGAGGACTTGAACCTCCACGACCCTAGGGTCACAAGGCCCTCAACCTTGCGCGTCTACCAATTCCGCCACTGGCGCGCAGCGTCGGTAGAGAATACCGACTTCGAGCACCCGATTGTGGAGAAATGTGGGTGGAGTTGTCCGAAGTGGCTTGCTACCTTCCAGATGGAACACACGTTCGCCCCTGTGGATACCTTGACTGAAGGGACGTGATGGAAAATCTCAGCAGCCGTCAAGCCGAGATCCTGGAGTTCATTTCGCAGCACTGTGATGAAACCGGATACCCCCCGACGGTCCGAGAAATCGGTAACGCCGTGGGACTCGCATCACCATCAACGGTGCACGCGCATCTCGCGAAGCTGACTGATGGTGGCTACTTGAGTCGTGATTCATCCAAGCCCCGCGCAATGAATGTGCGCAAATCCCAGACGTCACGCCGCTCATCAGTCGGATCGATGGGATCGGGGGTGGCGGCATTGCCCCTCGTCGGGGCAGTCGCGGCCGGGGTTCCCCGACTTGCCGATGAGCAAGTTGAAGATTGGGTCCATACCCCATTTGCTGCTGATTTTCTGTTGCGGGTGACGGGGTTGTCGATGCGTGATGCAGGGATTTTGGATGGTGATCTTGTCGCGGTACGTCGCCAGCCGAATGCCGAAAATGGTCAGATTATCGTGGCGATGATCGGCGAGGAAGCAACGGTCAAGCGCTTTGAGCGCAAAGCCGACCATGTCGTACTGCATCCAGAGAATCCCGACTTCGCGCCCATCGAAGTACACGAGGATCTCCATATTGCGGGCCGTGTGGTTGGGGTGCTGCGGAACCTGTAAGCCATCTGTTGAGTGGTCCGCGACCGCGCTAGACTCGCTGTATTGCGAGATAGGCAGTCGCGGACCATGTATATGTGGTTCGAGGAAAGTCCGGACACCGCAGAGCAGGGTGCTGGTTAACGGCCAGCGAGGGAAACCTCAGGGAAAGTGCCACAGAAACGAAACAGCCTCAGACAGTGTCTGCGGTAATGGTGAAAAGGTGCGGTAAGAGCGCACCAGCGGCCTGGTGACAGGTCGGCTGGGTAAACCCCACTCGGTGCAAGACCAAATCGGAACGTCACGGGTTGCTCGCCCAGTTCCAGGTCGGTCGCATGAGGCATCTGGCAACAGGTGTCCCAGATAGATGGCTGTCCACGACAGAATCCGGCTTATCGTCTCGCTACGGAACGACCCTCAGGATTTCCCCGGGGGTCGTTCTATATCTCCTTCGTGGTGAGTGTGGGTGCTATGAATCGCCGGCGGGAGGGAGGCGGTATTCAAGGAGCTGTGCCCCCGAGGAGCCAAACACTCTTCGGCTAAGACGAAATGTCCTGTGGCCGACGTGCGTGAAGCCCATGCGTGCATACAGCGCGAGTGCCGCCGTATTGTCATCGGTTACCCACAACGTAATGTGCGATTTGTGTGCGAGGGATGCCTGTGCGATGACGTGGTGCATCAGCGCAGAGGCAATCCCTTGCCGTCGTGCGCTGGGCGTGACCGCGAGCTCACCGACATAGATTTCGTCCCTTCCGAGTGGCCCGTGGGCGAGTGTCGATAAGACTGCCAGCGACCAGATCGCTCGCGGCCATCCGATGATTGCGGCAAGGCGTCGTGCGACACCATGCGGTGGTTCGTGTTCGGCGTGTGCGATATGGACGGTGCCGGCGATGTGCCCATCCCGCTCGAATACCCAGTAGCCGTGGTCGGGGTGGTGCAGATCCTCGTTGAGAAGATGGGTCAGTGCCGTGGCAGCACGTGCGCCCAGAGTGGGTGCATATTTTGCCTGCAAGGCATCGGCGACAAGAGGCCCAATCACAGCGGCATCACCGGGGATAGCGGAGCGGATATGCGGTGCGGGCGGTTCGGTGCCCGTGGGCTCGATCAACACGTTATCTTCGATGACACATTCCATCTCAAGGAGCGACGCTTATGACACGACTTGTTCAAGGAGACCCTGCACCTGCATTTTTATTGCAGGCCGACGATGGCACAACCATGTCCTCGTCGGATCTGTCGGGTACCCGAGTTGTGCTCTATTTCTATCCCAAGGATGACACGAGCGGATGCACGACACAGGCGTGTGGCTTTCGCGATGAGATTGCCGAGTTTGATGCATCGGGTACGCGGGTCATTGGGGTCAGTCCGGACTCGATCGCGAGTCACGTCAAATTTCGCAATAAGCACGGTCTCCCGTTCACCTTGCTCTCAGACCCTGAGCACGTACTTGCCCAGGCGTATGGGGTGTGGGTCGAGAAGTCGATGTATGGGCGTACCTACATGGGCATTGAGCGCAGCACATTTGTGATCGGTCCCGACGGCACGCTGGAGCACGCCTTGTACAAGGTCAAAACCGCAGGGCATGCAGGCTCGATTTTGGACCTTTTGCGAGGATAAATACCTTGGGAACCAGTGCAAAGCGCCCGGTGCGACATGTCGTCACACCGCTCTCGGTGTGTCTGGGTGTTAGCGTGTATGCGATTGCGTTGACTGAAAAAACAAGGGGGGAGAGCGCATGGCCTGGGATGACGTCTCGCGCTGGCAGCCAGTCGATCTCTATGCGGCATTTCGCATGGGTGATTCGGTGCAACCGGTCGATGTGCGGGAGCTTGGCTACCGTGATGCGACCGAGCAGATCCGCAAATCAGTGCGCATCGATCCGCAAGAGTTTGAAGCCCAGATCGCAGGTCTTCCCGATGATCGGGAACTCATTTTCTACTGCGACCGCCCCGGTGAGGCGACCAGTATGAAGATCGCCTTGTGGGCATTTGACAACGGGAAATCCCGCGTCGGAGTTGTTGTTGGCGGCTGGGATGCGTGGGTCGCAGCCGGCTATCCGCTCGAACCGAAGTCCGAGGGATAGCCCCCTCAAATCATGCGACTACTTGTCGTCGGCCGGCGCGCGATTCCCGCCCGGAGCCAAGCCATAGGTCGATTCCAACCACTGTGGCAGAAGCTCCGCAAGGCCTCGGATCAGCAATTCTCGCTCGGCGATTGCGACGCGGGCGGCGACTTCCAGCACCAGTTTTCCTTCGTCGCTCCGAACGCCAGAGACTCCCTCAACGGTTTCGGCAGCTTCCTTGCGCGCGTAGACCATGCCACGTGAGGCCCAGTTCCAGCGCTCGCGGGTCCACTCAAGCAGGTTGGTCTCAAGGGCCGTCGGGTCGTAGCCCAAGAGCGCACGTTGCAGCGGGTTGAGCGTGGGATCGGCTTCGCGCATAGTCACCTCGAGGTAAATGTCAACACTACCGGGAGTGTAGCCCCTCGACGGCCTTTCTCGTCGCGGGATGTCAGACTATGCGCAGAACCCCCTGTGCTGCAGGGGGCCCGTCGGTCGAGGTGAGACATGCGGACGTTCATTTTGCTTTCGACATTGAGCCCGCAAGGGGTGCAGACGTTGAAAGCAACCCCTGAGCGACTCTTGGAAGTCAATCGTGAGATTGAAGCAATGGGCGGGCGTGTGCGTTCACAGTGGGCAGTGCTCGGCGCCTACGACTTTTTGAGTGTCGTCGATGCGCCGGACTATCAATCGATTGCCGCGCTGACGATGGAGCTCGCCGCCCGCGGGAGCGCAAACTTCGAGACCTTGCCAGCAATCGAGGTCGACGATCTGATTGCCCTTCTCAATGAGGGCACGGTCGACCCACTCGCGGGGCTGTCTTAGGCGCTCCGCCAGGAGTCACTGCCACACAGCGGGCATGGGGCCAGCACGAGGATGCCATCGTTTTCTGATGGCGAGACCACCAACAGATCACATGAAGCACACCGGAACTGGCCGGTCACTTCATCGCCAGTCTCAAAGGACGCCTTCGGGCTGCTCATCTACTTACTCCTCGTACGGTGGTGCGGGCATCGTAGTGCCTGCGTGTCAACTTCATTCACATCGCTGCCGCGCGAATCGGTGTGCTCGGACGCGCCAGCCTTACGACAAGATGGCCATGATGAGGCAGGCCAATGCGATGCCGAGGCAGGTTATCGCGCCAATGCGAAAGAGGATGCGTTCGGGTACTCCGAGCACGGTGCGTTCGCCTGGTGCGGGGTGAAGTATCCCGTGGTGGCCGAGGAGCCGTGTCACGGTTCCCTCGACCAGCGCGCGCTCGCAAAATGGGCAGTACTCGGAATCGGCAAGCAACGGGAGTCCACACCGGTGGCATGCCGGCGTTTCGGAGCTGTGGTTTCCCTCGATGTCGTGCTTTGCTCTCACGCGGCGACTCCTTGGCCGACCTAAGTGCGAGATCTCATTTCCTTGCTTAGGATACAGCCACGACGTACCGTCACGCGACCCCGTCCGCACGATTCCCGGTTAGGTGTTCTTGCGGAAAAAGCGATCGGCTGCATCCCATCCCGGGCCCGCATGTTGCGCTGGTGAAGTATCCGGCTGAGTTGGCGCGTGATTTCCCATCATCGGGAATGCCGCGTCAACTGGATCCGGGGGCGCGCTGGGAGCATCCTGCTCCGTGTCGGCCGCGGCAATTTCACGTTCTTTCGCATCGAGTTCAAACAACTTGCGATCGACCGCCGCGACCTCTGGTGCAACTTCAGGAAGGTCGATTCGTCCAGAGTGGATGAGCTCATATGTGCGTGCACCGAGTTCCTCAAGCGCAGACCGATGCTGCCGCTGCAAGAGGCGGCGTTCGCCTTCCATGCGCGCCCGTTTGAGCGAGGATTGCACGTCGCCTGCAAGACGGCTCGCGTGCCGCGTCAGATTATCGACAACTGACATCTCCGCTCTCCTTGCTCGAGATCTCATGCGTGACTTCTCTCTTTTTTAGTCTACCGCGAGATCGTCATGAACCAGCTTCTGGATAACCGCACACTCATCGCTGTCGCGGCGGCGCCGAGTGAATGGGCATAATCCGACGCATGATGGATGTGCTGGCAGTGCCGGACGCGCGACTTGGGGCAAGCGATGTCACCCGCAGGTGGGGCATGCGGCGTGCAGATGGCCGCATTGGATGGCCGGGTATCACGGCCGTGGAAGGCGATCGTGCGGCGCGGGGATGCGATAGATGCGCATCATCGGCATTCGACAATGCATTGGTGTGCATTGAGCTTGGCGTCGTGTTGAGCGATGGGGCGGGCCCGTATCTCGTCGATGTTGACGGCACCCTGGTGTTGGTGCTGGCCCAACATCCCGCGCTGTCTGCGTGTCACCTGGCCATGAGCCAATATGACGACGGGCACTTTCGTGTTGGCGTGGTCCGCGATTGCGCCATGAACGGGTGGTGGCGGTGGGAGGGGTTTCGGGATATTTCTGCAGATGACCAGATCGTCGCGCTGGATGCCTGTCACGACCTTGTAACCCATCAAGAGCTCATTACATGGGCCGAATCGCCGGGTAGTGACGTAGGGTAGGAGACGGTGTTACCTTCGCTGAATGTCTACGAGGTCCGTTTCCGCGCGCGGCTCCATGCCGATGATGGCGATGACGTGGGTGAGCGCCTTGGCACGGCATTGGCGCACATGCCGGGAATTACCCAGTCATATGGCGCCGATCTTGATCGTGCGAGCGCGACCGTCGGTGGTGGATTCCAGATCGAAGTGATTCGCGGGATGGGCGCCGCAGCACGTGACAGCAGTCGGCTTGCCAAAGAGGCACTCAAGGCAGCTCATCTGGGCCAGGCGCGTCTGGTCGAGTTGTCGATCACCTTGCGTTCCTCGACGTAATTGGGTGGGCGCCGTGATGGTCTGGGGGCCCAGGGGTGCACGTCGTGCACGCCGCAAGCTGTCAGGATGGTGTGCGAATGACTGATTCCGCCCCATCCACTGATGTTCTGCCAGTTGAGCTTGTCGGCGGCAATGCATTGCCTGGCGGGGTGATGATGCGCACTGCGCGCCGTGTCGGCGTGGCGGTCCGCAATGAGGCGACCGGCGAGATTGTATCGGAAGGCTTTGATCTTGACCGACCGACTGGCCGTTGGATGCGGCTCCCTTTGGCCCGCGGGGTCTATGCGATGCGCGTTGCCCTGCTGACCGGAAAGCGCGCGATGGAAATTGGCGATCGTCTGCGGTGGGCAGAATCTGCCGATGAGGATGACGCGCCAGAAATCACCCTCGGATGGTTTGCAAAGACGCTTGTGGTACTCGGGGCAATCGTGGGGATCGTCCTCGAGATCGCAGCATTTCGCGTTGTCCCGATTGTGATCGCCAAGGGCATTGGGCTCACCGGCGCCTGGTTCATCGTCGCTGACGCGGGCATCCGCCTGGCGCTGTTGTTGGGCACGTTGCTGGTGATGAGTATGTTCCGCCCATTTCGCGGGATCCTGTCGTATCACGGTGCAGAACATCAGACGATCGCCGCCTTTGAGGCGGGTGCTCCGTTGACTGCTGCGGCAGCTGCTGGTTACACCCGATTCCATCCGCGCTGTGGAACCTCATTTTTAGTCGTGTCATCGGTGGTGTCGGTTGGGGTCTATGGAGTGGTGTTGTGGGCAACGGGAAATTTCAGCTACATCGCGCTCATCCTGACTCGGATTGTGCTTGCCCCCGTCGTGACGGCGGTGGCATTTGAATTGCAGCGCCAGGCCGCGCGTTTGTCGAACGGTCCGTGGCGGTTTTTGTCGTCGCCAGGGATGTGGGCCCAACATCTCACGACGCGTGCGCCAGGTGCGGCTGAGCTTGAGGTCGCGGTTGTCGCGCTCCGTGAAGCCCTTGAGGGGCATGGTGGCATTGCACGCCACGTGGCGAGCCCTGCGCAGGATTTTTCGCTCGCAGACCTGTCGTCTGCAGGAGGGTAACTCTCGATGAGCCATCGTCTGGATGTGGCCATATCGATTGTCATCACGCTCGGAATCGCAGTCATTCTGAGCTTCGTTATCCGCGTCGTCGTTGATCGCATCGAGCATCACATCACCCGGCAGATGGAGTCCGAGGGCTCCCGGGAAAAGCGCGCCCACACCATGGCGGGGATTCTGCGCGCGGTCGCACTCATCGTGATTTGGGTGATTGCGCTGGTGACGGCGATGCAAATGGCGGGCATTCCGATTGCAGCTCTTCTTGCGACTGCGGGAATCGGCGGGATCGCGATTGGATTCGGTGCACAGACCCTGATTCGCGATCTGCTTGCAGGTGTGTTCTTGCTGCTTGAGAATCAATATGACGTCGGCGACAGCATCCAAATCGCCGGCGTCTCAGGGGTGGTTGAAGCGGTGGGGCTGCGTACCACGACGCTGCGGGCCGCAGATGGGGTGCGCCACGTGGTCTCCAACGGTGAGATTCGTATTTCCAGCAATCAGACCCGTCTTTTCTCGCGGAGCGTGGTGATGATGCCGATCTCCTATGACAGTGATGTTGATCGCGCGGTTGCCGTGATTCGCAATCGCGTCGCCCAATTGCGGTTGGATCCGACCTGCGGCCCAGACATTCAGGCCGAAGATGAAGTCGTCGGAATCGATGCCTTTGGTGCCGACCGCATTGAGATGACAGTCTCGGTACAAACTCGCCCGGGGCGCCACTGGGAAATCGCGCGCGAATTGCGGCGTCAGTTGAAATCCGACTTTGATGCAGCGGGGATTGCGATGAACCCATCGCCGCCCGCGAACCCCTCGTAAGCGGTTATCCCCGCGGTGGTCGCGGAAAGAACGCGCTTGTCCGGCGCACATATTCCGCGTAGCCGGGTCGGCGCGTGGTGATATCGCGTTCCAAGAGCGCAACGCCCGAGACCCGCATCAACAAGATGCTCATTACCAGTGGCCCGGGGAAGGTCAGGATCGCCCATCCCGATTCTGCGGCAATAAGCCAAAGCCCCCACCACACAAGAAAATCACCGAAGTAGTTGGGGTGGCGGGTCAATCGCCACAGACCCGAATCCAGGACCTGTCCCTTCTGGGCGGGGTTGGCACGAAAGCGGGCGAGCTGCACATCGCCGATCGTCTCGAACGCGATGCCCACTGCCCACACGCAGGCCCCCACGAGCGCCACGATGCCGAGCGGATGACCACTTGCCAGACCACCCATCTGCACCGGGAGTGACACGACGAGCATCAAAAACCCCTGGAGCACAAAGACGGTACCAAGGCTCACCCAGATAAAACGTGGGCCATGCCGGTCGCGCATCGCCGCGTAGCGAAAGTCCTCAGGTTTACCGTGGTTGCGCCAGATCAGATACCCGAACAGGCGCAGGCCCCAAATGGTGGTCAGGATCGCTAAGAGCAGGCGGCGATCCAAGTCACCGTGCGTCGTGAGTGCCGCGATCCATGCGATCAGGACGAATCCCAGGCCCCAAAATGGATCGATGATGCTGACATCGCGTCTGACGATGCTCACGCCCCACAGCAGCAGCATCATCACCGCGACGCCAAGCGCACACCAACCCAATGTCGTCACCACACTCACCTCCCCACAATGACAACTTCTGAAGGCAAAGGCGACCCGCACATCTGCACGCGACCCGATCAAGGCGCTAGCGTGTAGTCAATGGAGCCACTTGGAATCGAGATTGCCGAGCGTGTGACCCTTCCCGACTGGATCGTGCGTCGCGCGATTCGAACCCGGGTTCGGCGGCGACTGCGCCTCGCATCGCGCGGCGGGGTCGAGGCCCAGTCCGAGCGGCTGCGCGCACTGCTTGCAGATGCCCGAAGCGGCAGCATTGCGATTGAAACGGCGGCGGCAAATCGCCAGCACTATGAGGTGCCTGCCGATTTCTTTGGCCTCTGTCTTGGCCCCAACCGCAAGTACTCCTGTGCGCTCTGGGAGCAGGGCGTGACTGATCTTGCCGCAGCGGAGGAGGCGATGCTTGCCCTCTATGCGACACGGGCGGAGCTCCGTGATGGCCAACGCATTCTCGATCTTGGGTGTGGTTGGGGGTCCCTATCGCTGTGGATGGCGGAGCGCTATCCGGGAAGTGAAATTCTTGGGGTGTCCAATAGCTCCTCGCAACGCGACTACATCGAGAGTGAGGCGCGTCGGCGAGGGTTGACCAACCTGCGCATCCTGACCGCTGATGCAAATACCTTCGTGCCCGAGGGATCTTTTGATCGCATTTTGAGCGTCGAGATGCTTGAGCACGTGCAGAACCACCACGCCATGCTTGGGCGCATCGCGGGATGGCTGCGCCCAGACGGGCGACTGTTTATCCACGTATTTACCCATCGGTATCTTGCATTCCGCTTCGATGGAGCGACCCGATCAGATTGGATCGGGCGCCACTTTTTTACCGGCGGGATGATGCCGTCGGATGATCTTTTGCCACGCGTCGCAGAGGATCTGACCCTGTGTGATCACTGGCATGTCTCAGGGGAGCATTACGCCAAGACGGCCCGTGCGTGGTGCCGCTTGCTTGATGCGAATCGGAATGCAGCGCGCGCGGTCCTGGCAACCCAAATCGGGGCGCGTCACGCACGGCGTCAATTCCGTCGTTGGCGCCTCTTCTTTTTATCCTGTGAGGGGCTCTGGGCCTACGATGATGGCAATGAGTTCATCGTGAGCCACTATCTCTTTCGCCCGAATGCGAGCTCAGCCAGCTAGATCGCGCCCGGGGCGCGGCGCCGCTTTCGCCTTATTGGTGGCGTCGCTTCTGAGCGTATGGAGTTGCTGTGCACCGGCGCGCACCATGGCATTTGAGGTGTAGATCCCCTCAAGGGATCCTTGCAATTGGGGCATCACGTAGCGCGCGATCAGTTCATGACTACGTGTGACATCCGCATATGGCGCCCACTCATGCCCCCAGAACAACACGGTGCCAAATCCACCACTTGTCTCTTGGAGCATCCTGATTGTCGCGACCAGATCATCCGGGGTGCCGATCACCCACGCACCGAGCTCTGCCATTTGTTCGACGATCTGCTCAGGCGGCCCCGGGACGGGACATGGGCGACCCGTGGTGCCCTCGACATACTCAAGCATGTGGCGTGCCCCGCCTTCGCGCGCCTGTGCGATGGCGTCTGCCCGCGTCTCTGCCAGGTGCACTGGAATGACAAGGCGCCAATTGCGGCGGTCGACCACCGTGCCCGCGGCATCTGCGGCCGCGCACGCTTCCTCCCATTGGGAGCGCAGATCGACGCTTGCGCCCGTTGCCTTTGCCATCGTGAGCGACAAGACCCCTGCACCTAGACGCCCCGCGAGTCGCATACCTGCCGGCGATTCCATACTCGTCACGGCGATCGGGGGTGTCGGGCGCTGATAGGGGCGCAACTGCAACACGGCATCACGCAAGGTGAACCAGTCGGTCTCAACCGTCAGTGGGGTGGGGTCGGTCATCAGCCGCACGATCACCTCGAGTGATTCGGCCATTCGTTCACGCAAGAGATTGGGGTCGATCCCGAGCATGAGTGCATCGGAGATATGGCCGCCGGGACCGACCCCGAAATTGATGCGTCCACGTGTCAGGTGGTCGAGCAAGATGATGCGATCCGCGACCATGAGCGGGTGGTGATAGGGAAGGCTGATCGCACCGGTGCCCAGGCGAATATGGCGGGTGCGTTCTGCGGCAAATGCCAAAAAGAGTTCCGGGGACGCGATTGTTTCCCAGCCGGTGGAGTGGTGCTCGCCCACCCAGACCTCGTCGTATCCGAGCTGATCGACATAACTGATCAGCTCGAGATCGCGCTCGAGCGCACGGGTTGGTGATTCCCCCAGCGCGTGAAATGGGGCGAGAAAAAGGCCAAAGCCCAAACGGTCGACAGTCATGATCAGAAAGTTTGCTCGCAATGACCCACTCCGGTCAAGCGTCGGCAGCAATCGGTTGGGGTTATGTCCCTGAGTGGCCCTGCCGATATGAGCTCTCGAGGGCCACCGCGCGTGAATATTTCACCCCCCGATGTGCCCCAAGGCTCAAGAATCCGCACGAAGTGTTCGATTGTGGATCTGTGGGCATTCCGCGACTTTCAGAAACCGTTGCACGGGCACGTCCCCGGCGTGAGGAGCGCATCTCTCAGACCTTAGGTCGAGATGCGACGCCACTTACCGCGTCTGAGCGTCGCGTGCTGACCGTGCTCGGCGGCAGTTTCCTCGCCGTCGCGACACTTATGGCCATCCTTTCCCCATGGCATCAACCGCTGTCGTGGTGGGCGTTGATGATGGTGATCGGTGTGATTGGTGTCGCTTCGCGGGCCCGGTTCGTGACCGAGAGCGGGCACACAACCCCCATTGTGCTTGCCACCGTCCCTGCGCTCTTTTTGTTGCCTCCGCCGATCGTTCCGCTTGTCACCGCATGTGCGCTTGTGGTGAGTACGGTCCCGGATGTCGTGCGCGGACGCACCTCGGCCGCACGCCCATTATTGGGTTTTGCAAATGCATGGTTCATTGTTGGCCCCGCGCTGGTGCTCAGTTGGGCAGGGGCACCCCAACCATTGGAGTCATCGGCATTTGTGCTGATCTGTGCGCTTGCCGCACAAATTGGTGGCGATTTGTTCGCATCATGGGCGCGAGAGCTTCTCGTGCACGGAGTGACCCTGCGCCAACAGATCGCAGATGCGATGTGGGTCTACAAGGTCGATGTGGCGATGGCCCCGGTGGGATATCTGATTGCCATTGCAGCGAACTCGGTGCCCTGGTCGTTGCTGTTGACAGTTCCGTTGGTGCTTTTGATGCACTACTTCTCCGATGAGCGTCGACGTCGTATGGAACAGCTTGATGAATTGAATTCCGCGTACCGCGGCACCGCAATGGTGCTTGGTGATGTGGTCGAATCCGACGATGCGTACACGGGTATGCACTGCCGGAGCGTGGTGCAGCTGGCGCTGGATGTCGCACACGAACTTGGCCTGGATGAGCAGAGCTGTCGACGTGTCGATTTTGGCGCCATGCTGCACGACGT
The DNA here is from genome assembly GCA_903896045.1 of uncultured Actinomycetes bacterium. Lineage (GTDB taxonomy): Bacteria > Actinomycetota > Thermoleophilia > Miltoncostaeales > Miltoncostaeaceae > CAITWD01. Next base: position 62,206 of record CAITWD010000017.1, read on the forward strand.
GGGGAAAGTTGCCATTCCAAAAGAGATCATCAATAAGCCCGGTCCATTGAACTCCGACGAGTGGGAGATCATCAAGACGCACACGATCGAGGGGCAACGCATGCTCGATCAGGTGGGTGGGCTCATGCGCAGCATTGGCCAAATTGTGCGCGCCCATCATGAGCGCTGGGATGGAACCGGTTACCCGGATGCACTGCGTGGTGACGAGATTCCAATTGAGGCACGGATCGTGTCAGCATGCGATACCTGGAGCGCGATGACCACGACACGGTCATATCGGATTGCGATGTCACGCGAAGCGGCAATGGCAGAGCTTAAAGCCGCCGCGGGCACGCAGCTTGATCCAATGGTTGTCGATGCACTGATTCGCGTGATTATTCGCAGTGGCGAGCATCGTCCTCCCACCTACGACACGGTCAGTCAATTACCCGGCGCATAAAGAGCCAGGTGCCAAGCCAGGCAAATGCTGCGAGCAGAAAAAGGAGTGCCCCGATCACCACTGCCGACTGCATATGTGGGATCTGCGGGGTGAGTGCGGTGCGGAGTCCTTCTGAGACGTAGACCAATGGATTGACCAGGGTCACGATTTGTAGCCACCGAATGCTGGCCAATTGTTGCCACGGGTAATAGGTGCATCCAAGAAAGGTCACGGGAACGACCACCAGCGAAAAGATCAGGCCGATTTGCTTGGGGCGCACGACGGTGCCAATGACGAGTCCGAGATACCCAGCGACGAGCGCTGCCAAGAGCACAATGACAATGAGCATTGGCCAGCTCGCCACGTGAATCGACACGGGCTCTGCCGAGACAAGAATCACCAGCGGCAATACCGCGGCCGCAGCGATGATCGATTGCAAACCACTCCAGACAACCTTTTCGCATGCGACGAGGCCGACCGGCAAGGGCGCCATGACCCGGTCTTCAATCTCTCGGGTTCCCCCAAGCTCGATCGCCAACGGCAATGCGACTGCAGCGATGCCTTGAAAGAAGATTGCCACTGCAACCAGGCCCGGCGCAATGACCGTCGCAAAGCTCACCCCAGTATTCCCCCCTGGGGTAATTCCTGATCCAATTTTGGGAAACACATAGGTGAACACAAAGGTGAACAGCAACGGATTCATGACCGTGCGCAGCAAAAAGGGGATGAATTCTCTGGCAAGCACCCGGGCATCTCGGAGCATCAACCCCCAAAATGCGCGCAGATAGAGATGCCCTCCACTGATCTGCGGCGTCGATGTCGTCGATGCAGAGCTCATGCCGCCAGCGCCCGTCCGGTGAGTGCAATAAATGCGGTCTCAAGTGACGGCTCAGCGACACGTAAGTCGCGCAATTCGGGCCCTGCGAGCGCAACGACACGGGCGACGATGCCATCGGCAGCCACGATGTGGACACGCACGGTGTTCTGGTCGGCGTCAACCGCTCCAACCCCATCGAGCGCGCGGAGTTGATCGAGAAAGCTGGGAACAACGTGACGGAGGCGCAGCGTGACAAGCACTCCATCTGATGATGAGCGCTTGATCTGGTCTGGGGTATCGCACACCAGAATTGACCCAGCGTGCATAATTGCGACCCGATCGCAGAGGGCGTCGGCCTCTTCGATGTAATGGGTGGTCAGTACCACCGCCATTCCCTCTGCCGCCCGAATCTCGCGCACTGCGTCCCAGAGTGCGATACGGCTTTGTGGATCAAGACCCGTCGTGGGCTCATCAAGAAAGAGAACTTCCGGGTGATGCATCAATGCGCATGCCAATTGCGCCCGTCGCGCGAGACCTCCGGAGAGCTGCGCAACCATCGTGCCTGCGCGCTCAGAGAGCCCAAAGCGTTCGAGAAGCGCGTCGGCGCGCGTATGCGCGCTGCGACGTGACATCCCAAAGAACCGCCCATGGAAATAGAGATTCTCGACGACATTGCATGCGCGATCGAGCGTATTGAATTGGGTCACGACACCAATGTGGCGTTTGACGCCCGAAGGATGCGCGCGCGCATCGATCCCATTGACGAGCACCGTGCCCGATGTCGGTCGCACGCGTGTAGTGGCGATGCCGATCGTGGTCGTCTTGCCGGCGCCATTTGGACCGAGGAGCCCGAATATTTCGCCATTTTCGACCATAAGGTCGATCCCATTGACCGCGTTCGTATGGGCTCCGGGATAGCGTTTGATCACATCGTGCAGTGCAAGTGGGTGCATGGAACGCTCGTTGCTCATGGACGTATGCTGACAAGTGTGCGTACGGGAATCGCTGGGCGCGGCAGCGCGTGAGCGTTGAGAGTGACAAAGGAGATTGACATTGGATCGTCTGACACCAGCATTGTTGGCGTTCGCCGGAGGCGGTTTGCTTGCGGTGCAAGCTCCGATTAATGCCCGCTTGAAGATTATTGTCGGTGCGCCAATCCTTGCTGCGGCGATCTCCTTCGCGGTGGGCACACTGTTCTTGATGACAGCCGTCCTGGTAACACGTACCGGTGGGGGAATTTCCGAGTTCGGCGGTGGTCCGTGGTGGGCATATCTTGGAGGATTTTGTGGCGCGGTGTTGGTGACCGCGACGCTGGTTGCCGCGCCTCGTCTGGGTGTGACGACGACCTTTGTTGCGGTGATTGTGGGCCAAATTGGTGTCGCTGCGATCATCGATCGCTTCGGACTCTTTGGAATTACCGCTCGGGCAATCACTCCGTCGCGCATCGTCGCGATTTGTTTATTGGGAGTAAGTCTTGTGCTCCTTTTCCGGGAGTAGTTGCCAAACCGCCTCGGTGGTTGATCGCACGCCGATGCGTCGCTTTTTGATCTGCACCACCTGATCTGCCCTGTCTCGATGGCGTCGCGATGGCGACACCTTCCGCTCTAAAAAATCTCTCGATGGATGTACCAATATTGGGCGCCGCTCTGCGCGGTGCAGGTGGCAACGCTGACGATGGGCCTAAAACGGCGGCGTTGCAACTCCTGGGCGGGTGCGGAGGTAGACCCCGAAGAAGTCCTTTTCCCCGACCGAGAAGTAGCGCGTTGACCATGCGCTCGGGTTCTGATCAAAGAGCTGGAGCCCACGGGCCCCGGGGCCGCGGAAGAGCACCAAGGTTGGCCAGGCGGGGTTGATGTCAAGTTCCATCGCACGGATCGCATGCGCATGTACAAAAATCTGAGCGAGGCTTGCTGCAGTTTGGTTGGGGGCTGCAACATAGATGAGATTTCCGTGTGCATCGACGCCGACACCTGATCTCCAGACCGCCGGTGCGCCATGGAGCGTCGGCCCCCACAGAGAGGGCTCATTTGTTGGGAAGGTGGCGCGCCCATTGTCAACGAGCAACTGCAGGTTTTGGCGAGCGACAGCGACCTTTGCGGAGGGGTGCCTGCCGCCACGCCATGCGACGACATCAACGCTTCCTGATGTGGTCGTCACAAGGGTTGCGAGTCCATTGATCATTGGGTGATAGAGGGTGTGGTGGGTGAAAAACCCAGCAGGTGCATCCTGGGGATAGAACCCGCCATTAAAGAGCGCGATCAGGCGATTGCGGCCTGTCGTCGGCACCGATTCCGGACCTCGTGCCGCTGCAGATGGGGCAGGGGTCCTCGAGCCGGGATAGAGCCCAACTTCCGTGCGCTCAACGCGAAACCACGCAAGATACGCGGTCGTGCCGAGCGGATCGGTGGCGACCGTTGCAACCATGAGCGCAGGTGGTTGCCCTGCCCAGGGCTCCGGGTTTTTCCAGCGGCTGGGAAGTTGCCCAAGTGAGAATGGGGCAATCGGAGCGGGTCCTGGGCCATAGATGGGTGCGGGCGGACCAGAGACACTTGATCCCACCCCGAAAGCCGTCATCGCGAGAATCACCACGCCTGCTGCGGCAAGGATCACACGCCGTCGTCGCCCACCAGATCGCAGACGATTCGCCCAGGGATGACTTCTTTTCATGCGGGGTGTGCACAATGGCATGCGAGACATTTCGGACAAACTATCGTGCCCGCGTGTTGCGTTGTCGTGGTGGAGATGTTGCGACGCCGTAAAACTTTCCCCCGACTGGCGCGACGGGAGACGGTCGTCTACGATAAAAACAATGAAAACAAGAGATTTATTTGTATTTCCAAATCCCGTCAATGAAATCTCGGCGCGAGGCGTTGCTGCGGGCGTTGTGACGATGAGCGCTGTGGCAATTGCGACGGGGAGTCCATGGGTCATTGCGGTGGTCACCTACGGCTTTATTGCACGCGTACTGACCGGCCCGACCTTGAGCCCGCTGGGTCAATTTGTCACTCGCGTGGTGACGCCCAGGCTGGGGATTACACCGCGGTATGTGCCCGGTCCGCCCAAGCGCTTTGCGCAAGGGATTGGCGCAGTGCTCTCGCTTGTCGCACTCGCCATGAGCATGGGGGGCCATGTGCTGATCGCCGATGTGGTGCTGGGGATGTTGGTGATCGCGGCAGGGTGTGAGTCGCTTGCGGGGTTCTGTCTGGGGTGCACGATCTTTGCCGGGCTGATGCGTGTCGGGGTGATCCCGAGCGATGTGTGCGTGCGGTGCGCCAATTTCTCCGCCGAGGTCGTGGTCGAGGGGACGCACTAACCCCTCGGGCGCCTTAGCCGCGGGCGCTGTCTCCAAACAGATCCCGGGCGATCACAATCCGCTGGATCTGGCTTGTGCCCTCATAGATTTCGGTGATCTTGGCATCGCGGTAATACCGCTCTGCGGGGTACTCGGCAGAGTAGCCGTAGCCGCCGAGCGTTTGGACCGCCACATTTGCCGCCTCAACGGCAACGGAGCTCGCAAACAGTTTTGCCTTGGCGCCGGCGATGCCATGTGGCTGACCGGCATCCCTGAGTACCGCGGCCTGCCAGGTGAGCAGCCGGGCGGCATCGAGTTTGGCGGCAATGTCGGAGATGGGGAATTGGACCCCTTGAAATTTTGCAATCGGGCCGCCAAATGCCATCCGAGTCCCTGCGTACTCGACTGCCAGATCAAGTGCAGCTTGGGCAATCCCGCAGGCCTGGGCAGCGATCGTGATGCGACCGCCATCGAGTGTGGCCAGCGCCAGCGCGAGACCTTGCCCGGGGGCTCCGAGCATCTGCTCATTGCCAACCACGACATCCTCAAAGACGAGTTCAACCGTCGAGGAGGTGTGGAGGCCCATTTTGGGGATCTCATTACTGACGCTGATCCCTGATCCTTTTTCGACAAGGAATGCGCTGACACCCTTGGCGCCCGGGCCTCCCGTGCGGGCGAAGACCACAAAGAGATCGGCAAAACCGCCGTTGGTAATCCACTGCTTTGTGCCGTTGATGACCCAGCCATCACCATCGGCGCGCGCAGTGGTGCGCAGCGCAGCGGTATCAGATCCGGCATCGGGTTCGGTGAGGGCATAGGCGCCAAACACCTCACCGCATGCGAGTCGCGGGAGCCAGTTGTGCTGTTGGGCGGGGGTGCCTGCCCGAAGAATGGGGGCACCGACTAAACCGTTTTGGACGGCGATCACCGTCGACGTCCCGGCATCTGCCCGCGCGATTTCCTCAACGATCACACAAAGAGAAAGCGCATCGAGTCCGGAACCTCCAAACTCCTCAGGTACGGCGACTGCCAAAAATCCCAATGGACCCATTGCGCGAATGGTCGCAAGTGGCACCTGGTGGGCGGCATTCCATTCGGCGGCATATGGAGCGATCTCGCCGTGAGCAAACGCACGCACAACTTCACGAATGTCGTGGTGCACCTGTGTAAGAAATCCTGGTGTCATCGCTATCTCGCAGGCTCGGGTGTCGTCGAGTCTACGACGTGGATCTATGAGATGGCAATGTGGGCCGTGCCGCCACCGGCGGCACGGCCCACATTGCGTTATGCGGCAACGGGCGCAGGGACAATGTGTGCGTGGTGGTGCGCCGCATCCACTTCAACCTCGGTGATGGGCATGCTGAATCGCTTGCGCGCATGGGCAACGAAATCGCGTTCGTGCCAGTTCGCCTCATGACGAGGATGTGTCGCGACGATGACATCATCGGGATGAAACACCCGGACCGCGTCATCCATTGCTTGCATGGGATTCGCGTCTCCAAATGTTCCATGCGCGTTGATCCCTGCGGCACGAAGGTGGGCAAGAGAAATCGTCACCCGTTCCTGCGCGGCAACACTCCCTGCATCACCGTCCGATGTCCACCAATGAAGGCGTGAGATCAGTGCCGGTGCAATCACCAGCACATCGGTGTCGGGACTACGGGCATGGCGACGTATTTCGTCAAAGAGTTCGATGCCATCACAGGTGGCATTTGCAATGACAAGAAGATGCGGATGGGTGTCGTGCATTTCGTGATTCATGACGCCCCCTTCGGAACGATCTGCGTGCTGATTCACGAGGAATTGTCGGTCCCGTGCACCGTGCGGTCATCGGGTCTATCCCTGAGTTCTCGCAGGAAAAAGATGCGCGGCAAATAGAGAGTGCGTCTCGCGTGAGAGCGGACCTACCCGTGGCAGCCTGTCGGTGTGACCCCGAGGTGGCCGACCCAAGGTCCCCGTCTTCGCCCCCGTGGGGGCGATTGAGGTTACCCGGAGTTCGTGAGTTCGTTTCTGATCTGAGCGAGTACGCGCTCGAGACGAGCCCCGACATCTTTGGCAAGAAGTGTGAGCGCCGGATTCTGGACCATTCCGAGCATTCGCTCGGCCGAAATGATGCTGACATAGGTGTGTCCATCCAGGACAAATACCGCAACATTGCAGGGGAGCAGTGTGCCGAGTTGGGGCTCAACCATAAGCGCCTGATGCGCGATCTGTGGATTGCACGCCCCGAGAATCAAATATGGGTCGCGATCGATACCGAGTTTGGCGGCAAAGGTGGCTTGCACGTCGATCTCTGAAACGATTCCGAATCCCTCGGCTGCGAGTGCGGTACGGGCTGTTATCAGCGCAGTTTCGAAGGTCGCGTGGACCTGCGCACATTCTGAATATGAGGTCGACTCATGCATGTGCAACGCCTTCGTGCGCTGCTGTTCGCGCTATTTCAAGGGGCGGTGGGTCGATCCCTGCGGCAATCATGACGCGATTCCATGCGCCGATTGCCGTAATGACCACAATAATCTGCGCGAGGATCGATGGGGAAAAATAGTTTGCTGCGCGTAGGTATGTCTCCTCGGGAACCGGTCCAGAGGGAAGGAGAGTAAAGGCATCGGCGACCTCCAATGCAATGCGCTGTTCCTCGGTGAACAGGGGTGATGATTCCCAGACTGCAAGTGCATCGATGACCCGATTGTCGACGCCCGCCGTACGGGCGTGACCACAATGAAGATCAACGCAATATGCGCAGCCATTGAGTTGTGACACCCGCGCCTTGATGAGCGCTGAGAGCCCCAGGTCGATGTCGGGGCTTGCGCGCGTGAGAGCTGCCAATGCGCGGTAGGCATCGGGGCAGTTGGATTTGACGTCAATCGGGTGTGGGTGCTGGACGAAATTAGGCATCTTGTGCGCTCCAATGTGCATGCAGGTGACCGACGGCGGATCGCCATACGGTGGTGGGATCGACCCGATCCGATCGCAGATGCAGGTTGTTGAGTCGTACTCCGATTTGGGCTGGGCGACCTGGCACGATGCAATTTCCGCGGCGCTTGAGTGTTATCGCGCCAAGCGCATCGGCATCCTCGCATCTTGGGAGTCATTGGGGACTGCATCGGGGGTCAAGATGTTTGAGGATCTTGGTGCGGAAGTTGTCACAAGTGTTGGGTTCTCATGCGCAAACTCGCAGCACATCGCGCATGTCCCCGATTGGGCGAAGGAGAAGGCAGTACTCGAGCTCCTTGCGACAGCAGATAATCGCCTCGATGCGATCGTGCAGTGCGGCACCAACATGAGCATGTCGACGGTGAGCGAGCGACTTGAGCCGATCACCGGTATCCCAATTCTTGGGATCAATGCGGTGACATTTTGGTACGCACTCCGCGAGAACGGTTTTCTCGGGCCCCTCAATGGTGGCGGGCGGTTGCTGCGCGAACATTGATCCGCCGAAGTTCCGATAGCGGTGCTCCCGGTGCCTGACCTCCAGCTCGACACGTCGGGGGTCACGGCCGCACGCACGGGCACCCTGTTGGCGCGCAACGCAAGCTGATATTGACAGCACCTGCTGGGTACTCGAGAATCACGCGGACCCCTTCTCGCCGACATGAAGTTTTCACGGGCCGGTTGATGCACCGCGTTCCCCTGGGCATCGATTGCAGATAGCCATCTCGATGTGACGTTGTGTGACACGCACCTTTACGTATCCCAACAAGGAGATCTCCGTATGCCCGATGCACGCTTGGAGCAGGCCCATGACACCTTCTACCGAGCTTTGGGACTGATCTTGTGCGGCCAGACAGACGCGATGAGCGAACTCTGGTCCCACGCCGAGGATGTCACCTATATGAGTCCCCTCGGAGATCTGCTCGTCGGATGGGCTCCTATCGAGCAGTCCTGGGCTGAACAGGCGGCGACCCTTACCGGTGGCCCGATGGTCCCCGAGGAGGTGCACTTTTTCGAGTCGGAGACACTCGGCGTCGTCGTGGGGTTCGAACGCGGCCGCATTCAGGTGGGAGGTGACTCGCTGACGGTCAACATCAGGGCCACAAGCACCTACCGTCTCGAGGGTGGCGCGTGGAAGATGATCGGCCACCATACGGACCGGATCTGAATCAATTGACCCCCTGATCGAGGTCGCGGTGTGCGCCGCACCAGACAACGCCTGGTTCGGCCTCAATCAGGGGCGCACGACGCCCGGGCGAATTCGCCTGATCGTCGCCCCGGTCTCAGGCGCCTATCCATCCAACTCCATCTCATCCTCTTTCGCGCACGAATGCCGGGAGCGATGTGCCGTCGGCGTTGGTTGCCGTCACGGTGATGACCGTCTCGCTTCGTCGACCGATGCCGTGCTTTTCAAGATTCGAAGTCATCCGCGCTCGTCGCGCTGTGCCGCCCCTCGCGGCGAGCGAGACGGCATCCGCTCTCGCTGTCGGGCGGCGTGTGGTTCATCTCGAAGCGGTGATAGAGCGTGGACTCGTCCGCCCGTGAGAGCTCCTCGCCGTGAAAAGCGATATCGGGCGCCGAACGCACCTGGTCTTTGGTCACCGCAACCTGCTGATCATCGGGACCGACCAGGGCTCGGATGACATTGCGTCGAGTCTCGCTCAGAGGATTGCGGGGTTCTCTGCCACGCATGCGCACTCCGTTGGGGAGGTAGAAGCCCTCAAAAACACGGGGGGGCGGCTCTATTCGGAGGGAGCCAGCGCCGCCGCACGTAGTGGGGGCTTTTCCCCACGACGCTTGGTCCCGGGGGAGATCTTCTTTTCCTGTCTGAATCGGTTGCTCACCGGTGTACGCACGCGGTGTACAAATGCGGTCATCGCTGACACAAAAAAACCGCTTGTGTCTGGGAAATTGACCATGGTAAAAAGGGCGAAATGGGCGCGGCAGGACTCGAACCTGCGACCAAGGGATTATGAGTCCCCTGCTCTAACCAACTGAGCTACACGCCCGTGCATGCTTCGCCGCACAATTCGATGTCGTGCAGTGGCGCACACCCTACCTTTCGAGGGGAAAATATGCGGTTTCTGGGGAGTGGGGTGATGTGTACCAGCAGATCGTGCTGCGATGAGGGGTGGGGATCAACGCGTGCGATCGCACGGCGGTGTGGCGCTTCTCGAGTGGGTACGCCACGTCGCAGGGGCGATGCAAGCTAGGCTCCTAGAAACAGTTGTCGCGCGGTACGAACGTGTGGCGAGCAGGATCTGCGACGTGCATGTGGCACTCCCTACCATTGGCGTATTTCCCAAAGGATGCTGTTGTGAGCGAAGTAGTCGATTCCCAGGAATTTCGCGAGACCCTTGCCCTGTGGGCGAGCGGTGTCACGATTGTCACTGCCCGCGACGCAGACGGCCCGGTGGGGATGACTGTGAGCTCATTCTCCTCGCTCTCCCTTGACCCACCGCTGGTGCTGGCCTGCGTGGATCTTCGTGCCAAGAGTCATGATGGAATCGTCGAGGCCCCTGGGTTTGTGGTGCACGTGCTGGGCCGCACACAAGAAGATCTCTCCCAAGCCTTCGCTCGTCCTGGTGCAGAAAAATTTGATCAGTTTGCATGGGAGCCAGGTCCATATGACGCACCGCTATTGCAATTAGGGGTCGCACGCTTAGTCTGCGCGCGTCATGCGACCCTTGACGGCGGCGACCACACGATTTTGGTGGGCCGAGTAGAGCACGTTGAGCGCACCGATGCTGATCCTTTGGTGTATTGGAACCGCAGCTATCGGTCGGCGTCGTAAGGCATGTTCGTCCCGCTGATGACGGTGGCCGTGTGACCGATGTGCGCCCTGAAATGGCGATCGGCGTCTTTGACTCAGGGGTTGGCGGCCTCACAGTTCTGGATGAATGTCTTGCCCAGCTGCCGGCAGAGGATTTCATCTATTTCGGAGACACCGAGTGGTTTCCATATGGAGATCGCACAGAAGATGAATTGCGCCATCGCGCGGTCGGGATTAGTCAGTGGCTGATCGCAAACGACGTCAAGACAATTGTGATCGCCTGCAATACCGCGACGGCCGCCGCACTCAATTATCTCCAAACCCACATCGAGATCCCCGTGATTGGGGTGATGAGCTCAGAGGCGCATGCCGCGGTACAAACGACGCGCAATCGTCGCGTGGGGCTTCTTGCCACAGAAGCCACGGTGCGCTCCGGGGCCTATGAGCGGATGATTCACGCCCATGATGCAGGCGTTGAGGTCACATCGGTTGCATGTCCACTGCTCGCACCTGCAATTCAAAGCGGGGATCCGCTCGATGCGCGCATTGTCGAGATGGTGCGTGAGTACGCTGCCCCCTTGCGGGATGCGGATGTGGACACGGTTATTCTGGGATGTACCCATTACCCATTGATTGAGCGGCTCCTCCGCCGCAGCCTGCCGAACACCCAGTTGATTAAAAGCGGGGAAGAGCTCGCGCGTGAGTTGGGTGAGTCGTTGGGCCGCAAAGGTCTCTTGAGGGCTGCGGATCGCGAGGGGAGCTACCGCTTCGCATGCAGTGGCGACCCGGATGCCTTTCACCTTCTTGGCACCCGCTTTTTGCAGATGCCACTCGGCCACGTTGACCGGGTGACCATCTCCCTTTAGGCAGGCGTTTGATCGGCAGTGCGATCGAGATGGTCGATCACCTCTGCCATCTGTTGCCCCGCTTTCCCGCGCAGTCGCACCGCGCAGTGCGCGTCATAGGGGGTATCGCCCTCGGTCAGGATGGCGATGCGCCCGCCTGAGTTGAGCACGACCTGAGGGAGCGTGCTCACCGGTGTCACCAGCAGGCTCGATCCAATCACGAGCATCACATCGGCACGGTCTGCCGCGGCGAATGCCCGCGTGATTGGCTCATAGGGCAGCTGTTCGCCAAAGAGTACGACCCCGCTTTTCATGGCAAACCCACAGGCGCTGCAGCGCGGAACGCCATCTCCTGAGGCGTCGGCACGCGCAAGGAGCTCATCACGTGCAACATATGCATCACAGCGCAAACACACCCCGCGATCGAGCGTGCCATGTACTTCGATGGGGTCGGTACTGCCCGCGCGCCGGTGGAGCCCATCGATGTTTTGGGTAATTAATGCCTTGACGATTCCGCGGCGCTCAAGTTCGGCGACAGCCATGTGCGCGGGGTTCGGCGCGACGCTGTCGACCGCGTCAAAGCGCGGTCGATGGAATGACCAAAAGCGCTCCGGAGTGCGCAGAAATGTCGTGAGCGAGCCGACCTCCATCGGGTCGACGGTCTCCCAGATTCCGCCTGGTGAGCGAAAATCGGGAATACCTGACTCTGTCGAGACGCCTGCTCCGGTAAGGATAACTGCATGCCTCGCCGAGGCGAGCAGCTCTGCCAAATCCCGCGTGGGAGCGGCCATGGGGCTAGGCGGAGTCGGTGCGCGAGGCGCTGGGGATCTCGTCGCTTCGTGGCATCACCAGATTGCGCCCTGCGGCCTTTGCGGCGTAGAGCTGGCGGTCGGCCTCGGTCAGAAGCTCCTGGGTGGTCATGCCAGGCATCCCCACAACACATCCGAGCGATGCGGTCACCGCAAGGCCAGGTTCAATGGTATGCCATGAGTAGTCGGCAATCGTCGTGCGAATGCGCTCACAGACCACCAAGGCAACGGCCAAGTCTGCGCCGGGAAGAACGATGGCAAATTCCTCGCCACCAAAGCGCGCCACGAGATCGCGGTCGCGGCTCGATTGACGCAGCAGTCGGGCACAGACCCGCAGCACATCGTCGCCGACCAGATGTGAAAACAGATCATTGACGCGCTTAAAGTGATCGAGATCCAACAGCGCGAGGGCGACCGGTCCGGTGCTGCGCGCGATGACCTGACTGAACTGGGCATCGAAATCGCGCCGGTTGGGGAGCCCTGTGACCGGGTCCATCAGCGCTTCGTGGCGACGGCGTTCTGCCTCTTCTCGTGCCTCTTGGACATCGAGGCGCAGGGCGGTGAGTTCCATGCGCGCTTTGGCACGTTCCCCATCAACCTCTTGCGTGAGACTGTGAAAGCGTCGTTGCGCAGCAAGCGCGGTGCCCAGGTCACCAGTGTGCTCGCTCAAGGTGCTCAGCAACTCAAGTGCCTGCGCAAGCGTGCGTCGATCACCGACCTCTTCGAGGAGTTCCACTGCGCGTGTGTTGGCGGTGATGCCATCTGCGGTACGGCCTGCCATATGCAGCGCGCGCGCCGTTTCGATCAGATGTGCGCCCTCGGCGCGCCGATCACCGCTGCGCCGCGCGGTGAGCACGGCGGTCTTAAGATGTGTCAGCGCTCCGTCAGGATCGCCCATCCCCACAAGTGCGCGACCGGCCATGCCTTCTGCATAGGCACGGATGATGTCGTCTTCGGTATCGGGCAGTTGCGCTGCCTCGCGGGTGAGCGCGAGTGCGCGGCTGTAGGCGACTTCGGCTTCGGCGCGTCGCCCCGCGGCATCCTCTCGATCGCCAATTCCACAATGCACATAGGCGGCGTTTTGGAGCACAAAAGCGGTCCACAGACTGTCGCCTGCCCGCTCATAGGCATCAGCGGCCTCACGGTAGAGCTGAAGTGCGCGTACCGGGTCGTCTTGGATGGCATGGGCGTTGGCAAGCTCGTTGAGCGCACGCGCAAGCACGGTCAAATCGTCGCGCTTACGAATCTCGGGCAGCACATCATGCAAGAGCTCGGCTGCGGTCGCACCATCTCCGCTATAGACGTGCAAGGCGGCAATCAGGACGAGCGCCCAGGCGCGGGCCCTGCGATCCCCAAGGGCCTCAAAGGCGCTCATTGCCGCCCGCATCTCGCTCAAGACGCTGCTGACAGCAGTCGCGCCCATGAGTGCATTTGCCCGCGACAGGCGGGCCCGTGCCTCGAGCCACGAATCATCGGCGGCAAGTGCAGCACCGAGCGCCTCGTCACCGAGTCGACGCGCGCGAGATGGATCCCGCTGTGCGAGCACATCGACTAAGTCAACGAGCGCAAGCGCGCGCTCACGAGGGCTGGTTGCCCGCGCAAGACGCTCTTCATGGGTGCTGATCACGGAATCCGCCATCTCTAAGTACTTCTATAACCCTATCGACGGCCAGTGACACCATCCGTCCGACCAGAACGTTGTGAGGGGGCTATCCTTACGTATGTGACCAATGACGCCGTAGTACCTCAGGCTGGACCCACTCGACCCGATGGTCGCGTGGCGCAGGATCTTCGTCCCGTTCGCATGCTTCCACACTTTGTGCCATCTGCCCACGGCAGCGTGCTCATGGAGATCGGCCAGACACGGGTAATTTGCACCGCCTCTGTGGAGGAGGGGGTTCCGGGGTGGCGGCGTGGCGCTGGAGCGGGGTGGGTGACCGCCGAATACGGCATGTTGCCGGCCTCGACCCATGAGCGGCGCTCACGAGATGTGAGTAAGGGCAAACTCGATGGACGCTCCTCAGAAATTCAGCGGCTGATCGGTCGTTCGCTGCGCGCAGTCGTGGACATGGAGGCCCTTGGCGAGCGGACGATCTGGCTCGATTGCGACGTCTTGACCGCCGACGGGGGGACGCGGTGCGCAAGCATCTGTGGCGCCTATGTGGCGCTTGAGATTGCCGTTCGTGGACTCATGAGTTCCGGTGCGTTGGCACAGAATCCGATCACCCATCAGATCGCGGCGGTGAGCGTCGGCATTGTCGATGGGCAGTGTCGCCTTGATCTCAATTACGCAGAGGACTCCCACGCCCATGCCGACATGAATGTCGTCGTGAATGGCGCAGGAGAGTTGATCGAGGTGCAGGCGACCGCAGAGGGGGCATCATTTACCCGCGGCCAACTTGATCAATTACTTGACTTGGCCTTTTCGGGAACGACGAGCCTGATGCAGGTGCAGACGAAGACGCTCGCCGAGCTGTGAATATCCTCCTTGCGACGGGGAACGTCGGGAAGGCACGTGAGTTTGAGGCGATGCTGGGAGGTCATGCGCGCGTGGAGTCCGTCGGCCCAGGATTCGCTGTTGAGGAAGATGGCACATCTTTCTTTCAAAACGCGCTCAAAAAGGCCCAGGCAGCGCGTGCCATCGCGGATTCCGATGTACTCGTGCTCGCAGATGATTCGGGTCTTGCAGTGCATTCCTTGGGTGGTCGCCCTGGAGTGCACAGTGCGCGATTCGCAGGACCTGACGCCAGCGATGACGACAACTGCCGCGCGCTTCTTGCTGCGCTTGACGGGGTTGATGATCGTCGCGCGGCGTTTGTGTGCGTGCTTGTGGGAATCGCCGCAAACCAGGTATTCAGCGTGACATGTGGAACCTGTTCTGGCGACATCGCACACACGCAGCGTGGGTCACATGGGTTTGGATATGACCCGCTGTTTGTGCCGACCGGAATGACACGCGCTATGGCGGAATTACTCCCTGAGCAGAAGCATGCAATCTCCCATCGGGGCCGTGCGGTGCGTCGGTTTGCCGCGCAGATGGGTTTTCCCGCGTGAGTGAGACCTCTGTGACGATGACCGAATCCATGGAGCACTCCACTCCTGGCAACGGATTGGCGCCGGTCCAGCGTGGACTCTCCGGGCATCTTTTTTCATGGATGATTGTCGGGTTTGTCGTCGGCTGGTTTGTGCTCTATAGCGCGCTGCGGCTTGGTGGGGATGCACCGAACACCGCGGCAATGCCAGCGGTCGTGGGCGGGATCGTGGGAGCGATTGCTGCGGTGTTTGTGGTGGCGTGGGTACGTCGCAGCATTCGCGATGGACGCCCGCTGATGCAGCGCGCGCGCGCGGTGAATCCCGATGCGCTCTCCTCGTCGGATCTGGCAATTGTCCGTCTCACGTGGATCGTTACCTTTGCGGCAGCGATTGCGACTGCGGCCATCACCGCCATCATCGCGCTCCATTGGATGCGTCTGACGGGAACGCGTCCGAAAAGCACCGCGCTCATGATCGTGTGGGATGCGGTGGTCGCACTCTGGTTGCTGGATGAGGGGCGTCGCATCTACGCGAAGGTGTTCGACGGCGTTGAGGCGCTGTATTTCGGATGCCTGCTCACTGCGGTCTTGGCGAGCATTGGTATCGCGCGCAATGTGGTCGTTGCCGGTCAGATCGCGCTGATTGCTGCCGTCGGGATCGCGGCGATCACCATCGGACTCTTGCGCTGGCGACTTTCCGGTGCCCGTTTCCTCCCGGTGAGTATCGTCATTGCCGCAGCAGTCGCTGTGCTCAGCGTGGTCGTTCCGTTGACTGCATAAGCGCAGCCTCGCATCACCAGGGATGCGTGTTGCTAGCCAAAGGGCGGCGGCGCGTGCGATCTCGATTGGTGACGTGGAGTATCGAGGAGCACGGCGTTGAGCATGCAGGCGATTGCCAACACCCGGCCGAAGACAAACAGGAGAAACAAGACCCCGGCGGAAAGACCGAGTACCCCGTAGGCCGCCTGCTTATGGGCGATCCATGGCATCACGACCAGGGTTGCCACCAAATGGGTGACGGTATAGCTCACATAAATCAGCACGGCGCCGGGAACAAGCGCCAGCATGTTGGGTGCCGTATTGGGAAGCATCAAGGATGCGATCAGTAGGTAAAACACCGGGATGATCAGGAGCACCATAAGCGAGACGATTGCGCTGACGGGAAATGGCAGAGATTGGGCTGCGCGATTGCCCAGACTGATCACCGCCATTGTGATGACTCCGAGCACCACAAAGAGCGCCACCGTGTGGACAGGGCGTTTCATTGGCCGTACCGGGATGCGCCATGAAAAGGCAGAGATGGCACGCAATGTGCGCAGCAATGCATACGACTCATAGAAAAAGACGATGGTGCCGCTGATCAGGATTGTCAGACGGGCAACGATGCCGGTCGCTGAGCTCGCCTGAGTGACCGATTCGGCAACGAAGCCGCTCAGCCCAAGATCACTGGCCACCGCAGCACTGTTGATGGAGACGAGTCCGAGCCCTGCGACCAATACCAACGCAAGTGGAAGCAACCAAATAAAGATGCGGTACGCCAGAGCGGCTGCAAGCACCGTCCCCGCGATCTCCTGATCGCGTCGGTAGACCTTCCAACCGATTTCCGTGACGGGGCCAAACGGACCCCAGGTAGTCAGTCGCTCCGCGGAGTCCACGAATCGCGATCGCATGCGATCGATGCGTCCAGCGCCAACCGGGCGGCTCGAGAGCTCATCGAGAAATGCGTGAAATGAGTCGTCCTCGTATGCCGCGTTGCGCGGATCGGAGTCGTGATGCGACGCAGATGGGAGATCTGTCACGTGATGGATCATTTCTGATTGTGGGTGATTCGACAACCATCGTGAATTGGGCGTTGTCAGGTATCGCGCACTGGGCGCGATAATGCAAACCTCCGAATGAATTGGAATGATGCAGGCATGAGCACTTCTGAGGTGACCGAACTTGTCATTGCCGCAGGCCATGCCGCGCGCGCAGCCGCCCCGTCGCTTGCGGCGGCAACCGAGGAGATGCTCACCGATGCACTGTCGCGGATGAGCGTTGCCCTTCGGGTGAATGAGGCACAGATTCTTGCGGCAAATCTCGAGGACGTCGACGCACTCGATCCGTTGTTTCCTGAGGCGATGCGTGATCGACTCCGGCTTGACGCTGCGCGGATCACCGCGATGGCAGCGCAGATCGATGCCCTAGTTGATGTGCCATTTGCCCCACGGGTAGTCATGCGCCGCGCGATGGGCAACGGCTTGGTGCTGGAGGAGCGCCGTCGCCCCGTCGGTGTGATCGGGGCCAATTACGAAGCGCGTCCGAATGTGACCATTGATGTCGCCTCTCAATTTATTAAGTCGCGCAATGTGGGCGTGCTGCGTACGGGGGGCGCCGCACTGAGATCTGCCGCCGCCCTTGTGGATTTGGTGATTGCTCCCGCACTCGGCGCCGCGGGGCTCGATCCGCGCGCAATCCAACTTGTGCGCTCTCCGGATCGCGCGGGCGCGTCGGCGCTGGTGAGTCAGCCGTCATTGATTAGTCTGGTCATCATTCGCGGAAGTGGCCCAACGACGCGCGAATTGTCGATGCGCGCAGCGAGCGCAGGGGTGCGCACGCTTGCCCATGCTGATGGTGGCGGTGTGATGTATGTCGATGACGCAGCCGACGACGCAACCCTGCGGATACTTCTTGCGGCAAGCCTGGATCGTCTGGGTGTGTGTAATCGCTTAAATCTCTTGTTGATTCACGAGGCCCGATGGGATGCCGTGGAACAACTTGTCGGCGACGAGCTTGCGCGCCTGGGGGTGACACCGCGCGTTGCGCCACATGCACATCCCCTGGGGTATGAGTGGGCGCTCGATGAGGGCAATGAGGCCAATGTGACCATTGCGCGTGTGGAGTCGCTGCTCGTGGCTGCCGAGATCGCAAACAATGAGACCTCCGGCTTGGCTGCAGGGATCGTCACCGAGGATCCCGCGCATGCCGCAGCGTTCTTGGACGCCTACACGGGAACCGGTGCCTTCTGGAATGCCCCAACCCGTTTGCTTGATGGATTCAAGTTACTTGGCGCTCCCGAGACGGGTATCAATGTGGACCATGTCCCCGGCCCGCGAGGTCCGGTGACATTCGAGGATCTTTATCTGCGCCAGTATGTGGTGATGCCTGAGCCAGCAATACCCGCCTCATAAATCCCAGAGGCTTGTGGTGTGTGCCTCGTCGGAGCTGACATCATCTACGCCATGCAAATCTGGCCACGTGATCCTCGCTGCGTCCTGCGCACATTGTGGTGTGGTGGCGTCTGGGTGCGCGCATGATTTCTACCTCTGTTGCCGCACTCGTCATCATTTTGGTCGGCGTGATTCTGCGGCGCTTTTGGATCATTCGCCCCGAGCATGGTCCGGTGCTGGTCAATGTGGTGATCTACGCATCCCTTCCCGCGTTGGTCTTTATGATCATTGCCACCGAGCAGCTCTCTGTTGGGCTGATTTTGGTGCCGATCGCCGGATATCTCATCCATGTGGTGATGCTCGCAATCGCCTGGGTTTGGGCGCGCCTGCGTCATGCGGACCGTCCCACCTCAGGCGCGATACTCGTCGCAACAGCCGTGGGGAACACGGGGTTCTTTGGGCTCCCATTGATCGCGGCGAGTGGACTTGGGGTGTCGCTTGCGGCTGCGGTCTTCTATGACGCATTTGCGACCGGGGTGCTCACGTGGACCTCGACGATGTTGATTGCCACATCTTTTGGCACATCGGGCGATCGCACCCGTGGAGTTGATTGGCGGGGCCTTGCCCGTGGGTTGACGATGCCGCCGATGATCGCCCTTGCACTCGGATTGGCGTGGAACCTGGCCGGATTAGGTCTCCCACCAAGCCTGATTGCGCGACCCCTTGACCTGCTTGGTGCAGCGACGCTGCCACTGGTGATGCTCTACGCCGGCCTGATGCTCGATATCGACGCATTGCGATCAGCCTGGCCCGAGGTGAGCATGATTACCGTGACCCGATTGGGCATTGGGGCATTCGTCGGCCTTGCGATCGGTACGCTTTTGGGGCTTGCGACTGCACAACTGCACACCGTTGTCTTGATGGCTGCGATGCCGACGGCAACGATGTCGCTCGTGCTGGGAGTGCGCTACGGATTGCGTCGCGATGTGCTGGTTGCTGCAGTATTTGTCACCACGGTGCTGTGCACCATAACGTTGCCGATTGTGCGGGGGTTGATCCTATGAGTGCGTCGCCGGGATTTGGTGATCGTGTTGCGCGGGCGGTCGAGGTGCGTGCGAGCCAGGTGGTCTTGGGATTGGATCCGGACCCTGCGCGTATTGGCGATGGCGCCGATCGTGCGATCGCATTTTGTGAACGAGTGATCGATCTGGCGGGGCCGGCGTGCGTTGCGGTCAAACCGCAGCTGGCATGGTTTGAGCGCCTTGGTGCCGCCGGGTGGGATGCGCTGGAGCGGGTGTCGAGTCATGCCGCCGACTGCGGTTTGTTGGTGATTGCCGACGCCAAGCGTGGGGATGTCGATGTGACGGGCCGCGCGTATGCCCAGGCCCTTGTCCGCAGTCCATTCGATGCGGTGACGCTCAACCCCATGTTGGGGGGAGATGCTGTTGCCCCATTTCTTGACGCGGCGCGTGCCACCGGTCGCGGGCTCTTTGTGTTGGTGCGTACCTCGAATCCCGGCGCTCGAGATCTCCAAGACCTGGTGCTCGAGGATGGCGCGCCCTGGCATGAGGCGGTTGCGCGACTCGTTGCGACATGGGGTGCAGGCGGTGTCGGTGCCGATGGTATCTCTGATGTGGGTGCAGTGGTGGGCGCGACAGCGCCGCAGCACCTGGCACGGCTCCGGAGCCTGATGCCAGATCAACTGTTCCTGATTCCTGGGGTCGGCGCACAGGGCGGGCGCCCGGAAGATCTTGGTCCGGCGTTTGCCGGCAATCGCGCCGGCGCACTGGTCGCCGCAAGCAGGTCAATTCTCTACGCGGATGACCCACGCACCGCCGCGGAGCAATTGCGCAGCGCCGTGTGGGCGGTTTCTGGGGGATAACCCATCACGCACCCGGTCGCATTTTTTTTGTGCCCGGGGAGACGCGTTGGTGTGATGGCGGCTACCATGTGGCAGCAACTGCAGCGAGTGACGCGGTGTGCTCCACAAGATGTGGTGTTTGGAGAACGGTATTGGACATGGATGTTCCGGTGACGCACATCATCACGCCATATGTCATCGCTCCCGCTCCTGGAGCACTCGGAATGCATCCTTCGACCATGCACAAGGCGATCTCCTCATGATTGTGACTGTCACGCTCAACGCTGCGTTTGACCGGACGCTCACCGTGCCGAATTTTCAGTCGGGTGTGCGGAATAGGGCAATTGATGCTCTTTCTCTGGCCGGTGGTAAGGGCGTCAATATCGCCCGGACCCTCAAGCGTCTGGGCGAACCCGTGATTGCCACAGGTCTTGCCGGCGGTCGTACCGGGACGTCAATTATTGAGGGACTCACCAGCGAGGGAATTCTCAACGATTTCGTCCGCATTCGTGGCGAGTCGCGTACGAGTACCGCGGTGATCGACCCGAATGGCGCCCAGACTGAAATCATCGAGCATGGCCCATCGGTTGCCGAGGACGAGCTTGAGATGCTGATGGAGAAAATGGCGTATCTGGCGCGCGGCGCAGACATCTTTGTGTTGGCGGGATCATTGCCTCCTGGCGTTCCCGATGATTTCTACGCGCGAGTGATCAGAGAGATTCGCGGCTCGGTTGTGACGGCGCTCGACGCACAAGGTCCTCCCTTGCGCCTCGGACTTGCCGCGGACCCGGATTTGGTCAGCCCAAATGCCCGCGAGGCGGAGGAGATTGTCGGGCATGAACTCAACGACGACGCCGATCTGGTGGACGCCGCCAAGACGATGAGCGACCTTGGTGCGCGATCCGCGATTGTGCATCGCACCGATGGATGCGTCGCACGACTGCGCGATCCCGATTCAAAGACAACAACAACCTTCCGTGCCTATCTTGGTGAGCGTGAGGCAGCCAGCACCGTGGGTTCTGGGGATGCGTTGATTGCCGGGTATCTTGCCGGACTTCATCGCGGCGACGGGCCCGAGGCGCGGGTTGCGCTCGGTGTCGCCTGCGGTGCCGCAAACACACTCGTGCCGGGTGCCGGAGTGCTCGAGCGCGCCGATGTTGAGGCGATGGCACGCCAGGTGCAGATTTGGACCTTGGATGGAAATGAAAATAACCATGGATGATGCGCAATTGAGGCGGCGGCATCCGCGCCAGTGCGGTAGCCTCACACCATGAAGTGTCGTGCCCACCTCGGGCGCCAAACGGCGACCTTTGACGACCCAAGTTCGGCTCTTGCCTGCTTGGGTCGCGTGCGTTTTTAAGGCAAGGTGTGGCGCGCGAAGTGGCGGTTGACATCGGGGACAAAAGGAGCGAGCGCGTGGAGATCGAGATCGGACGAGGCAAGAAGGGCCGTCGGGCGTACGGCTTTGACGAAATCGCAATCGTTCCGAGTCGAAGGACGCGTGATCCTGAAGATGTTGATCTGACCTGGCGCATTGGTGGCCACGAGTTCGGGTTGCCATTACTCGCCTCGGCAATGGATGGCGTGGTCAACGTCAACACCGCCACCATCATGGGCAAGCTTGGTGGGATGGGCGTGTTGAACCTCGAAGGCATCCAAGTGCGGTATGACGACGCAGACGCCGAACTCGAGCGCATCTCGCAGCTTCCCGTCGCCGAGGCGACACGAGGACTGCAGAAGGTCTACCAAGAGCCCATCAAGGCTGAGCTGATCGCGCAGCGCATCCGCGAGCTGAAGGCGAATGGCGTTGTTGTGGCGGGATCGTTGACTCCACAGCGTGTCCGTCAGTACATCGGACCGGCCCTTGAAGCGGGTCTGGACTTCCTTGTGATCCAGGGAACTGTCGTCAGTGCAGAGCATGTCTCGACCGTCGCCGAGCCGCTCGACATCACCCGCTTTATCGCGGAGCTTCCGATCCCTGTGATCGTCGGCGGATGCGCCTCCTTCCAGACGGCATTGCATTTGATGCGTACTGGTGCGGTTGGCGTGCTTGTGGGTGTGGGTCCGGGTGCAGCCTGTACGACCCGTCAGGTGATTGGCGTCGGGGTTCCGCAGGCGACGGCGATTGCCGATGCCGCCGGTGCACGGATGCAACACCTCTTGGAGACGGGTCAGTATGTCAGCGTGATCGCTGACGGTGGCATGAGCTACGGAGGCGACCTCGCCAAGGCAATCGCCTGCGGGGCAGATGCCTGCATGATCGGTTCACCGCTCGCCAAGGCAGTTGAGGCGCCTGGTCGCGGTTACCACTGGGGAATGGCGACCTTCCACCCGACCTTGCCACGTGGAACACGCGTCAAGACGAACACGATCGGGACGCTCGAGGAAATCATCACTGGCCCCGCCCATGAAAATGACGGTTCGCTTAACTTGAGCGGCGGGCTGCGGACGGCAATGGCCACCTGTGGCTACGACACGATTCAAAGCTTCCAAAAGTGTGAGGTCATGGTGGCTCCCGCATTGCGCAGTGAAGGCAAGAAATTGCAGCAAGCGCAATCGGTGGGGATGGGATAGGTGGCAGACGGTCCCGAGGCACTTGATCCCGAGCTTGCGCGTGCAGTTCCCGGTGGTGTGTTGGTCATTGATTTTGGTGCGCAGTACGCCCAACTGATTGCGCGGCGTATTCGTGAGTGCCGGGTCTTTTCGGCCGTTGTGCCGCACGACACGCCCGCAGCAGAAATTGCGCGACTGCAACCGAAAGGCCTGGTGCTCTCAGGTGGCCCCGCATCGGTGTATGAAGAGGGTGCCCCTGCGTTGAATCGGGAGCTGCTTGAGCTTGGTGTGC
Source organism: uncultured Actinomycetes bacterium (assembly GCA_903896045.1). GTDB lineage: Bacteria > Actinomycetota > Thermoleophilia > Miltoncostaeales > Miltoncostaeaceae > CAITWD01. The sequence goes on from CAITWD010000017.1 coordinate 84,978, forward strand.
CGGTCCTGGGGATTTGTTATGGGATGCAGAGCATGGCTCAAGCCCTTGGCGGAGATGTTGCACCCACTGGGACCGCTGAATTTGGCAAGACCCCGCTTGAGGTCATCGGACGGGACGGGCTGCTGCGTGATGTCCCTATGGACGAGTGCTGGATGAGTCACCGCGACGCGGTGATGAGCGCCCCGTCGGGATTCACGGCAACTGCCCGCACCGCAAGTAGCCCCGTTGCGGCTATGGAAGATGTGGCCCGCGGGATGTACGGCGTGCAGTTTCACCCTGAGGTCGTGCATACCCCGTACGGCACCGATTTGCTCAAGACCTTTTTGTTTGAGATCTGCGCATGCGCGCCGACATGGACCCCGGTGCAGGTCATCGAGGACCAGGTGTCCCGTATTCGTGCCCAGGTTGGCGATGAGCGCGTGATCTGTGCGCTCTCGGGCGGCGTCGATTCTGCGGTTGCGGCGCTGCTTGTCCATCGCGCCGTCGGCGATCGTTTGACCTGCATATTTGTCGACCATGGCATGTTGCGCATGAATGAGGGAACCCAGGTCGAGGAGGCCTTCGGGACCTATTTCAATGTGCCGCTCGTGCATGTGCGCGCTCAAGATCACTTTCTGGCCGAACTCGCCGGTGTGACCGACCCAGAAGAGAAGCGCAAGATTGTCGGTCGCGAGTTTATTCGCACTTTCGAAAAGGAAGCGGCGAAGCTGGGTGGAGTTAGGTTCCTCGTGCAGGGGACCCTGTACTCAGATGTGATCGAATCGGGCTCCCGCGATGCGTCCAAGATTAAGAGTCATCACAACGTGGGTGGCTTGCCTGAGGACATGGGTGTGGAGTTGGTTGAACCGCTGCGCCAACTCTTTAAGGATGAAGTACGCGTCGTTGGCGAGGAACTGGGGCTTCCTGAGCGCATGGTTTGGCGTCAGCCATTCCCGGGCCCCGGTCTTGCGATTCGCATCATCGGTGAGGTGACACGCGAGCGACTTGAGATCTTGCGTCAAGCCGACTTTGTCCTGCAGGAAGAAATCCGTCGTGCCGGCCTTTATCGAGAGCTGTGGCAGAGCTTTGCGGTGTTGCCTGCGGTGAAGAGCGTTGGCGTTCAGGGCGATGAGCGCACCTATGCCTATCCAATCGTGATTCGCGCGGTGACCTCCGATGACGCGATGACCGCCGACTGGGCGCGTTTGCCGCATGATCTCTTGCAGCAGATCAGCAGTCGCATCATTAACGAAGTGGCAGGCGTCAATCGTGTGGTGCTCGACATCACCTCAAAGCCGCCGGGCACCATCGAGTGGGAATAACGGCCTCGGACTAGGTTCCGGTGCGAGGGAGCGGATGGATCACCTCGCGCACCTCGACATAGCCGTGGGAACGTGAGATTGCGAAGCTGCCGTCGTCGTGATTTTCAAGGAATCGCGCAAGTTGCTCGAGTTGGCCCTTATTGAGTTGGCCAGCAATGCGCTCAGGCGCAGTCGTGGGTGCATGCTCGATTGGTGTCGGCAACGCGATGACGACTGGCTCTTGTGTGCGTGGAGAGCGGGGTGCGACCCGGCTTGGGGCCCAGACCTTGCGGCTTTGGGTGTGATGCCAGCAGTACGGGCTTCCGCGATAGGTCGATTGTTGGCACCGACGTCCATGTGCAGCGACGGCGATGCACCGATCGACTGAATTTGACGACATGTGTTCTGCCCTTACGTGGCGGTAATCGACGCGAAACGTCGTCTGCGTTCGCATCAATTGTTACGAACATATTGAACATCATCGCTCGGACGACAGCAGAAAAGGCGGGTATCTGCATAAATGGGTTGCACAGCGGCGCAGATTCTCGTAATCTCCGCGGTCGGCCCAGAGGAATGGGCTGGCTACTGCATTGCCATTATCCGGAGGGACGCGGACCACCGTGAAGACGTTGAGTGCCAAAGCTGGAACAGTTGACCGCCAATGGTGGATCGTCGACGCAAATGGGCAAAACCTTGGGCGTTTGTCCTCATCGATCGCTGAGACCTTGCGCGGCAAGCGCTCTCCGTGGTTTACGCGGCACACTGACACCGGCGACTTTGTCGTGGTGATCAATGCCGAGAAGATTGCTGTCACCGGCCAGAAGCTTCGTGACAAGCAGTATTACCGCCACACGGGATACCCCGGTGGATTGCGCAGCCGGACATTGGGCGAGCAGCTCAAACTGCACCCCGAAGAGGTAATCCGGATGGCTGTGCGCGGCATGCTTCCCAAGAACAGTCTTGGTCGCAAGCAATTGACGAAATTGAAGATTTACGCTGGTCCCGAGCACCCACATGGTGCGCAAAACCCACAGCCGTTCCGTGTTGAGCGTAAGGCAGAGGTCCCCGCATGAAGACTGATCAGCTTGGCCGTTTCATCGCTACTGGAAAGCGTAAGACCTCCGTTGCACGGGTGATCTTGGCGCCAGGCGAGGGCCGCATTCTCTGCAACGGACGTCCCGCTGAGGAGTACTTCGGTCGACGTGTGTTGGTTACCAATGCCCTCAAGCCGCTCGTAACGACGGGAACCTTGGGCAGCTTTGATGTGATCGCGCGCCTCAATGGCGGCGGACCGTCCGGCCAGTCCGGGGCGTTGCGCCACGGTATTGCTCGTGCGCTGTGTGTTGTTGACGGTGACTTGCGTCCAGATCTTAAGCGTGAAGGCCTTCTGACGCGTGATGCACGCGAGAAGGAGCGTAAGAAGGCTGGTCTCAAGGGCGCCCGTAAGCGGCCGCAGTTCTCCAAGCGCTAACGCGTACGGGGGCGTGACCGCGCAACCCGCTCGGACATTTTTTGGGACAGATGGGGTCCGCGGGGTTGCCAACCGCGACCTCACTCCGGAGCTGTGCGTCGCCCTTGGGCGGGCGCTTGGGGCAGGGATTGCTCTCGGAGGACACGTCGTCATTGGGCGCGATACTCGCCTGAGCGGCACGATGCTTGAGGCGGCTCTTGCCTCGGGGATTGCATCAGTCGGTCGAAATGTCGTCTGCCTTGGGGTCCTGCCGACCCCCGCGATTGCAGAGGCCGTCGTGTTGCACGGCGCTGCGGCGGGCGCCGTGATTAGCGCATCGCATAACCCCTTTGCCGATAACGGGATCAAGTTGATTGGCCCTGATGGGTACAAGTTGGCAGACGCCCAAGAGCTCGATATTGAGCAACGGATGGCAGATACCGACGCGCACTCGCCTGTAGTTGGTGCAGAGCTTGGTGACATCACCCATACCAATGATGCCGCAGAGATCTACATCCGCAGCATGATCGAGCGATTCCCGACCCCGTTGGCTGGCGTGTCGCTGGTGATCGACTGCGCAAACGGGGCCACTGCAGTGACCGCCCCACAGATCTTCCGTGCACTTGGTGCGCGGGTCACGGTCATGCACGCCACGCCAACCGGCGTGAACATCAATGCGCAGTGCGGATCCACGCACCCAGACAGCCTGCAGCACGCGGTGCGCGAGGGTGGGTATGACCTCGGCTTTGCCTTCGATGGTGATGGGGACCGGATGCTTGCCGTCGATCACACTGGCGCGGTCGTCGATGGCGATCACATTCTTGCGATCCTTGCTCTGCATATGCAACGCGCCGGGACACTCGCCGGGAATGCCGTGGTGACGACAACCATGACCAATTTGGGTTTTCGTCGTGCGATGGCAATTCGCGGGATTGAGGTGCGCTGGACCGATGTGGGGGATCGTTATGTGCTGGCCGAGATGCGCGCCGGTGGATTTGTGCTGGGCGGTGAACAGAGTGGCCACGTGATCAATCTCTTGAGCGGACCAACCGGTGACGGCGTGGCTGCCGCATTAATGGTGCTCACCGCCCTTGGGGAGTCGGGTGAACAACTCGCCCTTGCAGCATCGGTGATGGAGCGTTTGCCACAACAATTGGTCGGAATTCGTACCGGACGCAAGAATGAGCTCGCCGCCGCCGAAGATGTCTGGCGTCAAGTTCGGGCGTTTACGTCTGAGTTCGGCGAAGATGGGCGGGTCGTGGTTCGCGCAAGCGGCACAGAGCCTTTGGTTCGGGTGATGGTCGAGGCGCCGAGCATTGATGCATGCGAGATCTGGTGCGCAAGGATTGCCAAGGCTGTCGAGGATGCTCTCGGCGACGGAAGCTCCTCACTCTAAGCGCACCTTCCAGGAGGCAGTCATGTGCGGAATTATCGGTTATGTGGGCGGGCGCCCATGTCAGGAACTGATCGTGCAAGGACTCGAGCGGCTGGAATATCGCGGCTACGACTCCGCGGGTTTCGCGCTCGTTGGTGATCCTGCTGAGGGATTCTCGGTGGTGCGCGCGGTGGGCAACTTAAGCAAGCTGCGTGCAGCCAGTGACGATCTCGGGGTGGCATCGGCGGCGACGACCGGTCTTGGACACACGCGGTGGGCGACACATGGTCGGGTCACCGAGGCAAATGCCCACCCACACCTTTCTGCGGATGGTCGCGTCGCTGTCGTGATGAACGGAATTATCGAAAACTACGCAGAGCTGCGCCATCAGCTGCAAGACAGCGGGGTGGTCTTTATGAGCGAGACGGACACCGAGGTCCTTCCACACCTGATTGCCCAGGCCTATCAAGGAGACCTGGTCGAGGCGGTGCGCGCAATCGTGCCGAAGATCGCTGGCCACTACGCATTTGTGGTCTCGCACCTCGATGAGCCAGGGCGCCTCGTCGGGACACGCTATGAGTGCCCGCTTGTTGTCGGCATCGGTGAGGGCGAGGCATTTTTGTCCTCCGCAATCCCTGCATTTCTGCATCAAACCCGCGACATCGTCAATCTTGAAGATGGTGATATCGCCGTGCTGGATACAGGTGGCGTCACGGTGCTCGGCGCAACCGGCGGACCGGTGTCACGCGTGACCGAGCGGGTTGATTGGGATGAAGACGCCGCCGAGAAGGCCGGATACGACACCTTTATGCTCAAGGAGATCCATGAGCAGCCATCGGCATTGTGGGACACGATCGGCGACCGCCTTCGCCCCGATGGGTCGGTGTACATCGATGAACTCGGGCTCGATGTGCGCGCGCTGTCGCGCATTGAACGGGTGCACATCGTTGCCTGCGGCACCTCCTACCACGCCGGGTTGATTGGTCGCTATCTGATGGAGGACTGGGCACGTATCCCGGTCTCGGTTGAAGTCGCCTCGGAATATCGCTATCGCACCTGTCTGGCGGGGCCCGGCGATTTGGTGATCGGGATCACCCAAAGCGGCGAGACTGCAGATACCTTGGCGGCGATGCGTGTTGCGCGTGAGCGGGGCGCCCATGTGGTTGCCCTCACCAACATCATGGGCTCACAAGCCACACGTGATGCCGACGGCGCGATCTATACCCGCGCGGGGCTTGAGATTGGTGTTGCCGCGACCAAAACGCACACGGCCCAGGTCATGGCGTTGGCGCTCTTGGCGTTAAAGATTGGTCGCCTGAAGGGGGCCTTGAACCCTTCAGGTGCTGCGGAACTGGCAGAGGATTTGCGCGAGATTCCCGACCTGATTGAGGGGTACCTGACCTCGTCTGCAGCTCACAATGTTGCCCAGGTTGTCCAGCGATATCGGGATCGCGAATTCTTTTTGTTCCTTGGTCGTCATGTCGGTGTGCCGGTGTGCTTTGAGGGCGCGCTGAAACTCAAGGAGATCAGCTACATCCCCACCGAGGCCTACCCGGCCGGTGAGATGAAGCACGGACCCATCGCGCTCCTCGAGGAGGGGTCACCTGTGGTCGTGGTGGCGCCGGATGGACATGTCTTCGACAAAATTGTGTCGAACATCCAAGAGGTGCGGGCACGAGGTGCACGTGTGATCGCGGTTGCCACCGAAGGAAACCGCGAGATCGAGCAACACGCAGATGATGTGTTGTGGACGCCCAAAACGACGCCACTGCTCTCGGCGTTAACGACGGTGATTCCACTGCAGCTGTTTGCGTATGAGATGGCCACGGCGCGGGGGCTCAACGTGGATCAGCCGCGTAACCTCGCGAAAACCGTCACCGTCGAGTAGGTCACTGATGGCGGTGATTGGCGTGGGCATAGATCTGATTGAAATTGATCGGATCGCGCAGGCGCTCGATCGCCGGCCGCGTTTTGCCGAGCGGTGTTTCACGACCGATGAGGCAGCGTATTGCCACTCACGTGCATTCCCGGCACAGCACTTCGCGGCGCGGTTTGCCGCCAAGGAAGCAGTCGGGAAGGCGCTTGGCATTGGGATGACCCGCTGGCGCGAGGTGGAAGTTGTGCGGCATCGCGGTGCACCACAGATCGTGCTGAGTGGCCGCTATGCGGCGCGCGCTGCCGAGTTGGGTGTCGCACGCGTGAGCGTATCGTTGACCCACAGTCGCGGTATGGCGGCTGCAGTCGCGGTCCTTGAGGCCGACTGAGCGCGTGTGTCGTGATTGCGCAGCCGGCGTCGTAGGATAGTGAGGTGCCAACCGCTCGCTCACAAACTGCAGCACCCTTTCATGGGCTGACACCGCTCTTTGGAGCGACAGCACTTCGCGATGCCGATGCGGATGCGACACGCCGATTCGGTATTCCCGGGCTATTGCTGATGGAACGTGCAGGGCTCGAGAGCGCCCACATTATTCGTGAGCGATTTCCCGATGCCCACCACGCGATCGTGATGGTGGGTACCGGCAATAACGCGGGCGATGGGATGGTGGTCGCGCGACATCTTGCCGAGTCCGGATGGCGGGTGCAGGTGCTCTCTCCTGATGGATTGGCGCCGACGTCAACCGATGCATATGCGATGAGCAATATCGCTCTGTCACTGGGAGTGTCGCTTGCCCCATTCGATGCCGGGGCACTCCGCCCAGAGGGCGCGGTGCTTGTGGACGCGCTGTTGGGGACAGGAGCGCACGGCGAACCGAGATCACCGATCGATGCAATGCTCGCGTGGGCCGACGGGTGGCCGGGTCCTGTCGTTGCGCTTGACGTGCCCACAGGAGTTGATGCGGATACCGGTCGAGTCGCCGGCCGTGTGATCACTGCTGATGTGACGGTGACCTATCACGGCGATATGCCTGGGCTGCGTATTCACCCCGGTCGTGCGCATGCAGGGGACATCGTCGTGGCGGATATTGGTATCCCCAGTGCAGTGCGATCGGCACCGGTTGCGTGGTGCGCGGATCTGGCGGTTGCCGCCGGGATCCCAACAAAGAGTGAGGGCGGCGAGAAGTATTCGGCGGGCGCAATCCTTGTTGTGGCAGGTGCGCCTGGGATGACGGGTGCGGGCATCATGAGTGCGCAGGCAAGTCTTCGTGCGGGTGCGGGCCTGGTTGTTGCCGCTGTTCCCCGCGAGGTGCAGCCCGTGATGGCCGCGCTGACGCGCGAGATCATGTGCGCAGCAGTCGACGATATCAACGGGAGCTTCGGGCCGATATCGACTCCCGGCGTCCTCGCCCAATCGGCGCGTGCCGGTGCAGTTGCCCTCGGGCCAGGGATTGGACGAGCGGCGCACACAGGGGAATTCGTGCGCCAGCTCGTGGCAGACCTCGCATTGCCGGTGGTGTGCGACGCAGACGCCTTGTGGCACCTGGTAGGCCATACCGATCTGCTGCAACGCCGCACTCAGGCAACCGTGATCACCCCACATTCCGGCGAGGCTGCGCGACTGCTTGGCTGCGATCGCTCCGAGGTGGACGCTGATCGTCTTGCCGCCGCAATTACGCTGTGTCACCAGACCGGTGCGGTCGTGGTGCTCAAAGGGCCTGGCACGATTGTCTGTGACCCCGATGGGACGGTGACCATTGCCCGAGATGGCGGGCCGGAGCTCGCAACCGCAGGTTCAGGAGATGTGTTGACCGGGATCATCGCTGCACTTCTCGCAAAAGGGATGGATGCGACCTTCGCAGCAACTGCTGCGGTTGTCGTGCATGCGCGTGCCGGGGAGCGAGCGGGCCATGGAGACGGCACACTCGCGGGTGATCTCTTGGAAGAAATTCCCGGAGCGATCGACAATGCCCGTATGTGTGTTGCAGGAGATGCGCGGTGAGCGGCACGCCGGAGCGCGCATGCATCGTCGTTGATCGTGGTGCGCTTGCACACAATATGCGCACGATCGTCGCTGCTTCGGGTAGAGCCCGAGTCATGGCGGTGGTGAAAGCCGATGGCTACGGCCACGGCGCGGTGCTCAGCGCAGATATTGCACTCGCGAATGGTGCGACTGACCTTGCCGTACACACCGTCGGCGAAGCTGAACAGTTACGGGCAGCGGGAGTCGGGGCACCGATCTTGGTGTTGGGTGCACTCACCGGTGCCGAATGGGGGCGTGCCGCAGGCGTGAATGCGGAAGTGGTGGTCTGGGCCCCTGAGGCGGTCGGGTATGCGGATGCGTCGGGTGTGACGCGGATACACCTTAAATTGGACTCCGGGATGGGACGTTTGGGGGTCCGGATTGATGAATCAGCGGCGCTCGTTGATGCTGCGCGCGTGGGTCGGGGCAACGTTGCGGGGCTGATGACGCACTTTGCGACCGCAGATGATCTGGAGGGTGAGCACGCAGGATTTTTCCGCGAGCAGTTACTGCGATTCCGGAGTGCGGTACAGCGCCTTCGCGAGATATTTCCCGATGCGACCGTGCATGCGGCAAACTCCGCCGCGACCTTTCGCGACCCCGATGCCAGGTTTGACATGGTGCGATGCGGTATTGCGTTGTACGGCTGTTCGCCATTTCATGAGGACCCCACGCTGCGTGATTTGCGTCCGGCAATGTCATTGGTCTCGCACCTGGCGTTGACCAAGACCATCCTCTCTCGCGAGAGCGTCGGCTATGGGCGTACCTGGCGCGCGGAGCGCGGTACCCAAATCGGACTGATTCCGGTGGGGTATGCCGACGGATACTCGCGTGCCTATGCAAATGTTGCTGAGGTGTTGGTGAATGGTCGTCGCGTTCCCGTAATCGGTGCGGTCTCGATGGATAGTTTGACCGTTGATCTTGGCCCGGAATCGGTGGATCGAGTGGGGGATGAGGTCGTCCTTTTGGGCCGTCAGGGCGACGAGATGATCACTGCGGAAGAACTGGCCGCATGGCGCCACACGATTAACTATGAGGTCACCTGCGCGATGGGTCCTCGTCTTCCTCGGGTGCACGTGGGGTGACTATCGAGCAACTGCGCGCACCGCTTTCGGCAGTTGGCGCGGGTGCATGGATTGTCGGCGGGAGCGTGCGGGATGCGATTGCCGGGCGTCCGATCACCGATATCGACATCGCCATTGATGGAGATGCTGCCGCCGCGGCGGCGCGATTGGCTCGTGCACATAAGGCCCATCGATTTCCGCTCTCATCGGAGTTTGGTGCGTGGCGTCTTTCGGGGGGCACCCTTCCGGTCCAAATTGACATCACGCCACTGCAAGGCGCTGATTTGGTCAGCGATCTTGCCCTTCGCGATCTGACCGTCAATGCCATGGCGGTTGCAGTCACGGGGGCAGATGAGGTCATTGATCCGCACGGCGGGTTGGCAGATCTCGCTGCAGGCAGGCTGCGAATGGTTGCGCCAGATGCATTCACCCGAGATCCCGTACGAATCTTGAGAGTCGCGCGGATTGCTGAGCAGCTGGGGTGTGCGATTACCCTTGAGACCATCTCTGCCGCTCGCGCGGCCGCCCCCGGGATCTGGTCGAAAGCGAGCGAGCGGCTGCGTGATGAGCTTTATCGGATCGTGGCGCTCCCGCGGGCATGGCAGGCCATCCTGCAACTTGATGCGCTCGGTGGGCTCGGCGCAATGATCCCAGAGCTCGAGGCATGTCGAGATCTCGATCAAAGCGACTATCACCACAAGGATGTGCTCGGACATACGATCGAGGTTGTCGAGCATATCTGTGAGATTCGCGATGACCCCGAAACGATCTTTCGTGAACATGGACACGCGGTCGCCGAGGTGCTCCGGGAGGGGCTTGCCGATGATCTCTCCCGAGGGGAGGTGTGCGCACTCTCGGGGCTCCTACATGACATGGCAAAGCCGGCCACACGCGATCAGCTTCCCAATGGCCGCGTGACCTTTTTTGCCCATGATCGCGTTGGGGCGCAGCAGGCAGATCAATTGTTGACGCACCTGCATGCGGCACATCGGGTACATGACGCCGTCGTGATGTGCGTGGCCCAGCACCTGCAGCTGGGATTCCTCGTCCATCGCCAGCCATTGTCATTGCGCACAATCGATCGGTATCTGCAGGCAACGGCACGTGCACCCGTCGAGATGATCGTCTTGTCCGTCGCCGATCGTCTGGCCACGCGCGGTCCACGCTCCGCCCAGAATCAAATCGACCGTCATCTCGATCTTGCCCGCCAGATGATGCAGGCATATCTGAAGGTACGGGCGCGTGGTGTGATCTCTTCGCCGATTCCCGGTGATGTGCTTGCGACGCGCCTTGGACATGCCCCAGGCCCCTGGCTGGGTGAGGTCCTCGAGGTCATTCGCATCGCTCAACTTGCCGGGCCAATTACCGAGCAGCGGGCGCTGCGATTGGCCGAGCAGTGGATGCGCGCCCATCCGGATCGCATTGGTGCGCGGTGATCGTGCGATGAGTACGTCGGCGGTAGGTATCGAATCTGCTTCCAGGACGCGGTAAGGTCTGGGTCGAATGGTCCGTTTGACGCGCATCTATACCCGCCAAGGCGATGGCGGCGACACCCACTTGGGCAATATGACCCGCGTGCGCAAAACGCATGCCCGCGTCTGCGCCTATGGGGATGTGGATGAGACCAACAGTGTGATTGGTGTCGTACGCACCCATGCGGTCCCTGATCAGGTCGATCAATGGCTTGCCGTCATTCAGAATGATCTCTTTGATCTTGGAGCTGATCTGTCGGTACCGGGGACCTCGGAAGAGAGCAATGACCGCCTGCGGATCACCTACGAGCAGGTGCGACAACTCGAGGAGTGGTGTGATGCTGCCAATGCCACGCTGGCGCCCCTCGTGAGCTTTGTGTTGCCCGGCGGGTCACCTGCGTCCGCCGCGCTGCATGTTGCGCGTACCGTCTGCCGTCGCGCCGAACGGTCGGTGATTGCTTTGTCGGATCTCGAGGAGATACGCCCCGAAGCGGTGCAGTACCTCAATCGCTTGTCCGACCTGTTATTTATCTTGTCACGCACCTGTAATGCCGACGGTGATGGCGATGTCTTGTGGCTACCGGGTGGCGGACGCGCGCAGTAGGCGTTCTCGGGCCTCTCACGGCCTTTTCGTGAGGCATATGGCACCGCAACATCAATCTGGAGCGATAGGGCGGCGAGAGCACGGGAAAGGTGGGATTCGCGATGCCAATTGCCGTATTGATTTCTCGCAGCGGCGACACACGGGATGCGGACGGACTCTTTTTGGCGGGGCGCGGGTGGACGACGGTGCCCATCACGCCAGAATCTGCACAGATCCATGATGCCGTGCGTGCGCTTGCACCGGCAGTGGTGGTGATCGATTGCCGTGGGGTCGAGGAGGCCGCGGAAGCCTGTCTTGGCGTGCTCGCAGACCTTGAGATCGCGGTATATGTCCTCCACCGAACGGCAACCACTGTGCCGCTTCCCGCAAATGCGCGCGCGGCGATGGAGCCCGCAGATATTCCATTTGCCCCGGGAGTCCCGGCGGCGCCACACGGCGATTAGGGCCGGACAGCTCCAACAGGAGCTGGCATGTACGCCATGGAGGTGATCTCCACAAAGGCACCTGCGTGCGGGGCATGAATGATATTGCCGTTGCCGATGTACATCGCGACGTGACCAAGACCGTAGTAGAAGACCAAGTCTCCGGGTTCAAGTTGGTCGATCGGAACCGATGGGAAGCCTGCGCCAAACTGCGCGGCCGCGTTGTGGGGAAGGCTCACGCCTGCCGCTGCCCACGCCTGCATGGTGAGACCCGAGCAGTCGATCCCCGAGAGCGAGCTTCCACCCCAGAGATATGGCACACCGAGGTAGCGCTCAGCTGCGGCGACTGCGGTCTGATTCCCGCCGCTGCTGCTGCCGCCAGGGGTGAGCATAGAATTCGATGACCCGCTCGAGGATGCGCTTGCTGCCTGTTGGGCGGCTTGTGCAGCCTGGGCTTGGGCGCGCTGTTGTGCGGCAATTTGCGCCTGTTGTGCTGCTTCGGCCGCAAGCGCTTGGCGAAGGCTCGCTTGTGCACCTGCGAGCACCTGCGCCTTTTGATTGACCAGCGACTGCAACGCAGCGTGCTCTTGTGCAGCCTTTGTCACTGATGATGCCGCGGTCTTTTGGGCGGCAACAAGTTGTACGCGCGCGGTTTTCAAACTCGAGAGATTCTGTCGAACACCGGTCACCACATCGCCATCTTGGTTGCCCACGTGTTGGATCAGGGCAACCGTATCCACAAGGGAAGTGATGTTGCCGCTCGAGAGCAACACCTGCATTGGGCTCGGTGTCGGTGTGGCATAAAGCTCGCGCAAGCGGGTCGCCAAGGTGACAGTCGCAAGAGCCAGTTTCGTCTTGTTCGCCTGAATCGCCGCCCCATTGGAGGTGATCTGTTGGCGGGCGTTTTGCAACTGCGACAGTGCGTAGTCGTAGTTGCCCTGTGCCGCATCGGCCTGATAGCTGATGGAGTTCAGTTGGTTCTGAAGCGCGGCAACCTGTGCCTGCTGGCTTGAGATTGAAGCCGGTTGGGCAATCGATGCCACCGGGATCACAAGACCGAGACTGAGTCCAACAAGTCCAACTATTTTGGCGCGGTGCCTACGAGCTATGGCGTGATCGAAAGGGATCTACGCAGCCCCTTGTTCGGGAGCGGGACAGGGGTCGTACGAACGACCAACATGAGGCAAGCTAGCAGCACATCTGTGAAGTTCAAGCATGTTCGGCCGCCTGCACGGGTTGTTGCATGCGAGGATTAATTTATCGGTCTGCGCGGCTGGCACAGGAAATAAGTCCTGCATCTGGAATTTTTGTTGCCGAGATCGTCGACTGTCAGAGGGATCTGAGAAACTGCAAAAGACGCCCGCCGTGATACCCACCACGCGCCCAACCCCCGCATATTGGGGGGAAGGTTAAGACTTTGCAAATCGATATGTTCTGTGACGTGGAATCGATGATTTCGCCACAGTGCTCGGCTTTTCATTACGCAAAAAAAGGAACCCATGGAACAGTCATCCGATCATGTCGTGCTCGATGTCTTCTCCGACGTTGCCTGCCCGTGGTGTTTTGTGGGCCTGCGGATGCTGCAGCAGGCGCGTGAGGGCTGGGACGGACCCAGTGTCGATCTGCAGTGGCGTGCCTTTCAGCTCGCACCAGAGAACCCACCCGAAGGCATTTCTTTTGCACGCGTGATTGAAGAGAAGTTTGGTGGCGCCCAGCAGTACGAGGCCGCAACGGATCGTCTGCGCGAGGTTGGTCGCGAGGTCGGGATCCCATTTGCGCTTGAGCGGATCAAAGTCAGCCCGAATACCCGCCTGGCACACGCAGTCATTGCCCAGGCGCGACAGACCGGTGATCCAGATGTGGTCGTAGAAGCGCTCTTTACGGGGTATTTCTGCGAAGGGGTCAATATCAGTGACCCGGAAGAGATCGTCGCATTGCTCGGGCGCCATGGCGCCGATCCTGATCCTGCCCAACTTATTGCTGCCGCACAGACGGCCGGGGCGCAGGCATCAGTCGACGAAGACCTTGCGATTGGCGCACGTATTGGCGCGTCTGCAGTTCCGCTCTTTGTTGTCGATGGCGTACGCGCAATCGTGGGGGCGCATCCCCCTGAGGCGATTCGTCAGCTCATTCTGGGGGATGCCAGCTAGCGCAATCGCGCGGTTAGGCGACCCCTTCGGGCGATTCCTCAATTGTCGGGGGACCCCGCTTGGCGTCCTCCTTGGCAATTGCCTCCTCAAATCGGCGCAGCACATCCTCAGGTACTGGCCCTTCGGGGATCTCCATCTGCCCGGTGCGGCGCACCCCCTCTGACCGCGGGCGCCTCGGCGCACCGGCAGCAGGCGCACCGGTTGTCTGATCCTGGTCGCCCGGCACACGGGGGATGGTATTCGCGCGCTCCGCATCGAGAATCTCTGATGGAGTATCAACGATGACACCCTCGCACTCGACCACAACGCGATATTGACCCGTGCGATCCCCATGGAGCCCGCCGAGACGTTCACGTTCGTCTTCTGCGGCAAGTGCCGCATCGCGTTCGCTACGGTGGCGGCTCATCTCGCTGCGTTGGGCCGCAGATGACCCGGCGTGTCCCACGATGACCACCGTGTAACGCTTACGCAACATGGTGCCACCACGTCATTGAGGTCATCTGCGAGGACGAAAAAGCGGTGAAACGAGACACGAGCGTGTGGAGTCCATCCTTCGAGAGCGGTCGTCATCGGCGAGAGCCACTGCGCCGAAGACGACAGGTACTCGCCGCGATGACGCGACGAGTATGCAGTCGATCAGAACGCCCTTCGGCGAGTGCGCCGAGGGGCTGCACATTACAACGAGCTGCGCTCGCTACGGTCGACGCGGCGAGATTCTTCGCGGGCAATCGCATCTTCGAAGTAGCGAATCACCGATGCGGGGACGCGACCAGATGGAACGTCGTCCCAATCGGAGGACACAACCTGCAGCACTGGCTGGCGGCTGGTCGGTGACTCGTCGTAGGAGGCGAACTGTGCGGCAGTGGCGGCCGAAGCATTGTCAGACATGGGTGGCTCCCAGGCAACGAGGATGTACGTGGCTCAATCTTCGCATCTGGCCCGGACATTCCTGCGGCCGGATGGCCATCTTTTGCAATGGATCCTACCCTGCCAATTACGCGCTAAATGAATCCCCGCATGAGCATGTCCCAGTTGCATTGGGATTGGAGATGCGAAAGCCCCGTCGCAGCAGCCCGGATTCATAGTCGATGATCGATCCGGTGACGTGAATTGCACTCTTTAAGTCCATGAAAATACGGACCCCTTCACTGACCACTTCACGCTCGTCAGGAGCCAATTCGGCGTCGGTGCCGAGTAGATCCAGCTTGTACTCAAGTCCCGAGCAGCCGCCCGCCAAAATACGAAGGCGGACGCCTCGCTGGGCACCGGTGCGCTCGGCCGATTCTGAGATGTAGGCGGCTGCGGCGGGGCTGACGCGGACAAGTCCTGCATCGATTCCCGCCTCTTGCGCTGCGCGTGCGGCCCGCGCGCGCTCGCGCGCTGCTGCCTTTTTTTCCTCGAGTGTCAGAGGCGCCACTGCGGTTGACTCAGCCATATCCCATTACCTTCATCATGAATCGACCCTCTTCGGTCATCATCTCTGGACTCCAGGCCGGTTCCCAGACCCAGCTAATGTCGACATCGGTGACGCCCTCCAGCGGCGCGACTGCCGCCTTGGAATCTCCGAGGATTTGTTCGGTCAATGGGCATCCCATCGATGTAAGTGTCATCTCGAGGCGGACAAATCCGTCTTGGGAGATATCAACCCCATAGAGCAGCCCGAGGTCAACGATGTTGATCCCGAGTTCGGGGTCTTCGACCTGTTTCATTGCGCTGCGCACATCGTCTTCGGTAATCATTGGTCTTCCTGTGCCGTGGGGGTGCCGTTGATCAGTCCATCTTTGAGGGCCATCCATGACAGTAATGCACATTTGATGCGCACGGGGTACTTGGCGACCCCCTCAAGTGCAATCGCATCGCCAAGAATTGTCTCATCAGCGACGATTTCTCCATGCATCACCCGTCGAAAATGCTCAATCATGGCGAGCGCGTCTGCAACGGAGTGGCCGACGACTGCATCGCTCATCATGGATGCCGAGCTTTGAGAGATTGAGCACCCTTCGCCCGCGTGGGCAATCTCTGTGATCTGATCGTCGACGATGCGCACGGTGATGTGGAGTTCATCTCCGCAGAGGGGATTTTGCTGATCGACCTCGATTGTCGGCTCGGAAAGGGTCCCACGATGCCGAGGGCGTCGATAGTGATCGAGGATGAGTTGTTGGTAGAGGTCGTCGAGTCCGGGCATGTGACTAGCGGGCAAAGTAGGCGCGGGCGCGATGCAGGGCCGTGACGAGCGCGTCGATGTCATCGGTGTCGTTGTAGATATAGGTGCTGGCACGTGCGGTTGCGTTGACGCCGAGCGCCCGCATCAATGGCTTTGCACAATGATGGCCCGCACGCACGCAGACATTGTCCTCATCGACGAGTTGCGCGATGTCGTGGGGGTGGAGATCGGGGAGATGGAAACTGAGTGCCCCGCCCCGTCGAGCAGGATCCCGCGGACCGAAAATGCGCAGCCCATCGATTTCAGACAGCGCATCAAGCGCATACGTGGTGAGGTGTACTTCGTGAGCGCGTACCGCATCGAGGCCGAGCGATGACAAATATATGCATGCTGCGCCGAGGCCGACCGATTCGGCGATCGGCGGCGTTCCCGCTTCAAACTTGTTCGGAAGATCTGCCCAGTCGGATCCATCTGTTCGGACATCAGCGATCATTTCCCCGCCGCCCAGAAATGGCTCCATGCCATCGAGGATCTCGGGTCGACCGACAAGGACCCCGATCCCCGTGGGACCCAGCATTTTGTGGCCGGTAAAGGCCATGAAATCGCATCCGATACCGGCGAAGCTCACGGGCATATGCGGAACGCTTTGCGAGGCATCGACCAGCACAAGTGCGCCATGCGCATGGGCCCGCGCCACGATGTCTGCCACGGGATTCACAGTTCCCAAGACGTTTGAGACATGCACGATGCTCACCATGCGCACCGGTGCGCTGGCAAGGGTGTGATCAATCCACTCATGATCGAGTTCCCCATCCGGGGTGATCGGTGCGAATCGCACCTCGGCCCCGGTCATCTTCGCGACGATCTGCCATGGGACGATGCCGCTGTGATGCTCCATCTCGGTGACCATGACGACATCGTTTGGGCGCAGCGTGCGCAAGCCCCATGCCCAGGCAACCAGATTGATCGCCTCGGTCGCGTTCTTGGTGAAGATGGTCCCCGCCAGAGGTGCCGCAACGAGCTCGGCGACCGCACGGCGCCCATCCTCAAATCGCTCAGTGGCCTCTTGGGCGAGTCGATAGACACCGCGATGTACATTCGCATTTGCGCATCGGTAGTAGTCGTCCATTGCCTCGAGGACCGCATTGGGTTTCTGCGAGGTGGCTGCAGAGTCGAGGTACACCAAGCGCGCGCCGCCCTCTGTGGGGGCCAGGAGAGAGAAATCCTGGCGCACCCTCAGAGGATTAATCAGCGCGGCATGTGTCACCGAGTGTTATGCCCCGGGAGCGATTGCTGGCTCAGCTGAGCCATATTGGGCGTATCCGCCCGCTTCGAGCTCATCGGCGAGCTCTGGGCCACCGGTGCGCACGATCTTGCCTTCAAACATCACGTGGACGACATCCGGAGTGATGTACTGCAGGATGCGTGTGTAGTGGGTGATGATGAGTGCACCAAGCTGTGGGCCGCGAAGGCTGTTGACGCCTCGGCTCACCACCTTGAGTGCATCGACATCAAGACCGGAATCGGTTTCATCAAGCACGGCAAAACGCGGCTCGAGCATCGCCATCTGCAAGATCTCGTGACGCTTCTTCTCGCCACCGGAGAAGCCTTCGTTGAGATAGCGATCGGTAAAGCTTGGGTCGAATTCGAGCAGCTTGCTCTTTTCTTGAAAGAGCTTCATGAAATCCCGTGGACTCATCTCTTCACCGCGCACGGCGTTGAGGGATGTCCTCAAAAAGTTGAGCACCGACACACCGGGAACTTCCACGGGGTACTGCATCGCCAAAAAGAAGCCGGCCTGCGCGCGCTCGTCGACTTCCATGTCGAGCAGGTCCTTGCCATCAAAGATCACCGAACCGCCGGTAATGTCATAGCGAGGGTGGCCTGCGAGTGCATAGGCAAGAGTGCTTTTACCTGAGCCATTGGGGCCCATCAGCGCGTGAATCTCGCCCTGAGGGATCTCAAGGTCAACGCCCTTGAGAATGGCACGGCCCTCGACTGCGACTTCGAGGCCTTTAATTTGAAGGATAGGATCGGCCAACTGAGAGAGTCTCCTGGTTGCTAGTTGCCGTACAGGGGATGCGGTCGGCTGGGTGTGGGGTCCACGAGGACCCGCCCATCCTGAAGCGCCACCGCGAATATGGGAAGTGGCGCACTTGCCGGAGGGGTGAGGGCATCGCCGGTAATCACCGAAAACACCGCCCCATGCCGAGGGCATTCAATGCGGTCACCATCGACCCAGCCCCCGGAGAGCGATTGCAATGCATGGGTGCACACATCGTGAACTGCATGAATTGCGCCATCGACATTGACCAGACAGATTGGCGTTCCATTGACCTCCACCCGAACCGGGGTGTCGGCGGGAATGTCGGCAACTGCACTGACATCGATGTAGGACCCGTTGCTCATGCGAGCTTTCGGGCGACTGCGTGTTCGAGATCTTGACGCACCTCATCAAGTTCAACGTGTGCCAGAACCTCTTGCAAAAAGCCGATGACGATCAGTTGCTTTGCGGTTTCCTCGGGAACACCGCGGGAGCGAAGATAAAAGAGGTGCTCATCATCGACGCGTCCGACTGCACCTGCGTGGGAGCACTTGACTTCAGCCGTTTCGATTTCAAGAAATGGGATCGTGTCGGCACGCGCGCCTTCGTTGAGGACGAGGTTTCGGTTGGTTTGGTATGCGTCGGTACCGGGGGCTCCCGGAGGGACGACGAGATTGCCAAAGAAGACCGTGTGGGCCTTGTCCTTGAGTGCGCCCTTGTAGAGCAGGTTCGAGTAGGACCGCGGCGCCTCATGACGCGCAATCACACGGTGCTCAAAGTGTTGATGATCGTCGGCAAAAAAGAGTCCCAATGCACGCGAGTCAGAGCCTGATCCGCGGGCGATGTGGGTTGCCTCGACGCGCACCACGTCGCCGCCAAGGGTGACGCAGACCGAGCGCACACGCGCATCCTTGCCTGCACTGGCGGTAATGCGTGCGTGATGACGTACGCCCTTACCCCATTCGATCAATGAGAGATGCTCAAGTTCTCCACCCTCGGCAACGACGATCTCTGTCGCGCTTGAGACGGTGACGGGAGCGGCAAGATCGCTCGATCGATACCGATCAATCACTGTCGCCTTGCCGCCCTCCTCGACCACAACCAGGGTGCGTGCAGTCACTTGCCCATGGGCACCCGTCGCGGTCAAAAAGGTTTCGGTCGGCAGGGTGAGGTGTGCGCCACGGGGTACGTAGATAAATGTGCCCGCCTGCCAGTGTGCAGCATTGAGAGCACCCGGACGATCCTCAAAGCCAATCAACTGATAGAGGTGACGACGCACGAGGTCCTCGTGATCAATCAGCGCTTGGCCAAGCTCGGCCACGATGACCCCATCGGGCAGCTCGAGGTCGGTCGGCTCCGCGGGGAGTCCATCCACAAATGTCAGCCGTGCCGAACGCGGTCCTTGGGTGCGAGTGTCTGTGGTCTGCGTGGTGGTGCCATCTGCCGGCGGACCTCCCACGAGGCCCAGATCTGCCGGCGGAGTGAAGCGCCATTCCTCTTCTTCGCCCGTGAGAATCGGGAGTTGGTCCAGATTCATGGTCGCGGTCTGGCGCGCCTCTACTGCCCAACTTGGCGCGTTAGCCAATGCTGCCCTCCATCTGAAGCTCGATGAGGCGGTTGAGTTCCACGGCGTACTCCATGGGGAGTTCCTTGGCGATGGGCTCAATGAAGCCACGCACGATCATCGCCATTGCCTCTGTCTCTGACATGCCACGGCTCATCAGGTAGAAGATCTGATCGTCGCCCACCTTCGACACTGTCGCCTCGTGACCGACCGATGCATCCTCTTCTTGAATGTCCATGTAGGGATAGGTGTCAGAACGGCTGTCCTCATCGAGGAGCAGGGCGTCACAGACAACCGATGCCTTCGCGCGACGTGCGCCTGGCTCGACCTTGACGAGCCCGCGATATGAGGTGCGACCGCCACCACGACTAATCGACTTCGACACGATTGTCGATGAGGTGTCGGGTGCCACATGGACCATCTTGGCGCCGGCGTCTTGGTGCATCCCTTCGCTGGCAAACGCCACCGAGAGCACCTCGCCACGCGCACCGCGGCCGGTCAACCAGACCGCCGGGTACTTCATGGTGACCTTGCTGCCCAGGTTTCCGTCAACCCATTCCATCGTGGCATTCTCGTGTGCAACGGCCCGCTTGGTCACCAGGTTGTAGACGTTGGTCGACCAATTCTGGATGGTCGAGTAGCGGCAGCGCGCTCCCTCTTTGACGATGATCTCGACGACCGCTGAGTGCAGGCTGTCGGAGCTGTACACCGGTGCGGTGCATCCTTCGACATAGTGCACGTAGGAGCCGGGCTCGCAGATAATCAGCGTCCGCTCAAACTGGCCCATGTTTTCGGCATTGATGCGGAAGTAGGCCTGCAGCGGGATTTCCACCTCGACCCCTTCAGGGATCCAGATGAACGACCCCCCAGACCACACGGCGCTGTTGAGCGCAGCAAGCTTGTTGTCGCCGGGGGGAATGATCGTTGCCCAGTACTTGCGAAAGAGTTCCTCGTGCTCGCGCAGCGCGGTGTCGGTGTCACAGAAGATGACACCCTTCTTTTCGAGGTCTTCGCGAATGGAGTGGTAGACCACTTCGCTTTCGTACTGCGCGGACACACCCGAGAGGTACTTCTGCTCAGCCTCAGGAATGCCGAGCCGGTCGAAGGTGTTTTTGATGTCGGTGGGGACGTCATCCCAATCTTTGCCCTGCTTCTCCGACGCGCGGATGAAGTAGAAGATGTCCTGGAAGTCGATGCCGCTGAGATCAGAACCCCAGTTTGGCATAGGCTTACTCTCGAAGATCTCGAGTGAGCGCAAACGGAACTTGGTCATCCATTCGGGCTCGTTCTTGAGAAACGAGATCTCCCGCACCACGTCTGCGCTCAGCCCCTTCTTGGGAGTGAACACATAGTGGGCTGGATCGTGCCAGCCAAACTTGTACTGCCCGAAACCCTCGAGCTCGGGCGGTGTGGTTGTCGACACAGCCTTCTCCTGAAAGCAGAATGTGAGTAGAGGCCCCGTGGTCGGCAGTGTCAACTGCGCAATGAGGGGAGCCGCGCGTTCTTCTATAAGATACCTGCGTAACCGAAAAGCGGTAGCCCATACCGGCGATTCTTGGACAATTGTTTTCTCTCGCCGCATGAGTTCACCGAAATTGCGTCATGTGCCCACTTGGGGAGCACGTCATGACCGACCAACTTGACATCAGGCCAGAGCACGCAGCACAGGCGCAGATCGAGCGTTTAGCGGTCGCCTTGGGGGATCCAACGCGGCGCCGGGTGTTCTTTATGGTGCGCGAGGCCGATGATGCGGTCAGTAAAGACCGAGTTGCCGAAGAGGTCGGAATTGATCGTCGCTTGGCGGGCTTTCACCTCGACAAACTCGTCGACCAAGGATTTCTGACCGCTGATTTCAAGCGCCGTACCGGGAAAAGCGGCCCGGGGGCCGGTCGGCCAGCCAAGCACTATCGACTGGCCGCCGATGAATCCGCGGTCATGTTGCCGGAGCGTCACTACGACCTGCTTGCCTCGCTGCTGCTCAAGGCAGCCGCCGATGAATCTGGTGCGTCACGTCAAGACATTCTTGAGCGGATCGGATATGACTTCGGTTTTGAAGTTGGTCTGACCGAGGTCGCTGCTGGCCGCACGCGACCGGGTGAGGATGGCGTGAATGCCGTGGAGCAGGTGGTGCGTTTGCTCTCGCGCTATGGCTTTGCCGCACAGAATGAGGGTGACGGAACGATCCGCGCCTGCGCCTGCCCCTTTGAGGAACTCGCCTTTGATGATCCAGAACGCATTTGCGGTCTCGATCGCTCAATTTGGAAGGGCATGCTCGCCGCCTTTGACGATGGGGCAACATTGAGTGTTGCGACAACGCGGGCAAAGGGCGATGTCGCCTGTATCGCTGAGGTACTGGGAACGCCGTAGGACATTGGTGGATCCAGATGCGGCGTACGCGTTGCCTAGTCGCGCAACCGTGTCGAGCCGAACAGGAACACCATGTAACCAAGGGCCCCGGCGAGGCCGATTGCCACCACGGCATCGGCGTAGGTGGCATCGATGACGTAATAGACGCCCCAACCAAACATCGACAGACCCACGAAAGCAAACAGCACAAATCCGAGCCAGTTTGCCCAATAGTTGGGAATGTACTTGCGAATGCCGATTTGGTCAGGCGTCGGGCCATAGTTGCGCCGCCGCCCGGTGGTCTGCTTCTTGGACCCACGTGACTTTCGAGTACTCACGGGATCAAGGGTAGCAGCGGGGCTGGCGGGCCGGGGCATGCAGGGGTGAATTTTCCACGAAAAACGGGGTACCCTCTGACCCGTGACAGCTCGCCCCGCCCACAACGCCGACCGCAGGTCCGATGTATTCGCGTTGCGGACACGTGTTGAGATATCCGATACCGATCTGGGTGGGGTCGTGTACTACGGGCGCTATTCCCACATGCTTGATCGCGCGGTGATCGCCTATCGTCGCCACATAGGAATTGCCCCGTTGGGCCCTGAGGGCCATCTGTTTGTGGTGCGCCGCGTCGAGATGGACTACCTCATATCCGCCCGCTTTGAGGATGAGCTTGATATCGCGGTGTGGATTCCTCGAATCGGTCGCTCCAGCCATACGGTCGCGTGTGAGATCACCCATGTCGTGACCGGGGGTGTGCTGCTGCGTGCGGAGTACACCATCGTTGGCGTCTCGGGATATGACGGCGGACGCCCCACGCGCGTGCCACACCAGATGACCGATGCAATCGTTGCCCACGAGGGCGACAGCGTCCAGCGCCGATGAGGCTGTTTGGCACCGACGCCGAGCTCCTGGAGGAGGCCGGGTGTGATGTTGCGCGCATCACGGAACTCGAACGCAGCCTTGTTGCAGGGCTCATCGAATGTCCGCGTGCCGATATTCATGTCCATGTGGGCCGCGACCGAGATGGCCACGAGCTTGATGTCGATGGGCTGCTTGCGGATATGGATGCATGGGGAATTCGCCGCACGGTGATATTCGCGCCCAACGACCCTGGCCCCGATGGAGATTTTGCAGATGCAAATGCCACCGTGCGCCGTGCTGCGGAGGTTGCTCCTGCGCGGCTCATCGATTTTTGTCGCGTCGATCCGGAGATCTCGGCGCTCTCGGTCATGGAGGAGGCGATGAGACACGGCGCACGCGGACTCAAATTGCATCCTATTGCCCAAGGGCGGCCGCCCGAATCGGCTGCGTCAATTGCATGTGTGCGACGCGCGACCGAATTTGGGTGGCCGGTCATTATGCACGCGGGATTTGGTGCACGCTCGCTCGCTGATCCGTTTCTTGGAGTACTCAATGCGGTACCCGAGGCGCGATTGATTCTGGCCCATGGTGCCCGTGGCGATGCGCGTGCAGTGAGTGATGCACTCGCGGATCACCCCGGGGTGTGGTTCGACACCTCGCTTGCGACCCTTTCAGATCTGGTGATCTTGCCGCGTGAGCGCCTGATATTCGGGACCGATCGCCCCTACGGTGATCACGCAACGGCACTGCAGTTGGTTGATCATGCGGCCCGCCTTGCCAAGTGGAGCGAGGCAGATGTGCGGCGGGTGCTTGTGGGCAACTTCGACGACATCCTGGGGGCGTGAGCGTGCGTGGACCAGATGCCGTGCGCCTTGCCGCTGCACTCGGGGCGATTGAGATGGCACTCGTACGTCGCGATCTGGTTGTGGGGCCGCTTCTGGCACAAGCTGCGCGCGCGGCCAGTGAAACCCAGATTGCTCCACTTCTTGTCTGCGCCGCCGAACAGACCCGCGCCGATGATTTTTTTGCCGACACGTCGCCCGCAATTGCGCGACGCAAAATGACCCAGGCACTGTGTCGTGCCGCGGCGCACGAGGTGCATGCCGAGCTGCTGGTCATGACCGGTATCGATATGGGTGCATCGTGACGAGTCCCATCATTCGTGCCCAAGTAGAGGCGACGAACCAGCGCTTTTATGACGCCTTTGGCGCACGAGATCTCGATGCGATGATCGCCTGTTGGGCATCGACCGATGAGATTGCCTGCGTCCACCCGGGCAGTCCATGGATCCGCGGATGGGAGTCAGTCCGCGACACCTGGGAGGTCATATTGAGTGGGATCGGTCCGATTGCGATCGACGTCGAGGTGGTCGAGATCGTGATCTGCGATCCCGTTGCATGGGTGAGCTGCGTCGAGCGAGTCCGGGCAGTCGGTGCGCCGGCCGATCACGCCAGCGAAGTTGCTGCCACCAACATGTTTGTCCTTGACGCGCACGGATGGCAGATGGTGCTCCACCATGCCTCTGCCGTGATCGCGTAAGGATCGTTTTCTCGTCGGTGCGCGCGCTCGAAGAACTCGACGGCGCAGAGCGCCCTGGGCGCAGCGGGCGCCCAGGGCATCAACGCGAGTGCTAGTTCTTTGATGCCAGGAAGTCGGCGACCATCTTCTCGCCGGCGTCGTGGCCGGACTCGAAGTAGGTCCGGTTGATCTCGCGGAAAATCTCGAGTTCCGCCGGGACGTCGTCTTCCGACATCGTCGCGTCAACTGGACATGCCTCAACACATGCATCGCAATCAATGCATTCGCTGGGGTCGATGTAGAGCATCGTGCTTTGCTGGTGGTGCTCTTCCCCGGGAGCGGGGTGGATGCAGTCAACCGGGCACACGTCGGCACACGAGGTGTCCTTGGTGCCGATGCACGGCTCAGTGATCACATAGGCCATCTTGGGCTCCTCACGAGAGGTGGTTCGGCGCCGCGGCGGTCTGCCAACGGGCCTCGGAACGATATCAGCGCGAACGCAGTTTCAGAACGATCAGACAAAGTTTTGTTTCAGGGACTTATCCCGCGACACCTGCGAGTCCTGCCACCGAGGCGATGATTTGCTGTGCGGTGAGCTCAAGCGCCCGTGCTGCAGGACTTTCTGGGGCGGCGGCAACAACGGGGAGTCCGGCATCTCCGGCGTGGGCGACGGACGACTCCAGCGGGATTTGGCCGAGGAGCGGCACCGCCAGCTCAGATGCCAACGAGGCACCACCACCACCCGAGAAGACCTCATATCGGGCGCCGGTGTCGGGCGCGATGAACCAGCTCATATTCTCAATCACTCCAATCACTGGGAGATTGACGCGTCGTGCCATTGATGCGGCGCGGCGGGCAACGCGCTGGGCGGTGATTTGCGGGGTCGTGACGATCACCATTGCGGCCGAAGGGAGCAGCTGCGCAATGGTGAGCGAAACATCTCCGGTGCCAGGAGGAAGGTCGACAAGGAGGTAATCGGGCGCATCCCAATAGACCTCGGTGATGAATGAGGTCAATGCCTTGTGGAGCATCGGCCCGCGCCAAATCACCGGCGAGTCTTCCTCGGTGAGAAAACCGATCGACATCAACCGCACGCCATGCGCTTCCACCGGGATCATCAGATCGTCGACCATCACCGCGGGGCGATGTACGCCCATCATGCGCGGAATGGAATACCCATAGACATCGGCATCAAGCAGCCCCACTGTATGTCCGCGTTGTGCGAGGGCAATCGCAAGATTTGCCGTGATGCTCGATTTTCCGACACCGCCCTTACCTGAGGCAATCGCGATCACCTTGGTGGGGGAGTCCGCGGTAAACGGGGACGGGCGCTCCGGACCTCCGCCAATTCCTGAGCGCAACTGACGGCGTTCCTCATCGGTCATGGTGTCGAGGGTGACATGCGCCGTCTCGACTCCGTCCAGCCCAGAAAGGGCGTCAGAGACACGGCGCTGAATTTCGGCTTTCAGTGGGCACCCGGCAACGGTGAGCTTGATCGAGACCGTGACTCGCGTCTCTGAGATGGTGACCTCACCCACCATCCCCAGCGCCACGATGCTGCGGTGGAGTTCGGGATCATGGACCTCTTGGAGTGCGGCCATGACCGCGTCATGTGTCACACGAGTTGTGCTCACATGAACATCCTGGTCCACGGGGTTGCCTCTTCCATCGTGACCCCCCATGGCCCGTGGCCGGGATAGATCCGAGTCGCAGGCGGCAACTCATCGATGACGCGATGCAAGCTACTGATCATGTCGGTGTGGCTGGATCGCGGAAAGTCGGTGCGACCGATGCCCTGGGCAAAGATCAAATCGCCCACAATTGCCTCCCCATGCGTCTCCTCCACGGCGACATGACAGCCGGGTGAGTGCCCTGGGGTGTGCATGACCACAAAGTCGAGCGTGCCGACGCTGAATCGATCGCCATCACCCAAAATGCGTGCGGGGATAACACCTGGTGTGACGGGCGGGTTGCCAAAGAGCGCGGGATTAAATGGGGCAGGGGCCGCGAGCCACTCCTCATCACCGGTCCCCGCCCAAATAGGAATGCCCTTGTCTGCCCATCGGTAGGCCTCGACGACGTGGTCCCAATGGCCATGCGTTGCCCAGACCGCCTCTGCGGTGAGATCATGCGCCGCAAGGGTGTGTGCAAGCCAATCGTGACTTCCCGCAGCAGGATCCACGACAAGCGCCGGACCCCCATCGTGTGCAAACACGACATATGAGTTGGTTGCGACCGGTCCGAATGTTCCACCCAGAATCTTCATAATCGACACACTATCCGACACTACTCATTGCATTCGAGCATGGAGGGGCGATGCGCATTGTGATTGGGGCAGATGAGGTACTCCCGGTTGCGACATGTGTTGTCGATGCCGTGCGCAATCGTGGCCACGAGGTTGTGCTCGTTGGCCCGCTTGCCGGTGATCAGATGGAGTGGGC
The DNA here is from genome assembly GCA_903896045.1 of uncultured Actinomycetes bacterium. Classification (GTDB taxonomy): domain Bacteria; phylum Actinomycetota; class Thermoleophilia; order Miltoncostaeales; family Miltoncostaeaceae; genus CAITWD01. The sequence continues at coordinate 111,631 of CAITWD010000017.1, forward strand.
GGAGGTGGGGTACCGCACCGCATCTTTGGTTGTTGGCGGCGATGGTGATGTCGGGATCGTGCTGTGCTGGTCGGGAACGGGTGTCGCAATCGCTGCCAACAAGGTCCCCGGTGCGCGGGCGGCGCTCTGCGCGGATGCCCAGACTGCGCGTCTGGCCCGCAAATACGATCACGCCAACCTTGTGGCGCTTTCCATGCGGCTGACAACACCTACGGTTGCCGAGGAGATTCTTGATGGCTTTTTTGATGAGCCATTTGGAACCGACGATTTCGATACCCGCAATGTCGCGTTCCTCGGCGATCACGACGGCCGCGGCGAGGACCGCTAACCCGTCAGGAGCGTGCGCAATTGCGCGAGCGACATTGGTGTCGCATGCGCGGGTGCAGTGATCCTCGGGGGTGTGGCGAGGTCCGTGAGATCGAGCGCGAGGTCGATCGAGGCATTGCGGAGTGCCGGGGTGACGTGAATCGTGGTGGGAATCGTGATGAGGATCTGCATGCGCACCGTCGCAAGATCACGCACACGGACCCAAATGTGTGCGGTTCCCTGATCGATCGCGTGGGCGAGTGCAGGGAGCGATATCGGGGTCGTTCCCAGCGAAGGAAGAGTGGCAAGCCCGTTCGCGATCATCGGCGCCAAAGATGCGCCATTGAGCTGGCCAGCAATTTCCACCGCGGGTACACCGCCGATGCTGGTCCGGCCAACCCGTGTTGGCATCCTCATCGCATCGATGAGCGCGTTCAGTGTCGGGACAGAAGTATCGGTTACGGGTCGAACGACGCGCACCGTGCGACCCGCTGCCAGCACATAGAGCTGGCCGCGAGTGTGAATGAGAGTGAATGGCGCGTCGACCCCGCCGATAGTGACGCCAAGTGCGAGCGAGAACTGGTCAGGTCTGACGACGACGCCGGTGCCGTGAATGGGTAGCTGCCTGCCACTCAGAAATTGTCCATATGACGTGCGTGCCGCAGCCGCCGGGGTGAGGGCGATCGCGATCGTCGAATTCGTGGTCAGCCCAAATTGAGGACGTGCCGCGGTGTGGGTCCGGGTGGCACCAAGAAGCTGCTGCGCACTGCGACCGACGGTCAAATCGGGGCCGTGATAGGTGGTCTGCCCGCAGCCGCCAAGCGCAATGGCACCCAGGAGACTCAGCACGCAACCCGCGATAACTCGTCGATGTGTGGACACCGTGGTGGTATAGCACGGCATCTGGCACCCGGCCGCAGGGATGCGCATGATGCAGTGAGGATTCATCATGTCGCCCATTCGGGCAGACTTGTCGACATGGCACCAGACACAGCATTCGCGGTGACACCTATTGGCGTGGGCGCGGCCTACGGCCGACCAGGCGAGCACCAGAGCTGTTATCTGGTCACCGCGGGCACCCAGAGCATTTGCCTGGATTTCGGGGCGGGTGCCCTGAATGCGCTGTGTGCGATCGCGCGCCCAGAAGACATTGACCTCTTTGTGATCAGCCATCTGCACCCGGATCACTTCATCGACCTCTTGGCCCTCAGGGTCTACATGGTGTGGGGGCCAGGAGCCGGCCATTCAATTCGCGTTGCGGGCCCCCCTGGACTGCGTGAGGTGCTTGCCGCATTCGGTGATGACGGACTCGGCACAGCAATGCAGATTGAGGTGCTCACCGGGGATGCGACCGCGACGCAGTGTGGGGGAGAGATCGAGATCTCCCATCGCCAGGTGCCACATCTGCCACCGACCTATGCAACGCGGATCTGGTTCGGTCGGCGATCGGTGTGTTTTGGTGCCGACTGCGCGCCCAACGAGGCGCTGTCGGAATTCGCGTCGGGGGTGGATGTGTTGCTGACCGAGTGTTCATTTGGGGAGGCAGAAATCCCAACGGGGGCCGCACATTTAAATGCCCATGCTGCCGGCGATATCGCGCGGCGCGCCGGTGCCAGGCACCTGCTGCTCGCACATTGCTTTCCCGAATATGACATCGAGCGATCTGCACAGATCGCCGCCGAGGTCGCAGGAATCCCCGTTGCGCCCGCACGTCAGGGCCAGACCGTGCAGATCTTGTGACCCCCCGCGCGCAGAAACGCCCACCAACCCCGTTTCAGCGATCGGTTGTTGCGGTGCTGTTGACCCTGGTTGCTCCCGGGGTTGGACACATTGCGCTGTCGTCATTTGTGCGCGGGGCGATTTGGATTGCGGGAAATATTGTCCTGCTTGCCATTCTCGGTACGCCATCGGTGCAGGGCGGTGTGCTCATCGCGATGCTGGTTGCACTCAGAGTCGCTGCACTCGGAGACCTCTGGTTGATTGGCGCACTCGATGGCTTCAAAAACGGGCGCGGGGAAGGTTCTCGCTAGACTGACCTCCGACGACGCACGAGGAGTGGTCTGTGAGTTGGAGTATTTCCTCTGGAGCTGGCGGTGCCGCACAGGGTGAAGAAGAGCTTCGGATGCTCTGGCGCCGAGTGCGCGATCACGCGGACACGGGTGCAAAAGAACGCCTCGTGCTGACCTATGCGCCACTGGTCAAGTATGTCGCCGGCCGTATGAATGCGGCATTACCCGCACATGTCGAGGAAACAGATCTCATCTCCTACGGCTTGATGGGATTGATCGCCGCGGTTGATCGGTATGACCCTGCGCGACAGGTCAAATTCGAGACCTACGCGGTAATGCGTATTAAGGGTGCCATCATCGATGAGTTGCGCTCGCTTGATTGGGTGCCGCGATCGGTGCGAGCACGGGCGCGCGCGATCGAGCAGATGTCCACCGAGCTTGAGCACAAGTTGCATCGCGCCCCAACCGATGAGGAGCTTGCGGGTGCACTCCATATGGATATGGATGAGTTCCAGACGGCCCTGACCCAGATTTCAAATTCCAGCATCGTGGCCTTGGATGAGATGTGGAATGTCAATGCCGGTGGGGACTCCGTTGCCCTGATCGACACGATCGGGGACCAGCGCATGAGCGATCCTGGGGATCTCTTGGAGAATGCCCAGCTGCGCGAGACCCTTGCCGACGCAATTGCGCGCCTTCCTGATCGCGAAAAGATTGTGGTGTCGCTCTATTACTACGACCATCTCACTCTGCGAGAAATTGGTGAGGTCTTGGGGGTGACAGAAAGCCGTGTCAGCCAACTGCACACCAAAGCAATTCTGCGCTTAAAGGGGCGTTTGCAAGAGGATTCTTTAGTGGCATAGCCGACGTCCACCCAACCAGGTAACGTGCCCAAATCGCATCGGTGTCGAACGACTTTGTTCGGATCGTTGCCATCGCCCCCCAAAATCGTTTTTTGCACGGTAAGGTGCACCCCCTAAGGGACGTCTCCACTGCGTATATGGATTCACCCCTGAAATACGCGTGAAGTATTGTTCCGTTTTGTCGACCCATGCTCCATCACGAGGACACTGATGCTGCCGAAGTGCTGTCGCCTGCCCGGCCTGCCGGGCACACGAATCCGACCCCAGGGTCCGGGCCGATGAGTACCGATACACATTCCTTGACGATTGGCGTCGTCCGAGAGAAGCGTGCCGGTGAAGATCGCGTCGCGATGACCCCTGCTGGCCTTGCCTCGCTGTTGAAAGCCGGGGCCAAGGTGCTGATCGAGCGTGGCGCGGGCCATGCAGCAGGTTTCAGTGACGAGGCATATGCCGATAAGGGTGCCGAGATCGTCTCGCGTGAACAGGCGCTTGCTGCACGCGTGCTCCTGCGTGTCCAGGTGGATGAGGATGCAGTGGCCGATACGCACCCAGGGCAAATCGTGATTGGTCTGGCGGCACCGCTGGCCGGAACGCCAACCGTGTCTGCATTGGCAGAACGTGGCGCGACCCTGTTTGCGATGGAGCTCGTCCCACGGACGACCCGTGCGCAGGCGATGGATGTGCTCTCGTCCCAGGCAAACATTGCCGGCTACAAGGCGGTCCTGCTTGCCGCAGGCGCGCTTCCCAAGATGTATCCGCTTTTGACGACCGCCGCAGGCACGATCGCGCCTGCCAAGGTGCTGATCGTTGGTGCCGGTGTGGCAGGTCTGTCGGCAATCGCGACCGCACGCCGCTTGGGAGCACTCGTTGAGGCCTATGACGTGCGTCCTGCCGTCAAAGAAGAGGTCGAGAGTCTTGGCGCGCGGTTTGTCGAGTTGCCACTCGAGACCGATCAAGAGGGTGGCGGTTCGGGCGCATATGCGCAGCAGCTCTCTGATGAGCAATTGCAAAAGCAGCGCGAGTTGCTTGCCAAGACTGTTGCCAACAGCGATGTGGTGATCACCACGGCACAGGTGCAGGGCGCGAAGGCGCCGGTCATTGTCACCACCGACATGGTGAGCATGATGTCTCCTGGGTCCGTCATCGTCGACTTAGCCGCTGAGCAGGGTGGCAACTGCGAGCTCACCGTGGCCGGTGAGACCGTCGATCATGGTGGCGTGAAGGTCATTGGCCCGATCAACTTGCCTGCAACGATTCCGACGCACGCGAGTTTGATGTACGCCAAAAATGTCGCCAATCTTGTGCAGCTGATGCTGCGTGAGGGTTCGGTCGACGTCGACGTCGATGACGACGTCGTGCGTGACACGCTGGTGACCCGCGAGGGGGAGATCGTCCACCCGCGCGTGCGCGAAGTCTTTGGGCTGGCCCCGAAGGCCGTGCCAGCAGCTGCTGCGCCACCGGCGCCCGCGGCATCCGAGTCTGGACCTGAGGAGGTGGCATCGTGAGTGCAAACGTCATTATTTCGAGCCTGTTTGTCTTTGCTCTTGCCGGCTTCGTCGGATTCGAGTTGATTCGCAAGGTCCCGAAGCTGCTCCACACGCCCCTGATGGCGCTCACAAATGCCTTGTCGGCAATCTCGTTGGTGGGATCATTGGTGATCCTCGGTGAGAGCACCGAGCTCTACGCGCGGATTCTGGGGTTCCTGGCCGTTGTGGCATCGACGATTAACGTCGTGGGCGGCTTCTTGATTACCGACAAGATGTTGCGCATGTTCCGTCGTACGCCTGCACGACCTGTCGCCGGTTCGAAGGAGGCCGAGTCGTGAGCGATTACATCCGTCAGAATTTTATTGACTTTGCCTATCTGATTGCGGTGATGGGCTTTGTGCTCTCACTGAAGTGGATGACCAACGCCGCAACCGCTCGCCGCGGCATCTTTGCCGGTGAGATTGGCTTTGCGATTGCGATCATCGCGACCCTGCTTGATCCTGCGATTACCTCAACGGGATGGTTTTTGATCATCGTCGCCCTTGCCTTGGGCACCCTGATCGGTATCCCAATGGGGTTGCGTGTGCCAATGACCGCAATGCCCGAGCGTATTGCCTTGAGTCATGCATTCGGTGCGCTGGCTGCCGGACTTGTCGGTCTGGGGCACTACTTTTTGAACTATCACCACATCGGCAAGTTTGCGATTGCCGTGCTGGGAGTCGAGATCACCCTCGGTTGTCTCGTCTTTACAGGCAGCCTGATGGCCTCCGGCAAGCTGCATGAGATGCTCCCGCAGCGCCCGATCGTCTTTCAGGGTCAGAACTACTTGAACTTCAGCGTGCTCGGTGTGGCGATTATCATCATCGGGGTACTGACGTTCAACCCGACCCAAGTGTGGCTCGTGCCGGTCTTGGTGGTGCTCGGACTGCTCTTCGGTGTGCTGCTGATCGTGCCGATCGGTGGCGCCGACATGCCAACCGTGATTGCCCTCCTGAACAGCTACGCAGGTCTTTCTGCCTCAGCATTGGGATTTGTGCTCGGCAACAAGCTCTTGATCGTTGCCGGTGCGCTTGATGGAACCTCGGGTTTGATCCTGGCGATCATCATGTGCCGGGCCATGAACCGTTCCTTCCGCAACGTCCTGTTTGGTGCCTTCGGGCAGCTTGAGGAGGGTGTTGCCGAGGGTGGCGAGGCGGGCAATGTGCGCTCCGCGTCCACCGATGAAGCGGCCGAGATCATGAAGACCGCGCGTAGCGTCGTGATTGTGCCGGGATACGGAATGGCCGTCGCCCAGGCGCAGCACAAGGTACGTGAGTTGGCCGATGCGCTGGAGAAGGAAGGCGTTGAGGTGCGGTACGCAATTCATCCTGTGGCAGGCCGTATGCCTGGGCACATGAATGTGTTGCTTGCCGAGGCAAATGTGTCGTACGAGAAGCTGCTCGACATGGATGAGATCAACTCCGATTTCCCGCAGGTGGATGTGGTCTTGGTGCTTGGTGCCAATGACGTCGTCAACCCTGCTGCCCGTCATGAAAAGAGTAGCCCGATCTATGGCATGCCGATCTTGAATGTCGACCAGGCGCAGTGCGTGATGGTCGTCAAGCGCAGTATGCGTGCCGGATTCGCGGGCATCGAGAACGAGCTGTTCTTTAACCCCAAGACGCTGATGGTCTTCGGAGATGCGAAGGCTGTCGTGTCAGAGCTCGCAATTGAAGTCTCCGGCCAGCGAGACGCAATTAGCCTGTAGTTCGGCTGATCGGCTTGCAGTGGGAAGGGGTCCTGCTGCAGGCCTGATCTGCATCTTTGTGCGACCTAACCTCTGCGAGGGTTCTCGACGTGGCAACATGTCGACATGGATCTCGCCCGCATATTAGATGTCGTGGATTCGCTTGCCCCTTGGGGGCTTGCCGAGGAGTGGGACAACGTCGGTCTCATCGTCGGGCGACGTACCCGTGAGGTGACCTCGGTCGCGGTCGCCCTGGACCTGCGAGCTGCAGTCATCGATGCTGCGCGCACACATGGTGATCAGGCGATTCTGGTCCACCACCCGCCGATCTTTCCGAGCATGTCGTCGGTGACCGATACGCAGCCGCAGGCAGAATTGATTCTGCGGGCCGCAGAGGCGGGAATCGCAGTCATTGCGGCCCACACCAATCTTGACAGCGCAGTTGGCGGCTTGAACGACATTATGGCGGAGTTACTCGGTATCACCGATGCGCAGCCACTCGTGCCGAATGTCCAGAACCCCGCGGCAGGCCTTGGTCGTGTTGGCATCTCGAGCGAGACCCATCTCGGGGGCCTTCTTGGTCGGTTTGATGGGGAGCTGCGGGGTCCGATGACAACAACAGGGGGCACCGACCAGCCGGTAGGTCTCCTGGCATGTTGTACTGGTTCGGGGGGCTCGTTTATTGAGCTCGCGCGCGATGCGGGTATCGAGACCTATGTCACAAGTGATCTGAAATACCACGATGCCGATCGAGCGCGCGGGATGACTCTTATCAATATTCCACATGGCCAAATCGAGGCATATGCGCTTGCGAGGTGGGTTCCCGTGCTGTCCCGCACACTGTCCGAATGCAGGGTTGTCGCGCACATGTCGGATGTAGATACTGATCCCTGGCAATTGCCGCGCCCGAAGATGTTGTGAGGGCACGCGGCGTTCGGTAGTCTGCGGTTCCTCGAGCGGGTGTAGCTCAGTTGGCTAGAGCGTCTGCTTGCCATGCAGAAGGTCGAGGGTTCGAGTCCCTTCACCCGCTCCTGCACTACCACAGGGCCACACAGTGGCCCTGTGGCCGTCATGGCGACGTGGCGAAGTGGGAACGCTGCGGTCTGCAAAACCGCCATGAGTCGGTTCGATTCCGACCGTCGCCTTTGTCGGAAGTTACCGAGAACCCGTTTATTTAGCGGGTTTTCGTGTTTCCGGGGTGCGTTTTTTCTGGGTGTTTGTGTGGAAGGAGGTCCCCCATGATCTGGGGCGTCACCGTCCTCCACTCCGAGATCTGCCTTCGTAACGCAACGTGCCCTGCGGCAGGTCATCTACCACAGGGCACGTTTACACCTGATCGGATGCCCCGCGCATCCGTCACACCGCGTTGGCGCGCCTGGCCTACCGCGCGTAGATCGGACGCAGCGTGGCCCGTGCGATGACGTGGAAGACGGTGTAGAAGCCGACGACCGCGGGCGAGGCGCCCGCATCAGGCCCAAGCTGATCAGTGTCGAGGGCGTGCACGGCAAACACATACCGGTGGGCACGGTCGCCCTCCGGCGGCGCAGCCCCGCCGAAGCCCACAGATCCGTAGTCGTTGCGCACCTGGAATGCACCGGCGGGCAACCCCGACCCATCCGCCGCACCCGCGCCACGCGCGAGCTCGGTCACCGACGCGGGCACATCGACCGCCAGCCAGTGCCAAAACCCACTACCGGTCGGCGCGTCCGGGTCGAAGCAGGTCACCAGATAGCCGCGGGTCTCGGCGGGTGCCCCCGACCAACGCAGGTGCGGCGAGATGTTCTGACCGCCGGCACTGTCGTGAACGAAGGTGTTGGCGAGCATTTCACCGTTGACGACGTCGTCGCTTTCCAGGGTAAATGTCGGGACCTTCGGCAACAAATCATAAGGATCCGGGGCCATTGGGCGCTCAAGAGGCATCGTGGGGCTCCTTGCAATTGGGATTGAACACACATGCTGCCTTCATGATCATCAAACCACAGCCTCCCGCCCTGGGATACCCCTTGCGATCGGCCCATCGACAGTGCGAGGTGGGTGCACCTACATCGTCCCTGCCGTGGGCGAAGGCACGCGAGAGCTTCGTTTGACAGGTCATGACGTGCCTCACCTGACGAGACCGCGGTCGATCAACCCTCCATGGGACGACGAGCCCAAATGTTGAGCCGCCAATGATCCAGCTCGAATGGCGGATCGCTCGCCGCTAGGCGCCCCACAACAGCATCCAGCAAATGCTCCCGCGCCTGGTCGGAACCCAATCGGCTCAAGTGACTGCGCAGATTAATGGTCGTCAAGAATGCACGCGCATGCGCCGCATCATCCAGCTGCACGAAACCCGGCGTGACCGAGGTGGCAATTTCGATGAAACCCGCATCAGCCAGACGCACCGCAGTCGTTTCGGCATCCGCGTTATTCCAGGGCCCATCCCACCCCACAAGAGATGCCAATAACGAATCGTCCGCGGCGACTTCGGCGACGTGGGCTCGCAGCCGCTCGAGATTGGGGCCGCCGCCGCACTGGGCAACCAATCGCCCTCCGGGCCGCAGCGCCTGCCAGAGGCATCGAAACAGCGCCGGATGATCTGGGATGTGATGAAAAACGGCATTACTGAAGATCACATCAACCGGGCGCTCAAGTGTAAACCCAGTGAGATCTGCGACCTCGACACGCACACGATCACCAAAGCGGGCTTCCAACTGCACGCGCGCACGTTCGACCATCTGTGCTGATCCATCGATGGCGATCACCCGTCCGCGCGGCAGTTGTTCGAGGATCTCCGCTGTCAAGCCCCCGGCGCCGCAGCCAGCGTCCAGCACGGTCTCATCACCCCGCAACGCTGCGCGGGCAAGCACCGTGCGCCCCCAGGCGCGCTGAGGGTCGGCCAAGCGGTCGTATGCGGAGGCGTCCCATTCGCGATCGCCCTGACTCGTCATTGGGTGCACGCCCCTGCGTTGTGGGTGATCTGCGCGCCGAGCTCTTCCAAACGCCCGATGACGCGCGCCGCGATCTCATCGCGAATCGGTCGCACTCCCGCCAGGTCCTGTACCGCAGGCTCATCGAGAGCCCAATGGATGTATTTGGACTCAAGAACCACCGGACAGGTATCGACGTATCCCATCGTCACTACCAAATCGGCCGCTCGCAGCATCGCCATGAGGCGAGCGTACAGCACTCAGTAGAAATCTCAGGCGGGTGATTGTCGACCCTAGAACGGGTGTTGCGACGCATCGAACAATTCCACCGCTTGTGATCTCTCTCGGAATCTCGTACCCGTGAGCCAGAGCGACGCAGTGCTTTTGATGAATATTTGCATCGGCCACCGTACGTGTACGCATCATTGGGCAGGCGCACTGGGTACCGCAGGCACAAAGGATGTACTGCCGGTCTGCAATATCGGCGATGGTCGTTGCGATACCGACCATCGCCTGTGTCGCACTTGGGTGAGAGCCATCCTGTAGAGCGGGGGTTTTGTATTCCTGGGCAAGAGAAGCTGCTTGGTTCGTTCTCGTCGCGGGAATCCGTGTTCGTGTCCCCGCAACGGTCATGCCGTCAGTCAAAGTCGGCGACGAAATCCCAGGTGATTAAGGGGCTCCCTCCGTTAGGGGCCCAGCGCACGGCCCCATCTCCTGCGGGGAGCACGACAAAAAATTGGAATGAGGAAGATGGCACCTTCCTCGTGTGTGTGGGTGCTGTTCGAATGTCTCGTCAGGGCCGAGAGTTTGACTGCGTGAAGACGCCCGTGCTCGTCGATAACTGTGAGTGATTCGAAGGAGAGGGGAACACGCCCGCTGGCGTTGGAAATGGTGAGAACAAAACGGGTGCGTTCAGCCTTCGGCGTGGGGACTCGCCCAATGATGGGAATCTCAGGGCCGGTGAGTGTCATTGTCGCAGTGCCAAGGGGGAGATGCGCAACGACGTGTCACCTGATGTCACACCCGCGAAACACGAGCGCGCTCGGCGATGCGCTGCACGTTGTCACTCGGCACAGCGGTGGGGTATGCGCGATGAGAGAACGGCTCTGCCCGGGCGCGCGCACCCGGGCAGAGCTCTACGGGGTCAATGAGCCCGTGCCATCTCGGTCGGTGCGACTGCTTTAGGCGATCTCGGTGAGTGTTCCATCGACGATCCGCAGACGACGGTCTGCTTGGTCGGCAACTGCTTGATCGTGTGTGACGACAAGGACAGTTGCCTTCTCTTGGGTTGCGGTCGTTCGAAGGAGCTCGACGATGCGCTTTCCCGTCTCGCTATCCAAGTTTCCGGTGGGTTCATCGGCGAGGATGAGCCCGGCTCGTGCGGCAAATGCCCGAGCGACCGCAACGCGCTGTTGTTCGCCACCGGAAAGTCGTGATGGACGACGGGAAATCTTTTGGGCATCGAGCCCCACCATTGTCAGCATGCTCTCTGCGCGCGCGCGACGTTCGTCCTTTGGCCATTTTGCGAACTCAAGCGCCAATTTGACGTTGTCGATCGCGGTCAGATTCGGAACAAGGTTGAACTGCTGAAAGACGAATCCAACCTTGCGGGCCCGGTAGTCGGATCGACCACGGGCATCGAGATAGGCGAGCTCGGTGTCGTTGACCGAGATGCTCCCTGAGTCCGGGGAATCCAGTAACCCAAGCATGGACAGCAGCGTGGATTTCCCGCTCCCGCTTGCCCCGACAATGGCAACCATCTCGCCGTCATTTGCCGTAAAGCTGACATCTTGCACTGCATGCACGTCTCCGGCATCGGTGCGAAAGGTTTTACTGAGAGATGTGACCTTCAGCATTATTCGCTCCTCAACACTTCGGCGGGACTGATGCGGGTGATGGTTGCCGCGGCGACGGTGCTGCCGAGGGCGGCAATCACGAGGGCGGCGATAATTGCGAACAGGATTGTTGACCAACCTGCTGCCGTGTGCACTTGGGTCAACGCATTGTTGACACCCCGAATACGGAATCCGCCAACGCCGCCACCACCGGCGCCTGGGGGAGGTGCAAACCCGGAACCGCCGCCGCGGAAGCCTCCGCCTCCGCCGCGGACGAAGCCACCGTTGGCGTTGGAATTGCTTGCCGTGACAAGCGTTGAGGTAATCGGACTGCTGATCAGGATGCCGATCACGAGTCCGACGACTGCGCCAAGCGCGGTGAAGGTCGTTGACTCGGCGACAAACTGCGTCATGACAGAACGATTTGGTGCGCCAATTGCTTTGAGCACACCAATCTCGCGACGACGTTCACGGACGATCATCAGCATCGAGAGCAACAGAATGATTGCCGCCCCGATGACGCATCCGATCAATGTGTAGGTCGAGATGGTCTTGACCGAATTGAGCGGTGACAACTGGGCTTCTACCGTTGATTGAGTAGATGTCACATCTGCTGTCGATCCCAACTGATTGGTCGTGGCTGTCACGACACCGGCAACGTTATCGACGGAGTCTGCGGTGAGCACTGCGGAGGTCACCTGATGCGGGGCTGCGGCAAGACGCTGGACGCTTGCCAGCGGCATGAGCACTGTCGCATTGGCGAAGGTCGAGCCGGCGTCGTAGATCCCGACGACCTTGATCGATGCTCCCCAGGCGGTAAAACTCGAGCCGAGGCTGAGTTTGTTGGCGGTGGCCATGTCGGTCCCGATGAGCGCCACGTTTGCATTCGAGGTAGGGGCAAAGGCGACGCCCGAGACGAGCTTTTCGGTGCCGCCACCATTTGCGCCACCGACGAGCGATGTCCCCGGGCTGTTTGTTCCGGTGACACGGATCGGAAGCGTGAAGGTTCCGGTGCCATTACCGCCACCAAAGCCACCTCCGCCGCCGCCGCCACCACCAAACTCTTGGCCGAGTGTTCCCGGGGTGATTGGGGATGTCAGTGATGTGTCGGTGCCGGTCGTCAGGCGTTGGTTCAAGGATTCCTGCACCGCGACGACATGGGGAACCGAAAGAAGGCTGTTGACCTGCGTATCGGTGAGCGGCGTGCCGCCGCCTTGACCTCCGAAGAAGCCGCGCGGGGAGATCACGATGGTGTTTCCAGTTGATGCCCGGACCGAGGAAATTTTTGCGGAAACGGCTTGTCGGGCAATCAGCATTGAGACCGAAAGTGCGATGACCACACCCAAGATCACGATGATGCCGACGGCGCGTACTCCGTTGCGGAAGGTGTTACGAACCCCGCGAAGGATTGCGTTCACGTGCGTCCTTTGTTGTGACGGCGAATGTTGACGTTGCACTGCTCGATCGCATATTCCCGGCTGAATATGAGAATCCCCTTAGAATCATGTTAGGAGTGCGCGCGGGATTGAGGGCCGCCGCGATCAACGCATAACCGATGCGCGCCGTGGATGAAAAATCTTGGAGAGCGCAACCTTTATGCGCTCAATCCCGCGTCGATTTTCGCGCCTGCGCCGCCCTCTCTCTGGGATCGGGGGCGGCGCGTGATGAAAGAAGCGCTTCGATTACTTGAGGACGCAGGCCCCTGCGGCGTTCGACCATGTGGGCTGGACCGCATAGTTCTTTCCACCGAGCGAAATGTTCGCCGATAGTGGGTTCCAGATGCACTTATCTGCGGTTTCATTGCCTGCGTAGTCAAGCCATGCGGCACTGCCAGCGACGGGGTTCGGGTTGACTTCTGCCTCGGCGTACTCGTGTCCAGCGGTGATTGAGAATCCGTCGAAGTAACCGTTACCAAAGCTGTTCCACTTTGTGGAGGTCGCATTGACCGAGTTTGTTCCACACGTCGCGCCGAATGCGGGCTCGTATGGAATGTAGGCAAATGCCAAGTTGTTTGTGCCACCGTTGTAGCTCGTGATCCCATGGGTGGCGCACCAGCTGGTGCCGTAGCCCGCGACCGAATTGGTGCTGGGGGTAAAGACAAAGAACGTCGCATCCTGTGTCGCGGGGTTATAGCCAAGGTTCTTGGCCGCATATCCGGCCGCATAGGCGGCTTCGTTCGCAACATCAGTCATTGTCGGGGTCACGGGAATGGCGTTTGTGGAATCGATGAATGCGCCGTGGAATTCATTCGATGTATTCGCGATATGCGTCGTGCCGGAGGGGCATGCCACTGATTGAAGTGGCGCGCCCTGGCAGTACTGGTTCATCACGTTGCTCCAAGGGGATCCACCAACATTGGTCAAAAACCCCGTACTGGTCGAGCCGGGCTTCGATCCCGGTGCACCGATATAGGCCATCGCCTGTTGGTTCGTATACGAGTACGCCCCATTGGTGCCTGTGACGACGGGCGTGCTCCACCACTTTCCCCAGTACACGACATAAATCGCAGGAGACTTTTCGACCGAACCACCCTGATAGGTCAACTGCGCAACCGGGTTAGTTGACGTTGTCGTTGCGGCGGTGGTACGGACGCGCATCGCATCATTTACCAGGGCAGCGCTCCGCGTGTGCCCTGCTGGCACGAACGTGGTTGCCAGCGCGGCAAGTGAGAGTGCAATGGTTGCGCCGATGGTGCCGAAAACAAAACGCCGATACATGACCAGTCCTTTAATGGATCTCCCCTGGGAGGCTATTCCTGCATATGAGTGCATCCATCTGATGTTTGGGGAGGATTGTGCTCGACGATCGGTGGGGTTGGCTCCCCACAGGCGCGGTCGTGGGCGCTTCGATCGTGCGTGAAGTGAGAGAGGTGCCGTAATCCGTCGGGCATTGATGCCCATGTATGTGTAGTAGGTGCTCCTGAAACGCGGGTTTATCGAGCGTTCGCGCTAGAAAATGTCAGAGAGACGGCGTATGCCCCGACCGCCGCATATTGGCTCAAACAAATGATTGGAGCCGCAATGAGAGCGCGGAAATCCCCATCGCGGGGAGTAGTTATTGGGGTGCTTGCAGGCATTTCAGCTGTTGGTGGAACTGTCGCGTATGGGGCGGCGACTGCCCCCTCTCCGCCGGTTCCCTAGATCATCCATGCCTGCTGGAACCCGAAGCAGGGTGCGTGGGCGTCCTTGCGTATTTCTCGTTACAACCAGGTCTGTCCGACTGGCTGGGTCAATATCGGATGGATGTCATCCGGCAAAAACGGTGCTCGAGGTCCGCAGGGGCCTCGTGGAGCGGCGGGTCCTCGCGGAATCGGGGGCGCTGGTTTCGCTGGTGTCCGGGGTGCCGCAGGTGTCACGGGCGCAACTGGTGTGAACGGCAATACGGTTCTTTCGGGACCTGGCGATCCCCCAGAAGGCACATGTGTGACTGGCGACTTCTGGATCAACACAACTTCATGGTCGATGTGGAATTGCGTTGACGGCGCCTGGACTGGACCGGTGAGTCTCGTTGGTCCTCAAGGCCCAACGGGTATCCAAGGTGCCACCGGCGCGAATGGTGTTCAAGGCGCCACCGGCGCGGATGGTAATCAAGGTGCCACCGGCTCCCAGGGGCCAATTGGTCCGCAAGGTCCGATTGGTAACCAGGGCGTCACTGGCGCATCTGGGCCTCAGGGAGCAACAGGCTCCAGTGGTCAAACCGGCAGTAATGGTCTGCAGGGATCGACTGGCGCACCAGGTGGAGTTGGCCTGCAAGGGACAACTGGACCCGCAGGCCCAACGGGCGCGAGCGGACCTCAGGGCTCGACTGGCTCCGGGTTCTCGACCGCTAACATCACCTATCACGCCTACGTTGGCGCAACTGGCGATCAAGACGTAGAGGCCTACTGTCCGACTGGCAAGGTGGCACTCGGCGGAGGGTATTACGTCTTCGGGAGTGTGGGAAAAGGGACCGGGAATCCGCATTTGCAGATCCAGGCAGGGGCGTCATTCCCAGTAAATAAGCCGGGTGCAAACGGGGGCGGTTTCTCCGGAGCGCCGGGTGCTACGGGTTCGGGAACACCAACCGCGATTGACGGTACCGGTACGGCGAATGGGTGGGCGTTCTACTTCGGGACAACGACCAGCCAGCTCACCGTCTACGTCGTCTGCGGAGGTTCCGCCTAGCCACGAAAAGGGGTGGTGGCGTCCTGCCAGGTGCAGCACGTCACCTCGCTGCGTGCACGTTGCGCAGAATTTCGGGAAGTGCATGCCAACCCCTACCGTCGATCACCGACCGACGGTAGGGGTCTGCTACCTCAGTTAGGAACTGCGCACACCAACTTCACGATGACCGATGCATCGTGGTCTTCTGAGCGCGAGACCGTGACCGTCCAACCATGACCGTTATCTGTGGGAACAGATGACACCACGGATGGCGCATCATCGTGCTTGCGGTCCGAGCTGATGATGTAACCGGCACTCACGACCAATTCATTGTCGGGGCACACGGCGTGGCCGCTGGTCTCGTGGTCGTCGTCGCCGAAGAGTGCGCCGGTTGGCCCGGTGGCACCTTGGGGATAAGAGAGTCCAATTGCTCCGGTAGGACCCTGCGGCCCCTGCGGGCCAGTCGCACCCGTCGCGCCTGCGGCACCTTGCGGGCCAGTCGCACCCGTCGCGCCTTCGGGACCTGATTGTCCTGGGATTCCGCGAAGCTGCGCCGCAGAGAAGCCTGACCCTCCGACACCAAATCCACGTGGGCCACGGCGACCGGTTGAGTTAAATCCAACATCAACCCAGCCCTTCGGGCAGCGACCTTGGTTCTTGGAGATGTGAAGCGGTGCCCACGATCCCGCGTGTGGGTTCCAGCACACATGCACAATGTATGGAACGGGTGGGGACGGGGGCGTGAGTGTTCCCACGGCCACGGCTCCACTGGCAACGGCAAGGCCGGTGGCGACTCCGCCGACTGCCCAACGTGCCGATCCGGAAAACGGCTTCATGCGCACTCCATGAGATAGCGACGAAAGAAACAGCCATCCATGGCGGGTCACAGGGGGTCAATGTCCGACTGACCGGGTGGTGCACCTGTGGTGCCAAAAGAATAGTACGAACTCCTGTACGGAAGTTCACGAATATGTGAACTTTTGGTGAGTTTTTTAGTGCAAAATGCGTAATTATGGGAGATGCTGAATGGCGTCTGGAATCCTCAATTGCAGATTTTTGCGATCCGGCCGGAGCAGAGTAAACGCGGGATCGTTCATAAGTGGTGTTGCGTTCTCCCGAATCTCGCCGCGATGCTGCACATGTCGCTACTCTGAGGAAGTCTGTTGCACTACTACTCACACAACGACACGCTCGGTGTCTGCGGAGGACGGTGACATTGTGGGATTGATGCAGCGCGCATCGCTCGTAGTCAAAGCAAAAGCAAGCAAGGCGCTCGACAAGGCAGAAGATCCGCGGGAGACCCTTGATTACTCCTACGAACGTCAAATGGAGTTGTTGCAGCAGGTCCGCCGCGGAGTCGCGGATGTTGCGACCAGCAAGAAGCGAGTTGAGTTGCAGCAGGCGCAGCTCGAACAAAGCATTCAAAAGCTTGAAGGCCAGGCACGCGACGCGATGGCTGCGAACCGCGAGGATCTTGCCCGCACCGCGCTCGAGCGTAAGAAGGCCGCCCAGAGTCAGCTGCAGTCCCTTGACGAGCAAAAGACGCAGCTCGGCGCCGAACAAGACAAATTGATTCTTGCCGAGCAGCGCCTGACCGCAAAGGTCGAGGCATTCCGGACCCAGAAAGAGACCATCAAAGCCCAATACACCGCAGCAGAGGCCGAAGCCAAGATCGGCGAGGCCGTGTCAGGAATTTCAGAAGAGATGGGCGACATTGGCATGTCGATGCAACGGGCCCAGGACAAGGTGCAAACAATGCAGGCGCGCGCCGGGGCGATTGATGAGTTGCTTGACTCGGGTGCCCTTGCAGACATTTCTGCCCCCGGGCATGACTCAATTGACCGAGAGCTTGAGAAGATCAGCGCCAGCTCTCAGGTGGACGCGGAACTTGCTGCGCTCAAAAAGGAGCTCGGCACTGGGACTGTCTCTGCGGACGAAGTTTCGCCTCGTGGGGAGGGTGCGGCGTGATTGTCGTGCGTATTCTCGATGAAGGGCAATTCGAGCTTGCTGAGACCGCCCGCGACGATGTCGTTGCTCGCGATGCGCGACTTCTTGCGGCACTCGAGAGCGGCGATGAGGCCGCATTTCGAGGTGAGCTGGATGCACTGCTGTCATTTGTGCGTCTACGCGGCACCGAGGTCGCCCTTGACGTGATCAAGCCCTCTGAATTCATTCTCCCGAACGCAGACTGGACCACCCCTGCGATTCGCGAGCTGCTCTCAGAACACGCAGGATAAAGCTACTGCGCCCACTCACATTGCGGCCTGCTGCGATCTGCAGCCGGCCGTGCGGGCGACCGTGGGAACTATCCGCCCGCGTAGGTGATGATCAGATCGCTTGCCATGCCCACCGAAAAGCCGACAAGTAGGCCGAGCAGCACCAGCTGGGGCGTGAGGCGTTTGATCGACATACCCATGATCTGCACGACCACATAGAGCACCGCTCCTGCGGCCAGTGCGTAAAAGGCAACCTCGAGCGGAGGGGAAGACACGCGGTATCCGATCAACGTACCAAGCACTGTTGGTCCACCACCGATTACCCCGACAAGCGCAAGCCACCTCCACGATGGGTGCACCCCGTCAAGTGGACCCACGATGCCAAAACCTTCGGTTGCATTGTGGAGGGCGAATCCGATGATCAGCGTTGTCGCTAAGCCAATCTCGCCTGCACGCGCCGACACCCCAATTGCGAGACCTTCTGAAAAGTTATGCAAACCGATCGCAATTGCAATGAGCATTGCGACGGTGAGTGCGGCCCGCTCGCCCTGTTCTGCGATTGCCGCTGCTTCGATTCCCGTCGACGGAGGCGCGAGTGAGCTACCGCCAGCAATCGGGCATGCGGGGCGACGTTTCATCAGCCACCGTTCAGCAAAGCCAAGCCCAAATGCGCCCAACGCGAGCCCACCAAAGAGCATTGCGCTCCTGAGCACAACCTCACCCCAGGAACCACTGATGCGCGCGGTCGCCAGACTTGTCGAGATCAAGTTGTGGGCGGCATCCATGACATCCCAAAAGATGAAGAGGAGGATCCCGGCAGAAATCACCGATAACAGCGCCCGTCGGCGACGGCTGAGTGATTGCATACGACCGATCGGCAGACCCAGAAAAATGGTCAAGCCGGCGATGAGACCCAAGAGGGCGGTATGCGAAGCGCTCATGTCGTCCTTTTCGCAGGCATTTCGGAAACCCACGTTGCCGTTATTCGGTGACCCGAACATATCGCGCCCCGTGCGCGCTCGCAAGGCGGATCGCACCCGACACCCCGTCGAGACGTACCGGTATCGTCAGATCTATGAATGAGCCGACGGCGACACTTCCGCTCCTCGTGACTCGGCGGTTTGCACCAGCGGTGCGTGCGCGCCTCGATGAGCGCTTTGCGCTCACAATGCATGATGACGAGGCGGTCATGGACCGCGACGCGTTGTTGCGCACTGTCGCCGGCGTTTCGGGCGCCATGGTGACCCCAAACGATCGTATTGATTCCGAGTTTTTTGATGCCGCAGGGCCGACGCTGCGCATCGTCGCAACGCTTTCGGTGGGCGTTGATCACATTGACTGTGATGAGGCCGCCCGACGCGGGATTGTGATCGCCCACACCCCTGATGTGTTGACGCGCACAACTGCAGAGATGGCGATTGCGATCATGCTGAGTCTCGTGCGACGGGTGACCGAAGGGGATCGCCTCATCCGAGAGGGCACCCCTTGGGAGCTCTCTCCAAACTTTATGTTGGGCACGTCGCTCGAGGGCCTGCAATTTGGATGTGTGGGATTTGGTCGTATCGGGCGAGAGGCATCGCGCCTGGCCACAGCACTCGGGATGCGGGTCGTGCACTGCAGCCGTCGCGCAACGGGTGAGGCAGGGGAGCGGTCATTTGATGAGGTGATCTCGACAAGTGATGTCGTCAGCTTGCACTGTCCACTCACCCCCGAGACCCATCACCTCATCAACGCGCCGGTGCTTCGAGCGATGAAATCATCGAGCGTCCTGATTAATACGTGTCGCGGCAAAGTCGTCGATGAGGGCGCATTGGTCGATGCGCTCCGCCGCGGGGTGATCGGGGGTGCGGGTCTCGATGTCTTTGAAGACGAACCCGCCGTTGACCCCGGGCTCATTGCATGTGAGAACGCTGTGCTTGTCCCGCATCTTGGGAGCGCGACCCATCGCACGCGCGAGGCGATGGGGATGCGGTGTGTGGATGCACTTATGGCGGTGCTCTACAACGAGGGCACCGCCACGAACATCATCACGGTTGCATCCGCTTAGGCGTGCACTGGATTGATCGAACGTTCGCGCGCAAGTGCGACAAGTGCGGTGCGCAGATCGGCGAGGCGCGCGGGCACCCCGTCCCATTCAATGATTCCCTGCACACTGTGGACCGGCTGCAGCTCAAGCACGGTGCTGATCAGCATTCCGGCATCGGCCTGGGTGAGATCGTCGATGGTGCGCTCACGCACGTGGAGTTCAGTGACCTCGGCGATCAGGCGTCGGGTAATTGAATCGAGAATCCCGGTGGTCAAGGCTGGGGCGCACAATGCATCCCCTTCAAGCCACAAAAATGATGAGGTCGGGCCTTCCAGAATGAGTTTTGAGTCCGGGTCAAAAAGGAGTGCCTCGTTCGCGCCTGCGGCCTTTGCCTTGCGGTTGGCCTGCATGTTTGCCGCATACGACAAGGTCTTGGACCCGATGAGCATTGGAGTGATGCGGTGCGGTTGGGCGCTGAGCTCCCAGCTCGGGGGAAGGACAAAGAGTGGTTCCTCGCGGAAGATGCGTTGGCCACCGCGGGTCAGCATGATGCGGATCGCGCAATCTGACTGTGTGGTGTGACGACAGAACTCGGCAAGCTCGCGCTCAAGCAGTTCACGATCCATTGCGAGATCAATCCCATCGGCAGAGCGAGCGAGCCGATCAAAATGGGCAGCTGGAGTCCGTGGGAGACGCGCATAGGCACGAAGCCCTTCAAACACACCATCACCGCGTACAAGCCCATCATCAAGCACGGGACGTGCGGGAAGATCGGGGTCGCAGAGTTGACCGTCAATCATGATCCGTGGGGCCGGTTTGGTGCTCATGGTGCCGCCTTTACACAACGATTTACATGGGATGCGCCAGCTGCACGCTCAAGATCTATCGGTATCTGGCAAGGCGCATTGAGATTCGGGGCACATCGCGTGATCTCAGCTGATGTCAGGCAGGAAGTGTGAATTGCCGCAATCGATGAGTAAATACGACGATTTGCTGGTCTTTCCTCTAATTAGGCGTATATCTCGCCGGTGACGGGTAGGGGTGGGTGTCGAGACCTTTCGCCCTCAAGCGGTGTTTTTGGCTTGCAGTGCACCAAACATGGTCGCTACCATCGCCACATCCGGTAGATACCGGAGAGGTGTCGGGTGCCAAAAAAAGGTTGCTCTCGCACCACGCCTTGTGACTGACGGTCCACACGCCGGACCAGAGTGCGCTGAGCGGTAAACGCCACGGCGCGTAAGGGGGGGATTTGGCACGAAAGAGTGTGGTGATTCGACTTGCTGGAGAATCCGGTGAGGGAGTCATCTCCTGCGGAGACATTCTGACCCAGGCCGCCGCACGCGGTGGCTACTGGACGCAGACGTTTCGAACCTACCCCGCCGAGATTCGCGGCGGACCGTGTATGTACCAAGTCCGTATGGGGCAAGACCCCATCTACAGCCACGGGAAAGATGTTGATCTCTTGGTCTGTTTCAACCAAGAGGCATGGGATCTGCATTGGGACTCACTCGGCCCCGACGGAGTGATTTTGTATGACGACGCTGCCGTGGAGATCCCCGCGGAGTTCCAGGACCGTGCACGCCCTGTCCGCATGGAGGTCCT
Organism: uncultured Actinomycetes bacterium; assembly: GCA_903896045.1. Classification (GTDB taxonomy): domain Bacteria; phylum Actinomycetota; class Thermoleophilia; order Miltoncostaeales; family Miltoncostaeaceae; genus CAITWD01. The sequence continues at coordinate 132,752 of CAITWD010000017.1, forward strand.
CGCGAAGGAGCTTGGTGGCTCGTCGCGTGCGAAAAACATGGTTGCGGCTGGTGCCGTCTGCGGTGTGATCCATTTCGATACGACCCCCATCGAGGAGTTAGTGAATCGTCGCTACGCCCACAAGGCCGGCGTCGCTGAGGCAAACCTCGCGGCACTGCAAGCGGGTAAGGACGAGGCTGCCGACCTGATGGCCTCAAAGGAAATTGCACGCCCGGCAGAGGTTGAGGCCGACCGTGTGCTGATGTCCGGAAACCAGGCAATCGCCCTTGGGGCCGTTGCTGCCGGCTTGGACTTCTTTGCGGGATACCCGATCACCCCGGCATCCGACATTTTGGAGTGGTTGTCGGCGAAGTTGCCGGCGACCGGTGGTATCACGATCCAATGCGAGGACGAGATTGCCTCTCTTGCTGCGGTCATCGGTGCCTCCTACACCGGTGCCAAAGCCGCAACGGCAACCTCCGGCCCAGGTCTGTCCCTGATGAGCGAGTTGTTGGGATACGCCGGTATGGCGGAAATCCCATGCGTGATCATCGATGCACAGCGCGGTGGTCCGTCAACGGGTCTTCCGACCAAGACCGAGCAGTCCGACCTGCAACACGCACTCTATGGCGGTCACGGCGAGGCACCGCGTGTGGTGATTGCCCCGACTACTGTTGAAGACTGTTTCTGGTCGACGATTGAGGCTTTTAACTACTCCGAGCGCTACCAGGTACCGGTCATTTTATTGACCGACCAAGGGTTGGCGACCCGGATGGAAGTCATCCACGCCCCTGATCTTTCGAAGGTAGAGATCTGGGACCGTATGACCGCTGCCGACGCAAGTGAGCAGATCAAGCGGTATGAGTTGACCGAAGATGGCGTCTCACCAATGGGGTTGCCTGGCCAAGAATACGGTCAGTACGTGGCGACCGGCATCGAGCATGACGAGCACGGCCATCCTGCCTACACGCCTGAGATTCACACCAGCATGCAAGAAAAGCGCTGGCGCAAGCTTGACCCGCTCACAAATGGCGCAGCGCGTCACGAGTGGTACGGCGAAGCGCAGCCGGACATTGCCATCATCGGATTCGGATCGACCTACGGGCCGGTGCGGGAGGGTGTCGATATGGCACTCGAGGCGGGATTGTCGGTCGGGGTCTTCTTCCCCCGCGTGCTGGGACCATTCCCGGTCACAAAGGTCGAGGAGTTCACGGCCAAGGCATCCACAGTGCTCGTTCCGGAGATTAACTTCACCGGTCAGCTCGCGCGCTTGATTCGCGGCGAGGTGGGCATTCCTGTTGACAGTCGGGCCAAGTGTGATGGGCTCCCATTCACCGCGGAAGACATCTACGAAATGATCACGGAGGTCGCTCGATGAGCACCGAAGCCGCACGTAAGCCGAATGACTACAAGAGCGACCTAAAGCCAATTTGGTGCCCGGGTTGCGGTGACTACGGGGTGCTCGCATCCCTGTATCGCGCATTCGCAGAACTCGATCTTGATCCCAAAAAGACCGTTGTGGTCTCAGGGATTGGCTGTTCGAGCCGTTTGCCAGGTTTCGTGACGACCTATGGTGTGCATACCTTGCATGGTCGTCCGCTGCCAGTTGCAATGGGTGTCAAGCTGGCGAACCCTGATTTGACGGTCATTGCAGTGGGTGGCGATGGTGACGGATTTGCAATCGGTGCAGGGCACTTCCCGCACGCTGCCCGTCGTAACATCGATGTGACCTACCTGGTGATGGACAACGAGATCTACGGCTTGACCAAGGGGCAGGCATCACCAACCTCACTCACCGATCAAAAAGCGCCAACCACACCGTGGGGAAATCTTGAGACTCCGCTGAACACGTTGGCATTTGCGATTTCTGCCAATGCGTCGTTTGTGGCACGCGGAGCATCCTTTAACACCAAGACCCTCACCGAGCTGATCGTGCAAGCGGTTGAGCACAAGGGCTTTAGTTACATCGATGCGATGTCACCGTGCGTGATGTTCAACAACAAGCAGGAGGCTTGGAAGGAGCTCGTCACCGACGTCGAGCCCGACCACAACCCTGCAGATCGTGTTGCCGCATTTGATTTGGCCCTGCGGGGTGGGTTCAAGCTCGGAATCTTGTACCGCGAGCTGCGCCCAACCTTGAATGACAAGTACCAAGCCTTGATCGAGAAGACTCCTGACAGCAACATTGCGTCGATGATTGAGTCATTCTCGGCCGCAAAGGGTGCCGCGATCGGGAAGCCGACCGTCTAACTCATTCTCACATTTGTGCAGTGCCCTCCGGCGACCAGATGGTCGCCGGAGGTGTTTTTGCACTGTCTCGATGAGCTCGCACCAACCGCGCACCGCGTGGGCTCGAACCGGGTGGAGCTACTCGCCGCCCTGCACGCGTGCGTTTGCGGCTTCTGCGCCCTCGCGCATCTCGGTGCGCACGCGCCCGAGCGCAGTGGCAAGAGATGTGTCACTGAGCGCAAGGATCTGTGCGGCAAGTAGCCCCGCATTCCGCCCGCCATCGATTGCGACCGTTGCTACCGGGACGCCCTTTGGCATCTGCACAATCGACAGGAGCGAATCCATTCCCGAAAGTGCGGTTGTTTTCACGGGAACACCAATTACCGGCAAGGTGGTAACCGCCGCAAGCATCCCGGGGAGGTGTGCAGCGCCACCCGCCCCCGCGATGATGACTTTCAGACCGCGCGCTGCAGCTTCGGTGCCGTAGGCGATCATCTCGTGGGGCATGCGATGTGCCGAGACCACGCGTACCTCATGCCCAACGCCGAGCTCGGTGAGGATCTCGATGGCGCCACTCATCACTGGCAGATCGGAATCGCTTCCCATGACGACACCCACATCAATACTCATAATCCCACCTTCTGCACGGCATCCCGCGCGATCTCAAGCGCCTCATCAGCGGATCCTGCAAGTGCAGTGACATGGCCCATTTTGCGTCGAATGCGCACCTCGCGCTTGTCATAGAGGTGCAAATGGGCTCCGTGGACGCCGAGCGCCCCGACCAGGCCGGGCTGACTTGGGCCATTCATCGTCCCCAAAATATTGACCATCGCGACCGATGGAGCGCGCAAGAGCGCAGGGCCGAGGGGGAGTCCCAGGATGCCACGAAGGTGGTTTTCAAATTGGGAAGTCTCACACCCTTCAATCGAGTAATGGCCCGAATTGTGCGGACGGGGGGCAAGCTCATTGACGAGCACCGATCCATCCTCACACAGAAACATTTCGACTCCCGTCACGCCAAGCCCATCGGCCGCTTCCGCCGCCAGACTGGCAACCTCGCGTGCGCGTGCCCGGGTCGCATCATCGATGCGTGCGGGAACAACCACCTCGTTGCAGACATGATCACGCTGAATCGTTTCGCAAATCGGGTAGATCGCCTGTTCGCCGCGCGTGCTTCTGGCCACCATTGCCGCAAGCTCCATGGTGAAGGGCACAAATCCCTCGACGAGGACACCCTCACCCCGGTCGAAACGCGTAAACGCCTCGGTCGCTTCATCTGGGGTGAGGCAGGTCGCGTTGCCATAGCCGTCATACCCATGAGTGCGCGATTTGAGCATTAACGGCCAACCGAAGTCGCGGCCGACAGCTGCAAATTCCGCCGGGTGGCTCACCACGACATGCGGGGCAACAGGGAGGTCGGAGGCATCGAGCAGCGCTTTTTGGAGTGCCTTGTCTTGAATGACTGAAAGACTTGCTGGACGCGGATAGACCGGCGTCCCTGCTGCCTCAACCTCTGCCAAGACTCGGGCATCGACAAATTCGTTCTCGAGAGTGACGACGTTCACGGCGCGTCCGAGGGCATGAATTGCCGCAGGATCCTTCCAATCACCGGAAATCACACCTGCGGCCACAGGGCCTGCTGGCTCATCGGGTGATCCAAGTACTGCGACGCGTAGTCCGAGCGGCCAGGCGGCCAGACACGTCATTCGTGCCAGTTGGCCCGCACCAGCAATGCCGACGTCATATTTACGACCGTCAAGGGGAGTCTGTGACACACCTGGGACGCTAGCAATTTATGTGCGGTTCGGCGGCAGAAATGCACGCGGGAATCATGCTCGTGCATTCCCAGATCCAGACTCTGCTGGTAGACTTAACCTCCTCCCGGGCGCTTAGCTCAGCTGGGAGAGCACCAGCTCGACAAGCTGGGGGTCACAGGTTCGAGCCCTGTAGCGCCCATTACCGAAGCCCTGCTCTGAGAGCGGGGCTTCGTCGTTTCCCGCCACATCGGCTCCACCGAGTGCGTGTGCCGTATGCGAGGCCGTAACGCGCATGTGATGACCGTGCGCATTGGTGCCACATCTGGCCTCCCGGAGATGCCGTACTGCTCTGGCGCGTTCGAGATGTCTGTCGCCGCCCTTTGGTCGGTTCTATCCAACGGTATAGGTCGATGCCGTCCTCAATGGGGAATGAGGGCTATGAGCTGTGCGATTTCCTACCTATGCCCCATGAAGGGGCGGGAAATTCGCACCACCACATCTCGGGCTGCGCCTCAACATTCTGACTGGAGTTCGCATGAAGCGCTCATCTCACACAAATCGAATTGCGATTGCTGCAATGACCTCGGGTGCATTGATCGCAGGTGTCGCTGTGGCCAATGCTGCACCCGAGATGCATCTGGTCCAATCGACAGGGTGTGTCGCGCAGGACACTGTGACGACACGAACTCCTGCCGCTGCGGGGTCACATTGCCAGTTAACGATTACGCCTGAAATTGTGTTGACCTCGGTGCGTGTGCTGCGTGGCCCAGTCGGACCGCGTGGTCCTGAGGGGACTGTTGGCCCGCAAGGGCCGCAAGGCGCACCAGGACGGGCCGCCGCCGGTCAGATGGGGCCGCAGGGGCCGACTGGAGCAAGCGGACTTGTCGGTCCTGCAGGGCCAGCAGGTAGTCAGGGTGCAACAGGTGCACAGGGTGCAACAGGTGCACAGGGTGCTTCAGGAACGCCTGGAATCATGGGTGCCGGCACCGTCGGAGCACCGGGGGCTCAGGGCCCAGCAGGCGCGACCGGTGCACAAGGTGCAGATGGGAGCAACGGTACAAACGGTGCCGCGGGTGCACAAGGTGCCACCGGTGCCCAGGGTGCAGGCGGTGCCCAAGGTACACAGGGTCTCGTGGGTGCGCAGGGTGCAGATGGTGCCCAGGGTGCCCAGGGTGCCCAGGGTGC
>CAITWD010000018.1 GCA_903896045.1 uncultured Actinomycetes bacterium
CGCGCGTCGCACTACTTATTGCGCTCGCTGGAACGGTCATCCCGGCGCCTGGATTCGCTGTCGTACGCCCATCGGTGCCACCGGCAGCGGCGCGCGCCGTACCCCTCACGGCGCCGGGGACCTATCGGACCTCTGAGAAGTCGGTAGTGGTCAATCGGGGGGCGCGGAAAATTCGGGTGCTCTTGGTGCTCCCGGCAGTTCCGGTCGGTAGTGATGTCCCGGTAATTGAATTTGCCCATGGCTGGAACACCACACCCCAGATGTATCGTGCGCTGCTCATCGCATGGTCATCTGCGGGCATGCTGGTCATTGCACCAATGAGTCCCGGAATGGCGAGGGGAACGACATTCGCATCGGAATCACGTGCAATTACGGCACAGATTCGTGACCTTCCGGTCGTTTTGATCAATATTCTCGCGCTGCACCTTCCCGTTGATATTGATTCGACGCGGATTGCTCTTGCCGGTCACAGCGACGGTGGAACATCGGTTGCGACGATCGCGTTCAATCCCACCTTTCACGATTCGCGGATCGGGGCGTTCTTAATATTCTCTGGGGGTACATCGCGGGCCAATTCTGGGCCGACGGCATGGCGCGGCAATGTTGCGCCCGTGTTGGTTGCCGATTCACTCGCTGATCAATATGGCAACTGGCCATGTGCAGTCCGGTTCTACCGACAAGCCGCGGCACCAAAAGTGCGCGTTGCGATTGGCCACCATGAGCAGCATTTGCCTCCGTGGACCACGCCAACCGCGTTGCACCGGCGCATTTGGTCCGCGACAGTGCACTTCGTGGAATGGGCGTTTTCGACGGATCCCACTGCGCTTGGGGCAATGCGTCACGATCTCTCGGTGTCGGGCGTTGGGATGAAGGTGGCGACGCCCCACTAATCGTCTGCTCGTCCGCGCTCCTGTTTCAGTGTTGCGCGATGGCGTTTCGTAGTGAGTCGACGTTCATTCGCCGCGCGCGTCGGCCGGGTTGGGCGGCGCACCGGCGGTGGTGGCGCAAGCGCAGTCTCAATTGCGCGCGTCAGACGAGTAATCACGATTTCGCGATTACGCTCACGCAGGCGCTGGGTCCCTGAGCGCAGTCGCAGCGGGCGCTCGTCGAGATGAAGCCGTTCGGTGAGACGGTCGCGTGTATGCGCTGGCAAGCCACGAAGGGCATCGGGTGTCACGGTGAGTCGTGCTTCGGTTTCGACATGATCGCGACGTTGCCCACCCGGGCCCGTCGCACGCGAGTAGGTCCAATCCGCGTGGCTCACGATGTGTGCAACGATGCGCGGGGTCTGGGACATGTCGCACAGGGTAACCCTGCGCATGACGTCCTGTCTATTTCTTAGGGGCCACGTGTGCGCCGGTGGAGCGGTCGATGGGCGCACCCCTCAGGTTCGTGGCACGGGGCGGTCGGTCGTGGAGACGTCGATTGTGGGATCCTGAGATCTCGAACGAGCTGGAGGCTGGGATCATGCGAGTAGGTTTTCTCGGGCTGGGAACGATGGGTCATCCCATGGCGATGAATCTTCACGTCGCCGGGGTTGATCTGGCGGTATGGAATCGACAGGTCGATCGGACCGCAGCGTTTCGCTCGCTCGGGGTGACAATTGCCGACGATCCGCGTGCGGCGGTGACGGGCGCAGATGTAGTGATCTCGATGCTCGCCGACGACGCCTCGACGCATGACGTCCTGATCGCAAGTGGTGCGCTCGATGATGTGTCGAACGGTGCGGTGCATGTGAATATGGCAACCGTCTCGGTCGCCTTTTCTCGAGAAATGACCGCAGTCCACGCAGCGCGAGGCGTCCACTACGTGGCGGCACCGGTACTCGGACGGCCGAATGTCGCCGAAGCAGGAAACCTGACGATTCTCGCCGCAGGCAACGCGCAGGCAATTGAGATCATCCAGCCGCTTTTTGATGTGCTGGGAGCACGTACCTGGCGATTTGGCGATCGGCCTGAGCAGGCGAACGCAACCAAGCTTGCGGCGAACTTCATGATCGGCTGTGCCATCGAGGCAATGAGCGAGGCGTCGCTGCTGGTTGAGGGGTTCGACGTATCGGCGTTCAGTTTTTTGGAGATGATGACGACAGCTATTTTCCCCGTTCCCGCCTATCAGGGGTATGGGGCGGCGATTGCCTCCTCGACATTTTCACCCGCAGGATTCAAGTTTTCACTTGCCGCTAAGGATCAACGGCTCGCGGTCGCGGCGGGAGAAGAAGCCGGTGCGCCAATGCCATTTGCCGGCGTGCTCAATGATAATTATCGGGATGGAATTGCCCATGGAGATGGGGATCTCGATTGGGGTGCGCTCAGTCGTGTGGCCCGTCGTCGGGCGGGTCACCTCGAGTAGCGACTTCTCGCTCGACGATGGGCTCAGTATTGCTTGGTGGATATCGTCTGACAGACGGAACCTCGAGCAGGTAATCCCACCCATCGGATTGGTCCTCTCTGGACCTTTGACGGAGTCATCTCTCGCCAAAAGGGTCGTATGCTGATGGTGATGTCACAGAAACTGACAACGTGGTTGCTTGGCGCAGTAGTTGTGCTGTCGGTGGGATATCTCATCTTCACGCTTGCCCGCACGGGATCGTCCACCACGACCGTCACACCGACGACCACCACGACGACCCAGACCACGACCGGCACGACCACTCACCCGAAGACGGCAACGACACCGACGTCGGGTGCGACATCACATCTTTCCTCGAAGCCAACCTCGGCACGAACGATTAAGAGCATGACGCCCGTCTCGTCGGGGACCCCCACGCAACCCACGTCGACTACCCCGCTGGAGGCATGTGCAATTGCGCCTGGCGTACCGAAAATCTACGCCAATGCCGTCAATGCATGGATCCGCAATAGCCCGGTGGGAACACAGACCGTGCTGACGGATGCGCAGAAGTTCTCATCAAGTCGCATCGGGGTACGAAACATGTTCACCGGAAAATGTTCGGTGTATGCCTACTACCCAACCTCGGCTCCGTACAGCGATGCGGTTGCCTGTATGCATGCAAGTCAGCTTGCACCGCTGGAGATTGAATTACATTATTCAAGTGGTAAGTGGTACCCGACGTACGCGATCGCGGACAATGTCCAACCGGCGAAGAATGACTCCAAATGGGCGTGGGGTACGCAGTCCGAGTATGTCGTTGTGCCCTGCCCCTAGGGAAGTTCCCGTCCTGTGCTGTCCTCAGGCCGATAATGGATATGGTGCTGTAAAGGTGACGTACGCGACGTGTGGAGCGCTGAGATGAGCGATGAGACCATAGCCCCGAAAGCCACAGCATCACGCTCGCGGATCGCAACCGTCTGGTCATGGGTTCACGAGCTTCCGTCGCTGGTCAAGATCATCGTGGCGATTCTCGTCGTTGTGGTGGCCGTGCAGATCAGTCATCAGATCTCTGGGAATAGTTCAGGTGCACAGGGGCAGTCAACGAATTCGACCGTGACGTGTAACGCCGCATGCCTGAACCAGCGAATCCTCTCTTCGGCGAGCCAAGAGGGTCGACGCAGCGCGCCATAGCTGTGGCCTTGCCGATGTATTGAGGGGGGTGACTCGTCGATGTCGGATCCGTGCGCACATCGTCGGTGACGCCGGATCTTCGTTCTGCGGATCTTCATCCGGGCAGTCACAGTAGATGGCGCACATGTTGTCGCGACGCGGCGACAGCATTCTTGATGCCCCGCGCTGATCCTGGGACGCGGTGCAACCGGTGAAAGCTCCTCGGGCTGGACTCGAACCAGCAACCCTTCGATTAACAGTCGAATGCTCTGCCAATTGAGCTACCGAGGACTGCAACAAACGACGGTCATGCTAGCGAATCACAGCCAGGTTCGTGAGCGTCGTTGGTAATTGGGTTCGGCGAGAAAAAACGATGAAGATAGACCACCGGCCCCTGCTCGTCGATGTGGCCTGCCAGGCGACGCTCATCACGCTGATGTGACCACCCTTGGTTCTTGAGTAATTCGATCAGCGCGCTGGCGTCCGGTCGACGCGGGTCGGCAAGAAGCACTTCGGTCGCGGGGGTCGCAAGGCGCGTCAAGAGCGCGCCAAGCTGTTGTGCATGCCGCCGTTCATACGCGATATCGGCACCAATGATGAGATCGAAGGATTCCTCGAGAAAGAGCGCATCTGGGGGATATGACCAATCCACTTCCATCGTTGCGAGCGCGCCAAAACCTGCCCGTGCCGCATTGGCGCGGGCAAAGCTCAAGGCGTCGGGGTACCAGTCGGTCGCGAGCGGGAGAGCGCCGTGGGCGAGCCCCGTCAGGCTGGGAAGCGAGAGCCCTGCGCCCAGTTCGAGAATGCGCGTTCCTACGAGTTCGCGGCGGGCGAGTTCTTCGGCGAGGACGCGCCCCGACGGCCAGATATCGGCCCAGTAGGGAAGGCGCTCGTCGTTGGCGTACTCCTCCTCGGTGATCAGAGCTTCAGCTGATCGCGGGCGGGTAATCGTGAGTGTCAGATCCTGGATCTGCACCACTTCATCGACACAATCGAAGCCCTCGGGGAATAAATTCACGATTCGGAATGTTATCCCGCTCGCGATCGGGCTTGTGGGTCGCTATTCTCCACCGGTCGAGCTATTGCGGCGAGGAGTAAGAATGAGCGAGGAAACAGAAGGCGTGGCTGAGGTCGAGGAGACCCTGGAAGCCGTTGCCGTTGCAGTCGAAGAAGCGCCCGAGGCGGAAGCCGCACAAGAGGTTGTGGAGGCGGAAGAGACCGCTGAGGCCCCTGAGGCTGTCGTTGAAGAGATTGCAGCCGTTGTTGAAGAGGTTCCCGCAGTCGAGGAGGCCGCTCCTCACGCGACCGCTCGACGTGAGGCGACGCTGTACCTGTGTGAGCGTGGTCATCGGACCCTGATCATGTGGGGCGAGGCTCCGGCCACCTGCAATGCGCGCAAGACGCGCAACGAGGTATGTGGGATGACGCTGTATCACTCCACTGAGCTTCCTGAGCAGGTGCAAAAGGCACTCAACCCGATTAAGGCATCCAAAAAGAAGTCGGGTAAGAAGTAGTTCGCGAGTGTATGAGGTACTCCGCAACGGGCCGGATTTTTTCCGGCCCGTTGTCGTTTGCGTGGGTATTACCCCTCCTCAGCGACCTCGACCATGCGGGTCATTTCTTCGAATCCCGCATCCCAGACCTTCGGGCTCGACAGATCGACCCCCAACGGGGCAAGGAGATCTGCCGGGGACTTCGATCCACCAGCGGCCAAAAATTCCATGTACTGCTCGGCGAATGCTGCGCCATGTTCCCGGTACTGGGCGTAGAGCGCCAATGTGGTCAGATGGGCGAAGGCGTACGCGTAGGTGTAGAACCGGGTCGAGATGAAGTGGGGGATATAGCTCCAGCCGAAACGGTAGCCATCCGGAAGTTGGACCGAATCTCCGTAATAGGCTCGGTTGGCATCCATCCAAATTGCGGAAAGTCGTTCGGCGGTGAGCGTCGAGCCCTCATCGCGTGATTGATAGGCCCGCTGCTCGTAGCGTGCGAGCACTGTCTGGCGGAACACCGTTGCAAATGAGCCCTCGACGCGTTCGCAAATCAAGGCGCGTCGCGTGTCAGGGTCGGATTCGGTGGCCAGCAGATGATCGAATGTCAGCAATTCGGCAAAAGTGGAGGGGACCTCTGCGAGTGCGAGGCCGGTGTGCATCGACATTGCCGACTGACGTTCGGCAGAGAGCGTGAAATGCATGCCGTGGCCAAGTTCATGCGCAAGTGTCATGACGTCATTCATCTGGTCGGTGAAATTCATCAAGACATACGCAGGAGCGTCTTGGGCAACAGGCGCACAGAATGCCCCACCGCGTTTTCCGGGACGTGGTTCGGCGTCGATGCGTGATTGGCTGAAAAAGTCGCGTGCGACACCCTCGATTCGGGGTGAGAAGCGGCCAAACGCGGTTTCGACCAAGGTGCGCGCCTCGAGATAGTCCACCGCACGACCATTGCCGATTGGCGCGTACTGATCCCACAGCTCGAGGCGCTCGAGGCCAAGAATCTTTGCCTTTGCGCGAAACCAGCGTTGCGCAAGCCCGTAGTGCGCCTCTACCGCTTCCATCATGCGGTTGACGACCGCGCCATCAAGCTCATTATTGAGATGGGTGCGGTCCATCGGATCGCCATAGCCGCGAAGTTTGTCGGTTGCCAGGCGATCTCCGACGAGTGTGTCGTAGACCTGTGCGAGCGTTTCGGTTTGGGGCTCAAGCCCGACATAGAGCGTTTCGAGTGCCCGTTGGCGCAGCGCGCGATCTGGATTGCGCACGTGTGCAAGGAGGCGATCGATGGTGTGGGGCTCTGGGCCATCCCCGCCGTCAAAATCCACCTCGAGCGTGGAGGTGATACGGCCGTAGAGGGCCTGCCACGCACTCACCGCAGCTGGCTCGCGTTCGGCGAGCATGCGCTCTTCTTGTTCCTCGAGCGTGTGGGGTGCAAATCGACGGGCAGCAAGAAGGTAATGGCGATTTGGTGCGAGCTCGGGGGCATTGGCAAGCACATCTGCGATCTCTTGATCGAGCGCCAGCCATTCCAGGTCAAAAAAGCGCAATACATTCCCTGCGTCGACCAAGTTGCGGTCGATCGTCGCCGAGAGGTCGCGGTTTTCCGGGTTGCTGACATCGGTTGCTTCCCGCAGGTGTCCATAGGAGCTGGCGCGCGAGAGCATGTTGTCGATGACTGCCAACTCATCAAGCGCAGTCGCAAGTGTTGCTGGGGTGATGGTGGCAAGCGTGCCGCGATAGCGCTCGGCGAAGGTGCGCGCACGCGCAATTCCTTCGGTGAGCAGTTCTTGGGCTGCGCGTGCATCGGATGCAAGCGGGGAGAGGTCCCAACGCACGCCTTCGGCGTTGGCCCCAGAGTGAGAGTGTTCTGCGGTTGTCATAGCCCCGAGGCTACACCTTGCGTGAGGCGCGCTTGCAGGAGATCGGCAACCTCGACCGGGAGTGCGGGATTCCCAGTGTCGCCAAGATCATGACGCCCTGCGTCGGGGCCATGGAAATCAGAGCCACCCGTCATGACGAGTCCTAACCGGCGGGCGATTTTCTTGTACGCCAGGCGTTGCTCAACGGTGTGCTCGGCGCGGTAGACCTCCATACCCCAGAGGCCAAGATGTTTTAGGTGCGCGACGTATGACTCGAGTTGCCGGGCATTCATGCGCAGTGTTCCAGGGTGTGCGAGACACGCAACTCCACCAGCCTCCGCGACCAGGTTCAGCGCTTGACGTGGATTGAGAAGTCGATGGGGAACGCTTGCCGGACAATCATCGCCAATCAGGCGTGTGAAGGCATCGTTGCGATCGGTAGCAAAACCGGCTTCCACCAAAACATCGGCGATGTGCGGTCGTCCAATCGAACCGCCGGCCAGCGCCCGGACGCGCGCCATATCAATGGGATATCCGAGCTCGTCGAGTCTGGCGACAATCTGGGATGCCCGGGTTTGGCGGGCCTCTTGCAGTCCCTCCAGGGTTGCCGCGAATGCGGCAGGCCGCGGCTCGGGAAGGTACGCCAAGATGTGGAGCTGCCCTTGGGGGGCACAGACGCTGAGTTCCGTGCCCGGAATTACCGTGAGTGATGTCGTGCTCGCCGCCGCGCGCGCGCCTGGGATGCCGTCGAGGGTGTCGTGATCGGTGATCGCCAAGACCGTGACACCGGTGGCGACAGCACGCGCAATCACCTCAGCCGGGGCACAGCTTCCATCGGACGCAGTGGTATGAGCATGAAGATCAATGAGCACGCGCGAATCGTGGCGCGCCGTTCGGACAACACCTATGATTTTTCATCACGATGGCCCAACGACGTATCGACACGACCCAACTTGTCTATTCCTCTGAGAGTGGGCGCATCCGACAGGAGGCGCCAACCCCATCGGCTGCGCCACCCTCAGACGGAGTTGTGCGTATCTCTCGTACGTCCTCTGGTCGTAAAGGAAAGACCGTCACGTTGGTGACTGGAGTGCCCATGGGCGATGCCGCAGAGCTCGTACGTGAGCTCAAGAGACTTTGTGGAAGTGGCGGAGCTCTGAAAGAGGGCGTCGTGGAGATCCAGGGCGACCACCGTGACAAGGTTGCCGCGCATCTTGAGGGCCGCTACCGGATCAAGCGCGCCGGAGGTTAGTCGCCCGAGCGGGCACTGCCGGAAATCTGCACGGTGGTGCCAAATGCGCCCTCGAGGTGCTCGAGTTCTTGTGTCGCCGACCACAGCGCGAGTGATGGGTCGCCATTGCAGATCGCATGGAATGCAATCCCTTGAGGGGTGCGCGTACAGGTCAGGGCATGGATTTGGCCGGCCTTTGCGCGCTCGAGTTGTTCGGCAAGCCGCAGGAGGGCGACGCCACGCGCGAACCGCATATCGTCGCCGGCAAGAAGCAGCTCCTCATATCGCTCAAGCGACGGGATCCCCTTTCGGTGTCCCCGGACCATGCTGGAAATGAGTGCGATCTCCCGGTGACTAAATCCGGGGAGCCCCGCGTTGACCACCAGATATTCGGAATGTCGGTGGTGGGCTGAATAATCGACAAGCACCCCAACGTCATGGAGGATGCTGGCGGCCCACAGTAGCTCACGCTCTTCATTATCTGCCGAGTGGAGTCCTAATGCGGCAGTCGCATCAAATCCCATGAGCGCGACGTGTGCGATTTGATGTGCATGCGCACGCTCATAACCAAAGCCTTCAGCGGCATTGAGGACCGAGCTTCGACGCACATCCTTGAGTAGGGGCGGATCCGCGGGGGTGAGGAAATGCTCAAGAAAGACGCCTTCGCGAAGCCCCTGTCCACAGACCTCGAGCACGTCTGTACCGATCGCAGTAAGAATCTCATCGATCGTGAGCGCGGCCGCGAGGATGATGTCGGCACGGTCTTGGCGCAAGCCGCCGATGCGGGCACGGTGGCGGACGGGAAGATCCACGAGCATCTCGATTGTCGCCCCGAGTGCATCACGCGTCATATGGTGGCCATTGGGATCGATGATTGGGCTGCGATTGGCGCGTTGTTGGATGACCGCCAATGTGCGAAGCGCCCCGCCGATGCCCACAAGGCGGCCTCCACCACCAATCCAGCGATCTGCGTCAAGTGTTGCCCGAACATGTGCCCGCAGCGCCGCAATCTGTTTCTGATTTTGCTGATCGCCGGTGAGAAACGCCTCTGTGAGACGAACTGCCCCAAGTGGTGCACTCATCTGACGTCGAAGACGTCGATCGCTGACCTGGCCGATCTGTGCGGAGCCGCCACCGAGATCCATGAACCACCCATCGGTGAGCGTGCTGCCGTTGACGACGCCCAAATAGCCGTACCAGGCTTCGTCCTCGGTACTCAAGACACGGACTTTCAGTCGGCCGCTATTGAGTGCCGCAAGGACCTCGGCTTGATTTTTTGCGTCGCGAACCGCTGATGTCGCCACCACGTCGACGGTGTTGATCCCGGCGGCGTCGCAATAGGCGCCGTAGAGCTGGGCAGCATGGGCAGCCCGCGCGATGGCACTCGCCCCGATATTGCCATCTCGCACGCCTTCCGACAGACGCACGGGCTCACGGATTTCATCGACCAGTCGAAACCAACCTTCGGGGGAGTAGTGATAAATCACCAGGCGAAACGAGTTGGATCCCATGTCGATGACCGCACGCGTCCGCTCTGTGCTCGCGTCGGCAGTCGTCATGGGGAGTGCGTACCGTCGCTCTCGCGCGCAATTTCGCGAAGAAACGGGCGCGTGGCCGAAGGGGCAAGGGCGATCCGTCCTGCGGCAAGATCTGCAAGGGGGCCACCGGCGATCTCATGTCGCCACCCGGTTGCAAGCGGAGAATCGGTCACGTCACGTGCACCGATTTGCCCCCACAGGTAGGTCTCAATTTCATCCCGTGTCGCAACAAGGCTCGGGGCGAGGTCTGCATCACCGGCACGCGCGGTCACCAGAATCTGACCGAGAGGCCCGAGAGTGTCCATACGCGCTTGAAATTCCTGACCCGGGGCTGGGGGGAGATGAATTGGCTCTGCGGCCATGCCATCGGCGATGGCCTGCATGATTCCCTCGAGATCTGCGGGCTTCATTCGCTCAGGAAGTCCCCGTTCAGACGCCAGCTGCGACGTGCTTTTGGGCCGTCGCCGCGCGATCTCAAGCAAGGTGCGATCGGGAATAATCCATGCGGTCGGGCGATCCCTGCGGGCGGCTTCGTGCTCACGCCAGCGTGCCAATGACTGGAGGACCGCACGATCGACACCCGAGAGCTTGCCCTGTCCCTTGACACGGCGCCACGCGTGTTCTGGGTCGGGGACCCAGCGCGAATCAGGTCCATAGCGACGTGTCATCTCTTCGGCGATCCAGGTGCTACGACCGAGTCGATCTGCGCGGGCGAGAAATTCATCGGCGAGCGCAAACAAGTGAGATACGTCGGCTGCCGCATACGTGAGCTGGCGCTCGCTTAAGGGTCGACGGCTCCAATCGGTGTACTGCTCAGCCTTGTCGAGGCTGACTTTCAGTCCTCGGTCAAGAAGCACCCCAAGCCCTTGTCCCGCACCGATACCGATAAATCCTGCGGTCAGTTGGACATCTAGGATCGACGCCGGGCGTGTGCCGAATTGCATACCCAAGAGCGTGAGATCTGATGATGGCGCGTGCATGACCGTATCGATGACCGGATCTGCAACGAGTTCTGAGATCGGAGCAAGCGGCGCACCCTCGATCGGATCAATCAGAAACGTGGTCTGATCGATGGCGATTTGCGCAAGACATGCCAACGGCGCATAGGTGCGCTCCCAGAGGAATTCAAAATCGAGGGCGATACGTCCATGCTCGCGGGCATACGCGACAACTTCATCGACGCCATGTGCATCGCGAATGACGTCATGGTTCGATGTTGGGCTCACGACCGCTACCCTATCGAGTTGTGGAAGTCACTCAGGTCTCAAAGAGCTTCGGAGCTCGACAAATTTTGCGGGATGTCTCATTTCGGGTGCAGCCCGGTGACCGTCTTGCCGTGATCGGACGCAATGGCGAGGGGAAAACAACGCTCCTTCGCATTCTTGCGGGGTTGCTTGCGCCCGATGGCGGTCGGGTGAGCCTTCCCAAGGGATCGCGCATTGCGTTGCATGATCAGCGCCCACCACTTGAGGTCGAAGGGCGGACCCTTGAGCAGTATGTCGCTGAGGGAATGGCCGATGCGATCGCGGCCGAGGACGAGTTGCGCACCCTTGAGCAGAAGATGGAGGCGGGTGATCACAGCCCGCAGGTCATGAGCGCATATGAGCGTGCCCATTCCATGCTCGAGCGCGCGGGGGGATATCACTGGCGGAGCTGGATGATGCGGGTCACGCGTGGACTCGGGATCCCTGATGCGCGTCTGGGGGATCCATTGGCGGTCTTCTCCGGTGGTGAGTTAACGAGGGCCTCGCTTGCGCGCGCCTTGGTCTCGCGTCCCGACGTGCTGCTGCTTGATGAGCCCACCAACCACTTGGATGTGCAAAGCACCGAATGGCTTGAGGATGCTGTTGCCGAGATGGGATGCGCGGTGATCTTGGTCTCGCATGATCGATACTTCTTGGAGTCGATTGCAACTGGCGTGCTTGAGCTTGATCAGGGCAAGAGCAAGCTCTGGCCAATGGGCTACTCCCGTTTTCGTAAAGAGCGGGCGTTGGCGCTTGAGATTCAGCAAAAGGAATCGGAGCGAACGGCGGCGGAGATTGCTCGCCTTGAACGCTTCGTGGAGCGCTGGAAGGCCGGAACACGTTCAAAGCAAGCGACATCTCGGCAGAAGCGGTTGGAAAAGATTGATCGTCCTGAGATCAATCGCAGTGCGCGGTCATTGGCATTCGGGTTTCCGCCCGTTGCGGCAAGCGGCCGAATCGTGCTTGAGGCCCAAGGGGTGGAGATCTCAATCGGTGAACGCGAGTTGTTGTCCCAGACGAGCCTGGTCATTGAGCGCGGTGAGCGAGTTGCGGTTGTCGGCCCAAATGGCGCCGGGAAGACGACCCTCCTTGAGACGTTGATCGGTATGCGTCCGCCGACGGCAGGACGCACGAGTACGGGGCATAAGGTCGATCTGTCGTATTACTCTCAACACGATCAGGAGCTGCGCGGAGATCGCAGCATTGTCGAGACGATCCTGGTTGAGACATCGCTCACGCGCACCCAAGCGCGCACGCTGCTTGGTGCGTTTTTGTTTCCCGGAAGCCTCGCGGAACGTCGGGTCGAGGATTTGTCTGGTGGAGAGCGCCGCCGACTGCAGTTGGCGCTCTTGGTGGCGCTGGGAGGCAATCTGCTGGTCTTTGATGAGCCAACCAACCATCTCGATGCCGAGAGCCGCGAGGCGCTTGAAGACGCGTTGGACGCGTACTCGGGGACCATCGTCTTGGTCTCGCATGATCGGGCGCTTATTGACGCGGTGGCCACCCGCACCCTCGCGATCGAAGGTACGCAACTTGTCTCGCGTGATGGGGGATGGGGTGACCTCTTGCAGGCACGTGCCGAGGAGCGGGCGAGTGCCCCAGGTGAGGGCACGGGTGCAAAAAGTGCAAAAAGTAGTGCAGGATCCTCACCGGCACCTGCCAAGAAATCTGTCAAGGCCCCCGCGGGCGGCGCGAAGGAGCGCAGTGCCGATCGACCAGGAAAGGGCGGCACCGGTCGCCAGATCCGACAGCTCGAGACAAAAATTCAGCGTCTTGAGTCAGAGCTTGCCGCGGTGAATGCGGAACTCATTCGTCCGGAGGTGTTGGGCGACCCGGCCCAATTGGTGGCGTTGGGTGAGACCCATCGCCGTGTGCAGGAAGAGATTGCGTGGGCGCTTGCAAATTGGGAAAAAGCCGCAGAGTCGGCCGGGGCCTAGTCCCTTACGTCTGTACTGCTGATCAATTGTGCGCCGGGTGGGGGTGTGCGCCCCCGCCCGGCACGATCACTCATCCAGGGGGTGCGTGATTTACGAGTGCGGGAGGGACCTCGGGCATCACGAGATGAGTTGCCGCGTCGATGGTGTTCGTCTCTCGGGTCAAAAATGAGACCAGATCAGTGACGGCACTCATCAGGGGCGCGGGAAAGATGATCGTCGAATTGTGATCAACAGATATTTCGACAAGTGTTTGCAGATTGCGTAACTGCAGGGCGATGGGGTGTTGCATCATGATGTCGGATGCATGCGCCAATTCCGTGGCGGCGAGAGCTTCGCCATGCGCACTGATGATCTTTGCGCGCTTCTCGCGTTCGGCTTCCGCCTCCTTCGCCATTGCCCGTTTCATCGCCTCGGGGAGTTGGATGTTTTTGAGCTCCACAAGGGTCACGATGACACCCCATGGCTCGGTTTGGACATCGAGGATGTCGCGGATGTGCTTGTTGAGTTCCTCGGTGTTTGTCAGCGTCGAGTCAAGCGTGTGTTGGCCGATGACCGCGCGCAAGGTGGCTTGTGCGATGTAGTCGATCGCCGAGGTGACATCTTCAATCGCGATCACCGCTTGCACGGGATCCACCACGCGGTAGTAGGCCACCGCAGACACATCGATGGTCACGTTGTCGCGGGTAATAATCTCCTGCGACTGGATGGGCATGGTGATGATCCGCAGGGATACGCGATGAATGTGATCGAAGAACGGAATAATGAACACGAGCCCAGGACCGCGCGGTCCATCGCGCAGCTTGCCAAGGCGGAGTTGGACGCCCCGCTCATATTGGCGAAACACGCGAATCGCCATGACGAGATACACCACGATGAGTACGGCAACAATAATCCCGGTGAGAATCCAGCCGCTCATGACCGCCCCTTTGCCGATGCGCTCCAACGAGGACACTTCCCGCCATCTCGAGGAATGGCGGATTCGCTGCAGCTGTCTCGATCGTAGGTGAAGACCCGAGGGTTTCGGTCCGTGATATCCCTGATCTGGTCGCTGGCGTTACGGCACGCTCGTACTCGATGCTAGGTACAGGGAATACGCAGGTTTCCGTTGAGTTTCGGGTTGTACCTGCCCGCGGTTCTGCCTGCGGCGATGGCGGCCGGACAAAATGCGTGCGGCGGTGCGGAGGTTTCAATTTCCATCACCGCGCGGTGTGCGGCCGTATACGGGGTGTAGGCGGCACAATTGTGCAAGGTGAAACAATTGTTGACGATGGCGAAATCGAAGTAATTCTCGAACACCTTTGCATCTGCTGGATCATCGGTTTGGGCGATGCTCAACCCGAGTGAATGCGCGATTTCGGTGAGTTGAAATGCGTAGTTTGCAAAGCCGGCACTCGTGATGGGTACCCCATCAAATTGGAGGCCGGGAATGTGCGTTTCATCGAGTCGCTCTGGGGCAACCGCATCAAAGCCATCGTCGTGGCACACCTGGAATTCCTCAGTCATAAGGTTGATGAGGGTGTTGTAGAGCGGCCCGGCGGGATTCGTGTTCAGCCAGAACGTCTGCCCTCCACTCGACGGACCCTTGAGTCCCGCCCATGCGGAGCTCCCCGGATCGATGATGTCGGAGGACCAGTTGGTGACTGGCACGACGCAAATGACATGTGCGCCAGTGCGATGGAGTCGATCGACAATCTCCGGGGTGGCTGTCGTTGCGGGAATCAGAAATGCCTGAGGTGGCGCAGACGGAGTGCCCCGATAGGTCGAATCGCCCTGGCCGAGGTCGGTCGGGCTGGTGACGTCAATCACACCCGTGAGCTTGATTTGGAAGGTAGTGGATGGGGTAGGGGTCCATGGTGGCCCGCCGATTGAACGCCAAATCGCAAGTGCGCCGAGTCCAAGCACCACGACCGCCACAACGGCAACTATTGCGAGACGAGGAGAACGCTTCATAGTGCAACCGATGTGTCGTCGACGGCCCAACCGACGGCGCGCATCTGCTGCACGGCGCCGGTTGGGTGTGTGTCGCTATTCGGTGGAGATATTCGGATCAGCCTGCTGGGTCACCGGCGAGAGCGCGATGAAGTGGGCTGCGGGATCGGCGATCAGCGGAGCAACGCGAGCTGCAGCGTCCTGCTGGCCGGATTCGATCAACGCCTGCTGATACTTGGTCAAAAGGTTGACGACGTTGACCTGATCGGACTCATCAAGTTCGGTCATGCTGACCTTGGCAGTCTTGGACAAACGGCGGCGGATTGCGGCCCCGTCGAGATTCCAATCGGGGTTCTGGCGACAGTAGATCACCCCGCCCGTCATGCCGGAGCAGATCCATGGACCAGGGTCACCTAACACGACCACACGACCACCGGTCATGTACTCGAATGCAAACCCCTTGCAGTTTGCCCGTGCGGCCAGTGATCCGATTCGATCATTTAAGGGCTCGCGTGGCTCCCCGCCCAGCACCATCTCGGCACCCGACATACGGATGCCTGCACGGGCATCGGTGTCGCCCTGAATGAGAAACAATCCGCGCTGTGCGCCATAGGCAAAACTCTTGCCGACATGTCCGCCGACCCATTCACCATGCGCGTTTTGGGCCTTTAAGACCTGGATTTCTCCACCGAGCGAGCACTTTCCCACACCGTCTTGTGCGCCTCCGAAGACCCGCATGCGCACGCCACCAATGTTGAAGGCCCCAAGGCCAGAACCAGCTGCTGCGCCCTTGGTGAAGGCAAGATCCACCAGCGGCGTATTGCCATTTGCGTATTCCGCCTCGGAGAGGATGTTTGCATTCCCGCCGTGGGCGCCATTGCCTGGTGCCCCACCCAACGCGCCGAAGTTCCAACTCGTATTTACATGGGTATGAGATCGCGCGATCATGCCGGCGAGATCGGTACCCAGGTTGCGGTCTGCAGCGGTGGTTGTTTCCTCTTCGACCGCCAATGCGGCGCCTGCAGCCAAACGCTCTGCGGCCACTTCTGGCGCACGGTGGGGCGGCGGCGGGTTGAACTCGCGAAAGAATCGCGCCTGACCTTCAGGGGCCGTGAGCACGCGCTCGCGCACGGGAGTGAGGAGTCCGGCCAGATCAAGGCGATCGTGATGCGAGACCTGTACCAAGTGATGTGCTGAACCGACGAGCTGCTGAATGTCATCGACACCCATTTCGCCCGCTCGCTTGCGCATGGCCTCGCCCATTTCGGTGAAGTAGCGCACGAGTGCCTCAGCGGCGTCCTCGTGCACGCGGGGAACAAAACGCTTCATGCCGCGCTCTTGGGCCTCGTGTTCATCCTCGATCTGCGTGGCAATGCCGACGTGGCATGAGTCGAGCTGACATCCACGGCAAATGGTGCATCCGATCGCAACCATTGACGCGGTGCCAAAGCCAACCCGGTTGGCACCCATGCAGATCAGTTTGAGCGCATCATCTGCCGAGCGGAGTCCGCCGTCTGCCCAGATCTCCACGCGGTCACGAATACCGGCTTCGGTCAGTGCGTGATGGGCGAGAACGGTACCGAGCTCACAGGGGAGTCCGGCACGACGAAGTGCGTGCTGACGCGCCGCACCCGTGCCACCGTCAAACCCGGACAAGGTGATCACATCGGCGCCCGCCTTGGCGATACCGATCGCGATCGTGCCGATCCCAGGAACGACAGGGACTTTGACCACAACCCGTACATGTGGGTTTGCGGTCTTGAGTTCGTCGATCAACTGCGCAAGGTCTTCAATCGAATACAAGTCGTGGTTATTCGATGGGCTGATCAGGTCGGAGCCGATCTGCGCATTACGGGCACGGGCGATTGCGGCGGTGACCTTTGACCCAGGGAGGTGTCCACCTTCGCCAGGCTTTGCGCCTTGACCTATCTTGATTTCGACAAGCTCAGAGGAGTTGATCAACAGCGACGACACCCCGAAGCGGCCCGAGGCAATTTGCTGTCCACGGTTCTTGGGGTACTTCCCGATCATGTCGGGGATTTCTCCACCCTCGCCATTGATCGACAACATGTCGGCGCGTGCGCCGGCCTCGGCGTATGCGCGGAAGGCGATCTCGCTTTGGGAGCCAAAGCTCATCGAGCTGATGATGAATGGAAGTCCATGCTGGCCGACGCGGCTCGATACTTGAGACGCGGGAATACGATCGGCCTCGGGTGCAAGCTGCAAGGCAACCGCGTGGCGCAGCGCGACCGGTTGATCGCGTTCGAGCTGCTCGAGCGTTTGTGAGTATTCCTCATATCCATCGGTGGAGTTGGCAAGACGTGAGAGTGCCTTCCACACCTTTGGGTACATCCGAGGCAGCTTGACCTTCGAGTGGCTTTCCTCTCCGGCACGAATCTTTTGACCCAATTCAGCAAGCTCTTCGAGGCCCTCAAATCCCAGACCGCGGCCTTCGCTGGCGACGAAACCCGGCATTCCGATGATGTCGAGAAGCTCAGGCTGCACTCCGATTGCCGACATCAAACGGGCATATCCGCGCAACTCGTGGATCCCGAGCGTCGAGAGCACCTTTTCAATGCCCTTTTGCAATGCCTGCAGGAGGTTCGTTGCGGCGACCGCGGGCTCTGGGTTTGCTTGGACCGCGTATTCGAGCATGGCGTACGGAATCACGGCTTGTGCACCGAGTCCGAGCGCAACCATGACGTCATGGACGTTGCGCACGCCGGCCGACTGCAGCAGGACGCTGACATTGCGGCGAATCGACGTCCCGTCCTCTTGGTACTGCTCACGCAGCGCCTTATCGACCGCGGCAACGGCGAGCATTGGATCACACACGCGGTTCTCACCGGTGGCGTGCATGTCATGCAGGACGATGACTTCCGCGCCCGCCGTGACGGCGGAGACAGCTGCCTCTGCGAGCGCAGCAACATGCGTGCGTGTTGTTGTCGAGGGGAGGTAGGTCAGCTCGAGGCGCACTGCCTTTTGTGCCCATGCCGCGATCACGTCGTCGCAGAGTGCGACTCCTTGACCGACCGCGACCCTGCGCAACTCGGGCAGAGAGAGTCCAAGGCCGTGGCGAAGGCCACCCAAAAGAATCGGCATCCGCAATTCACAGCGCTGTGGCTGGTCGACCTCAACCCCCTCGATCGGAGGTCGGCGACCAAGCACGACGCGAGTCGAGAAGTGCTCGACTTCGCGTTCTCGGTCGATGGCGGGGTTGGTGACCACTGCAACGGTTTCTTGCAGATAGTCCGAAAGTGGCATCGGCACAGGGGTGAAGGGGCCAAGAGGTCCATCCCATCCCAGTGAGCCCACTGGTTCTGCGCCGCGCTCTGCGTGAAATTCAACCTGCTGCTTGTCGGACTCAATCCACGAGGCGGCACCGAGCAGCGCGTCGAGGTCGATCACTGGGCCATCCGCATTCCCGTTGTGATCATCGGCAAGGATTGTGGGGTCGAGGCCGCCGGCAAGGCGCGCGCGAGTTTCGCCGTGGGGCAGCGCGCCGCGCGACTTGGCCCGCTCGTAGACCTGTTGTTGTACTTCGGGGTATTCGAGGGCGCGCGGGATGCCGTTGTCATCGAGAATGACCGCCATCTTCTCTCCGGGACCCATCGGACGCGGATCGCGCGTGAGGTCGCTGACTTCGATGATGCCTGGTTCGGATGAGACGACGTACCAATCGGCGGTTTCGACCCACCAGAGCGGCCGGAGTCCCATCGCGTCGACCGCGAAGACCATCTCGTTTTGCGCGCGGGTCGCGAGTGCGACTGGCCCTTGTGCATACGGGCCAAGGGCTTCCCGGAAGTGCACGTAAAGGTCCTGCAGGTGTGCCGGCAAACGATGGACTTCACCGAGGATTGGCGGCAAAACAAATTCAACCGCCTCGAGCAGGGAGAGCCCCTTCTCAAACACCAATCCCTCAAGCAGGCGATTCAGGTCTTGGGAGTCTGATCCCTCGTGGGTGATCGGAAGTCCAAGTTGGAGACACTGTTCCCGCAACTGAGCAATGGTGTTGATCTCCCCATTGTGGCCAAGCAACGAAAATGGCTGCACCCGAGAGAAGGTCGGGTAGGTGTTCGTCGAATACCGGTTGTGGGCGATGATCCGCGAGGCGCCGAAGTCCTCATCAGCGAATTCCGGATAAAAGCGCGGGATGACCTCCGGTTGCCCCTGCACCTTGTAGACGACGTCGTTTGCAGAAAATGAAGCGACATGGCAGTCCACGTCATGCTCAAACTGCACCATCGCTTGGTAACAGTCGCGAGACGCGGCCCGGCCGCCCTCGCGTGCGAGTGCAGCAAGCTGCCAAAACACGGGCGGGGTTTCTGCCGCACGGGGTCCGAGCGCCGAGCGATCGACGAGTCCCTCGCCGGACCACAACAGCTCAAATCCGCGCTCGGCCAATATTTCATGCAACCGGCCGACCTGGTCGTGCGCGGCCTGCTCTGATTCAAAAAAGACATGCCCGACCACGAAGCGGGGATCGTCGACGACATCCTGGTTGTGTCCGTGTGCTGCGAGACGCCGACGCCACTGCGGACGTGGGATATCGATCAGCAGCCCACTGCCGTCGCCTTCACCATCAACGCTCCCGGAGCGGTGCACCATCATCTGAAGCCCGATCAGTGCCCGTTCGACCATGCGTCGGTCGGGCTTTCCGTCTCGGGTGACGAAGGCTGCGAGCGCGCATGCGTCGTGCTCGATCAGATCTGGGATTCCATGCGGTGGCATGGTTGCAAATGGCGGCGGCGGCACTGTCATACGCGGCCTCTTATGGTCTCGTGGTGTGTCCATGTCCTGGAGCTCCTTTGCCGCTCACGGCAGATCACGGCATCTCGCATTGAATGCTGATTTACCGAGAACGTCAAATGTCGTGAGCAAGTAGCAATCAGCGCACACTGGTATGCGCGCTCCAGCAGCTCAGGACATGACCCGTGAGGGGGCACAACTACGTACACGTAGCTTACAGGTACCGGGTTGTATCTTGCATGTCCCGTCAGAACTGTTCCCGGCCTGGCGGCCGATCCGATCGTTACGATCGTCGGGCAATGAATGAGACATCTGAGGCGACCACCGCACACTGCTATCGCCATAGCGATCGGGAAACGCTTCTGAGTTGCTCTCAGTGTGATCGCCCGATTTGCACATCCTGCATGAATCCTGCACCCGTGGGCATTCGCTGCCCAGAATGTGCAGGCAGCTCTGGTGCATCCACAGCACGCTCAGGCCCGGCACGGGTCGCGCGCAACTTGGTACAACCGGGCCGACACAACTCGGTGACGGTTGCGCTGGTGGCAATCAACGTCGTGGTCTTTTTGATTGAGCTTCTTCAAGGGGTGGGCTTTCAGGGGGGTGGCTCGTCCTCGGTGATCGAAAAGGGCGGGCTCTATGGCCCGGCCATCGTCGGCGGGGATACCTGGCGGATCATTACCTCGGGCTTCATTCATGAGAGCGTGATCCACGTTGCGTTCAACATGTGGGCGCTGTGGATATTGGGCTCGGCAGTTGAGGCATATGTGGGCCCCCGTCGGATGATCATCATTTACGTGATCAGCCTTATCTGGGGCTCCGCTGGGGCGTTGTTACTGTCGCCATATGCCCTCACAATTGGCGCATCAGGGGCGATTTTCGGTCTTATGGGAGCGCTTGTGGTGATGTCGCGCCAGCGTGGTATCGCCATTATGCAAAGCGGTCTTGGCCTATTGATCATCTTGAATCTGGTGATCACCCTGACGATTCCCGGCGTATCGATCGGTGGCCATCTTGGGGGATTACTCGGCGGCATCGCAACAGGATTTGTGCTCTCTGGTTATGGGCGCGGTCATATCGCCTACAGCAAGATGTCATCACAAATTTCCGGGGGAATTCTGGCGCTGACGGTGATCGGATTCGCCGTTGCCATGATTGCTGCCCACGGAGTGCTCTAGCACCAGATCTACCACCGCGAGCCCGCCCTCTGTGTCCCGTTCATCCGGCGGGACTCAGCGCATGCTCGGCTATCTCGCCGCGCGTATGCGCAGTGACTGCAGCGAGTAGGTGATCGGCTGCCCGAGCGGCCCCCGTACGTCGATCTGACCTTCGGAGGTGCCCTGAGGGAGGTCAAGAGGGAACGCGATTTGCCCACCGGGGGCGACCGTGATGGTCTGCGTGAAGGGATGCGCGCCTGAGATGGCCACAGAAATGTGTGATCCCGGAGAAAGAGCGGCGCCCAGGACATCCAAGAGATAGTTCCCGGCACGTGGGACAAAGAGCGCGACGTGTGCGGTTGCGGTGCATGACCATGCGTTCTGGTCGACGCGGGTGAAGCCATTCTCGTACACCACGACTCCGGCCTCGGGCGGCGCGGTGACCGTCCATATCGCAGTTCCGTCTGGGTACCGGATGACTTGGGTATATCCGGGAAGCGGGTGGCGTGTATCGGGGGGCGTGAGTCCCGTGTAGATGTAGGCCCACGGGTTTACAACGACGGTGTGGATGCCCAGGGTCGCATAGGTTTGGGCGGAATCGGGGAGGCGCGGGTCGCCCCATTGCACACCAAACCAATCGCCGACTGTCCCTTCGGAAAGCCCGCCATTGGCGATTGGCAGGTGATGAATGGTTTGGCCGTACATCCAGATGCGGTCGAGTGCGTAGCGGGCAGTTCTCCGAGCCACACCGGATGTCGGAAGCTCCATCACAATTCCCTGGGGCTGGTGGGCGTTCAGCCATGACCATGATGAGAATGCGGATGGCGGCGCACCAAAATACGGATGCGCAGGGGTGCTGACTTCGAGCACCGGTGCGCTGGTGACATGGAAGACTGTCGGGAGCTCAAGCGCAGAGATCGCCCCAATTGCAACTGCAAGTGCGATTCCGTGCCTGCGGTTCGTGCGGCGGACGACCCAATCCATAGTCAGCGCCCCCATCGCGGTCACCACAATGAGCGCAGGCGCACCAAAACGGTTATAGAAGCGCAAAAACGGGACAAAATGAGGAAGGACGGCGGTGGGGGTGGGGATGCGCAGTGGGCCAATCTCGATAGGGCTTTTGAGGCTGCAGGCGATCAGCACAACGGCCAAAATTGCACCGGTGATGGAAAAAATGCGTTGGCGGGCAGTCAGGTCATCCCAACGTCTCCAACAGATCAGACCCCAGGCGAGTGCCAACACGACCGTTACCCAGCCAAAAAACACTGGCGTTGTGCCTGCATGCGAACCCATCGTGAGCCAGTGCGTACCGACGATGTCGGTGAAGAGCCAACTCACGTCCGGCGGCCAGATGTACTGCGTGAAAGAGGCGCTCAGATTCTCTGCTTGGGCAGCGTGCGAGCCGAATGAGGATTGCACCAACGATTGATTGAGACTCAGCAAGGTGAGCAGTGGTGCGATCACGATGGCGGCGACGGCAATGCTGATCTCGCAAAAGTGGACCAGCGTGGTGCGTATCCCGAGCGACCGACCGTGCCGCACGAGATCGATACCGATCACCGTGGCGGCGATCACCATGGCCATAAATCCGTAGTACGGATGCACGAGCCACGCGAGCCCGATGCTCAGTGCGACGTAGACAGCGCGGCGACGGATTGGGGATTCGACCCATCGCAGGCTCGCCCAGAGGACAAGTGGCGCCCATGCCAGGAGCGCGAGCGGGAGCTGTTGTGAGATGCGGTAGTTCTCGTATGGGCACAACATGACGACCACACCCGCCCAGGTTGCACTTGCGGGTCCCGCGCCGAGCCATCGGACAAACAGGTACATCGCAGTCGATGAGCAGGCGAGCCACACCAGCGCGATGAGCGTGAACGCGGTAGTGATTGATACGAGATGCGCCGCCACGAGTACCGTGCCGTAGGTCGTGACCTGCAGTAGGAATGCCGAGGTGAGTAGCGGGCGCCCGAAGGGCGCATCGATGCCGGATTGCACATGGCTCGACACGAATGATGTGTGGTGCGTTGCCAGGTACCAGAAGTCGTTGTAGTACCCGATGGGGTCGTAGTACCGACCCGTACCGGGAATAAATGTGCCGATATGTGCAGCGAGCGGCCAGCTCACGATGACCGCAAGGACAAGAAATCCGCACAGCACAACCAAAGATTCCCGGCGGACGGCCTGTCGTGACGCAGCAGGCGCGTTCATGTGATGTGGGTGTCGAGCACGCACCAGGATAGGTGTCTGCGATGAAGAGCTGGCGCGCCGATGATATGCATCATATTCCGGCCGATCGATCGGGCCGCGGGCTCATCGGCCACCATGGGACCCAGTCACACGATAGATCGCCCCGTGCGTTGAGGTCATGATGGTACGCATCGTGATACCCAACTCGGCGAGGGCCATCGGTGAGATCAGGTAATCACGGCGATTGGGGATTGACCACGCCAGGTAGAGCGGCGTCGGCGCTGCATGGAGTTTCGTCATTATTTGCTGCGTTGTCGCGGCGCGTGCCGATGGGTTGTCTGCCGGTTGCAACGGGAGGAATCCGAGAGGCGCGCGTTCGGTTGCCAGGTATATGCCGCTCGGTTCATTCGACAAAATTTGCGCGCCCGTAGGGATATGACGCACGGCATCCATGAATGCCGATGTCTTCCACGCACGTGAGGAAAAACGCACCTGGGAGGCATTTCCGGACCGGGCATTTCGGTAGGTCTGCGCCACATTGAGCCCGACCCAGAGCGCAATCACCGCCAGGACGCCGGCCGAGATGACGCGGCGTTTGGAAATCCAATCGAGGCCAAGGAGCGCGTCAGCACCCACAATCACCATGGTGAGCAGAGGCACATACATCGGGCAGTAGATGCGGTCGCTCGGTGGTGAGATCCATGTTGTCAGCGACGACCAAAAAATGAAAATCAGGTAGATACCGAGCAGCCCGCCCACCGAGATTGTGAGCGTGCTGCGCGTCGTGGTCACCCCTTCGTGTGCAATACGACGCACGATCAGCGCACACGACGCGATGGTGATGGCGATGACAAGAATGCCCCCTGATCGCCACGCCGACGGATGGCCAGCAAGAATCCAGCTGCCAAAGACCTGGGCGCTTGCTTTGCTCATGCCCAGAAAGTGCTCATTCGAGGGTAAACGAGGACCCAACAGCGGCCCGTGGCTGGCATTGCGAAGGAGCAGGATTACGGGGAGAACGAGACTGACCCCCGCTGCAGCCAGGGTGCTGCGTACGGCAACCCGCCACCCCCTGGGGAGTTCGATGAGCAGCACGCACCCAACGAGGGCAATGATGTAGGTGACCCCCGCATATCGATAAATGAAGCCGATTCCCGCGAGGGTGGCGGCAACCATGATCCAGGTGAGCTGTCTGTGTGTGCGTTCTGCGGCACGGGCGATGGCGACAAGCATCGAGACCCCGATCACGCAAAAGACGGGTTCGCTCCATACCCATACCCCGACGGCATTCAGGCCTGGTGCGCATGCAATGGCAATCGCGCCCAAAACCGCAAGGAGTCGGTGGGTCACCAAACGCTTCAAGAGTGCGTAGCTCACAACTGGAAGAATTCCAATTGCTGTTGCGTTGATGAATCGAGCGCCGGAGAAGATGTGTATGCCGAGGACGCGAAGCGCCGCAATCGAAAGCGAAAACCCAGGCGGTTCGATATTGATGGCAAGCAGCTGGAAGTCTGAGTAGCGGCGCGCGAGAAAGAGGTTTTCGGCGCCCGACAAGTACACCGCAGAATCGGGGGATGTTGCTGGCCCACCCCTGGTCGCCACCAGCACAAAAATTGCCCCGATGACTCCTGCCAGGAGTACTGACCCCCAGGCGATCCATTCGGAGATATCGCGGTGCGGACGCCACGGTGTGTGTGAAGGTCGTGTCATTGGGAGTAGATCGGCCTGT
The DNA here is from genome assembly GCA_903896045.1 of uncultured Actinomycetes bacterium. Classification (GTDB taxonomy): domain Bacteria; phylum Actinomycetota; class Thermoleophilia; order Miltoncostaeales; family Miltoncostaeaceae; genus CAITWD01. Next base: position 24,558 of record CAITWD010000018.1, read on the forward strand.
GCCCGACGGGCGCCACCGAGATTGCGATCGCGATCAGGACGGGAGCAATATGCGACACCATCCAGTATGGCCGGATTTGCGGACGTTCATTGCGGGCCGCGCGTCGGCCTGGTCGACCGCGGGGACGCGTTGGATTCCAGAGAATCGCTCGCGCTCAACCGATGTTCGAGAGCTGATCGTATGCGGTAATGAGCCCTACGGATTCGGTTTCCCAGTTGTACACCTCGTGCACTGCACGGACGCCTCGTGCGCCCATCTCGCGTGCGAGTTGCGGGTTCCGGATGAGATTCTCGATTGCGCGGGTAATTGCCGCGATGTCGTACGGATCAAGGAGTTGGCCGCAGCGGTACGACGCAACGGTGACGTCGTACGGAGAGAAGTCAGAGCAAATCACCGGTAGTCCAGCTGCCATGTACTCGAAGAGTTTTGTGGGCGTTTCGCCGACGTAGTTCGGGATGGGATGCAGCACTGCGAGCCCGAGATAAGACGACGCGAGGAGCGCGGGAACCTCTGCCGGTGGGATTCGTCCGAGGTATGTTGTTGCCGCCCATCCCTGCATGCCCTGAAGCTCGGTGAGCAGATCCGAAGCGCATGGGCCGGCGAGGATGAGTCGTGCGTGTAATGAGGGATCGCAGTTGCCAATGGCAGCGACCATTTCCCGCGCGCCACGAACGCCGGTGATTCCGCCGCAGTAGACGATGCGCACGTGGTCCGGATGTATGTCGATTGACGGCTGATCAACTGCAATCGCCGGGGGATGCGCATAATCGTCTCTGCGCGGAAAATTGCGCAGGAGCAGCGTACGCGTCACGTTGTGGGCGCTGAGGCGGTCGCGTACCGGTGGGCGTACCACGACCACAAGGTTGAAACGCCGAAGGGCGAGGGGCTCGAGCCACGCGATCGCCCCGCCAAGTTTCGTCCGCAACACCCGCGGAATCCAGTCTTTGTGGATGATCTGCTTTGGGAGATCTTCGTGGACGTCATAGATGACTGTCCGCCGAAGCAGACGCAACACCAGGCCCACGGGAATCAATTCGGGATCGTGAATATGGACGATATTCGGCTTGAGTGCCAGGCATTGCCGAAGCGCCGACCATGGACTGACAATGAGGCGATCAAATCGGGTGCGAGATGTCCGCACGGGGACAATGTCAATTCCGTTTAGCGTTTCCCGGGCGGGATGGCGAGCGATGACGCTCAGCCGATATCCCGCCTCAGAGAGGGTGCGAGCCTCTCGTTCAAGGATCCGCGAATCGAGGGCCGAGTGCACCGTCGACAGGTGGATGACATGCACCATTTTTCGGGCGTTGCGTGCCGTCATGGGAGAATCTTGCTCATAAGTTGAACGTTATAGTACAGGGTGCCTATTTCGAACTACCCAGGCCATGTTCGGCGACGCCGATGCGCAGCACCTCGATTCAACCGTGTCTGGTCGTTACGCACGACCTCCCGATTGCCGATGTGGCACATGGTCTCCAGATCACGGACCCGCGTGCAAGGGGATTGATCACGGTTGTGAGTGAGCGCCCAGCGCATGATGGGTAGTGCACACTGTGCGCAACCCATCATGCGCTGGAACAATCGATGCAGCAAAGTCCGGCTGCAACATGGCAATGCAAGTGATGCTGAGCTAGTCGAATGGCGGGCGTGCGCGTTGTACAACTACTCCGACGCACCGCAGGAATTTGGCGGGAGTCAGCCATGATTGGTTTGCAACCTGCGTGGGTTGGAGACGGTGGTTCGTGCGTTGGTGCAGCACTGTGTGCACCGTCTTCGAGCACGTTTGTGGCTGGGTGCCCGCAACTCGCACGTACATATCGCGACGGAACAGATGATCGAAATCGGTAACACGCTGCGGGATGCCCGTCGGCGGCAAGGGTTAGAGCTCGGCGACTGCGAACAGGAAACGCGAATTCGTGGGCGCTATTTGATGGCGTTGGAGGATGAACGCTTCGACATGCTCCCTGAGCCCGCATATGCACGTGGTTTTCTGCGGAGTTACGCCAATTTTCTTGGGCTCGACGCGGACCTCCTCGTGGAGGAGCTCGAGGAGCGCTCGCGGGGCATGCGCATGGATCCGGAAATCGGGATCTCACTTCCACAACCGTCTCGCCGTCTGTCGCGTGGTCCACGCGGAAGCTCACACCGACGTCGCGGGTTTCGCAAGAAGCGTGCGATGGGGTGGGTGATTGCCGGCACCCTTGGCACCTTGCTGGTGGCGTTGTGGGCTGGTGCTGCGTGGAAGGTGAATCCGACATCCATCGTTGCGACGACGAGTACGGGGTCGACAAGCACGACACCGAGTTCAGCGACAACCGATACGACAACCACCCCGTCGAATTCGGTTCCGCCGCAGGCAACTCCAACGACGCAAATCAATCTTGTCGGATCACCTGGGACAGGGAGCCGGCTCATTCTGCGCCAGGGCAGCGCAACCGGTCACGTGATGTTTGACGGAACGATTGGGCCTGGCGTGACAAATCAATATTCACTCGGCCAGGGATTGTGGATGCAGATTGACTCCACAATGAGTGTGCAGCTATTTGTTGGCGGTCAGCCGATCCAGATTCCCGGTGGAGTGACGCATCTGATGGTGAGTGCCGCGGGAGCTGTCACTCCGGCCTAGCCGTCAACTGCGTGATGAGGGCGTGAATTCGTGGGCCGATTCGATCAGTGCGATCGTGAGATCGATTGACGCCTTGATATCGGCTGGATGACACACCTCGATTGACGAGTGCCCATAGCGGGCGGGGATCGAGATGCAGCCAGCGACCGCGCCTTGACCAGACAGCTGCAGTGACTGGGTGTCGGTGCCACCCTTGTCCGACACATGGAATTGATGCGGAATGCCGCGATCGATTGCGAGCTTCTCGAGGAATGCGACCAAGGCGTGAGATCCGATTGCACTGGCGTCCATGATCCGGATGGCTGTTCCGCCGCCAAGTTTCGTTCCCTGCGATTTGCCGCCAGGGCCATCGGTTGCTGGACATGTATCGATCGCCACACCAATGGTTGGGATGATGCGCGACGTGGCTACTCGGGCTCCGCGAAGACCGACCTCCTCTTGGACGGTTGCCGTCGCATAGACCTCAACTGGCGATGGCGCGGCGGCACGCATGGCCTCGAGCAGCACAAACACGCCAACGCGGTCATCGAGCGCCTTCCCTGACACCAGATCGCCTAATGCAGCGAAGGTCTGATTGCGGGTCACGACATCTCCGGGGCGCACGAGTGCTCGGACGCGGTCAGCCGGAAGTCCCGTATCGATCTGCATGTCATCGATTTTCGCCGCCTTCGCGCGGGCTTCTGGACTCAATGTGTGCACTGCAGGAACACCGACCATCCCGGGAACAAGTTCACGTCCGTGAATCAGCACGCGCTGACTCACAAGGGTGCGATCATCCCAACCTCCCAAGGGCAGAACCCGGATATAGCCTGCGTCATCGATCCCGGTCACCATGAGCCCGAGCTCGTCCATGTGCGCGGCAAGCATGAGACGCGGGGCATCGGTCGTGCCGTCGACGGCCTCGCGTATCCCCCAGAGCCCACCAAGCGGATCATGCTCGATCCGGGCGACATGATTCGTGAGTTCGCGAGTCACAATTTCGGCGATTGCTGACTCACGTCCAGATGTTCCATGGGCGTTGGAGAGCTCTGCAAGTAGATCGATGCGCATCACACGTAGCCTATCTTCTCTCGGGGCTCCTACGACGCGAGCGTCGGTCGATCCGTACAGTCACGACATGACTCAAGATTCCTCACGTCGTCGTCTCGCGCTGATTGCCCTTATCGGCATTGCGGTGTTATTTATCGTTGAGTGCGTTGCCGTCGCCAGCGGCCAGATTGTGCTTGCAAGCGCGTGCGCTGCGCTGTTTTTGGTGGCGTGGTTTGTGGTGCGCGCCGTGCTGGGGCGGGCAGCCAAACGGTAGGTGCGCGGTGCCCCTCGGAAGTGGTTCCCGAGGGGCGATCGGCTAGTCCTTGCCGAGCCTTGAGAGCCCGTGGAGCGCAAAGGCGCCAAGTACTCCAAGCAGGATGACAATCGAGACGATTGCCGGCCACAGCAGCGTCCAGCTCAGCGTCTCAAATTCCGCAGCACGAGACGCCTCAAGAATGTGCGTCACCGGGTTCCAGTCTGCGACGTGGCGCAGCCATCCGGTTTGGAGCGCACGTGGCGCGTAGGCGACCGAGGTAAAGACCAAGACAAACACCACCAGCTGCATGAGTGGCGCTGCCTGGACGGTGCGTGCGCGAAGGGCCACGCCCATTGACCAGCATGCAGTCGACATCGCAAAGAACGCCGCAAGAAGGTAAATCGCCAGCGTCCCTGTCAGCCCGGGGGGCGCGATTCCGCCGATGGTTCCGGCAATCAGGACAACAGTGGTGGTGAAGATGCTGCGCATTGCTGCCGCGGTGAAGGGGCCCGCGACCAGTGAAAGGCGCGGAGCGGGACTTGAGATCAGCCGATCCACAAAGCCGCCTTCGATGTCGCGCGCCAGGGTCATACCGGCGTTGATTCCCGCGAAGCCACCACCCATGACCGTTGCGAACGGCAATGTGAATGCGAGGTAGCTACCTGTCCCAATCGGCAATGCGCTGATGCCATGGAAGGCGCCGGAGGTCGCCACCAAAATGAACAGCGGCATCACGAGGGACGGAATAAACACCGACGGCATCCGCCGCACCAGAATCAGCGAGCGCCAGGCCAACATGCCAGATACCGATACCGTGCGCTGCAGGGTTCGGGAACTCATTGGTTGCCCTCCAGGCGACGACGAAGATTGAGCGCACTCCCGCCGACGGTGAGGACGGCGAGCCCGATGATGATGGCGAGCGACACACCAGCGGCGCGCCAATCGACCCCCACGATGATCTGTTGACGCATTCCTTCGACCAAGTGAGAAATGGGATTCAAGTTCGCAACGGTTTGGAACCAGCCCGTCATGGTCTCCCGAGGGAAAAATGTGGACGAGAAGAACATCAGCGCAAAAAAGAGTGGAAACATTCCCTGCACTGCTTCGGCGGAGCCCGTGCGTAGGGCAAGTAAGACCCCGAGTCCGCCGATCGGGATCGCGAGCAGCCCCGCAAGCACGATGACAATCAGGGCGCCGACGACGCCGCCTTGAATCGTCGCGCCAAAGATCAGCGCAATCGCCATAAAGAAGATCGCCTGACAGGTCGCAAGGAACATTCCCGCGACGAGTCGGCTCACCAAAATTGCTGAACGAGATGCCGGAGAAGAGGCGAGTCGATCGAAGAAGCCACCTTCGATATCGGCTGCAAAAAATCCGCCTGCACCGACGCCTGAAATCAGGACCCCTTGCACGATTGCCCCGGTCATCGCAAAGCTCAAAAACCCATCAATCTTTGGAAACCCAGGGATGTGTGCGGCCGACGTTCCGAATGACGCGGTGAAAATGGCCATCAGGACAAGCGGAAAAAACAACGACGGAAACCAGGCTTGGGGAAAACGAAATGTTCCCTTCACCGAGCGCCGCGCGAGCGACAGGGTTTGAAGGAGGGCGGGGCTCATTGGCGACTCTTGCGCCCACGACGCCCCTTGCCGCCAGCGGCACCCTCCGCATCGCCTTCGAGGCGATGGCCGGTCCGCTCGACAAAGACGTCATCCAGGCTTGGCTGGTGGAGCTCAATACCGGCGGTGGAAATACCTGCGTCATCGAGGGCGCGTACGACGCGCACGATGCCCTCGGTACCCTCGTGGAGTCGTACTGCGGTTGCGCCGGGTTTGGTGTCTGCAGAGGGACCGAATGTCCTCAAGACTCCTGAGGCTGCCTCGAGTTGCGATGGGTCCGTCGGAGTGATGACGAGTGTCGGGTCGCCGATTTCTGCCTTGAGTTGCGCGGGCGTGCCTTCGGCGACGATTTTGCCACCGTCGATAATTCCCACACGCTCGGCTAGCTGATCGGCTTCCTCGAGATATTGGGTGGTCAAAAAGACGGTTGTGCCTGATTCCTTGTTGAGCCGACGCACCTCTTCCCACAGTGCGACGCGGGATGTGGGATCGAGTCCGGTCGTCGGTTCGTCTAAAAAGAGCACAACGGGTTCGTGCACCAATGCGAGCGCGAGGTCAAGACGCCTGCGCATACCACCCGAATAGGTGCCCACGCGGCGATCTGCCGCATCAATCAGGCCCACACGCTCAAGCAGTTCTTCGCCGCGAGCATGCCCCTCGATGCGCGGAATCGCGTGCAGGATTGCCTGCAGACGCAGGAGTTCGCGTCCTGTCATGAAGGGGTCAATTGCCGCATCCTGTAGGGCGACGCCGATTGATTTGCGGACATCGCCGGCCTGATGCAGCACGTCGAATCCGGCAACGGTTGCCGTGCCGCCTGTCGGGCGCAGGAGTGTGGTAAGCATGCGTACAGTCGTGCTTTTCCCCGCGCCATTCGGGCCGAGAAAGCCATAGACCTCGCCCGCGCGCACGTGGAGATCAATTCCATCAACGGCACGAATCCCACCCTTAAATTCGCGTTCGAGCCCCTCTACGACAATTGCTTCGTCCACGTATTTGGGTCCTTTTCGTCTGAATCAGGCGGAATATCGTGTCCGCCGCCGTTAGCATCAGGCCATTATGGCTGCCGAAGATGCTGAATCGCCTCTTGAGCGAATTGCCCGACTCGAATTAGAGATTACTCGGGCGCTCGCCGAACGTGACCTTGCCTCCGATTCCGATGAGCGTTCAGATGGCCACCATCACCCTGCCGAAGCAGCAACCGATGCCGATCTTCGCGAGCGTTACCTTCGTGACACATTGCGTTTGCGCGACCAGCTCGAGCGACTTGGCCGTGCCCGTGCGGCGATCGCTGCAGGGACATATGGGATCTGTATTGACTGCGGGGCGCCGATTCCCGAAGGGCGGCTCGCGGCATTACCCGATGCCGAACGGTGCGTGGCCTGCCAAAGCCTAGCGGCGCGCCGGCGTTAGGTGTGCGTCGTCGGCGTGGGGGGCCGCGCGATGCACCAAGCCGTCACGAGCCCGGTCCCCCAGACGAGTCCTGCAACGGGGACGTGCACCGCAACGACTTGCCAAGGAAGCCCATGGCGAAACTGATATTCCCCAATCGCGACCTGCACGATGAGAAGCGGAAGGAACACTCCCATCAACCGCAGCACGAGGGGATCCCGCGGACGTTCGCGCCACGCCCATGCGGCGAGCACTCCCATCAACACGACAAGGAGCGCAACCGCGCGCACATGGAGCCAGATCGTCAGCTGGAGATTGCTTAAACGATCGGTCACCGTGGCGGCACCTGCGTGGGGCCCGGAGGCAGTCACCAAAATTCCGGTGATCACCACCGCAAGAAGCGCAAGGGCTCCGAGTCCGGCAAATGGGGCGCGGCGCCGATCCCATGTGCGAGACCACCCACGTGCGCTGTCTCTGTAGAAGACCACTGCCATGATGCCGGTCGCAAGCGCGAGCATTGATAGAAGAAAGTGACTTCCGACCATGACGGGGTTCAGTCCAGACAGCACAGTGAGTGCGCCGAGCGGAATCTGACCGATCGTCATCAGTGCGGCTGTCAGGGTGAGCGCGCGAACCGCCCGAGAGGCTGTTGGCGCTTTGAGCGCGATCAGCCACACCAGAATCGCAACCACCACGACAACGCCCGAGAGCGCACGGTTGGTGTATTCGATGATCGGGTGTTCGGTGGTTGGCGGGAGGACTCCGCCGTGACACAGGGGCCAGTCTGGGCAGCCGAGTCCGGATGCGGTGAGTCGAACGAGTCCTCCGCTGGGAATGATGACCCAGAGGATGAAGACGTTGCACCACAGCACCCAGAGGAACCCTTTCGCGGTGAGGATTGCGCCAGGAATGATCCGTGCGGCTATGCGACCAGCTGTGGCAAGAATCGACACAGCGAGCATGGTAGCGTCAGAGGCGGTGGTCGCGGAGGTGTCTGGGATGACGCGTGACCGGCATCAGGCCGAACACGAACCACAGCAGAGCAATGTTGCAGGCACGGTTGACGCACCTCTCGCCAATGTCGGTCGAGCGCGCGTTGGGCGCGTGCTTGGCGTTGCATTGATCGCGATTGCAATCGCATGCGCGGTCGCCTTTGGACTAAATGCAGGCGTGTCCGATCGTCAGGTTGCGGGGCATGTCATTGCCCTCCAACAGCAGGCACCGACGCAATCTGTGTCAGCTCAAGTTCGGATCATCGATGGACTCGAGTTACCCGTCATCCAGCGCGATGGCTGGCAATTGCAGGGTGTGCGCAGCGATCAGGTCGGGGCCCATACCGTCGTGACGGGGTATTACGTACGTGATCGACACTCGCTCGTGGGTAGCGTGATTTCAGGTGCCCCGATTCTGATGCCGGGCCCGGTGATCATGCATTCCGACGGCGTCGAGATTCATCACTCCTACCTTGCCGAGCGCAACATCCTGTCGTGGCGGCGCGGTGGCAGGACAGTCCTCATATCCTCTGCGGATGCACCGTGGGTGTGGCTGACGGGGATTGCCAAAGTCCTGACCCGTTCTCACTCGTCGCACGCCAAGAGCGCCCACAGTGCCGGATAGTCATTGACCGGCGGCGTCGGAAGAGTGCGCTGGTGGGGCAGAGTCGCGATTGCGGTGTGCCTTGCGATCGCGTGCGGGGTATCCCCAGCATTTGCCGCATCGAGCGTGATTGGGATTACTCCGCCTGCGGGCGCTGTGCTGTCGGCCGGGGCAGTTCCTGTGCGAGTGACATTTGCGACAAATATCGACGCCCATTTTGTGCACCTCGAATTGGTGCAGTCTGATTCGGTGACGACGCTTGCCGCCGTTCGCGACCCCGTGAATCCACAGGTGCTTGATGCACGTATCCCGGCCGGCCTCCGCCGTCCTGGAGTGAGCTGGTTGCGCTGGCGCGTGCTTGGGTCAAATGGTCATGTGGAGGCGGGAAATGTATGCCTTGGTGGCCCTGAATGCACCGCCCCGGTCGCCGAGCCGGCGCGTCTTGGGCAGCCGCTGGGGGCAATCCTTGCGGGTATCGCGCGATGGGCGGTGTTGGTGGGGGTGACGCTGATACTCGGATTGGTTGTCGTGCGCCGGCTCATTGCGAGCCGCGCATGGTCGAGCGGTGGCGTGCATCCGATTGGTCGGCCCGCCGACCGGGAGGCATTCCAGGCGCGGACCCATGCCGCCGTTCAGCCCAGCGCATCCGTTCTTGGGTGGATCTTGGCAGGTGCAATTGGCACATGGTGTGTCGGTGCGCTGCTGTGGGTGATTGGCATAACGTGGTGGTTGCAAATTGGGGTAGGCGCGATTCCCGAACTGGTGTTTCGTACCCGTGTTGGCGCCGAAATTCTTGCCGTGGGGGTGGCTGGCCTCGTCGCTGGTGTGTGTCTTGTTGCCGGGCGCAGCGCGGTGTGGGTTGGGAGGACGCCCGTTCGTGATGCACTGATCGGCATCTGCGCGGTGATCGGTGTGTGTGCAATGTCCTGGGGAGGGCACGCCGCCGATGGAACCGATGTGGTGATCAATGCGTGTGCAGATGCGCTCCATGGAATCGCGAGCGCGCTCTGGCTTGGAGGTCTCGTGGGCCTCGTTGTATGTGTGATTGGGCCTGCTCGACGAATGATTCCCGAGGATAGGCTCCGTTTTCTTTCTGCTGCGGTGGTGAGTTTTTCGAGTCTGGCGATTGGCTGTGTCAGCGTCTTGATCGCGACCGGCACATATCGGGCACTCGCCGAAGTGGCGCAATTAGGTGATCTGGTCAGCACAGGCTATGGCATTGCCTTGCTGGTGAAATTGGGGCTCTTTGGACTGCTGCTGTGTTTTGGTGCGTACAACCGCCTGATCATTCACCCCCGGCTGGAGCGTGCTGCGCTTGCAGGAGATACGCATTTTTTGGGGGCGGATGACGCGCTGATGCGGACCGTGCGATGGGAGATTGTGTGCGCTGTCGCGATGCTCTGCGCGGTGGCCGTGCTCCTGGCGCTGACACCGGCGGTCGCATAAGCCGTGCGTTCGGGTAGCATCTGTCTCCGTGATTGACGACGCCATTACGCGCCATGTCGCCCGCCTTGCTCGACTCGGACTCACCGAGGACGAGGTCGTTCGGATGCAGCATGAGCTGAGCGCGATTCTTGAATATGTCGACCAGGTCCAGGGTCTCGAGCTCGCAGACATTGTTCCGACCACGCATGCGATTCCATTGTCGAATGTGCTGCGTGAAGACGTTCCGACACCGAGCGTGTCTGCCGAGTTGGCACTGCGCGAGGGGCCCAATGTCACCGCCGATGGTTTTACCGTCCCGAGGATGGGGTAGAGGTGGCGCTCACCGATTTCAGCGCCGAAGAGCAGATCGCCGCAGTCGTTGCTGGTGAGACCTCGTCGGTAGAGCTTGTTGCCGCGCACCTCGCGCGCGTCGAACACGATGAGTGGAATAGCTTTCTGGCGGTCGATCGTGAACGCGCACTTGCGCGTGCCAAAGAGATCGACGGACTCGCCACGCGCCCTCCGCTTGCTGGAGTGCCCATCGCGATTAAGGATGCGCTGTCGACGCGTGATCTTGTGACGACTGCTGGCTCAAAAATGCTCGAGGGCTTTCGTCCGATCTATACCGCGACCTGTGTGGCCCGACTTGAGGCTGCAGGTGCGGTGATTATTGGCAAGACCAATATGGATGAATTCGCCATGGGGTCGAGCACGGAAAATTCTGCGTATGGGCCGACCTTGAATCCATGGGACCTCACCCGGGTGCCCGGAGGCTCATCGGGAGGGTCTGCGTCCTCGGTTGCCGCACGTCAGGTGCCGTGGTCGCTCGGAAGCGACACCGGAGGATCTATCCGTCAACCTGCAGCGCTCTGCGGAATTGTCGGGATGAAACCCACCTACGGTGCGATTTCGCGATATGGACTCATTGCATTCGCATCCTCATTGGATCAGGTCGGTCCTTTTGCCCGCACGGTCCGCGATGCCGCACTTCTGCTCTCGCATATGGTCGGGCGTGATCCGATGGACGCGACCTCACTCGAATGGACTGAGCCGATTCGGGTTCCGAGTGCGACCCGGTTGGATGGCGTACGGGTTGGGGTGATTGAAGAACTCATGAGCGACGGGATTGAGCCGGGGGTTCGCGCGGCATGCCAGTCGACAATCGATATGGTTGAAGCGCTCGGCGGAACGGTTGTCCCGATCGCATTGCCTCATGCCGGATACGGGTTAGCAACCTACTATCTGATTGCGCCTGCGGAGGCATCTGCAAACCTCGCGCGATTTGATGGGATTCGCTATGGCCATCGCACGGCCGATGCCGATGTCTTGCTCGAGCATTATGAACGGACGCGCGCCGAAGGGTTTGGACCGGAGGTCAAGCGCCGAATCATGCTCGGAACCTTTGCGCTGTCCTCGGGGTACTACGACGCGTATTACGGACAAGCGCAACGGGTGCGCACCTTGATCATGCGCGATTTTGCCGAGGCATTTGCCCAGGTCGATGTTGTGGCCTCTCCGACATCACCGTCGACGGCATTCCGGTTGGGCGAGCGCACTGCGGACCCGCTCTCGATGTACCTGTCGGATATCTGCACGATTCCCATCAGCCTCGCCGGACTTCCGTCACTCTCGATTCCCTGCGGTCTGTCTGAGGGTCTTCCTGTCGGCCTGCAGCTTGCTGGTCCCGCATTCAGCGAGAACAGATTGCTCGAGGTGGCGCACGCCCTCGAGTTGGCCATTGGTTTTGACGACGCCCCCCAGGGGGTCGGCGTATGAGCGATGTGCAGTGGGAAGCGGTCATTGGGATTGAAATTCATGCCCAGCTTTTGACGGCAACAAAGATGTTTTGCGGGTGTGCACTGAGTTTTGGTGACCCGGCAAACACGCATACGTGTCCGGTGTGTTTGGCACATCCTGGCGCGCTTCCGGTCGTCAATGCTGAGGCGATCCGCCTTGCCTTGATCGCAGGTCACGCCCTCGGATGCGAGATCCCTGAGCGTTCGGTGTTCTCGCGCAAAAATTACTTTTACCCCGACCTTCCCAAGGCCTATCAAATCAGCCAATTTGACGAGCCGATTTGTGGCCCCGGACGCTTCCGCTTTCTCACCGAAGATGGCGAAAAGTTCTTAGGAATTACGCGCGCACACCTGGAAGAAGATGCCGCCAAGCTCAATCACTTCGGGGGCGAGGGGCGACGCGCAGACGCGCTCGGCTCAGTTGTTGACTTCAATCGTGGCGGGACACCGCTCCTCGAGATTGTCACCGAACCCGAACTCCACAACGGAACTGACGCAGCGGCATTTTTAAAGCAGCTCCGCCAGACCTTGGTGCACCTTGGGATCACCGACGGCAGCATGGAGCAAGGTTCGATGCGTGCGGATGCAAACATCAGCATCCGCCCAATGGGGGTCACGACCCTTGGGACCAAGACTGAGCTCAAGAACATGAATAGCTTCACGTTTCTTGAGCGAGGTATTGCTGCTGAGATCGAACGCCAGATCGGGATCGTGGAATCCGGTGGCACGGTGACCCAGGAGACGCTGCACTACGAGCCCACCACGGGTCACATCACCTCATTGCGGTCGAAGGAAGAGGCACACGACTACCGCTACTTCCCGGAACCAGATTTGGTGCCGGTGGTTCCCGATCGCGGGTGGGTCGACGAAATCCGTGCGGCGCTTCCCGAGCTCCCCGTCGATCGCCGGGACCGATGGATGCGTGAGTACGGGCTGACGTTTGAAGATGCCGAAGTGCTCTCGGAGCCCGCTGCCTTGGGTGATTATTTTGAGCAGGTTGCCGCAGTCGCACCACCAAAGTCGGCGGCCAACTGGGTACGCGGCGACTTGCGCGCGTTTTTGCGCGAGCGCGGCCAAGAGCCATGGGAGAGCGATGTTCCTCCGGCCGCGGTTGCACAGATCATCAGCATGGTGGAGGCGCGGGAGATCTCGATGCCCAGCGCCAAGCAAGTGCTCGCCCACGTCGTCGAGCATGGTGGGGACCCGAAGGAAGTCGTCGCATCGCTTGGCCTTGGCGCGATTCAGGATGAATCGGCGTTGATTGCGATTGTCGATGCGCTCATTGCCGCAAACCCCGAGCAAGCGGCGCAGTTACGCGACGGCAAAGACAAGCTCGTCGGATTTTTTGTTGGCCAAGCAATGAAGGCCACGCAAGGTCGGGCGGATCCGGGACGGATCGGCGAATTGGTGCGCGAACGGGTCGCAGCCTCCTAAGAGATATTTTGGATTCATCGCGCGCGAGCGACCATTCTCCCGCTGAATCTCTATATGCTCCACGGCCGTGGCAAATCACACCCTCTCGGTCTTGGTGGAGAACAAGCCGGGCGTGCTCTCGCGCGTCGCTGGGCTGTTTACGCGCCGTGGCTACAACATTGATTCACTGGCAGTGAGTCCGACGGAAGACCCGAAGTTGTCGCGTATGACAATCACGGTTGATGCGTCGCGATTCCCCGTGGAGCAGATCACCAAGCAGCTCGACAAGCTGATTAACGTGATCAAGATCCGCGATCTCGAACCCAGTAACACGGTGTCTCGGGAGCTCGCCCTCTTGAAGGTGCGGTGCTCGGAGCCCGGTGAACGGGCCGAGGTCATCGCCTTGGTCGAGATCTTTCACGGCCATATCATTGATGTCACCAGCGAGCACCTGACGATTCAAGTTACCGGTGAAACCGACGAGTTGGTGCGATTTGAAGCGCTGCTTCGCCCATTTGGCTTGATCGAAATGGTCAAGACGGGCGTGGTTGCGTTGAGCCGAGGCGCTCGAGCCACATAGCTTCGTCTGGTGGCCGCTGTGGTGCCACCGATCTACGACCCAGGAGCACCTATGTTTTACGACGACGATGCCGATCTTGACCTGCTTCGCGGCAAAACGGTTGCGATTATTGGCTTTGGAAGCCAGGGCCACGCCCACGCCTTGAACCTGCACGAGTCGGGCGTACGCGTTGTCGTCGGCCTCCGTCCAGAGAGCGCCCGCGCAGAGCAGGCTCGCTCACACGGCCTCGAGGTAATGTCACCCAAGGACGCGGCTGCGGCTGGCGACTTGGTGATGATGCTGACTCCTGATGAGCTGATGGGTCAGCTCTACACGGCAGACGTTGCCCCAGGGCTTGCGCCGGGGAACGTGTTGCTGTTCGCCCACGGCTTCGCAATCCACTTTGGACAAGTCGTCGCTCCTGCTGGAGTTGACGTGGTCATGGTTGCCCCCAAGGGTCCAGGACACTTGGTCCGTCGTACCTACTCAGAGGGTGCAGGAACTCCCGGACTGGTCGCGGTCCACCAGGATGCATCCGGTAAGGCAAAGGCACTCGCCTTGGCATACGCCCGCGGCATTGGGTGCACCCGCGCAGGTGTGATTGAGACCACATTTGCTGAGGAGACCGAGACCGATCTCTTCGGTGAGCAAGTGGTGTTGTGCGGTGGCTTGTCAGAATTGATCCGCGCCGGCTTTGAAACCCTCGTCAACGCCGGGTATCAGCCGGAGCTCGCCTACTTTGAATGCCTCCACGAGGTCAAGTTGATCGTCGATTTGATCTACGAAAAGGGTATTGCGGGTATGCGCTACTCGGTGAGTAACACTGCCGAATATGGTGACTTGACGCGCGGTACGCGCATCATCACTCAGGAGACTCGCGAGGAAATGAAGAAGATCCTTTCCGAGATCCAGAACGGTCAGTTCGCCAAGGAATGGCTCCTCGAGGACCGAGTCGGGCGTCCACAGTTCAACGCAATTGCACGTCGTCAGGCCGATCACCAGATCGAGACGGTCGGCAAAGAGTTGCGGGCAATGATGAGCTGGATCAATACCGAATTCGAAACGGAAAAGGCCTAAGGCGGACGTGACGAGCGATTCCGAGCAATACCGCGCAATCCGTGTACTGATTTGCGAGCCGTTGGCTGAGGCGGGTGTCGAGCTGCTTTCGCAGCACTTCACCGTCGAGTCAGGGGTGGGGTGGTCTCGCGAGGAATTGCTCGCACGCGTCGCCGATTTCGAAGTTCTGATTGTCCGCAGCGCCACCAAAGTCAATGCAGAGCTGATCGCCGCCGCAACACAGCTTCGTGTGGTGGGCCGTGCCGGTACCGGGGTCGACAATGTTGACGTCGACGCTGCGACGCGTCGCGGCATCATCGTGTGCAACGCCGCAGGATCGAATGCACTCTCCGCTGCCGAGCACACCATCGCATTGCTTTTGGCACAGGCGCGCAATGTCGCACCCGCGCATGCAGCGTTGGTGGAGGGTCGCTGGGAGCGTTCGAAGTTTGGCGGCATCGAGCTCGACGGCAAGACGCTCGGGATTCTTGGTTTTGGGCGGATTGGGCAAATGGTTGCCGAACGGGCCCAAGGCCTGGGGATGCGGGTGCTCGCCTATGACCCCTACGTTGCAGAGTCACGCTATCGCGACATGGGTGTTGATCATGCGCCGACCCCTGAGGATGTCTATGCCAACAGCGATTTCATCTCATTGCACTTGGCATCAACGCCGGAAACAAAAGGTTTCATCAACGCAGAAGCGCTCGCCGCAATGCGGCCAGGCGCCCGTCTGTTGAATGTCGCTCGTGGCGATCTCGTGGTACAAGATGCTCTTGCTGATGCAATTCGGTCGGGACACCTCGCCGGAGCCGGTATCGACGTCTTCCCTGAGGAGCCCTGCACCGAGAGTCCACTGTTCGGGCTCCCGGGTGTTGTGGTCACGCCGCACCTCGGTGCATCGACCGCAGAAGCCCAGGATCGTGCAGGCGTTGCGGTTGCCGAGCAGGTGACGGCTGCCCTCACGGGCGGGGTTGTCACCAGCGCAGTGAATATTCCTGCGGTCAGTGCGCAGGCGCTTGAGATCATCGGGCCCTTCTTGCCGCTGGCGCAGCAGCTCGGTCAGTTGGTTGGACAACTCGCAGGTGGCGTGTCCGCACCTCTTCGAATTGAATTTGAGGGCGAAATCGCCACGCTCGACACGCGGATGCTGTCATCTGCGGTGATCGCCGGTGTGCTTGCCGGGCACGTGGATCAGCACGTCAACATGGTCAATGCCGCATCGCTTGCCGAAGAGCGGGGTATTGAGTGGGTCGAGACGGCCTCACAACAGACCCACGACTATCGCAACATGGTGACCTTGAGTTCCGGTGATATCTCTGTATCGGGAACCACGATTGGTGTGAGCTCTCGGCCGCGGTTGACGGGGTTGCTTGGCTTTGAGGTCGAAATCGAGCTCGATGCGCACTTGGCAGTCTTTCGATACTCAGACGTGCCAGGTGTGATTGGCCGCGTGGGAAGCATCCTCGGCGAGGCCGGCGTCAACATTGCCCACATGGCGGTCGGACGCCGTGATGGCGATGCGCTGATGGCATTGAC
The DNA here is from genome assembly GCA_903896045.1 of uncultured Actinomycetes bacterium. Classification (GTDB taxonomy): domain Bacteria; phylum Actinomycetota; class Thermoleophilia; order Miltoncostaeales; family Miltoncostaeaceae; genus CAITWD01. The sequence goes on from CAITWD010000018.1 coordinate 40,861, forward strand.
CTTTGATTCCCCGGTGCCGACGATCGCGCAAGATCAGATTCGCGCGCTCGAAGGTTTCGACCGCGTCTGGTTCGTGAACCTCCCCGCCGCCTAGCACTCATATTGACTGGAGAGTTGTGAGCACAAACGACGCCCCCTCGATTCACATTCCGCGTGAACTCTTGCCGAACGATGGGCGTTTCGGATGTGGCCCATCAAAGGTGCGGCCCGAGGGTTTGGGTGAGCTTGCGGCGGTCGCAACCTCCTACATGGGAACCTCGCATCGTCAGTCGACGGTCAAGAAGGTCGTCGGCTCGCTGCGGGCTGGCATGTCGGAACTCTTTGGTTTGCCTGACGGCTGGGAGATCCTTCTTGGCAATGGTGGGGCAACCTGCTTTTGGGATATGGCGACCTTTGGTCTTATTCGGGAGCGCAGTCAGCACCTCTCGTTTGGTGAGTTCAGTTCCAAGTTTGCATCGGCAGTCGCCGCCGCTCCGCACCTCGGTGACCCCATGGTGATTGTGTCCGATCCCGGGACGCATCCTGTGGCCGTGCCGGATCCATCGATCGACGTCTATGCATTGACCCACAATGAGACCTCGACCGGCGTCTCGATGCAGTTGCGTCGCCCCGCCGGCGATGGGCTCGTGGTTGTTGATGCAACATCTGGCGCCGGTGGGCTTGAATGGGACCCGGCAGAGGTCGATGTCTATTACTTCTCGCCTCAGAAGTGCTTTGCGGGCGACGGTGGACTCTGGTTGGCGGCCTGCTCGCCGCGCGCGCTCGCGCGCATCGATGAGATTGCTACGTCGGGGCGTTGGGTGCCGGCGTCGTTGGATCTCAAGATTGCCTACGACAACAGCATCCAGAACCAGACCTACAACACCCCTGCGCTTGCAACCATTTTTCTTTTAGACCGTCAGGTGCAGTGGATGCTGGAGCACGGCGGTCTCTCATGGGCAGCCGGTCGCAGTGCCGAATCCGCACGCATTTTGTATGGATGGGCACAGGACCGTGCATTTGCCAGCCCATATGTGACCGATCCGGCACAGCGCTCCAATGTTGTGGGCACGGTTGATCTTGAGGGTGTGGATGCCGGCATAGTGTCCAAGGTCTTGCGCGCGAACGGAATCCTCGACACTGAGGCCTATCGCAAACTTGGACGCAACCAATTGCGCATCGGGATGTTCCCGGCAATTGATCCCTCAGACGTCGCATCATTGACTGCTTGCGTGGATTTCGTGATTGCGGAGATGTCGTAGCCCGCACATTGCGTGTGTCAGACAGATCGTCTTTGTCGAGAAGGTCTGTGGCACCAGGGAATCGAACAGTGGTATCATCTGATGCATGTTGACGGCCAATCGTAGCTCCCACCTCGCGCGCGGCCTCCTCGTGTGTCTTCCCCTGCTCCCCCGCTAGGGGGAACGACTCGACACTCCATGCCCGGGACGTCCGGGCCCCGATATGAAGCCCGAGTCAAGGACCCGAGGGAGGTCGTGACATGAGCACGCAAGCAGTAGAACCACACAACGACGCCAACCGCGTCAAAATCTTTGATACCACACTGCGCGACGGCGAGCAGTCGCCCGGGATCACGCTGAACACCCGCGAAAAGCTCGAGATCGCTCACCAGTTGCGACGTCTGGGTGTCGACATCATTGAGGCGGGCTTTCCGATCACCTCGCCGGGTGACTTTGAAGCCGTGCGGGCAATCAGCCAAGAAGTGCCAGATGTGGTGATTGCCGCCCTTGCGCGCGCAAACGAAAAAGATGTGACGATTGCAGGCGAGGCGGTGCGGGAATCCGCACAAGGGCGCATCCATACCTTCATCGCAACGAGCGATATTCACCTTGAATACAAGCTGCGGATGACCCGCGATCGGGTCTTGGAAGCAGCCGCCAATGCGGTGCGCCTTGCGCGGACGATTGTCGATGATGTGGAGTTTTCGTGCGAGGACGCGACCCGCTCTGATCCTGCATATGTGGCCGAGGTTGTGGGTGCGGCGATTGCCGAAGGCGCGACGACGATCAACCTACCGGACACCGTCGGATACACCATGCCCAACGAGTTCCAGCGCTTTTTGTTGGAGATCTATGAGCGTTGCCCGGAGTTACGGAATGTGACCTTGTCATTGCACTGCCACAATGATTTGGGGCTCGCGGTCGCCAACTCACTTGCGGGAATCGAGGTCGGCGCACGCCAGATTGAGGGCTGTGTCAACGGGATTGGTGAGCGTGCCGGCAATGCGTCAGTTGAAGAGATCGCGATGATCTTGCGCACCCGTGCTGCCGATCTGGGCGGCTTGTGGTGCGGAATTGAGACGACCGAGATTACGCGAGCAAGTCGTCTTGTGAGCCGTTTGACTGGATATGCCATTCAGCCAAATAAGGCGATTGTCGGTCGCAACGCATTTGCGCACGAGGCGGGTATCCATCAGCACGGCGTGCTGTCGAATCCGTTGACCTACGAGATCATGGATGCCCAGAGCGTCGGCCTTGCACACAATGAAATCGTGCTCGGAAAGCACTCTGGACGTCACGCGCTCGACCACGCCTTGCAGGAATTGGGCTACGAGCTCGATCGCGATGAGCTCAATGCTGCGTTCGCGCGATTTAAGGACATCGCCGATTTGAAGGGTCGCTTGTCAGGTGTTGATCTCGAGGCGTTGGTCAACGATGAACTGCGGGTCGAGAGCGGCAGCAGTTTTCTCCTGGATTCGCTCTCTGTCGCCACGCGCACTGACGCGGCGCCAGAGGCAACGGTGGTCGTGGCCGATCCCGACGGGGCGCATCACACCGGTAGCGGGACAGGGGATGGCCCAGTGAACGCATTGATGCATGCCATTGATGACGCAATCGGAAGCTCTGGGGTCCTGCTCGAGTACCAAGTCTCCGCGGTGACGGGGGGGACCGACGCGCTGGGAGAAGCACGCGTCGTCTGCGAGATCGGCGGGCGCAGTTACGCTGGCCAAGGTGTGTCAACAGATGTGTTGGAAGCAACTGCGGTTGCCTATCTGCGTGCAATTGACGCGAGTCGGCGCGCAGGACATGGCGAACGCGTAATGGCCGGGGGGGTCTGAGAGGGATGGGAAAAACACTCTTCGAGAAGTTGTGGGAAGCGCACGAGGTGCGTGCGGGAGGCCCCGACGGCCCTCCGCTCTTGTTTATTGATTTGCACCTCGTGCACGAGGTGACCTCGCCCCAAGCCTTTGATGGGTTGCGATTGGCGGGTCGTCGTGTGCGTCGTCCCGACCGCACGATTGCCACCGTCGATCACAACGTGCCCACGATTGGGCGCGATAAGGAAATCGAAGATGTGTTGTCGCGGAATCAGATCGAGGCGCTTGAGCGCAACTGCGCGGAATTCGGTATTCCGCTCTTTTCGATCCGTTCGGCACGCCAAGGCATCGTGCATGTGATCGGCCCCGAGTTGGGATTGACCCAGCCAGGTATGACGATCGTATGCGGGGACTCACACACCTCGACACATGGGGCCTTTGGATCGCTTGCGTTTGGCATCGGGACCTCTGAGGTTGAGCATGTGCTGGCAACCCAAACCCTTCCGCAGAGCCGTCCGCAGACAATGCGCGTGCGTATCGAGGGAACGCCCGGTCTGGGTGTGGGTGCCAAGGACTTGATCCTGGGAACCATTGGGCAGCTGGGGGTATCGGGCGCCCAGGGCTATGTCGTTGAATATGCCGGCTCCGCAATTCGCGCCCTCTCGATGGAAGGCCGTATGACGGTTTGCAACATGTCGATTGAGTGGGGTGCGCGCGCGGGAATGATCGCTCCGGACGCGACGACATTTGCGTACGTTGAGGGCCGCCCTGCCGCACCGAAAGATTTCGCGAACGCTGTTGCCGAATGGGAGCGCCTCCCCACCGATCAGGATGCAACCTTTGATCGCGAGGAGATCATTGACGCCGCCACAATGGCGCCGCAGGTCACCTGGGGAACGAACCCCGGACAGGTCGCGCCAATTACTGGTCGTGTGCCGCGCCCAGAGGATTTTGAGGACGCAATTGAACGTGAAGGAACGCGCCGCGCGCTCGAATACATGGGTTTGAAGGGTGGAGAAGCGCTTGAGGATGTCGCAATCGACACGGTCTTCCTCGGCTCCTGCACCAATGGCCGTATCGAGGACCTGCGCACTGCCGCCAAGGTCGTCCAGGGGCGTCAGGTCTCCAGCGGCGTCCGAGCGATGGTTGTCCCGGGGTCAATGGAGGTCAAGCGACAGGCAGAGGCCGAAGGCCTCAACGAGATCTTCTCGGCAGCCGGTTTTGAGTGGCGTGACGCCGGGTGCTCGATGTGTTTGGGAATGAACCCCGACATTTTGGCGCCCGGAGAACGCTGCGCATCGACCAGCAACCGTAATTTCGAAGGACGTCAGGGTGCCGGCGGTCGCACGCACTTGGTCTCTCCTGCGATGGCCGCCGCTGCGGCAATCACCGGCCATCTCGTGGATGTCCGCAGTCTCGACGTCGAACTGACACAGGTATAGGAGCGAGTCATGCAACCGTTTACTACTGTGACGGGCATTGCGGTCCCGCTGGACCGTGCCGACGTCGATACTGATCAGATCATCCCCAAGCAGTTTCTGAAAAGGATTGAGCGCACTGGCTTTGGCGAGTTTCTCTTCTTCGATTGGCGCAAAGAGAATGACTTTCCACTCAATCGCCCGGAGTATCAGGGAGCCGAGATTCTTATTGCTGAGCGCAACTTTGGGTGTGGGTCGTCGCGTGAGCACGCTCCATGGGCACTCGAGGACTTTGGTTTTCGTGCGGTAATTGCACCGAGTCTTGCCGACATCTTTCGGACCAATTGCACCAAGATTGGACTCCTGCCTGTCATCTTGCCCGAAGATCAGGTGCGGGCATTGATCGAGCAAACCACGGCGGTACCCGGTGCGGGTGTGACGGTCTCACTTGAGAACAATGAAGTGATCGCCCCTGATGGCCAGCGCTTCGCATTCTCGATCGAGTCCGATGTGCGCGAGCGCCTCTTGAATGGCTGGGACGACATCTCGTTGACGATGGCCCAGGATGACTTGATCTCGTCCTATGAATCATCGCGGGAGCGTCAGGGGCCGGTGACAACAGCATTTGCCTAAGCCGATTGCGCGATGCAGCCACCTTTGGGTGGATGTTTAGGGCGTCGGTGTCGTGCGCGCGGTTGCGAGCCTCGCGTGAATCTTTTCGAACGAGCAGCTTTGGAGGGGTGTGTGCGCGAGGTCAACGTAGTGGTGTTACCCGGCGATGGAATTGGGCCAGAGGTCATCTCTGAGTCAATCCGCGCCGTAGAGATCGTCGCCAAAGATGCCGACCTGTCGATTACCTGGCGCGAGGAACTCATGGGGGGCTGCTCAATTGATGTCCATGGGACTGCCTTGACCGACGAGGTGCTCGCCGCGTGCCAAGCATCAGATGCGGTATTTCTTGGCGCCGTTGGCGGGCCCAAGTGGGACACCACTGATCCCAGCAAACCGCGCCCAGAACAGGGCCTGCTCGGGCTTCGCTCGGGGATGCAATTGTTTGCAAACCTGCGCCCCGTCAAGCCACTCGAGGCCCTCTGGGATGCAAGTCCATTGCGCCGTGATCGGATTGCCGGGACCGATCTCTTGGTCGTGCGGGAACTCACCGGTGGCATTTACTTTGGCGCCAGCGGTCGGGATGGAGACTCGGCATTTGACACGTGCACCTACTCACGCGCCGAGATTGAGCGTGTCGCAGAGGTAGCGTTCGCCGCCGCCAATGGGCGCCGCAAGAAGGTCGCATCCGTCGACAAGGCCAATGTGCTCGAGAGCTCACGCCTGTGGCGCGAAGTCGTGACCGAGGTCGGTGCCCGTCACCCCGAGATCGAATTGGAACACATCTTGGTCGACAACGCCGCCATGCAGTTGATCAACCGTCCTTCAGATTTCGATGTGATTGTGACTGAGAACTTATTCGGTGACATTCTGAGCGACGAGGCGGCGATGATCACCGGTTCGATTGGACTACTTCCGTCGGCCAGCTTGGGTACCGGCGTGGCGGGGTTGTACGAGCCAGTGCATGGCTCTGCGCCAGATATTGCGGGCAAGGGCTGGGCAAATCCGATGGCGACCGTGCTGTCGGCGGCACTGATGTTGCGGTACTCGCTCGGGGCCCCCGAGGCCGCCGATCGACTCGAGAATGCGGTCGCAGAAGCCCTCAACCACGGGGCTTGGGGGCGTGATCTTGGTGGAGAATTGGGCACGACCGAAATTGGCGACCGGCTGTGTGCCTTGCTCGCCCGATAATGTGTAGCGCGCCCGCAGTGTGGGCGCATGTGGGATGCCCTGATTCTGCAGGGCAATTGTGGGATTGCATGTTTTCACTCCGACACAAAGAGGCCTGACCGATGCAGGAAGCCGAAAAGATCTGGATGAATGGCTCGCTCGTGAACTGGGCCGATGCGCAGGTTCACGTGTTGTCTCATGGCCTTCACTATGGATCCTCGGTATTCGAGGGTATTCGCGCCTACAACGCGGATGATGGTACGGCCGTCTTCCACCTGCGCGAACACCTCGAGCGCCTCCAGCGTTCTGCGGCGATGTACTACATGCCGCTTGCGTACAGCTTTGACGAGCTGCGCCAGGCCGTGCACGACGTGATCCTCGCCAATGGGTTGCGGGAGTGCTACATCCGTCCAATCGCCTTCCGTGGATACGGAACGATGGGACTGTTCCCCCTTGACGCACCGGTCGACGTCGCGATTGCGGCGTGGGAATGGCCTGCCTATCTGGGCAGCGATGGTCTCGAAAACGGCATCCGCGCGAAAACCTCGACCTGGCGTCGCATCGGGAGCTCCACGATTCCTGCCACCGCGAAGGCTGGCGGCCAGTACCTGAACTCGATCCTCGCAAAGGTCGAGACCCACAAAGCGGGGTATCAGGAAGCGGTCATGCTCAATGAGGCTGGCTATGTCGCAGATGGATCTGGCGAAAATATCTTCATCGTGCGGGCCGGTCAGTTGATCACACCACCGGTGAATGCATCGATTCTCGAGGGAATTACTCGGGCAACGATCATCGAATTGGCCCGTGATGAGGGCATCACTGTGATCGAGCGGGAAATCGCACGTGCAGAGCTCTATATCGCTGACGAGGTCTTCGTGACGGGCACAGCGGCTGAAGTGTGCCCGGTGTGCGAAGTCGATGATCATCCTGTCGGGAAGCCAGGGCCAATCACCAAGCGTTTGCAAGAACGCTTCTTTGCCGCCACACTGGGTCGTGACCCGCGTTCTGCCGAGTGGTTGGACTACGTGGGCGCACCCAAGCAAGCCCAAGGCTAAAGGCCCCCATGGAGCCCATCTTTCTGTATGACACCACGTTGCGGGATGGCCTGCAGCGCGAGGGAATGAGCCTGTCTGTTGATGAGCAGGTCGCGATTGCGCGTCGACTTGCGGACTTTGGGATGCATTACATCGAGGCGGGCTTCCCGATGTCGAATCCCAAACATGCAGAGATGTTTCATGCCCTCGAGATCATCGATCTTGGAGAGACCAAGATCGCCGCATTTGGGATGACTCGGCGCAAAGGCGTGACGGCGGCAGAGGACCCGGCTTTGGTCGGATTGGCGGAGTGCTATGCACCCGTGATCACGATTGTCGGTAAGACCTGGGACCTGCACATCGAGAAGGTCATTAAGGTTGATCGCCACGAGAATCTCAAGATGATCGGCGAGTCCGTGGCATTCTTGGTCGCCGAGGGCAAAGAAGTCATCTACGACGCCGAACACTTCTTTGACGCCTTTGCTGCGCACAGCGACTACGCCGTTGAATGTCTTCGTGTGGCCGCCGAGGCGGGCGCCCATTGGATCACGTTGTGTGACACCAATGGCGCGACGCTGCCACAGGATGTCGCGCATGCGGTTCGCACGGTGCGCGCGGCGTTGCCATCTGCGCGGATCGGTATTCACACGCATAACGACGCCGAATGCGGAGTAGCGAATTCGCTTGCGGCAGTGGTCGAAGGCGCCCGGATGGTGCAAGGGACCGTCAATGGCTATGGCGAGCGGTGCGGCAATGCCAATCTTGTCTCGATCATTCCGTCGCTCTCCTTGAAGATGGGTTTCACCACGATTCCCGAAGATCGACTTACTGAGCTCACCTCGTTGAGCCACTTTGTTGCTGAGACCGCCAACCTGCAGCCCGACAGTTGGGCGCCCTATGTGGGCCGCAATGCATTTGCGCACAAGGGTGGGATGCATGTTGCGGGAATGCTTGCTGATGAGCGGACCTTTGAGCACATCAGCCCGGGCGCAGTCGGCAATGGGCGTCATGTGTTGGTGAGCGAATTGTCGGGGCGAGGCACGATTGTTGCCAAGGCGCAGGAGATGGGCATTGACCTCTCCGGGGGCGATGACGTTCCCCGCATCCTTGCGCGACTCAAAGATCTCGAGCACGAGGGGTATCACTTTGAGGTTGCAGACGCGTCCTTTGAGCTGTTGATCGAACGTGAAATCGGGATCTATGAGCCGATGTTTGAGCTCGAGCAGCTGCAGGTCGTGACTGAAAAGGTGGCGGATGGACGCGTGTCGACGCACGCGACGATTGCGCTTGTGCACGGCGGCGAGCGTGTTGAGGCGGTTGGCTCTGGGAACGGTCCAATCAATGCACTCGACACCGCACTGCGTGCCGCACTTGCATCGCGGATCCCGGAGATTGAGGCCATCGAGTTGGTGAACTTCAAGGTGCGGATCCTGGATGAGGGCAAGGGCACTGGAGCAACGACCCGAGTGCTGCTCGATTCTTCTGATGGTGAACAAACGTGGGGGGCAATCGGCGTAAGTCAAAATGTCATTGAGGCATCCTGGGATGCGCTCGTCGACAGCTTGGCCTACGGCGTGCGTCGCCGCGCCCGCCAGGCAGCCAATACGAAGTCCGCCTCGTGACGGCGGAGTCGGGACGCCTTCCCCTCGCAAAGCCCGTGATCGGTGCGCGCGAGCGGGAGCTCGTCGATAGCGTTCTCGCATCTGGGCAGTTGTCGCTCGGACCGATGCTTGCCCGGTTTGAACGCGCATGGGCAGAGCGCATTGGCGTGCGCAATGCGATTGCATGCTCCTCTGGCACCGCGGGGCTGCACATGTGTCTGCATGCCGCGGGTATTGGCCCCGGCGATGAGGTGATTACCTCATCCTTTTCCTTCGTTGCCTCAGCGAATGCGGTGCTGTTCACCGGGGCCGATGTGGTGTTTGCTGAGGTCGATCCACTGACATTCAATATGGACCCTGCGGCGGTGGAGGCAGCAATCACGCCCCGCACGAAGGCCATTGTCATTGTCGATATCTTCGGGTACCCCGCGAATATCCCGGCGCTGTTGGACATCGCCAATCGCCATGGTTTGGCGGTGATTGAGGATGCGTGTCAGACCATCGATGGGGCGTATGACGGCAAGAAGCTGGGCACTTGGGGGCATCCGGCCGTCTATGGGTTCTATGCCAACAAGCAGCTCACCACCGCGGAGGGCGGCATCATCCTGACCGATGATGACGATCTTGCATTGTTGCTGAAAAGCTTGGCCAATCAGGGCCGCAGTGATGATGGCGCGTGGCTTGTGCATTCCCGCTTGGGCTTTAACTATCGCCTCTCGGATGTGCACGCGGCAATTGGCGTTGCGCAGCTTGAGCGACTCGACGACATGCTCGCCGGGCGCGCGCGCGCGGCGCAGTGGTACCAGGACCGCGTTGCATCGATTCCTGGTGTCGCGCCGATGTACGAAGGCGATCAGGAGCGGTCATGGTTTGTGTACGCCCCACGACTCGATGAAGGTATTGACCGAGATGCGGTCATCGGCCACCTCGATCATTTGGGTGTCTCTGCCAAGCCGTATCTCCCCTGTATTCATCTGCAGCCGTTTTACCGCGAGGAATTTGGCTACGCACCGGGTGTGCTCCCGGTGACTGAAGCAATCAGTGCATCGACGATCGCACTGCCCTTTTTCCCTGAGATGACCGAAGCGCAGGTCGAGCAGGTCACGACCGCACTTGCCAGTGTGCTGGCCGATATGTCGGTGGCGGCGGGCGCATGAGCGACCAGCAGCGGCTGTGGGGGGGACGCTTTTCGGGAACCTCCGATGAGGCATTCGATCGACTCAACGCCTCCTTTGCTGTTGATTCCCGAATGTGGGCACAGGACATCGAGGGATCTCGAGCGCATGTGCGAATGCTTGCTGCCGTAGGCGTCCTGTCCAACGAGGACGCCGAGGCCATCGCCGGGGGCCTTGATCAGGTGTACGCCGAATTTGCCAATGGCTCGTTCGTGGTGCAGCCGAGTGATGAAGATATTCATACGGCTGTCGAGCGCCGGCTCACCGAGCTGGTTGGAGACCCCGGGCGCAGGGTGCATACCGGTCGCAGTCGTAACGATCAGGTGGCGACGGACGTACTGCTCTATTTGCGCGATGCGGTCGACCACCAACTCATCGCAATCACGCAGCTCATCGACGCGCTCCTTGTGCAGGCTGAGTCGCATATCGATTCCTTGCTGCCCGGCTACACTCACCTTCAGCGCGCGCAGCCGGTGCGCCTCGCACACCACTTGCTTGCCTATGTGCAGATGTTCATTCGTGATCACGGTCGGTTTGCGCAGGTGCGCCATGGCGCGCTTGCCGAATCGCCGTTAGGTGCCGGCGCTCTCTCAGGTGTCGGTTTTCCCATCGATCGTGCGATGACCGCCGCATCCCTGGGGTTCGCTGCGCCAACCGCAAATAGCCTGGATAGCGTCGCGAGCCGCGATGCCCTCGCCGACTATCTCCATGCGGCGGCAATGCTGTGCGTGCATGTCTCACGGTTGGGGGAGGAGATGGTGCTCTGGGCGAGCGAGGAGATCGGATTCATCGAGCTCTCCGACGCATTTACCTCTGGCTCGTCGATGTTGCCCCAAAAAAAGAATCCCGATGCCGCAGAGCTGGCCCGTGCCAAGGCCGCGCGAGTTATCGCTGACTATGCGGGCTTGCAGGGATTGGTGGCAAAGCTTCCACTTGCCTATAACAAGGACCTGCAAGAGGACAAGCACTTCCTCTTCGACGCGATCGACACGATCGATTTGTTGTTGCCTGCAGTGACAGGAATGCTCGCAGGGGCACAATTTCGTACCGAGGCGATGGCGCGGGCATGTGCGGATGGGTATCTCGGGGCAACCGACCTCGCTGATCATCTTGTGCGCCATGGCTGGCCGTTTCGTCGTGCGCACGAGGCTGTTGGCACTCTTGTTCGCGCCTGCATCGCGCGCGGCGTGGGGCTGACGGAGGCCACTGCGGCGGAGATTGCTCTAGCGGGACTCGCCGATATCGACATGCCCGATCTGGGAGCCTCTGCCAGCGTTGAGGCCAAGGTGTCGTTTGGCGGAACATCGCGTGCCCGTGTTGTTGAGCAGCTGATGGCTGCGAAGGCGCAGCTCGCGGCGTGGTAGTCGAATGAGTGCGGTCCCAGAAGCCGTTGATCCCCAGGCACGTGCGGCCGCGGCTGCGCTGACTGAGCGCACCGTGAACTGTGAGCCCAGTGTTGAGGCGCTTGCGAGCAAGATTGCCGGCGGAAAACCGTTGCGTGTCAAGCTAGGGGTCGACCCCACGGCACCGGATATTCATCTTGGGCATTGCGTGGTGCTTGGCAAGCTGCGCGAATTTCAGGACGCAGGTCATATTGCAGTACTGGTAATCGGCGATTGGACCGCGCGGGTGGGTGATCCAAGCGGCCGCAGCGCGACCCGACCAATGTTGTCGCACGACGAGATCCTTGCGAATGCGCAGACCTTCCGAGAGCAGGCGTTCCGCATTCTCGACCCGGCACGTACCGAGGTGCGGCCAAATGGCGAGTGGTTCGGAAAGATGGGTCTTGCGCCAATGTTTGAGCTTGCCTCTCGGGCGACGATCAACCAGTTACTCCGGCGCAACGACTTTGCGACCCGCATGGCAGATGATCGCCCGGTGTCCGTGCTCGAGTTGCTCTACCCGCTTCTTCAAGGGTATGACTCGGTGGAGCTCGAAGCGGATGTCGAGATTGGCGGGACCGATCAGCTGTTCAATCTCATGCTCGGTCGCGACATTCAGTCCAGATACGGAATGCCCTCGCAGGTCGTGATGACGATGCCGATTCTCCCGGGCACCGATGGCATCCAAAAGATGAGCAAGTCGTTGGGGAACTACATCGGCGTGACCGATGCTCCCGAGGAGCAGTTCGGGAAGATCATGAGCATCCCTGATGCATTGATGGCTGAGTATTTCCGACTCATGTTTTCGCGAGAGCCCGGACCAACTGGTCATCCTGGTGAGGAGAAGCGCCGATTGGGGCGCCTTGTCGTGGCGCAGTTTTATGGTGAGGCCGCTGCGGCTACCGCGGAGGAGCACTTCAATCGGGTCGTGCGCGATCGAGAGGCGCCGACGGAGATTGGTGAATACCGGATCGATGGGGAAGAGGTACATATCCCTGCGCTGCTCGTCGATGCGCTCGGAATTGGGTCTCGCAGCGAGGCGCGCCGTCTTGTCACCCAAGGGGGCGTCGCGCTTGATGACGACCCGGTCAACGACCTCGATATGCCTGCAGATGCCCTTCGAGGTCGAGTTTTACGCGCCGGAAAGCGGCGTTTCGTACGTTTAGTGTGATTTCCAGTGAAAATGTGGCCAACCCCCTTGACACTGCAAGGGTAAAAGAGCATTATTCACAGGCCGATCGGGGAGGTACCCCGTTCGAGCAGGACAAGTCACTTGAGACTTCGCACGTGTGACCCGAGCAAATTGGGGTTCCCCGCGTAAGAGGCGCGCAATGCGTCCGCGTGGATGGACCTCTTTGCGCAGAGGTCGCGAAACTCGAGAAGTGGCAGTTGCAAAACCGGGTAAACCGGCGTGCTCCTTGAAAACTGATCAGCATGCATTTGAATCCAGGGAAACCTGAGATTCAGTGACTAGGTCATACACGAAACCCGTCTACTCCGATCATTCGACGTGAGTCGAATAGTTTGGTTGATAGACACGCTAGGACGTCATTTGTTCATCCGAACAGGTGACCTCTTTATAAAGTTCGGTTGATAACACTTCTTTGGAGTGTGTTGGCCAAAACTTTCTTTATGGAGAGTTTGATCCTGGCTCAGGACGAACGCTGGCGGCGTGCTTAACACATGCAAGTCGAGCGAGAAAGCTCCTTCGGGAGTGAGTACAGCGGCGAACGGGTGAGTAACACGTGGGCAACCTGCCCTAAGGAGCGGGACAACTCGGGGAAACTCGAGCTAATACCGCATGATTCGGCTCTGCATAAGTAGGGTCGGTAAATGGTAGCTTCGGCCTCCGCCTTAGGATGGGCCCGCGCCCGATTAGCTTGTTGGTGAGGTAATGGCTCACCAAGGCGACGATCGGTAGCTGGTCTGAGAGGACGATCAGCCACACTGGGACTGAGACACGGCCCAGACTCCTACGGGAGGCAGCAGTGGGGAATCTTGCGCAATGGGCGAAAGCCTGACGCAGCAACGCCGCGTGGGGGAAGAAGGCCTTCGGGTTGTAAACCTCTTTCAGATGGGACGAAGCCACCAGGGTTAATAGCCTATGGGGTGACGGTACCTTCAGAAGAAGCCCCGGCTAACTACGTGCCAGCAGCCGCGGTAATACGTAGGGGGCAAGCGTTGTCCGGAATTATTGGGCGTAAAGCGCGTGTAGGCGGCTTGGTAAGTCTGGTGTGAAACCTTGGGGCTTAACCCCAAGCCTGCACTGGATACTGCCTCGCTAGAGTCCGGGAGGGGAGAGGGGAATTCCCAGTGTAGCGGTGAAATGCGCAGATATTGGGAAGAACACCAGTGGCGAAGGCGCCTCTCTGGAACGGTACTGACGCTGAGACGCGAAAGCGTGGGGAGCGAACAGGATTAGATACCCTGGTAGTCCACGCCGTAAACGATGGGCACTAGATGTGGGCGGTGTCGACTCCGTCCGTGTCGAAGCTAACGCATTAAGTGCCCCGCCTGGGGAGTACGGCCGCAAGGCTAAAACTCAAAGGAATTGACGGGGGCCCGCACAAGCAGCGGAGCATGTGGTTTAATTCGACGCAACGCGAAGAACCTTACCTAGGCTTGACATGTTTCTGTAAACCCTGGAAACAGGGTCCCTCTTCGGAGCAGATTCACAGGTGGTGCATGGCTGTCGTCAGCTCGTGTCGTGAGATGTTGGGTTAAGTCCCGCAACGAGCGCAACCCCTGTCCTATGTTGCCAGCGGATAATGCCGGGGACTCATGGGATACTGCCGGTGACAAACCGGAGGAAGGTGGGGACGACGTCAAGTCATCATGCCCCTTATGTCTAGGGCTACACACGTGCTACAATGGCCGGTACAGAGAGCTGCTAAGTCGCGAGGCGGAGCGAATCTCTTAAAGCCGGTCCCAGTTCGGATTGTAGGCTGAAACTCGCCTACATGAAGTTGGAGTTGCTAGTAATCGCGAATCAGCAACGTCGCGGTGAATACGTTCCCGGGCCTTGTACACACCGCCCGTCACACCACGAAAGTTGGCAACACCCGAAGCCGGTGGGCTAACCCGTAAGGGAGGCAGCCGTCGAAGGTGGGGTCAGCGATTGGGGTGAAGTCGTAACAAGGTAGCCGTAGCGGAAGCTGCGGCTGGATCACCTCCTTTCTAGGGAGTGGTGCTATGCACCACAAGGGCTCCGAACGATGTGCCTTCGGGTACACCGATCGTTGAGCTCCCCCGTCCCACTTGTGGGCGCGGGAGATCTGAGCCCTAGAAGAACGTCGACAACCTAGTCCGTCCGATGCACCTCACGCGGTTTACTCATTGAGATAAACGCGTAGTGGTTTCGTGGCCGAATGAGAATTGCGCGGATGGCATGCTGTTCAGTTTTGAGGGACCTCGTAAGAGGCCGGCTTGCCGGCGTAACGCGGACCCCTCATTGCACGTCCCGTCAGGTCTTCGGGCCTGGTCAGGGAAGTACCTTGAAAACTGCATAGTGACATGTAGGTGTCTTTTTTATCGTCAAGATATGAAGGGCACGCGGTGGATGCCTTGGCACCAGAAGGCGAAGAAGGACGTGGACGGCTGCGATAAGCCCCGGGGAGTTGCTGAACAAGCGTTGATCCGGGGATTTCCGAATGGGGGAACCCACGCGTGGTAATGCGCGCGTACTCCCGCCTGAATATATAGGGCGGGTAGAGCCAAGCAGGGGAAGTGACACATCTCAGTACCCTGAGGAAAGTAAAGAAAACTCGACTCCCTGAGTAGTGGCGAGCGAAAGGGGATCAGCCCAAACCGGTTGTGTGTTAGTTGCTTGCGGGTCCAGCACAATCGGGGTTGTAGGGTCAACTTGAACGTACCGCAATGCGTTCGGGGAGTTACAAAATTGAGGGGTAGCCGAGCGGCTTGGAACGGCCGGCTACAATGGGTAATAGCCCCGTAGGCGAAACCTCTCAATCTCCCTGGTTGATACCTGAGTACGGCCGTGCACGTGAAACGCGGTCGGAATCTGCGGGGACCACCCCGCAAGGCTAAGTACTAACTGGTGACCGATAGTGAACTAGTACCGTGAGGGAAAGGTGAAAAGAACCCCGGGAGGGGAGTGAAATAGAACCTGAAACCGCGTGCCTACAACCTGTGGGAGCAGTGCTTGCACTGTGACCGCGTACTTTTTGCATAACGGGCCAACGAGTTGCTCGTATCCGGCAAGGTTAAGAATACGGAGCCGTAGCGAAAGCGAGTCTGAATAGGGCGTTTTAGTCGGATGCGGCAGACCCGAAGCCGGGTGATCTATCCATGGGCAGGCTGAAGCGAGGGTAAGACCTCGTGAAGGGCCGAACCCACGTCGGTTGAAAACGGCGGGGATGACCTGTGGATCGGAGTGAAAGGCTAATCAAACCCGGTTATATCTGGTTCTCTCCGAAATATATTTTGGTATAGCCTCGTGCGTTCAGTAGTGGGTGTAAAGCACTGTTTGGCCTAGGGGGCTCACCAGCTTACCGAAGTCAGACAAACTCTGAATCCCATTACTCCAGAGCACGGGAGTCAGACGGCGGGGGATAAGCTTCGTCGTCGAGAGGGAAACAGCCCAGACCACCAGCTAAGGTCCCAAAGCGCTGGCTAAGTGGAAAACGATGTGCGGGTGCATAGACAACCAGGATGTTGGCTTAGAGGCAGCCATTCGTCTAAGGAGTGCGTAATAGCTCACTGGTCAAGTGTCCGTGCGCGGATAATGTAACGGGGCTCAAGCCAGCCACCGAAGCTGTGGACTCCGCAAGGAGTGGTAGGAGAGCGTTCCCTGTGCAGTGAAGCGGCCGCGGTAAGCGCGCCGTGGAGCGCAGGGAAGTGAGAATGTTGGCATTAGTAACGAAAGACGGGTGAGAAACCCGTCCACCGATTACCCAAGGTTTCCTGAGCAACGTTAATCGGCTCAGGGTTAGTCGGGACCTAAGCCGAGGCCGTCAGGCGTAGGCGATGGACAACAGGTTGATATTCCTGTACTGCGTCTTCCGCGTTATTACCGATGGGGGGACGGGGAAGGATAAGCGAACCCTGGCGTTGGTTGACCAGGGACAACCCTGTAGGACGGTTCCTAGGAAAATCCGGGAGCCATAAAGTCTGAGAGGGGACGTCGGTCGGAGAAATCCGGCAAGTCGCTGATTCCATACCTCCGAGAAAAGCCTCTAGGGAGTGGGAACGCACCCGTACCAAAACCGACACAGGTGGGTAGGTAGAGCATACCGAGGTGATCGAGAGAACCTTCGTTAAGGAACTCGGCAAAATTGTCCCGTAACTTCGGGAGAAGGGACGCCCCATTAGGGTGACAGGCCTTGCGCCTCGAGCCTGAAGGGGTCGCAGAGAATTGGCCCAACCGACTGTTTACCAAAAACACAGGTCTCTGCGAAGTCGAAAGACGACGTATAGGGGCTGACGCCTGCCCGGTGCCGGAAGGTCAAGTGGAGGGGTTAGCGTTCGCGCGAAGCTTCGAAACCAAGCCCCGGTAAACGGCGGCCGTAACTATAACGGTCCTAAGGTAGCGAAATTCCTTGTCGGGTAAGTTCCGACCTGCACGAATGGCGTAACGAGTTGGGCGCTGTCTCAACGAAGGACTCGGTGAAATTGTAGTCCCGGTGAAGATGCCGGGTACCCGCCGCAAGACGGAAAGACCCCGTGGACCTTTACTGCAGCTTGATATTGGGATTTGGGACGCTTTGTCCAGGATAGGTGGGAGGCTGTGAAGCAGAAACGTCAGTTTCTGTGGAGCCACCCTTGGGATACCACCCTGAGCGTTCTGGGTTTCTAACGGAAGACCGTTATCCGGCTTCCGAACAGTGTCAGGTGGGCAGTTTGACTGGGGCGGTCGCCTCCCAAAATGTAACGGAGGCGCGCAATGGTTCCCTCAGCACGGTTGGAAATCGTGCGTAGAGTGTAAAGGCATAAGGGAGCTTGACTGCGAGACTGACAGGTCGAGCAGGCACGAAAGTGGGCCTTAGTGATCCGGCGGTAGAGAGTGGAATTGCCGTCGCTCAACGGATAAAAGGTACCCCGGGGATAACAGGCTTATCTTCCCCAAGAGTCCACATCGACGGGAAGGTTTGGCACCTCGATGTCGGCTCGTCGCATCCTGGGGCTGGAGTAGGTCCCAAGGGTTGGGCTGTTCGCCCATTAAAGCGGTACGCGAGCTGGGTTCAGAACGTCGTGAGACAGTTCGGTCCCTATCTGCGGTGGGCGCTGGAAATTTGAGAGGAGCTGTCCCTAGTACGAGAGGACCGGGATGGACGAACCTCTGGTGTATCAGTTGTCGTGCCAACGGCACTGCTGACTAGCTACGTTCGGACGGGATAACCGCTGAAAGCATCTAAGCGGGAAGCCCACCTCAAGATGAGATTTCCCACCTCCTAGAGAGGGTAAGGCCCCAGGTAGACCACCTGGTTGATAGGCCGGATGTGGAAGCGCGGTAACGCGTGTAGCAGACCGGTACTAATCCGCCGAGGGCTTGACAAAAGATTTGCACACCTACATGTCCTATGCAGTCTTGAGGGTATTTCCTCACGACTTCCCGGTGGTTATTGCGAGAGGGAAACACCTCTTCCCATTCCGAACAGAGTAGTTAAGCCTCTCAGCGCCGATGGTACTCCGAGTGTAGACTCGCGGGAGAGTAGGTCGCCGCCGGGTTATTTTGAAAACCGTCGTCCTCGTCATTGAGGGCGGCGGTTTTTTTATGCCCTCATTTACGCCGCCATAGTGAGTTTGCGTGTGGTGGGGTTGCTACGATCGGAACAGATGTCAGAGCAGAATCTTGTCAGTGATGTGCTCATCGTCGGTGGAGGGCTCGCCGGGCTCGCCGCTGGCTTGGATCTTTCGCGTTCCGGGCGGAAGGTGCGACTGCTCGAGGCCGCAGATGCCGTTGGTGGTCGTGCGCGGACCGAGTGGTGGGGTGGTCGCCCGGTCGATCGCGGTTTCCAGGTCACCTTTTCTGCATATCCCGCCTTTCGCAAATTCGTTGCAGATATCGGCATACCGAAAAGTGATCTACGCCCGTTTGTAGACGGCGGTGCGTTTTTCGACGGCGCTCAATGGGGTGAGCTTTCTTCGTCGCCGTTGTCGTTATTTCGATTTTCGGCACTCGATGTCGCGGATCGGGCACGGTTTGTGCGACTCGCGGCGGAGATACGGTTCGCCTCCCCTCGTCGCCTCCTCGCGCGCGACCAGGAAGCCTCGACGACCGAAGCATTCTTGTTGCAGCGTGGATTCTCGAATGCGGCAATCGACCGGATGTTCCGGCCCCTGTTTGGTGTGATCTTTCTTGATCGATCGCTGTCGGCAGATCCTGGGTATTTTCTCTTCCTTTTGTCCATGTTGGTGCGTGGGCCGTCGGTTCTTCCTTCGGACGGTCTCGGGATGGTTGGCGATTGGGCGGCCGGCGCGATACGTCAGACCGGCGGGGATATACGTACCGGTGTGCGTGTGGCAGCCTTGGCCCGCGATCCGGATTCAGGTCGTATGACGGGCGCCGTTGATGGTGATGGAATCACGTATTCGGCGGCTGTTGTCATTCTGGCCGTTGACGCCCCAGCGGCCCGCGAGTTGCTTGCCGATCACGACGCGGGCACCGCCGCGAAGATCCCAAGCGACGGCGCATCCGTCACGAGCGCACGTTTCGCGTTGCGCTCATCGCTCTATCAGGGCCGAAAGATTCTCTTGAATGCAGCGCCCGAGAGCGGCGTGCATCCACGGATTGATCTTGTCTGCCAGACCACCAATGTGAATCGTCATGACGCCGTTGGCGCGCCACACATTGTCGTGGCGACAAGCGTCGGAGACTCCGATGCCACGGCTGCGGGGATCGAGGATGCACTAGAGCGTCAGATCCATCGCTGGTTCCCAGAGTTTCCATGGTCAAGAGTCGCGGAATCAATCGGCGTCGTGCGGCATCCCTTTGCGCAGTTTCGCCCGCTTGCGGGCGTGCGCAGGTCGCTTCCCGGAACTCGCACGAATGTGCCAAACCTGCTGCTCGCCGGTGAGTTCACCATGCATCCGTCGCTTGAGGGTGCGGTCTCAAGTGGCGTCACGGCCGCGGAGATCGCAGAACGGCAGTTGGGGTGAAAACCGTCGGCGCCCGCGAGGTGTGGGCGGTGCAAGAAATCACCGCGGCGCTCGCGCGACGCTTTGATGACATTCCGAGTCTCTGGGTTGAGGCTGAGGTGCAAAATTTGCGCCAACGTGGCGGGCAGGTGTATTTCACCCTGCGTGACCAGCACCAAATTGATGCGTCGATGCGGTCGGTGTTGTTCGATCGACTCCCCAACGCTCCCGCGGATGGAAGTTTGGTGTATGCCTATGGACGGGTCGATTTTTGGCAGGACCGCTCTCAGATCTCGATGCGGATTGAGCGTTTGGAGCTCGCTGGTGAGGGGGCATTGCTGGCGCGTATTGAGGCCACAAAGGCGCTGCTGAGTGCTGAGGGTCTGTTGTCTGATGACCGCAAGCGCCCCCTTCCGATGCTGCCACGTCGTATCGCCCTGATTACGAGTGCAGTCGGTGCCGCGCGCCACGACGTCCTGAACAATCTCTGGGCACGATTCCCGGCGGATGTCGTCGTGATTGACGCCCCGGTCCAGGGGGCCGGAGCTCCACGTGGGCTTGTCCGCGCGCTCGCAACCGCAAATTCGACTCCCGGAGTCGATGTGATTATTCTTGCGCGCGGGGGTGGCTCGCTTGAGGACCTCATGGCGTTCAATGATGAGTCTGTATGCCGAGCGGTCGCCGCATCCGGTGTGCCGGTGGTCAGCGCGGTTGGTCACGAAAAGGACGTCACCATCTGTGACCTTGTCGCTGACCGACGGGTGTCCACACCGACCGCCGCTGCCGAGGTGGTGAGTGTTGATCTCTCGAGTATCACCGCGCGCCTTGATGCCATCCAGCGCGATCTTCTTCGTGGTCTTGTACGGATCCGTGATGCGGGGACGCAGCACGCCGATCTTGGGACGCAGCGTCTCGTGGCGGGGTTGCGGGGAGTGGGGGCTCGCGCGCATACACAGGTGACAACCCGCGCGCGCAACCAAGAGTTCGCAGTACTGCGCGTGATGGAAGATGCGCATCGGCAATTGCCGCAGATAGGTGGACGCCTACATCGATCGATGCAAGATGCGGTTGCGGTGATGGATCGGCGAGTGGTAGCGAATGCGACCCTCCTTGATGCGCTGTCACCCACCCGGACCCTTGCGCGCGGGTATGCGATCGTGCGCGATGCTGTGACAGATCGTCCGCTTGTCTCTACCGACGAGTTGCGCGCGCGCGAGGCGGCAGTCGTTGAATTGCATGATGGACGTATTGACGTACATGTGCTGAAAGGGGAGAAATGACCACGTCAGATGAGCCGCTGCGATTCGAGGAGGCGCTTGCCGAGCTCGATACCGTCGTTGCTCGCCTCGAGAGCGGGGATGTTGGCCTTGAGGAGGCAATTGCCTTGTTTGCCCAGGGACAAGAGTATTTGACGATATGCCGGGAGCGTTTGGCGCTTGCCGAGCAGCGGATTGAAGAGCTGACAGGCGCTGGTGAGTCTTCCGGGACCGATGGCGAGGAGCCCTTTTAGCGCGCCTCGCCATGGGCCTCACGGGAGGCGGGCGTCGGGTACCATAGGCTCGTGCCGTTCGATCTTGAGGCGATCCGCCAAGAATTACCCATCCTTGGGTCAGAGGTCTACCTCAACACCGGTGGCACAGGGCCATTGCCGATACCGGTTGTACGCGCGATCAACGAGGCAGCTGAGCACCAGCTCGGTATTGCGCGGATGGGCCCCGCAGGAGTGGGCCTGACCGATATCACGATGGCCAAACTGCGTGCCGCGACAGCGAAGCTCGTTGGTGGGTCTGCCGCGGATATGGCGATTACCAGTAACACCACGATCGGCCTTGATGTGGTGATCTGGGGAATCGATTGGACGCCCGGCGATCACATTATTACCCTTGATAGTGAGCATCCTGGCTTGAGCGTGCCCATCGCAACGGTGGCGCGTCGCTTCGGATTAGAGGTCACTCGACTGACCAACAGTCAGTCTCAAGTAGAGCTTGAGGAAGCGGTGCGTCGGGCGATGACACCACGGACGCGCCTGGTGGCGCTGTCGCATGTGACCTGGTCGGGTGGTGCGGTTTTGGACATTGCGGGCGCTGCGCGTGCGGCGCGGGACGGCGGAGCGCTCATCGTCATTGATGGTGCCCAAGCGGTGGGGTCGATCCCTGTCGATGTCCACGCGCTTGGCGTGCATGCCTATTCGTTTCCCGCGCAAAAATGGCTGTTGGGCCCTGAAGGCGTTGGCGCCTTATGGATTTCTGAAGAGGCGCGTGTGCGCGTTGATTTGACCTTTTGTGCCTATGAGGCCGGAACAAATCACCAGCCCGATGGCACGGTCGATATGTACGCCGGCGCCCGACGTTATGAGATCTCGACGCCGCCACTGCTGCTGGTGCATGGTTGGCTTGCCGGGCTCGCGTGGCTTGAATCGATTGGGTGGGACGCAATCCACGCAGCGACGGCTGCCAACATGGCCCAGGCGCGTGATGGCCTTCGGGTAATTCCCGGGGTGACGATATTGACCCCCGATGGCCCGCAGGCGGGGCTTGTGGTGTTTCAAATTGATGGCAGAGAGCCGGAAGCAGCCTTTTCTGCCATTAATAAGCAGGGAGTTTGCCTGCGTTGGCTAAATCATCCTCCGGCGGTGCGCGCCTCAATGGCGTTTTTCTGCAGTCCATCCGACCATGAGCGTCTCCTGAGTGCAGTTCGGACGCAAGGGTCCTGATACGGTCTGAGTCTGTGAATCAAAAGTTCGTCATCGAAGGCGGTCGTCCACTCGCGGGGACTGTCACTCCCGCAGGGAACAAGAACGCCGCGCTGCCGATTTTGGCCGCGTGCCTTCTGACCGATGAAGAGGTCGTTCTCGAAAATGTGCCACGGATCGTCGATGTCCACACAATGGTGGCATTGCTTGATGACATTGGCGTCTCGATTCGGGAAGAAGGTCCGAACACCCTCGTCTTGCGGGCCGACAACATTCGCCACACCCGCCTTGATGCTGCGCTGTCGGGTCGCCTTCGGGCGTCGCTCCTTGCCGCTGGACCACTGCTTGCCCGGTGCGGATCCGTTGAGACGGCACTCCCGGGTGGGGATTTCATTGGTCGCCGCCGCGTCGATACGCACATGCTCGCCTTTCGCAGTCTCGGTGCGGAAATCGATTCTGGACGCACCTATGTGATTCGCGCACCAAAGGGCTTGCACGGCGCAGACATCTTCCTCGACGAGGCCTCGGTGACCGCCACCGAGAATGTGCTCTGCGCAGCGGTGCTTGCACCCGGCCAGACAGTGATTGAGAACGCGGCATGTGAGCCGCACGTCCAAGACCTCGCGCGCTTTTTGGTGACCTTGGGCGCCAAGATCGACGGGATCGGCACCAATGTGATGCGCATTGAGGGCGTTGATCGCCTCGGGGGAGGGCGCTTTCGTATTGGCCCCGACCACATCGAGATCGCGTCCTTTATTGGGCTTGGCGCGATCACCCAGTCGGATCTGACCATCGAGGATGTGCGCCCCGAAGATCTGCGCATGATCCTCTTGACCTTTGAACGCTTAGGGATCCGAGTTGAGCTCAATGGCACGACCTTGCGGGTTCCCCCCAATCAGGATCTGCGGGTACTCGCCGATGAGGGTGGGGCGATTCCCAAAATCGATGATGGAATCTGGCCCGCATTCCCGGCCGATTTGACGAGTATCGCGGTGGCGGTTGCCACCCAAACGCACGGCACCGTGATGATCTTCGAGAAGATGTTTGAGAACCGACTCTTTTTCGTGGACAAGCTCGTCTCCATGGGGGCTCGAATCGTGTTGTGTGACCCGCACCGTGCTGTCGTGAGTGGCCCTGCCCAGCTCTATGGCGAGCGGGTCGAGAGCCCCGATATTCGTGCGGGTATGGCCATGTTGATCGCCGGATTGGTTGCGGGCGGTACGACGACAATCGGCAACGTGGGCCAAATTGATCGTGGCTATGAACGTATTGATGAGCGACTGCGTGCACTCGGTGCACACATTGAACGTGTCGCAGACTGACCCCCAGATATCCGCGGTCGGGGCATTGCCGAACGGTGCCCGCGATGTGTTGCCGATTGAGGCAGCCGAATTGCGCGCGGTCGAGGACGCCCTTCGCGCTGCCTTTTCGCGGTACGGCTATCGCGAGGTGCGCACACCGGTGATTGAGTTCGCGCACCACCTCGAGCGTGCAGAAAGCGGCGGGCTCGATCGCGCCTATCGATTGTTTGATGAATCAGGGCGCGTTCTGGTGTTGCGTCCCGATATGACGATCCCCGTATCGCGGTTGATTGCCACCCGCTTTGTCGATCATCCTGGCCCAATTCGGGTCGCATATACCGGCCCCAGTTTCCGTGTGCCACAGCCCGGCAAGCCGGTCGCCTCAGAGGTGCGAAACGCGGGGGCAGAGCTTGTGGGCGCCGATGGCCCTGAAGCGGACGCGGAGATCGTCTTGGTGTTGTGGGAAGCACTGCGGGATGCGGGGTTGTCACAGGCACGTATTGGACTGAGTGATGTCTCGGTGACCGCTGCCGTGCTTGAGGGGCTCGGAGTCCCTGACCAGATTCGCGAGCGCTTGTCGCGCGCTGCTGAGGCACGGGATTTTGTTGCCTGGCGCACTGAGGCGGCGCAGTTTGTGTGCCCTGAGCCACAGGCAGAGCTTCTGGCGGGCCTTCCTGCCATGCGGGGGCATACGGATGTGCTTGCACGGATCGCAGAAGTCGTGCCCTTTGCCCGTGAAGCCTGTGCGCGAATGACGCGCCTGTTGGAGCTTCTTGCCCAAGAGGGGCTCCATGATGCGGTATTGGTCGATTTGGGGATCCTGCGCGACTGGAAGTACTACTCAGGCCTCGTGATTGAGGCATACGCGAGCGGCGCAGCCCTTCCGGTAGCCCAGGGCGGTCGCTACGACGGTCTTGCGTCCCGTTTTGGCACCTCACGTCCGGCGGTTGGGTTTTCGATCGAGGTCGAGTCGCTTCACCGTGCCATTACTGACGGCGCCCGCGCGCGCGATCTGGAATTCGGGATCGTGTTGGTCGGGGGGCTCGATGAGCAACTGACACTCAGCGCGCGCATTCGTGCTGCGGGCATCGTCGTGATCGGACTTGCCGCAGGGGACTCTCGTGGCGAGGCGCTTGCCGAGGCCGAGGGCTGGCGGTTTGTGGGCGTCCAGGATGCTGGTGGGCTGCGCATTCTTGATCGTGCTGATGGAACGAGCTTCGTGAGTGCACGGCCGGAGGAGGATTTGTCATCGCGCCGTTAAGAATTTGCATGCCACTCGGGGCCTTGTATCCCGACGCCATTGAACTGCTCGAGCGCGCCGGAGTCGATGTTTCACCGCTGCGCGACGGGAGTCGCAAACTGATTTTCACCGCGCCCGATGGCACCGTGTTCATTACGACTCGTCCGAGCGATGTCCCGACCTACGTTGAGGCAGGATCGGCCGATATCGGCATCGTTGGTCGTGACGTGATCAATGAGCGTCACCCCGATGTCTACGAACTCCTCGATCTTGAATTTGGGGCATGCCGGATGGCGTATGCGACCGCAGATGGGGTGGATCCGACCTCGGAAATCATTGCTCGGCTTGGCGTCTTGCGGGTTGCCACCAAGTATCCGGCAGTTGCAGAAGCCCACTTTCTGGCCACCGGTCGACAGGTCGAGCTCGTCAAGGTCAACGGATCTGTGGAGCTCGGGCCACTCGTCGGGCTTGCCGATGGGATCGTCGATCTGGTTGCGACCGGTCGGACCTTGCGTGAGAACGGTTTGGTCGAGCGGGAACACATCTTTGACAGTTCGGCGCGCTTGATTGCCAATCGGGTGAGTCACAAGCTTCGGGCCGAAGAGATCGATGCACTGACCGCGCGCCTTGCTCAGGCGGTTGCTGCGGAGTCGCGATGAGTGCTCCTGTGCGCATCCGCTGCGCACCGGATCAGATTGCGGCGTGTGCATCAGCACTGCGTCCGCCGCACACTGCTGCCGACCCCGAGCTGTCTGCGATTGTCCAGGCGACAATTGATGATGTGCGCACCCGTGGCGATATGGCACTTGTTGCCCATGCCCGTCAATTCGGAGCACCCTCATTTACCGAGAATCAGGTCCGCGTTCCCGTGAGCACATTGCGCGCGGCGCGGGCAGCCCTTGATCCCGAGCTCGCACGTGCGATCGAGATCGCCGCAGCACAGGTGCGAGATTTTGCGACTGCGGTGCGCCCGAGTGATACCGAGGTCGAGCTCGCTCATGGGCAGCGCATCGCGATGAGGGTGGTGCCCGTGGCAGCGGCCGGCTGTTATGTGCCCGGAGGGCGTGCGGCATACCCGTCGAGTCTGGTGATGTCGGTGGTCCCCGCGCAGGTCGCCGGGGTCGAGCGCATTGCCGTGGCCAGTCCACCTGGTGAGGACGGACTCCCGCCTCACGTTATTTTGGCGACCGCCGAGATTTTGGGCATTGATGAGGTCTATGCCGTCGGTGGTGCTGCAGCGATTGCCGCACTCGCCTATGGAACCCCGTCAGTCGCACCGGTCGCAGTGATTACGGGGCCGGGAAGCTCATGGGTGCAGGAGGCCAAGCGCCAGGTCAGTGGTCAGGTGGGAATCGATGGATTTGCGGGGCCGAGCGAGGTCATGATCATCGCCGATGCGAGCGCAGACCCCGAGGCCATGGCACTCGATCTTCTTGCGCAAGCCGAGCATGGACCCGATTCTGTTGCGGCCCTTGCCAGTCATGATCCGACAGTTATCGATGCGGTCGCTCACGCGCTTTCGGGGTACGAGACACCCATTGGTGCGGTGACCTTGGTGGATTGTGAGAGCCTTGATGATGCTGTTGGGCTCAGTGAGGCATTTGCGGCCGAACATCTCGAGATTTGTTGCGCGGATGCAGCGAGTATTGCGAATCGTATTCGTCAGGCAGGTGCAGTGTTTATCGGGCCGAATTGTGCAACTGCCTACGGTGATTACGTGGCAGGCTCAAATCACGTCCTGCCCACCGGGGGTGCGGCGCGTTTTGCGTCGGCGCTTGGACCATCAACGTATTTGCGTCGGATGTCGATAGTGGAGATGACCGACACGGCCGTTGCACAATTGACACCACACTTAGAAAAAATCGCTGCAGCCGAAGGGTTCCCAATTCACGGGCGCTCGGCGGCGGTGCGCAACATGAGTCGTGAGGGGGGACGTTGAGTCGAATTGGCGAGTCACAGCGCACCACGGGTGAGACGGATGTGCGTGTGCGCATCAACCTCGATGGCGTGGGTTCGGCGACGATCTCGACCGGCGTCGGCTTTTTCGATCACATGTTGACGCTCTTTGCGCACCACTCGCTCATCGACCTCGAGGTTGAGGCGCGGGGTGATCTTGAGACCGGAAGCCACCACACCGTGGAAGACGTCGGGATTACGCTCGGGATGGCACTCGCGAGCGCCCTCGGCGATCGCGCGGGAATTGAGCGCTATGGACAGGCGCTTGTACCCATGGACGAATGCCTTGGCCAGGCGGCAATCGATGTCTCAGGACGACCGTTTTTGGCCTGCGAGGTGCCACTTCCCTACGCGAGCATTGGCGGATTTGAGACCGATCTGTTGGAAGAATTCTTGCGAGGGCTCGCCAATAATGCGCGGCTGACCATTCACCTGCGCATGCTGGCCGGGTCAAATCCTCACCACGTCATCGAGTGTGGATTCAAAGCGGTTGCGCGCGCATTGCGTGCTGCGGTGACGACGAATCCGCGAATGCCAGGGGTTCCCTCCACCAAGGGGTCTTTGTGAGCCCACACGGTCCGCGCATTGCGGTCCTGAATTACCAAATGAGTAATTTGCGCAGCGTCACCAAGGCGCTTGAGCGCCTTGGTGCGAACGTAGTGATTGCGCATTCTGATGCCGAAGCCGATGGGGCCGACGCGTTGGTGCTTCCCGGAGTAGGAAGTTTTGGGCAGGCGATGGAGCGCATTCGGGCCCAGGGGCTTGACGAGGTGGTTCGGGGCGCGGCAGCGGACGGTCGTCCAGTGCTCGGTATTTGCCTTGGATTGCAGTTGTTTTTTGATGCAAGTGAAGAGAGCCCGGGTGCAGTCGGTCTCGGCGTGATTCCGGGGGAGGTGCGTCGCCTGGTGACCCCGCGTAAATTGCCCCAAATTGGCTGGAATCGCGTGCACTGGAGGGGTCTGAGTTCTGTGGTGCCCGAGGAGACCGATGACCGCGCCTCGACCTACTATTTTGTACATAGCTATGCAGCCGTCCCAAATGACCCCGCCCACATTCTCGGGACCGTGCACTATGGTGGCGACTTCGTTGCCGCAGCGCAGCTTGGTTCGGTGACGGGTGTGCAGTTTCACCCGGAAAAATCGAGCCGGGCTGGACTTGGGCTTCTGTCGCGCTGGATTGCGAGTGTCTCAACCCACAAGGAGGTCGTCGGGAGATGATGTTGTTCCCCGCGATCGATCTGCATAACGGGCGCGCGGTGCGTCTTGTGCAGGGTGATTTCGACAATGTCTTGGTGTTTAACGAGGATCCCGTTGCCCAAGCACGGCACTTTGCCGAGCAGGGTGCGACCCATCTACATGTTGTTGACCTCGACGGCGCCCGTGAGGGCGGACCCGTGCATGCGGCGATCGTTGCAAGCATTGCCGCGGCATTTGACGGCACCGTCCACTATGGCGGCGGAATGCGCTCTCGTGCGGCCATTGAGACCGCGATTGCGACCGGAATTGATCGAGTTGTTGTGGGCACCGCAGTGCTCCAGGATGAAGAGCTCCTTCGCTGGGCCATTGACCGCTTGGGTGATCAATTGGTGGTGTCGTTGGATGCCCGCGATGGGATGGTTGCCACCCATGGGTGGACCGTGACCAGTGATCGTGACGCGATGGTTGTTGCGGCCGATTTGGTGACCACCGGCGTGCGCCATCTTCTCTACACCGACATTTCCCGCGATGGGATGCTCGAAGGGCCAAACCTGATTGCCTTGCGGCGACTGTCGGCGGCAGCACCTCCATTGGGAATCATCGCCTCAGGCGGCGTGAGTTCGCTCAATGATTTGCGCCAACTCGCGCAACTTGACCTCGACAATATCACCGGGGTCATCGTGGGCCGTGCGCTCTATGACGAGCGGTTCACGGTTGCCCAAGCCCTTGCGGTGCTCGGCCAAGACACGCCTCGTGTGGGTGGCGATTCGTGATTCGTGTTATTCCCTGCCTTGATGTTCATGCTGGCAGGGTGGTCAAAGGCGTCAACTTCGTCGATCTCCGCGATGCCGGTGATCCGGTCGAGCTTGCGAGTCGCTACGACGCAGAAGGCGCCGATGAGCTGGTCTTTTTAGATATCACCGCGACCCATGAGGCGCGCGGCACCATTGTGCAGCTCGCCGAGCGTACCGCTGCTGAGGTGTTTATTCCCTTCACGATCGGGGGAGGGATCCGCAGCGAGGACGACATGTATGCCGTCTTATCTGCCGGGGCAGACAAGGTCTCGATCAACTCTGCTGCGGTGCGTGATCCTGATGTGATTACCCGGGGTGCGGCCCGCTTTGGCAGTCAGTGCATTGTGGTCGCAATCGACGCGAAGCGTCGGGCAGATGGGAGTGGCTGGGAGGTCTATCTCAGCGGTGGGCGCACCGAGACCGGTATCGAGGCGGTTGCATGGGCCAAAGAGGCGGCGGAGCGTGGGGCAGGGGAGATTCTTCTGACCAGTATGGATCGCGACGGCACCAAGGACGGATTTGATACCGATCTGTTGGCTCGGGTCTCGGCGGCGGTGCCGATTCCGGTGATTGCATCCGGCGGAGCTGGCACGCTTGCCCACTTTGCCGATGCGGTGACCACCGGTCATGCGGATGCCGTGCTTGCCGCGTCGGTCTTTCATGACGGAGTGTTCAGTATTTCCGAGGTCAAACAGGCAATGGCAACAGCTGGAGTGGAGGTTCGTCAATGAGTGCACAGTTGCGCATTATTCGTACCGAGGCGGCCCCTGCGCCGGTCGCAGGTGCGCCCTACAACCAGGCTGTTGTTGCGCCGGCCGGAGAGTTGATCTTCGTCTCTGGGCAGGTGCCCGTGGATCGTGAAACCGGTCAGATCGTGCCCGGTGATGTCACCGCGCAAAGCGAGCAGGTGCTGATCAACGTCGCCGCAGTGCTGTCTGGAGCCGGAGCGACCCTCAACGACGTCATCAAGTCAACGGTGTTCTTGATCGACATCGCCAATGACTTCCCGCTGATGAATACGGTGTATGCGAAACACTTTGGATCGCATGCCCCTGCGCGCTCCACGATCGGCGTCGCCGCGCTGCCGCTGGGTGCGCGCGTGGAGATCGAGGTCGTCGCGCGGGTGCCGAGCGCCTAGCTGCGTGCGATGCGTGCGCCCCTTTCGGGGGCGCCGCCGCATTACTCCCACCAGGTGCGGCGCTCGCGAAGTGAGTCGATCGCGATCCGGTCCCAGTATTGTGGGGATGACTGGATCGGGGCTCCCGTGTTGTCCGGGGCATCGACCCATTCGCGAAACGCGACATTGATCGCATCCCATGCGGTGTCGAGTTCGCTGATGGTCAGATGCTCATACCGGGCAAACGCAGCAACTAGTTCCGGTGTGCGGAGCGGCGAATTCTCGACAAGCTTTTCGGAAAGCGGATCCCAACTCATATGCCGGATCGTAGCGCTGATATTGGTGGGCTGCTGGCACACCCGATCATCGCCCTTGTCACCCCGCATCTTGTCGGTGAGGTGTGCGTCGTGGGGGGAATCGTGCGTGACGCGCTGCTTGGGCGCGCGCATCTGCATGACGTCGACCTTGTGGTGGAAGGTGATGCGATTGCAGTCGGTCGCACTGTCGCTCGAGAGCTCGGCTGCGGGCTCGTTACCCACGAACGTTTCGGAACGTGTGTCCTTGAGTTGCCACACCACGGCGGCCATGTTGATCTGATCTCGGCCCGATCGGAGACCTATCCCACGCCCGGTGCACTCCCGGTTGTCGGCCCTGGGAATCTTGCAGATGACCTTGGCCGTCGTGACTTTACAATCAACGCGATGGCGGTACGTGTGACAGGGCCCGAAACGGGTGCACTGATCGATCCATTCGGTGGGCAGCGTGATCTTTCGGCAGGTGTGATTCGGGCGCTTCGCGATGATGCGTTTATCGAGGATCCCAGCCGGATCGTGCGCGCGGCGCGGTATGCCGGGCGGCTCGGGTTCGCCATTTCTTTCGAGTCCGCTCAGGCGATCATTGCGGTCGCCGGTGGAATCGATTGGACCTCAACGCGGGTGGCGCGCGAATTGCAACGCTTGCTCGATGAGGAATCTCCCGCGTCGGCACTCGCACATCTCGTCGCCTTTGGGTGTCTTGGAATCATCGACGTGTCGGCCGATGTCATCGCGCGTATCGATGCGGCGCATGATGTGTGGCGCCGCCTGACGCCGCATGCGCCGGATGTGGCCCGATGGGCATTGCGGGGTGGAGTTGCACTCACATCGGAGGTGCGCGACGTTATGGCGATTCCGGGATGGGCGCGAGGGGTTGCCCGTGAATTTGCGGATGGAGAAGCGTTGGCTGTGCAATGCGCGATGCCGTACAGCCCATCCTCGATTGACGCGCTCCTCGGTGCACGTCCGGTAGCAATGCAAATCGGTGCCCGTGCCGCAGGGGCCGAGGTGGTAGCGACGTGGTGGCGTGAGTGGCGCGATGTGCGTCCTGTGATCCGTGGCTCAGATCTTGCACGCTCTGGGGTGACCCCGGGACCTGCGATCGGTCGTGCGCTCGCAAAACTGCGTGTCGCAGTACTCGATGGTCAGGTCGAGGGGCGCGATGCGCAGCTGGAGTTCGCCGTGCGTGTTGCGCGGGATGCGTAATGGCGGATCCTGAGCTTGTTGTCGTGCCGGTCGATGGTCCGGCGGGAGCGGTGTTTACGACACGCATCGGCGGCGTGAGCATCGGTCCGTATGCCCAGATGAACCTTGGTGCCCACGTCGCTGACGATCCTGACTCGGTCCGCGCGAATCGTGGAGCGCTCTGTGCGCGTCTTGGGATTGATCCTGCCCGTGTCCAGCTTGGCAGCCAGGTCCATGGGGTACATATTGGTGCGGCGATCGATCCACTGCCAGAGAGCGCATTCCTCGCGCCCGACTCTGCGTGGCCCGATCGCGATGGCATCTGGTCCCAGACCCCAGGTGTTGCCGTCGGCGTCTTCGGTGCCGATTGCCTTCCGGTGCTGTTGTGGCGACGTGACCGCCCCAAGGTCGCCGCGGTGCATGTCGGCTGGAAGGGCCTTATCGGCGGTATTCTTGAGGCAGCAGTCGCGATCCTCGACGCGCCGGGTCGTACCGGTGTGGCAATCGGCCCGGGGATCGGCCCCTGTTGTTATGAGGTGGGCGATGAGCTGCAGGATCAGTTCTCGCGCCGCTTCGGTGACCACGTCATTGCGGGCCGCGCAGTCAACCTTGCCGCAGCGGCGCAGTCTGCGCTGCGCACGGTGGGGATCCCCGAGGATGCGATCTGGGCACTGGAGACCTGTACGTCATGCGATGTACATCGTTGGTTTAGCTATCGACGCGATGGTGCGCCCACGGGGCGCCAAATGGGGCTTATCTGGCCCGTGTAGGCACATTTCTCTGGTCTTCGGTCTGAGAAGGTTCTCGCGCACCCAAAAAATCGATGCATGTGACGGGTGTTGTTACATTCTTTGCACACACGAAAGGATCGTGTGAGGTGCCGAATCCGGCGCAAACGTGAGTTGTGATCAGTCAGGGGTGGGGATGCGATTGAGTTCTCGCAGGTTAGCTGGGGGCGCGATTGCCGGCTGCGCCGCAGTCGTTGCTGTCGGCGCTGGTGCGGTGTTGGCATCTGGTGCCACGCAGGCCCACGTCGTCAAGATTGGTCTTGAGGCCCCGCTGACGGGCGACAATGGCCTTTTGGGACAGGGAATGCTGCATGGCGCGCAACTTGCGGCGCAACGCATCAACGCCAATGGCGGCATCATTGGACCGAACGGGAAGCCGGGCTACCGCATTCAGATCGTGCCAATCAATGACACGGCAAGCTCCGGACCAAATGTCGGGCAGGCCGATAAGGCAACTGGTATTGCACATGCGAAAGCGGCGATTGCCCAGGGCATCAAGTTTGTCGTCGGGCCGTACAACTCAGGCGTTGGTGTCGGTACCCTGCCGATCTACCTGCAGCACGGCATTTTCCCTGTGCGCTTGACCTCGCGGAATGCCACAAGTGGGCTCGGCGCGACCTTGCAGCCAATGACCTACCAAATCGCTCCCGTGACAACGAAGGCGCTCACGACATGGCTGCACTCCAAGAGTGTTGCGGTCATCTATGACGCCACCGACCCGGCGGGCTATCCGATCGCCGAGAAGAACGCTGTGATTGCGGGGCTGACCGCCAAGCATGTCGCGACAACACAATTCCCGATCAACACACAAACCGGCAATAAGACAACCTATGGGGCAGCTGTTGCCGCAGCCGAGGCAACGCATCCATCGTCGATCTTCGTGGTGACCTACACGCCAGAGGCAGCGATCATTGCCAAGGCCATCACCAGCAGCAGGACCTCATCAAAGTGCTTGCTTGATTTCAGTGCCTATGGCATTGACTACATCGCCAAGGCCGGGCTGCACGCAGCTGCCAAGTGCCCCGTCGTCGGTGTGCCAAGTCCAGAAGTATTTGCCGGTGCAGCCCCGTATGTCTCGGCCTACCGTGCAGCATTCCATGCTGCCCCGGGTGTCTGGTCCCCATACACCTATGACTCGGTGGGATTGCTCGCGTACATGGTGAACCACTACGGCAAGCACGCCTACTACGTGGCCTATCTCAACAAGGCCCTTCCAACTGTGACCCGCTTCTCCGGTTGGACAAATAAGGTGAAGATCGCCCCGAAGACTCTCGATCGATCCCCTGCAACGCTTGTGGTCAATTCGCCCGCATCGCGGACATCCTTTGTGGTGAACCCCGCATGGGCAAAAGCAGTCGGGTACGGCGGATAACTGATGAACCTCGTGGTCGGGCGATCGCTCAATCGATCGCCCGACCATTGGTGTTCGGTTCGACGGCATGTGATGTCGCCGAGATCTGCAAGCATTGCGGGGTGAGCGATTCCCTTTCTCTCGACACGGACGCCCTCCGGGACGCAGTCACATCAACGACTGCCGAGATTGCCGCAGCCGCGGTGCGCTCTGGCCGGGGTCCAGACGCTGTCGAGTTGCTGGTGGCGGGGAAGTATGTGTCACCGGCAGAGGCCGCGCTGTTCCCGGACGCGGGAATCCATCTGATTGGCGAAAACCGCCTTCAGCAGCTCCAAGAAAAGCAGGACCTTTTGGGGCAGGCGTTGACGTTTGACTTCATCGGGCATCTCCAGCGCCGCAAGGTCCGCGAGGTGCTTGGCAGGGTTCGGCTCATCCATAGTGTTGATTCAGTTGCACTCGCGACAGAAATCGCGGCACGGGCGGAAGGTCCCACGCGGGTGCTTGTCGAAGTCAACGCCGATGAGGAACCCAGTAAATCCGGAATTTTTCCGTCACAGGTTGACGCGTTCGTCGCACAGATCTCCGATTTGGAGCACATCGTGATCGGCGGGCTCATGGCAATGCCGGCGTCCACTGCGGATCCAGAAGGAAGTCGGGCAGCTTTTTCACGCGTGCGCGAATTGGGCGAACGACTTGCAGTTGCGTGGGATGGACGTCACGATTTTCGTGACTTCTCAATGGGAACCAGTCAGGATTACGTGGTTGCAGTCGAAGAGGGTGCAACCATCGTGCGTCTCGGGCGTGGACTAATCGAGCGGGGAAAGGTCGAATAGTGGCAATCGGCGATATGTGGCACAAGACACTCGTGTATTTCGGCATGGCCGATGGCCACGACGATTTTCATGATGATGAATACGAAGACGTCGAACCCACCCGGACCTCGTCGTCCTCTCGTAGTACCTACGCCGAGGAGGACCTCGAACGTAGCTACCGTGATCGTCCGAATGTGCGACGCCTCTCGACGCGTCGGCGTGATGACTTTGATGACATCTACTCAGACTCTGGCTCATCGCGCTCAGCTGCGCGCCACACGGTCGTGCGTGCGGTCGAACCACGCTCCTCGCGCTCGGAGGTGCACCTGATCATGCCGAAGAACTTCAATGACGCCCAGCAGATTGCCGACAAGTTCAAGGCAAGCGTGCCGGTGATATTAAACCTCCAGGCGGCAGAAACCGATCTCTCAAAGCGATTGATCGATTTTGCAAGTGGTCTGACCTACGCTCTTGACGGGGGCATGCAGCGCGTCGCCGACAAGGTCTTCATGCTGACGCCGCGCAATGTGGAGTTGTCTGCCGAAGAGCGTGCGCGCCTTCTTGAGAAGGGCTTTTTCAACCAGTATTGAGCACGACCTCTGATCCGCAGCAGGTGTGGCCCACCTCGATCGGCCTGGTTGGCGCGGGGGCGATGGGTCGCGCCATGTTGGCGGGATTGGTACGCGCCCGTCCAGATCTTGGGTCTGCGTGTGTGATCGCCGATCAAATTCCTGCGGCAGCAGCTGCCTGCGCCGACGAGATCGGTGGGTCGGTTGGGCAAATTTCCGACGCCGCCGCCTGTGAACTTGTGGTGTGTGCGGTCAAGCCCAAGGATGCCGAGGCCGCATTGACGGCGATTGCTGGTCATGTGGGCCCGAAAACGGTGGTGATCTCTGTTATCGCAGGATGGGATCTTGCGCGTCTCGCTGCCGCTGCACCCGGCGTGTGTTTCGTGCGCACGATGCCAAATCTTGCCGTGCGTCATGGCGCCGGCGTGATTGCGGTTGCCGATGACGGGGGCGCGGCCATGGCCGACAATGTCGCGGTCACGATCCTGGAGGGGCTCGGCGAGGTCGTGGTGCTTGCGGAATCGCTCTTTCCGGCTGCAACCGCACTTGCCGGGAGCGGCCCTGGGCTGCTTGCACTGATCGTCGAGGCGTTTGAAGAGGGCGCGGTGGCGAGCGGATTGTCACGCGATCAGGCGCGCGCGATGGCGCGCGGTGTGGTTGCCGGAACTGCGGCGCTCTTGAGCGATGATCCAGATCCTGCCGAGTTGCGCCAGCGCGTGAGCTCTCCTGCGGGTACGACGATCGCCGGACTGCTCGTGCTCGAGCGCGGTAGCGTGCGTGCGCATGTCGCGGATGCCATTGTCGCGGCCGCACAGCGCGCCGCGGAACTTTAGGCCTAGCCAGATGAGTGCCGTTGCCGCGTATGTCGACGCCGTGTTTATGGTGTTTTTCCTGGTGCTTCTGATCCGGATTGCGCTGTCGTATTTCACCTTTGTGCCCTCCCGGCGAAGCACCCAGGCGGCGCGGGATTTCGTCGTGGATTCAACCGATTGGTATCTGCGCCCGTTTCGTCGAGTGATTCCGCCGCTGGGGATGTTTGATCTCTCGCCGATCGTTGCGTTTATCGTGCTGGGAATCGTGCAGCAGCTCGTGGTGTCGCTACTGAATGGGTTCTAATTCGGTTCCTGAGTGGTTGCGGGTGCGCGAGGGTGGCGTGGTGATGAGTGTCAAAGCGGTGCCCCGTGCCAGGCGGACACAGGTCGTGGGCATGCAAGATGGTGCGGTACGCATTCAAATTGCCGCTGCGCCCCATAAGGGGCAGTCAAATGCGGCGCTGTGTGCATATCTTGCGGCATCGGCAGGGGTCCGTCCGAGTGCGGTGCGGGTCGGCCGTGGTTCATCAGGAGCGCGAAAGCTGGTAGAGATAGATGGCGCAAGCGACGCACTCATTGCGGCCCTAGTGCAATCGATCACCCCTCTGATTGAGGTTGCATGACCCGTACTCGCGGTGCGCTCCATGCGCGTGATGTCGATATGGCCACCGAACGCCGACTCCGTCGCGAGTCGCGGGATCGGTGGGTGCGGCTGATTGTGGTTGCCGCGATCGCGTTGGTGCTCGATCAGATCATCAAAGCCATTATTCGGCATCAGTTGGCCGTCGGGGAGGGGTGGTCGATTACCGCGCATGTCGCAATCACCCGCGTGACCAATCACGGCATCGCATTTGGAATGTTTCCTGGCCAGCAGGCCATCATTGGTGTGATTACGGTGTTGGCGTTGTGTGGGATTGCGATTGCGCTGTCGCGCTTGGTGCGACGCAATGCGATTGCGGGAATTGGGGCCGGGCTGCTTGTTGGTGGAAGTCTGGGCAATTTGATCGATCGCCTCGTGCACGGTGGCGTCACCGATTACATTGATTTCTCGTTTTGGCCGACCTTCAACATCGCGGATTGCTGCATCACGATTGGCGCGGCGATGATTGTGCTGGGGTTGCTGCAAGGAGATGGTCAAGAGGATCTCGCTGAGGGTGCCACGTCGTGATCGGCGGTTCAGCCACCGATGTGCGTCGATGAGCGATGCGCCAGACGCGCATGTTCGGCTTGTCGTGGAACCCGCGGCCGTTGGAGCTCGCATTGATGTCTTTCTGGGCGCCCGCGATGAGGTCGGAAGCCGAGCAGAAGCACAACGCTTGATTCTCGACGGACGCGTGCTGGTCGATGGCGCCGTCCCGCGCAAACGCGATGTGGTGACAGAAGGTGCCGTTATCGAGGTGCGCTTGCGTGCGGAGGAGACAAGCGAGCTGGTCCCCGACGCAAGCATCGCTTTTCGAGTTGCCTATGAGGACCCGCATCTGCTTGTCGTCGATAAGCCTGCCGGGTTGGTCGTGCATCCTGCGCGCGGTCATGCGACCGGCACCCTGGTGCATGGCTTGCTTGGGCTCGCCGCCGCGGGCGGGGACGACCCGACGCGGCCGGGCATCGTGCATCGACTTGATCGCGATACCAGCGGATTGATGGTTGTCGCACGATCCGATACCGCGCATCGCCGTTTGCAGCAGATGTTGCGCGACCGGGATATCGACCGCAGATATTTGGTGCTGGTCCATGGCGAGCCACCGCCTGCATTCAGCATTGACCGGCCGATCGCCCGGCATGCGCGCGATCGCCTGCGCATGGCAGTTGTCAATACCGGGACCGGACGCGAGGCAATCACCCATCTTCGGGTCATTGAACGATTTACTGGCGTGGCCTTGTGTGAGGCGCGTCTTGAGACCGGGCGTACCCACCAGATTCGCGTCCACCTCGAATCGGCGGGTTTTCCCGTCGTCGGTGATCCGGTCTATGGCCGCCGCGCCGATCGACGAGGGCTTGATCGGCAGTTTTTGCATGCCTACAAGCTCTCCTTTACGCACCCTATTGCAGGGTGTGAACCGGTCGCATGCGAGAGCCCGTTGCCGCATGAGCTGGAATTGAGTCTCAACCGCGAACGTGCACGGGTCCCGCGGCGCGCATAAATCTCCCGCAGGCGGCCCATACGCGCTAAGATCCCGCGCTGAAGGTTTCTCGTACTCCATCTACCCGTCGCGAGAACCCCCGGTGGTGGTGCCGTCAGTGCAGTCTGCACGCTCGGTCCATCGGGAACGTGACGGTCATCTATGAACAACCATTATGTGAGGAGCTGTCGTGTCCAAGGTCACGATGAGGCAACTGCTGGAATCTGGCGTGCACTTTGGCCACCAGACCCGCCGCTGGAATCCCAAGATGAAGCGTTACATCTTCGGTGAGCGCGGGGGGATTTACATCATTGACCTCCAGCAGACGATTACGTTGCTGGAGCGCTCGCAGGACATCTGCCGGGCAATTGCGGAGCGTGGCGGTACCGTCATGTTCGTCGGCACCAAGAAGCAGACCTCAGACGCGGTGCGCGCACAGGCATTGCGTTGCGGTATGCCGTTCGTCTCGCACCGTTGGCTCGGTGGTCTGTTGACCAACTGGGGCACGATGGCCTTGCGGGTCAAGCAACTGCACCAATTGCGTGTGCAACAGCGTGAGGGCCAGCTTGAGCTGCTCCCGACCCGTGAGCGTCTGACCAAGACCGCGGAGCTCGTCAAGCTCGAAACGAACCTGGGTGGAGTTGCAGAGATGCAGCGCCGTCCGGATGCCATCGTGATCGTGGACTTGAAAAAGGAAATGATCGCTGTCGCGGAAGCCAACCGCTTGGGTATTCCGATCATCGGTCTCGTGGACACCAACTGTGATCCTGATGAGGCGACCTATGTGATTCCCGGCAACGATGATGCGATTCGTTCGTGCAACCTGATTTTGGGTGCACTTGCTGACGCGATCTTGGAGGGGAAGGGCCTCGACCCATCGACGGTCGGTCTGCCCGCATCAGCGACACAGGGCGAGGCGCCCGCTGTTGCAGCCGTTGAGGCTCCTGCCGCAGTCGCAGAAGCTCCTGCCGTTGAGGCTCCTGCCGCAGTCGCAGAAGCTCCTGCCGCGGACGCTCCCGCCACTGAAGAGACTGCTGCGCCTGCCGCAGAGTGATCGCTGTCGTCTGACCGGATTCGATTCAAGGAGCACACCAATTGAGCACCGCCATTACCGCGCAGCAGGTGAAGGATCTTCGTGAGAAGACCGGCGTAGGCATGATGGATTGCAAGAAGGCGCTTGAGGAGACCGCGGGCGATGTTGAGGCCGCGGTCACCTTGTTGCGCAAGAAGGGTGTCGCCGCCGCTGAAAAGCGGGCGGGACGCGCCGCAAACGAGGGCATTTGTGACAGCTACATCCACCAGAGCGGCCGCGTTGGCGTGCTCGTCGAAGTCAACTGTGAGACCGACTTCGTTGCGCGCAGTGAGCCATTCACGGCCTTCGTGCACGACATTGCGATTCAAATCGCTGCAATGAACCCGCTGTTTGTCTCGTCCGAAGAGGTCCCCGAGGCGTGGCTTGCAAACGAGCGTGACATCGCCGCAGATCAGTCCAAGGACATTCCTGAGCAGGCGCGCGAGCGGGCCGTCGAGGGTCGTATTTCCAAGCGGCTCAAGGAGATCTGCCTTCTCGATCAGGAATTCGTTCGTGATCTTGGCGAGAAGAAGCAGCCGACGATCGATGAGCTGCGCGCACGCCTCTCTGCTGAAGTCGGTGAGAACATCACCATCCGTCGATTTGTTCGATTTGAGCTCGGTGGACAGTAAGCAACACCCGCAGCACTCTGGCACTGAGGCTGGCGCGCCAGCCTCAGTGTTTGGGCGCATCGTCCTGAAGTTGTCGGGCGAGGCCCTGATGGGGACCAATGACTACGGCATTGACCCCGATCGGGTCACCGCGGTCGCGCGGCAGGTGCGCGAAGCGACCGATATGGGCGTCGAAGTTGCAATTGTGGTCGGCGCGGGCAACATCTTCCGTGGCGTCAGCGGCACCGCTGCCGGTATGGATCGATCGACCGCCGACTATATGGGCATGATCGCCACGATGCTCAATGCACTCGCGATCCAGGATGCGCTTGAAAAGGTGGGATTGGTCACCCGCGTGCAGTCGGCAATTGCCATGCAAGAGGTGGCAGAGCCCTACATTCGCAGGCGGGCCATGCGCCACCTGGAAAAGAAGCGCGTGGTGATTTTTGCCGGCGGGACGGGAAACCCGTTCTTTACGACCGACACGACGGCGGCACTTCGTGCGCTGGAAATCGGCGCCGAATGCATTTTGATGGCCAAAAACAATGTCGAAGGTGTCCTCGATGCGGATCCCCGCGTGGTGCCGACCGCAACCTTGATTCCCAAGCTCAGCCACATGGAAGCGATTGAGCGGGGGCTGAAAGTGATGGACACCACTGCATTGACGCTGTGTATGGACAATCGCCTGCCGATTTTGGTCTTCAACATGGCCGACGAAGCAAACATTGGACGAATTTTGCGCGGTGACCATGTCGGAACCCGAGTGACGACGGACTAAGGAGCAACCCATGAGAGAACGACTCGACGACGCAAAGCGACGTATGGAGGGTGCCACCAAGGCGTTCGTCAACGAGATTGGATCTGTGCGCACTGGGCGTGCATCCACCGCATTGCTCGACCGCATCACCGTTGATGCCTATGGGGTCAAAACCCCCATCAACCAGCTTGCCCAAATTTCCGCTCCCGAGGCACGGCTGTTGACCGTCTCGCCATACGACCGGGGATTGTTTGCCAGCATCGAGAAGGCGATTCAAGAATCCGATCTGGGATTGACCCCCAACAATGACGGTCAGGTCATTCGCATTGGGATCCCGCAGTTGTCGGAGGAGCGCCGCAAGGAGTTTGTGAAGCTCATCGGCAAGATGGCCGAAGAGGCCCGCGTTGCTGTACGGAATGTTCGCCGCGATGTCCTCAATGAGATCAAGCGCGCGGAAAAA
The DNA here is from genome assembly GCA_903896045.1 of uncultured Actinomycetes bacterium. GTDB lineage: Bacteria > Actinomycetota > Thermoleophilia > Miltoncostaeales > Miltoncostaeaceae > CAITWD01. Next base: position 81,531 of record CAITWD010000018.1, read on the forward strand.
GACGGTGATGTCTCAAAGAATGACGTCAGCCGGGTGCAGGATGACGTCCAAAAGCTGACCGATGCAGAGATCAAGCAGATCGACGAGCACCTGCGCCGCAAAGAAGCCGAGATTCTCGAGGTGTAAGGCAGCGCTCCCGTCGGGAGCCGCTGTGGCCAGACTATGACCTTTTCATCACGCATCTCGGCGGCTCGTTCCGCATTGCGATTAGGGCGTTCCGCGCGATCGCAACCGCGTGTTCCGCTGGGGCGGGTGCCGAAGTCGGTGGCGATCATCATGGATGGGAATGGTCGATGGGCGCGGTCGCATAATGTGCCGATTGCCGCGGGGCATCGCGCCGGGGCTCGCGCCCTCAAAGAGGTGGTCCGTCGCGCCGGTGATATCGGGGTGTCTGATCTGACGGTATTTTCGTTCTCCACCGAGAACTGGAACCGCCCGAAGGATGAGGTCGATGACTTGATGACACTCTTTTCGGAAATGATCGACCGCGAGGTCCCCGAGCTCGATGCCGAAGGTGTGCAAATGCGGTTTATCGGGCGCCGAGATGATCTTGCACCGGCACTTCGTGCCCGCATTGAGGACGCCGAACGCCGAACGGGTGAGAACACTCGCCTGCGGCTCTTTATCGCCATGAACTACGGTGGTCGCCAGGAAATCCTCGACGCCGTCTCGCGCCTCGCGAGCGTGCCGGAGGATGGGGTCACTGAGGATGCATTTCGCGCAGCTCTCTATGGCCCTGATTTGATCGATCCGGAGCTGGTCATCCGGACCAGCGGTGAACAACGTCTCTCGAATTTCTTGTTGTGGCAGTCCGCCTATGCCGAGCTCTATTTCTCGGACAAATTGTGGCCAGATTTCACGGCCGACGATCTTGAATTGGCTGTTGCGCACTACGGTACTCGCGAGCGTCGGTTTGGTGGACGATGAGCCCGCGCTTTCCATCTTTTGGCCGTCGCGGCCGCGACGAGGCCGATCCTCTTTTGGATGTCGACGACCTCTTCGACAACGAGTCGACGCGCGATCACCCGATCATTGATGCATCTGCGCATTCGTTGGAGCCTGACGCCATCGATGATGATCCCGCTGTCGGGCGCGTCGAGCTGCCCGACGACAACGACGACGTCAATGACGACAACGATTTCGACGACGAGGATACGTTCCTCGACGACCGCGAGGATCACCGACGTCAGGGCCGGGGTCTTGGGGCACGCCTTGCCGCGGGGAGTGCATTTGGGTCGCGGATCGCAATCGCCATACCCGGTGTGATTCTGGGGATCATCGTGGTAGTGGTAGGCGGCGGAATTTTCGCAGCCGTGGTTGGCCTGATCGCGATTTTGGCGATGTATGAGTTCTATTCGCTCACCGCCGCGTGGCGCCCATTGCGATGGGCGGGATACCTCGCAGTCATCGCATCGATTCTTGGTGCGTGGGGGTACTCCTCGGGCGACCGGGGGGTGGTCCTGGGGGTTGGGGTGGGTCTTGGGTGTACGGCGCTTGCGGGACTTCTTGTTGCGCGCCGAGATGACATCACCGGGCGCATGGCAACCACGGTCTTTGGAGTGTTTTATGTTGCGGTGCCCTTTGGACTCTTAGTTGCCATGCGGCAGTTGCCGCATGGTGGGGGAGCAGTCGCCAATGTGCTGGTGGGGACCTGGGTGTTTGACACCGCATCCTTTGTGGGCGGCAAGCTCTGGGGGAGGCGTCGTATTGCCCCATTCGTGTCGCCCGGAAAGACCCTTGAGGGCCTGATGACCGGGCTTGTGGTCGGGACAGCCGCCGTGTGGGTTGCGGGGCTCTATATGGATTGGATATCCGGGTGGGATTCACTGATTTTGGGTGTCGTGATTTGCGTCGCAGGATTTATCGGGGACCTGTTTGAATCGATGCTCAAGCGCGATATCGGTGTCAAGGATTCGGGCCGCGTCCTGTTGGGGCATGGCGGAATTCTTGATCGCTTTGACGCCTTGATGTTCGCCACCGTGGCGGCGTACTTCGTGACCGTCGCGCTGACGTAAAACTAGGTCGCGCGATTCGACTCGTGGAGCTCGCCGGTTTCCGGCAGTGCATCCAAGAGACGCCCGAGGAGCTCGGCAAGTGTTGCGCGCTCACTGGTATCGAGCGCCGCAAAGGCGCCAGACTCGAGATCGGCGACCGCCTCGCGTCCGGCGGCTGCGACGTTGCGTCCCTCATCGGTAATGCGCACTTTGATGATGCGTTTGTCGGTGACATCGCGGGTGCGTTCGACAAGGCCATCGCGTTCAAGCCGGTCGATCATTCGACACATGCTTGGTGCTTCCACCCGTTGCCGGCGTGCAAGCTCAGCTTGGGAGATGTCGTCGTGATCTGCCAGACGCAGGAGGGCCCCGAGTGCCGGTGCCCCTCCGGCTTGGGTATCGATCTTGGTGTCGGCCATCGTGCGAATCAGGCGCCCGGCAACAACAAGCCGCCAACTCAGTAGCTCATCAATGCCCTGCGGGGATGTCGATGCATCAGTCATATGCGGATTCGTGTCGTGCGATCCTGCCTACGGACAGCATACAAACGAATTTTTTAACGTACACCGTTGTGTAGCGTGTACGACATGAACTTTGCGCTGTTATCTGAGCTGTGCCGCACACCGGGAGCACCCGGCCATGAAGAGCAGATCCGCGCGGTTGTGGATCGCGAGTTGCGCCCGTTGGTCGATGAGGTCTGGGTTGACCCACTTGGCAGCCTGGTGGCTCACAAGCGTGGAGATGGGCCGCGATTGATGCTGTGCGCCCATATGGATGAGATCTCATTCATGGTGCAGCACATTGAGGACTCCGGATACTTGCGCGTGATCCCCTTAGGAGGGTTTGATCCAAAGACCCTGACCGCACAGCGGGTCATCGTCCACGGGCGTGAGGACCTGTTGGGGGTCATGGGCACGACGGCAGTTCATTTGATGAGCGAGGAGGACCGAAAACGTCCCCCGAAGCTTGAGGATTACTACATCGATATCGGGCTTCCCGTCGATCGCGTGCGCGATCTGGTGCGCCCGGGTGACGTGGTGACCCGTGAACGCGACCTGTCACAACTCGGCGATCTTGTCACCAGCAAAAGTCTCGATAACCGGGCCGGCTTATACGTCATGATCGAGGCAATTCGGGCCCTCGGGGCGCATGAGTGTGATGTGTACGCAGTTGCTGCCGTCCAAGAAGAGGTGGGGCTTCGTGGCGCACGGGTAGCGGCGTCGCGCATTACGCCGCACATTGGGCTGGCAATCGACATCACCCTTGCAAATGATGGACCGGGAATTCCATCTCATCAGCACGTCAGCCAGGTCGGTGGTGGCGCGGCCATCAAGGTCTATGACACCAGCGTGATTGTCCCGACCGAGGTCGTGGAGCATTTGGTCAGCATCGCGGAGCGCCGCGATATCGCGCACCAGCTTGAGGTGATGCCACGCGGCGGCACAGATACCCGTGAATTGCAGTTATCAGGAGTGGGATCAATCGCGGGCTGCGTCTCGATTCCCACCCGGTATGTGCATCAGTCGGTTGAGACGCTCGACCCGCGCGATCTTGATTCGGCAGTTGCCCTTGTCGCAGCGTTTTGTGAAACCGCCCATGAGCTCCCCAATCTTCACCTGGGGCCAACGAGCGCATAACCGCATCCGGGAGGGTGGAGGCCAACCCCCCGCTAGACTCTTGGATTGTGCGACGCATCTTGGTGTTAGGTTCGACGGGATCGATCGGCGTTCAGGCGCTCGATGTGATTTCGCGATCCCCGGATCTTTCCGTCTGCGGGCTCGCCTGCGGGACGCAAATCGAGGTGCTGCGCGCCCAAGCCGTCGCACACGGGGTTGTGCACACCACATGCGCTGCCGGGGGTGGCACGCTCACCGCGAGCCAGGATCTTGGGGAACTCATTGACGCCACACAGCCTGACGTGGTGCTGAATGGATTTGTGGGTGCCGCAGGATTGGCCCCAACCCTTGCCGCACTCGAGCGTGGGATTGGCGTGGCGCTTGCCAACAAAGAGAGCCTTGTCGTCGGTGGAGAGATTGTCGCCAAGGTGCGTGCGTCAACCGGGGCGATGCTTGTCCCGGTGGATTCTGAGCACTCGGCCATCTTTCAGCTCCTGGCGGATATTCCACCCGCCCGCGTGCGGACAATTGTCTTGACCGCCTCCGGCGGGCCATTTCGAGGACGCGATACTGCCGCACTTCGTGACGTGCGGGTGGCAGAAGCCCTTGCGCATCCCACATGGAGCATGGGGGCAAAGATCACCATTGATTCGGCGACCATGATGAATAAGGGCTTGGAGATCATCGAGGCGCATCACCTATTTGGTGTCGGGTATGACCAGATTCAAGTTGTGGTGCATCCCCAGTCGCTCGTGCATGGGATGGTGCGCTTGGATGACGGATCGGTGATGTCGCATCTCGGGCCCCCAGATATGCGGGTGCCGATCGGGTATGCATTGCGCTGGCCCGACCCACCACCCGAAAACACACCGCTGCCCCTTGCAGGAATGACCTTGGAGTTTTTGGAACCCGATCCAACGACCTTTCGATGCCTCGCCCTTGCCGTCGAGGCGGGGCGCGCGGGAGGAACCGCACCTGCGGTGCTCAATGGCGCAAACGAGGTCGCAGTCGCCGCATTTCTCAACGACGAGATCGGATTTCTCGATATCGCGGCCGTGGTTGCGGCGGCGCTTGACGAGATTCCTGTCGGACCCGGCGATGAGCTCGAATCGGTACTCGAGGCCGACAGAATGAGTCGCGATGTCGCGCTGTCGCAGATGCGGAGCCTTGCCTGATGACGACCGCCAATTACATCGCACAGTTCATTGGCATCTTGATCTTTTTGGTGATCATCCATGAGGCGGGCCACATGGTTGTTGCCAAATGGTGCGGGATGCGTGTGGAGCGTTTCTCGATATTCATGGGCCGCGAATTGTTCGGATTTACCCGCGGCGAGACCCGCTATGGGCTTGGGTGGCTGCCAATTGGCGGCTACGTAAAGATCAGCGGGATGAACCGCGATGAGCAGATCCCCGAGGAGTTGGTGCCGCGGGCCTATTACGCAGCGAGCCTGCCACGCAAGGTGGCGACGATCGCCGCGGGCCCGCTTGTCAATTTGTTGTTTGCCGTTCTTGCATTCAGCGCGATGTATTGGGTAGGCATTCCCAACAATGGTGCCCCGACCACCCGATTGGCACAGATCGAGGTGGCCTCGCCGGCGGCGCACATCGGAATACGGCCCGGCGATCACCTGCTTGCGATCAACGGGGTAAAAAGCTCCGACCCTGCAGTCTTTCGCCAGCAGCTCAGCACGCACCCCGATCAGCGCGTGATTGTGACCTATGAGCACGCCGGAACCCCGGTCACCCGTGCGGTCACATTGCAGTCGGTGAACGCGAATGGTGCCGCCTGTGATCCGCATACGAGTACCAAATGCGTGGGGCATCTTGGAGTTGGCTTTGGGTATGCAACCGAGAGGGCCGGATTCGCTGACGGAATTCATAAGGGCGGGACATATACCTGGTATGTCATGCATGAAACCGTGACCCGGACGGTGCAGACCCCAAATCAGGTGCAAAGTGTTGTCGGGGTCGGCGCCTTCTACACCGAGGTCGCCTCACAAGGGTTCGCCACGATCTTGGCCTTTGCCGGATTGCTGAGTCTGGCGCTTGCGATTTTTAATCTCATTCCCATCCCGCCGCTTGATGGGGGGCACATTCTCTTTGCGGTCATGGAGCGCATCCGAGGCCGTGCCTTTGCCGCCGCCACGTACGAGCGTGCGGCAGTGGTGGGAATCACACTGATGGTGATTTTGTTTGTGGTGGTGCTCCAAAAGGATGTCTTGAATATCGTCCATGGCACCGTCCTTCCCGGAAAGTAGATTTCACCCGGTATGAGTCATCGACGCACCTCTGTTCGTTGCCAGATCGGCCCGGTGAGTGTTGGCGGGGATGCACCCGTCGTCGTGCAGTCGATGACCAATACCGATACCGCTGATGCGCGTGCGACCGCCGATCAAGTGGCGGCCCTTGCTGCTGCCGGCTCAGAGATCGTGCGGATCACCGTCAATAACCGTGCCAGCGCAGCGCGGGTGGCAGAAATTCGGGCTCGCTTGGATGAGGTCCACGGGATCGATGTCCCGCTCGTCGGTGACTTTCACTACAACGGCCACACCCTGCTCAATGAATTCCCTGATGCCGCGCGAGCGTTGTCGAAGTACCGGATCAATCCCGGAAATGTTGGCCGTGGCGCACGCCACGATGCCAATTTCGCCGCGATCGTTCAGGCCGCAATTGATTATGAGCGCCCGGTGCGAATCGGCGTGAACTTCGGTTCGCTTGATCCAGAACTGCTCGATGGCCTCATGGAAGAAAATGCGCGCCGGCCGGAACCGGACTCCGCAGGCGCCGTCGTGCGTGAGGCAATGATTATGAGCGCATTGAGCTCAGCGGAGGCCGCAGAAGAGATTGGGCTTGCCCATGACCAGATCGTGCTTTCATGCAAGACCAGCCGACTGCAGGAGATGGTCGAGGTCTATCAGCAGCTTGCCGCGCGCTGTGATTACCCGTTGCACCTTGGCCTGACTGAAGCCGGGATGTCGAGTAAGGGCATCGTCGCCAGTTCTGCAGCCCTTGCGATCCTGTTACAGCAGGGCATCGGTGACACGATTCGCGCGAGTTTGACGCCTGAACCTGGCGCAGATCGCACGCTTGAGGCCCGGGTGTGTTGTGAGCTCTTGCAGTCGTTGGGGCTGCGTCAGTTTCGCCCACAGGTGACCGCGTGTCCGGGATGTGGTCGGACCACCAGCACGGTGTTTCAACAGCTCGCACAACAGATCGAGCAGCATCTCGCCGAGCGCATGGCAATCTGGCGCACCGAGCGGCCATCGGTTGCCCAATTGCAGGTGGCGGTGATGGGCTGCATCGTCAATGGCCCAGGGGAGAGCCGCGCGGCACACATTGGCATCAGTCTTCCTGGTACCGGTGAATCGCCGAAGGCGCCTGTGTATGTCGATGGGCAAAAGGTTGCAACCCTCGAGGGCGACCGCGTGGCCGAGGAGTTCATCGGCATGGTGGATCAATATGTGGATGCCAATTATCCACGGGTCGCGGGCTGAGTCCAGCGCGGCGCGCGTGATGTGTTCCGCCGCACACGGTAGGGTCCGATCCCATGGGAAATGATCCAGCCGTTCACTGGCGCCTTCCGAGCGCCCCACGTGGCAGCTCAGTACGACTTTCTGGGCGATTTTGGCCAACACTTCGTGATGCACCCGCAGACGCGGAGGCGATCAGCCACAAGTTGATGGTGCGGGCAGGCCTCGTGCGCCAGTTGGCGTCAGGCCTCTATAGCTTCCTGCCCTTCGGCCTGCGCTCATTGCAGCGGGTGACCGCGATCATTCGCGAAGAGATGGATCACATCGGTGCCCAGGAAGTGCAACTGCCGGTGATGCACCCGGCAGAGATCTGGGAAGCCACCGGACGTTATGGCCTGGATGAGCAGTTTGCGCTCAAGGATCGCGGTGGGCGCGAGATGGTCCTGGGGATGACCCATGAGGAAATCATCACCTGGCATGCCGCACGCGAGATTCGGTCCTACCGTGACCTTCCGCAGAGTTGGTATCAGTTCCAAACAAAGCTCCGTGATGAGCCGCGTCCAAAGAGCGGAATCTTGCGTGTGCGCGAATTCACGATGAAGGACTCTTATTCGCTCGATGTCGATGAGGCCGGGCTCGATAAGTCCTATGACGCCCACGCTGCCGCCTACGCACGGATCTTCGATCGATGCGGTTTGGTCTGGTACATGGTCGAATCAGATGTGGGAATGATGGGCGGCATGGGTGCGCATGAGTACATGGCACCGAGCACCGCGGGAGAGGACACCATTGCGCGGGCCCCATCCGGGAGCTATTCAGCAAATGTTGAACTTGCGGTCTCGATCGCACGTGAGCCGGATTTTGGCGCCACCCCGGCGGCATATGAGGCCTTTGCGACCCCGGGGATTGGATCGATTGATGATTTGTCTGCCTTCACCGGGCTTGCGGCTGCGCGACTCGCAAAGAGTGTCGTGCTTGTCGGTGATGATGGACCGGTGCTTGCGATCGTCCGCGGTGAGCATGATGTGCACGAGAAGAAAATTGCGCATCTGATTGGGCGCCATCGCCCTGCACAGCCGGATGAGATTCAGGAGTGGTTCGGCGCAGCGCCGGGATCACTCGGCCCGATTGGTGTCTCAAGGGTCAGGATCATCGTTGATCAGACCATTATCACTGGTCACTACGTCACCGGGGCCAACCGCGATGGCGAGCATCTGCGGGGTGTGGTGTTTGGTCGCGATTTCACCGGCGAGGTTGCCGACATTCGGACCGTACTCGAGGGTGAAGGGGCCCCGGAGACCGGTGAGCCGCTCATTTTGGAGCCGGTGATCGAGATCGGAAACATCTTTAAGCTTGGCACCAAGTACTCAATTCCCCTGGATGCGAAGTACCTCAGCGCCGACGGTCACGAGCAACCAATCGTCATGGGCTCCTATGGAATTGGGCCTGCGCGGGTTCTTGCTGCAGCAATTGAGCAATCCAATGACGAGGCCGGCATCGTCTGGCCAAAGGCGCTTGCGCCGTTTGATGTGCACATGGTGCTCGTTGGAGATGCGGAGAGTCCGCAGGCCCAATTCGCAGACACCCTTTTCAATGAGCTCAGCGATATGGGATTTGCCGTGTTGCTCGATGATCGCCCAGGCACCAAGCCGGGTGAAAAGTTTGTCGAAGCAGAACTTCTGGGATGTCCCATCAGGGTCACGATCGGGAAGCGCACCCTGCCCGATGGTCCGCTTGAGGTGCAGGTACGTCGTGACCGCCAGGCCCATGACATCCCGCTTGAGGGTGCCGCCCAGGCGCTCCACGCCCTGTGGCAGGGGCTTCGATGAGCACACAAGCGTTCCTTCGGGCTCACGGTGTGAGCTGTGGGGCAGAGCTGTCCCCTGTGGTAGCCTGAGCATGCATTTCGGGGCGTGGCGCAGCCTGGTAGCGCACCCGGCTGGGGGCCGGGCGGTCGGAGGTTCAAATCCTCTCGCCCCGATGAAGGTATGTCGGTAAGTCCCGACATTGCGCGGCGTCTGCGGTGGGTGCCCAATGCACTGACCATCGGGCGCCTTATTGCGCTTCCCGTGTTGGTGTGGATGCTCACCCGTGTGCATGGAACGACCGATGCGGTTGTGGCGTGGACATTTGCCGCGGTCGCCATTACCGATCTGATTGACGGCTTTCTTGCACGGTTGCTGGGCGCTGAAACTGCATTTGGCCGCCTTGCTGATCCATTTGCCGATCGGATGCTCGTGGCGGTGGGGTTGATCGGGTTGATTGCAATTGACCGGTTGCCACCGGTCGGACCACTGATTGTCTTTGGGCGCGATGTGATCGTTGTGGGGGCAGTGATTGCCTTGCGCCACAGTGGGCTCGATGTGCGCGTGAATCTTTTGGGCAAGTTGTCGTCACTGTTGGTCATGGCATCGATTTCGCTGGCACTTTTGAGCACGGCGCAATGGATTGATGTGCTGTTTTGGGGTGCGGTGGTGCTCTCGATCGTCACCTTTGTGCAGTACGCCTGGACCGCAATTGTCGCGGCGCGGGGGAGGGGTATCTCAACCCATACTTGAGGGTTCGGGTTGAAGCGCGCTATGCTATCGAGTAGCAACCGCGAAGGAGCCCCCAGATGGAGTTGGAACCGCTTCCCGATCTCGCTGCAGTTCCCGATGCAGAGCTCAAACAGCTGATCGAGGATCTCACTCAAGCTGAACGTGAGGTTTCGATGCAGCGCCGTGTCCTGCATGGGCGCATCGACATGCTGCGCCAGGAACTGGTGCACCGTTTGACGGCCAAAGACGAGGGCGCGCTGTCGGTGGTTGATGTGGATGCCCTGGCCCGCATTTTGGCCGGACGTCTTCCTGATGTGGACCGCCTGCAAGACCCACCGAAAAGCGCGGGATAGCCCACGTGCGTTGTCCTGAATGCGATCAACCCCAAAGTCCCGCGCATCGCTTTTGCAGCAATTGCGGATCCCCGCTGCATCCCGATGGCGTGACGATTGAATCGACGGGGCCATTTGCGCTGCATGATGGCTCCAGCTCGGGGTATGGCGATGCATCCAGGAGTGATGGACCCGTGCTGGCGATTCGGGGTGGTGGGCCGGCAGGGGTGGTCTTTGCGATCCCGCGCACGGGTGCAATAACGATCGGTCGTTCGCCAAAATCCGACATCTTTCTCGACGATGTCACGGTGAGTCGCAATCACTCCACGATTGAGCGCGGACCCGATGGGGTCACGCTGCACGATCTGGGCAGCCTGAATGGCACCTATGTCAATCGGCGTCGCATTCGTGAGTACGAGGTACTCCAGCACGGCGATGAGCTGCAAATCGGCAAGTTCCGACTGGTGTTTCTGGATCAATGACGACCGTTTCTGAAAACCCAGTGGTGCGCGAACAGGATGGCCCGACGCTGTCGATCGGCGCCATCTGCGATGCGCTCAAAGTCGACTTTCCGACTATCTCGATCTCGAAAATCCGCTACCTCGAAGATCAAAAATTGGTGTCGCCAAAGCGCACCCCAGGCGGCTATCGACTCTTTTCCTCGAACGATCTTGAGCGGCTGCGCACCATTCTGCGCTTGCAGCGTGATGAGTTTCTCCCCTTGCGGGTCATTCGTGCCGAACTCGATGCCCAACCCGCGGGGACCTTCCCGGCGACGCCGGCACAAAAGCATGCGACGCGTCCCCAATTCGGCGAACCATTGCCATCGCGGACCTATGGGATTGATGAAGTCTTGGAGCGCACTGGGGCATCGGCAGCACTCGTGCGGGATCTCGAGGAATATGGCCTGATTTCTGGCGCCAATGGCCTCGATGAGGTCTCCTTGCAGGTCATTCAGGCCGCTGCAGAGCTTGCGCAATTCGGAGTGCAGCCGCGTCATCTTCGCCAATTTCACACCGCTGCTGAGCGCGAGGCCGGATTGCTGGAGCAGCTGCTCACGACAGGCCTTCGGTCGCGAAACCCTGATCGTCGGGCCGAGGCGATGACGGCACTCGAGGAGCTCACCGGTCTTGTCGGCAATATGCGCCAGCTCTTGTTGGTCGCCGAATTGCGGGCAATCGCCGATAAGGCCAGTTAATGGACTTTGATCAGGTCATTGGCAAGGTTCCGAACCATCCAAAGCCCGGGATCTTGTTCTTTGATGTGATGCCCATGTTTCGCGACCCCGCTGCGCTTGACGCGGCGATCTCGCGCATCGTGGAGTGGGCACGTCCACGTAAGGTGGATGTGGTGATTGGGGCAGAGTCACGCGGATTCATTCTTGGCGGTGCAGTCGCCCAGCACTTGGGTGCAGGTTTTGTCACTGCACGCAAGCCGGGAAAGCTCCCAGGGGCCACCGTGAGCCGTGAGTACGCACTCGAATACGGCACCGATCGGCTCGAGGTACAAGCAGACGCGATTCGGCCGGGCCAACGCGTGCTGATTCACGACGACCTTCTTGCCACCGGTGGCACAGGTGCGGCCAAGATCGAGCTTGTTGAGTCGCTTGGCGGAATTGTTGTCGGTACGGCGTTCGTCGTTGAATTGACCTTTCTTGGGGGCCGAGAGCGGCTCACCCCACACGAGGTGTTCTCGCTGGTCAAGTACCACAGCGATGCTGTCCCAGCGTGATCGCGATCGGCGTTGATATCGGCGGAACGGCGGTCAAGGCTGGATGTGTCGACACCCGTACCGGTGCACTCATCGGAGAGCGGCTCCGTGTTGATACTCCGCATCGCGGTGGACCCGATGCCGTGGGTGAGGTGATTGCGGGAGTCGTTGCGCAGCTGGCAACCCCTGGACCGGTGGGAATCGGCTTCCCTGGACCAATTTTTCATGGCCAGATCATGACCGCCCCGCATCTGGCCCAATCATGGGTCGGGCGCGATGCGCCGGCTCTGTTTTCTGAGCGGCTTGGCCGCGAGTGCACGGTGATCAACGATGCAGACGCTGCCGGGTATGCAGAGATGCAATTTGGGGCGGGGCAGGGGCATTCGGGGAGCGTCTTGATGCTCACCCTTGGCACCGGGATTGGTTCTGCACTCTTTGTCGATGGCATGCTGGTACCGAACTTGGAATTCGGTCACATCGAGATTGACGGGGCCGATGCGGAGATCGCAGCCGCTGCCAGAGCGCGCGTCACCGAAGACCTTGCGTGGGAGGTGTGGGCTCGGCGGCTGTCGCGGTATATCGCAACCGTGGATCGGCTGTTATGGGTGGATTTGGTGATCTTGGGTGGCGAGATCACCTCGGAGAGTGATCGGTTTCTGGGTGTCCTCGATGTGCGGCCCCCCGTCGAGATCGCACAGCTGCGCAATGCCGCGGGTGTGATCGGTGCAGCGACGTGGGCGGCAGAACAGGGAGGAAAGGGCTAGTATCTCACCCTCAAGTTGAGGCTGAGATATACAGATTTGGCGCCCTTCATACGTGCGGCGAGATCGCTCTGTGCACCCGTGTGGCGAGATGTGCGATCAGTGGATCTGCAGATAGCGGCGCCCCGTTTGCCCGGATCATGAGCTCGGCTGTCGGATACAGCGATCCATGCTGGTGGACCCGTGTGCGCAGCGCGCCAAGAATGGCGGCGAAATCTCCAGCGGCGATTCGCGTCTCGAGTCCGCCGAATTCGGTATCGAGCGTGGAGGCAAGTTGTGCCGCGTAGAGATTCCCCAAGGTGTAGGTCGGGAAGTATCCAAACATCCCGTCGGGCCAATGGACATCCTGCATCACGCCGTCTTTTGGGGACGTGGGGCGAATACCCAGCAATTCGACCATCCGGGTATCCCAGATCTCAGGCAGATCGTCGACCGAGATGCGGCCACTGATGAGCCCCACCTCAAGCTCAAACCGCAGCACGACATGCAAGTTGTAGGTCACCTCATCGGCGTTGACCCGAATGAGTGACGGCTGCACGCCGATGGTTGCGTTGTAGAGATCATCAACGCGAATTCCCTGCATCGCGGTCGGGAAGAGGGCCTCCATCCTGGGTGCAACCAGCTCCCAGAATGCCCGAGTGCCACCGATGTGGTTTTCCCAGAATCTCGATTGTGATTCGTGTGCCCCGAGCGAGGGCGCGTCGTGAAGGAGTGTTCGCGCGTAGTCCGGTGAAAAACCCTGCTCGTATGTGGCGTGACCCACCTCATGAAGCACGGTCAGGATGTTGCTGATGGGGTCGCGCTCGTCAATGCGCGTGGTGAAACGGACATCCCCGGCACCAAATGCGGTGGAGAACGGGTGGGCCGATTCGGCCAGGCGCCCGCGGGTGTGATCGAACCCCACCATTTCGGCGATCTCGTGGGCGAGCACCATCTGCGCGTCGTGCGGCCAATGGCGTGCCGGCAATGGGCGTGGGGTCGTTGCCTGCGCCTCGAGAATCATCGGGGTAAGGCGACTCGCGAGATCTGCAAAGAGGGGTGTGAGCGCGTCGGTGGTTGCGCCGGGTTCATAGCCATCGAGTAATGCGTCGTAGATGTGCGCCGAGTGCGAGAGCGCTTCTGCTTCACGGGTTTTGAGTCCCACCAGGTGGGCGAGAGGCCGACGTAAGGCATCCCAATCACCTCGTGGGTGCGCATCGATCCACGCAGCCACACAACGCGACTCCGCTTCACTGATCTCGCGTACCAGCGATTCGGGAAGTCGGGTTGCTCGGGCCCGCTCATGAGTGAGGAGCGCAACCTCGCGCGCGGCGACTGGATCGTTTGCGGCGGCGTTGCGCTGTGCATCGAGTACGTCATCGAGTTCGGGCCGAATGAGTTCGCGATGCAAGAGGGCTGCAAGTGTCGACATCTGATGAGTTCGGGTGTCGGTGCCCGATGCGGGCATCGCGGTGTCGCGGTCCCAATTGAGCAGCGCCATCGTGCCGCTCACGTCGGCGATCGTCGATGCCCATTCGCGAAATCGATCCGTGTCTGTGGCCATCGTGCAACGCTACCGGCTTACGTGCGCTCACGCCGCTATTGTGGGGATATGACCTCTGCACCAAAGCCGCGTCCCAAGATCTTGATCTGGTGGGAAGACTTAAGTGTGTTGGTGCAGATTGGCGTGGTCGGGCCGATCTCGATCGTGATCATTTCTTGGCTGCACATCATTTTGTTTGTGCCCAATATTTCCGTCGGACGTGCCATTGGCTACGGGATTTTCTGGGGCGCGATGGCCACATTCGCGCTCGTTGGGGCAACGCGGGCCGAACGTGCGCGGCGTTTGGCGGGTCAGCGCGCAGCTGCTCGGGACGATCGCAACGATTCATAGGTGCATTCGACGGGTGCCCTGATCCGGCGTGCGGGTCGGTGGGATCGGTATCGTGAAGATGATCACTCGAATCAGACCCAAGGAGTTTGATGCGCCGGTCGACCGCTCGTCGCACAACGGAAGATCTCCCAATCTCGAGCGGATGGCCGCTTGCTCGCAGCCTTGGCCTTGGCGTGGTGCGCCCTGGGGGCCTCGCGGCGACACGACGCCTGTTTGAGGGCGTGGAACTTGGTCCTGGCGATCGAGTGATTGACCTGTTTCCCGGCGCAGGTGGAACGGGCCTCTTGGCGACTGAGCACAACTTGTATTCGTGGACCGGAATCTGTCGCGATGAGGCAGAGGCGCGGAGCGTGAACAAGGCAATCCCCGGGCCCGCGGTCGCGACCGTGATTGGTGCGCCTGATCACACCGGCCTCGCGGACGGTGAGGCGTCGGTGGTCTATGCGGAAGGTCTTTTGACGGGAATCCCGGTCGATGTCCAATCTGCGGTGCTTCGTGAAACAGCACGGCTGTTGCGCCCCAACGGATTGGTCGGATTTCATGAACTCGCCATCACGCTTGGGGGGCCTGGAAGCATCTCGCCGGCAGTCCTCGGCGCAGAGTTCGCCGCAGCAGATCGCGGTGGCCTCTATCCACATACCGAAGACGAATGGCGTCAGTTGATGAGTGATGCCGGTCTAGAATTTGTCGGCGCGAACCATTTTGCAGTTGTGATTCCGTCGGCCAAAGATGTGATTCGTGATGAGGGGCCACGACGGGGCCTTGAGATTCTGGGCAAGGTTGCCCGCCCTGGCGCGACCTCAAGTCAACTCAAAAACGCCATTAATGGGATTGCCCGAGCCCAGGATCGCCTGACGGGCGTGGTGTTGATCGCTCGTCGCCCATATGTGGGCCCGTTGCGGTCACGCGCCGCTCGCTGAAAGCCCTCCGCTCGTAAACGGGGGGGGCTTTGAGCCCCTGTCAGGGTAGTTATCGATTGACTGTATTTCGGGTTACAAACAGGAGGTCCGATGCAATCGCTTTCAGGTCGTGATGATGATTGCCTGACATTCGATCCTTGGAAAGATGGGATGGATGGGCAAGTGGCCGCGAGGGGGGCGAGAATCCAGGGAAAGAATTTGGAAGAGAAAGAGGAAGGGCTCCCGATGGGAGCCCTTCGCGGTGCTGGCGGGGAAAGGTTCTCCCGATAACGACTTCAGAACTTGTGTTGGTCTGAACGCGAAAGACAACGGGGCTCCCGATGGGCGTCCTTTGGAGGTCTAGTTGAAGATTGCCCGGCCTATTTGCCCGTCACGGTGACGTGCTGGATGTAGGTCTTGCCATGTTTGATGGCAATCTTTGCGATGGCATTCAAGGAGTGGTGCTTTGCCTTCCTTAAGAGGGCCTTCCCCTTTGCGTTCAAGACAATCAGCCATTGACCTGAATGGGTGAAGCGCACTGAACCAATGACAATCTTCTTTGTGGTGGTCAGGGTCCAGGTTCCGCTACAGGTTCTCGAACAGGAAATTTGTCCCGATGCTTTGCCATGCGAGGAGATGATGGATGTTGAGATGTTTACCCCCTGGATCACATCGGCAACCGCTCCTGCCTGCGCTCCGTAGTTGCCTGTACCGGTGAAGCTCCACGGGTCCTGGTAGGTACCCGCATTTATGTGGCTGGTGCTCGAGACATCAATCGTTCCCACCGTCGAGCCCGTTTCGCCATTGACACCAGCGATGGTGTAAGTGGCGATGTGGGGGTTACCGTTATAGCTCGCCGAGTATGGGTTGACGGTGACATTTGCGGATGCGCGAGTAATCGTGCCGGTCCCATCCACGTAGGAGATCGAGTAGTTACTCGATACATCTGCTCCGCTTGATCCGGTTCCTGCACCATTGCGAATCACACATGTGGCAACTGTTGAGGTTGCAGTCAAGACATTTGCACTGTTGAACGCTTGGGTGCAGTCAAGATGGTCAGTGTTCTGGCCATCGCTTTGGAGCAACGCGCCACTTGTCAGCGTTGGGACACCATTCGATGAGGTTGTGCCATCGTAGGTTTTTGTGTCGCTTGCTGCGGTGATGGTGAGTGCGGCAGGGGTGTATTGCGAGCCTTGGGTTTGGACAGCACCAATGTCACACGGACTTGGGGACGAGACGCTGTATCCCCGTTGATCAGGAAGACCGCATATCTGAATAGAGCCGACTGTCGTGCCGAAAGGGATCGCACCGATAGCTGGGCTTCCTAAGGCCGGGAGGATGGTCTGAGTCGGGCCGCCGTTTTTGGCAAGAGTTCCTAGGGAGGCATCGAGCGTGGGGCTTGAGTTGACAGACCCAGTTGCTGTAAAGCCGCATGTGCTGTCATCGGAGATGTTGTAGCCGAGGTCGGTCATGGTGCCCTGGCAATTACCCGAGAGGGCACTACTGCCGGCCACTATGTCACCTAAAAGGCTAATCGTGCCGCCGGTTTTTTTGATCCCACCGCCACCTGTGCCAGTTGTTGAGTTATTTAAAACGGTTGATGAGGTAATGCTGACTGACCCACCTGAACTCAAGATTGCGGCCCCAGTAGTAGCTGTGTTCTGCCAGAACGTCGACGAGTAGATGACCAATTGACCTTGGTTGTAGATTGCTCCGCCGTTGTTCGAGGTGGAATTGCTTGAGAACGTTGAGCGGTCTATGGACATGTATCCGTTGCTCGAGTTCTGAAGATTCCCCAAGCAGCAGGTGCTGTTCCCATTGAAGGTTGAGTTGACGAGTTCCACCCGACCGTCATTGAAGATGACCGAGCCCGCTCTGCCCCTTGTACTATTACTCGAGACACTTGAACTCTGAAGATTCAAAGTGCCGGAATTGACGATCGCTGCACCAGAAGAGCTGCTCGCCTGTTGAGTGATAGCTGAGCTGACAACAGATACTGATGCTCCGACGCCAACGGTGATTGAGGACCCAACGGTCGTGCTAGTGGTAAGTCCGTGCTGTATCCCCAATCCAACAAGTGTGACTGAAACACCATTCCCCGACAGTGAAAAGATCGTGGTCGCGCCGTTGCCGTCAATCACCGTATTTGCTTGCCCATTTCCGGTGATGGTGTAGGTGCCCGGGTTGCTGATCACCATTGGAGTGCTTGATGCAGGCAGAATTGGTGTGCTTGAGGTGCAGTTCACCGAGAAAGTGATGTCACCACCACCATTGGCATTCGCCTGACTCACTGCATAGGGGAGTGAACCTGTATCGATGACGCTGCCACTACAGTTTGTGACCACATAGCTCGTTGCGGCAGATGCGATGCCAGAAAACACAACACATCCGGAAATAACTGCGGCAAACGCGATCAGACTGATCCACCAACGATGCAGCATAGTAAGCCCTTTGGTCATAGACGGGGCGTATGACCAGTGGTCACAGTGCCGGGGGGGGGGGTGGTGGAAATCTACTGATATTTGGGTCGCGGTGTCAATCCAATTGAGTGCCTTTCCGGTATCTCGGGCGCGCCGATTCGATTGCAATGGTCGTCAATTTCTGCACCTGGACTAGCCCAACGAAGAGCGTCGATATTCGGACCGACCAGGTCAAGGTCGTCCCGCAGCACTGCCAGAGTGCGAAAGAGCCGGGCGAGCTCGCGTTGGCCGCGGAGCGTCTCTGCCAGACGCGCTGCACCGCGCACTGAGACGTCCCAGCGCTCCGGATCATCGGGGATAGCGTCTATCGCCCCGA
Organism: uncultured Actinomycetes bacterium; assembly: GCA_903896045.1. GTDB lineage: Bacteria > Actinomycetota > Thermoleophilia > Miltoncostaeales > Miltoncostaeaceae > CAITWD01. The sequence continues at coordinate 99,521 of CAITWD010000018.1, forward strand.
AGCGATCGAGGACGACAGCTGCAGAGCGAGCGCCCCACCCTGGTAATCCAGAGAATCCGTCTGCCGCGTCCCCCACCAGTGCAAGCCAATCGGGAATTTGCTCGGGAGCAACCCCAAAGTGTTCACGCACGCCGTCTGCATCGCGGATGGTGTCCTTACGCCTGTCCCATTGGACCACGCGTGTTCCCCGGACGCATTGTGCGAGGTCTTTGTCGGGGGAGCAGATGATGACGCGACTGACGCGCGGGTCGCGTGCTGCCTGGGCGGCCACACTTGCGAGCGCGTCATCTGCCTCGTATTCGACCATTGGCCACACGCTGAATCCACACGCGACGAGGGCCTGCTCAAGGAGTTCGAACTGGGCAAAGAGGGCCGGCTCGATCCCGTCACCGGTTTTGTAACCTGGCCAGATCGTATTGCGAAACGATTCGACCACATGGTCGGTCGCGATCCCGATGTGTGTCGCGCCCGATTCGAGAAGGCCCACCATCGAGCGGACAACAGCGCGCACGGCGGCGTTGGGGCGCGCACGCACCGCACTTGGCATGCCGTAATGATGGCGACTCAGCTCCCAGGTCCCATCGACGAGGTGCACCTCGAATTGCTGCGTGTCAGGGGGGGTAGGGGAGGTGTCAGCCATTGCTGTCCAGACACTATCGCGCAGGCCACTTTCGGCGGTTGTGATGTCGATTCTGAGTGAGTTCAGATAGCGTGCACACGACGCACCTGTCATACCCGGAGGCTTGGCGCATGACCCAGATTGATGTCGACCACATACTTTCGACCACTCGGTCCGTTCGAAAGCGGCTCGATCTTGAGCGTCCCGTTCCGCGGTCTGTGATCGAGGAATGCCTCGCGCTCGCCCAACAAGCGCCAACGGGTGGCAATAAGCAGTCCTGGTCGTTTCTGGTGGTAACTGATCCTGCAAAGCGACTGGCACTTGCCGAGATCTATCGCAAAGGCTGGGATCAGTACATCACTAAAGGCCTCGTTGAGCCACCGGCCCCTCCGGCGCAGGACCCGAAGGCGCGTGAGCGCCAGAAGCGGATCGGCAATTCCGCCAAATATCTCGCCGATAATCTCGAACGAGTACCGGCATTGGTGGTCCCGGTCATCCGCCACCGGATCGAAGGCCGCGACAACGTCGTGATGGCATCCCAGTTCGGCTCGGTGCTGCCTGCGGTCTGGAGCTTCATGCTTGCTGCCCGTGCCCGGGGTCTTGGCACCGCGTGGACGTCGATCCATCTCTTCTATGAACGTGAAGCCGCCCAGATCCTGGGGATCCCCTATGACGAGGTGACCCAAGTCGCCCTTGTTCCAGTCGCGTACACCATTGGGGATGATTTCAAGCCTGGCAATCGCGCCGCGTTTGAGACCTTCGTGCACTGGGATGAGTGGGGAAATCACACACCACCCGAAGATGGCGCGGCCGCCTAGGAGTGTGCCTGTGCCGCGCGCTCCAGGCGATCGCGGACCGCAGCGGCAATGCCATCACCCTGTGGCGGGAGCACGATGAGCGCGGTGGTGCCTGCGTCATCGGCGGCACGCATGAGTAGATAGAGATCGTGCGCAAAGTCACTGGCTGACGTACCACGTGGGGTGAGGGAGAGAACCCCGCTGGGGAGTGCAACCGCATCTGGTGTGCCAAGCACGGCGACGCGTGCGGTTGAGAGGTCGTATTCAGAGATCACCGATGCGAGGGTCTGCATCGTGGCGATGCGCAGGGTTGCTCGTGGGGCATAGTGCGCTGCAAGCATCCCCGGTGCTCGGGCAGGCCCCGTGGGGGTGCCATTCACATCTTTGCCCAGCACCGCAGCGAGTGTTTCGGCCGATATTCCGCCGAGTCGAAGCACAGTGGGCGTCTCCCCGGTGAGATCAATGATGGTTGACTCCACTCCAACCTCACTCGCTCCGCCGTCCAGGATGAGGGGGATCGCGCCCGCGAGGTCGTGTGCGACATGCGCCGCAGTCGTCGGGCTGATGCGCCCAAAGAGGTTTGCTGACGGGGCAGCGACGCCGGCGTTGACGGCGAGAAGCATTTCGCGCGCCAAGATGTGATCGGGAACCCGCAATCCAACGGTTGGTTGCCCGCCGGTGACGACATCGGGCACCTCGCGACTCCGCTCCACGATAATCGTCAGTGGGCCTGGCCAAAAGCTTTCGGCAAGCAGGTAGGCGTCGTTGCTGACATGCGATCCGTAGCGGTCGAGAAGTCGTGCATCGGCGCCGTGGACGATCAATGGGTGATGTTGGGGCCGCCCTTTGATCGAGAAGATGCGAGCAACCGCATCCGGATGACCGATGTGCGCACCGAGCCCATAGACGGTCTCTGTGGGAAACGCGACCACATCTCCGCGCGTGAGCGCATCAGCGGCGTCAATGGGATCAAAGGTGATGCGCGGCGTCATGAGGGGTAATCGGGGCCTTCTGTGGGTGTCGGCAGCACCTACCGATGCACATCGTATGCGCGATGGTGCCATGAGATGAATGTGGCGGGTAGGCTAGCGGCCAGAATGAATGCAATTGCCGCCCTTGCGATCTGTGTGTTTTTGCTTGCGATTGCTCTGTGGGCATCCGTGAGCGCGATTCGCGGTGTGGCACCGAGTCGCGGCATGCTGATGTTCGCGGCGATCTGTGAACTCGAGCTCATCCTGCAGGCGCTCATCGCGCTCCTGGTGATTGCAAAGGGCCATCATCCTCCGTCGATGGGGGAGTACCTCGGGTATCTGTTTGTCACGGTAGTGCTTGTTCCGTACGGGATTGTTCGCGCTCGGGGGCAGGAACCGGGGCGGTGGGATTCCGCGGCTCTGGCTGCGATTGCCGTGGCGGTAGCTATTGCCGTGTTACGACTCTTGTATCTCTGGTAAACACCAGTAAATGGCGACAACACACACAGGACGTGGTCCAGGCCGGCTTCTCGCTGCGGTCTACACCATCTTTGCCATCTCGGCAGGGGCGAGGGCGATTTTTCAGATCGTCACCAAATTCTCCCACGCACCGGTTGCCTACCTGTTGTCCGCGGCAGCAGCCGTAATCTATCTCTTGGCAGCTGTGTGCTTCACGCGTCCGTCGGCGCAATCGTGGCGGACCGCAGTCATCGCGCTGTGCGTGGAATTTGCCGGTGTGGTGATTGTCGGCGCACTGAGTGTCGCGCAGCCGCATCTTTTCCACGACGCAAGCGTCTGGTCCAACTTTGGGAGCGGCTACGGATTCATTCCGGTGATCCTGCCGCTGATCGGGCTCGTCTGGCTCCGGAGGCCACAGACCCGCGATGCATTCGGGGCACCAGGACCTGCCCAGCGCTAGCGGGGGCTACGACGCTCCGGATGCAGCAGACGGGGAGTTGTATGAGTAGGTCGGCGCCTGTGCGTTTTGGGATTGATCGTCTTGGGATGCAATCCCGCCAGAGGGATTGACGGCAGCCTGTTGCGCTGCGGCAATCGCTGCTGGGCTGCCCTGGACTGATCCGGATCCAGAGTGGCGCACGGGAATCGAGCTTGCGACAGCTGAAGTGATTGCGGCGAGTACTGCTGCACCGGCGACACAGATAATCGTTGCGGCCTTCAGCCGCGCGTGACCGACCTCACGACGCCGTGCTGCCGCGCGCAGAGGATCTTGCGGCGCGGGCATTTTTTGTGCGGTTGGGCGACGGGCCATGCTGTGGGTTCTCCGATGATCTGCCAGATGATGCCTCTGCACGCAAATTGTGCAGTAACTCTGCAACTGACACTACCGTCAAAGGTTTAGGACAGCATTAAGACCTTGCATCGGCGTGCGTCAAAATGAGTGACCGCAATCCCGGTGTACGTGCACATCGAATTGCACACCTGACTCGAGACGAGGCGCACGCCGATCATCAATTGACCCAATGATGATCTGCACAGGACACGCCACACAACGCGCTGGCCAACCATCGCTCAGCAAGACATGCCCCTGGGTACCGCCGCACGCCGTGTTAGGCGAGCGGGGTCTCGAATGAAGTTTTGATTGCACGCATTTCACTCATGATCCGGCGAAGCCGAAACATGCTTGGTGAGAATGTGCCAGAAGGAATCGTGAACATGGCATGAGATTAGGTGCACGGGGTACCCCGGCTCATTGGCCATCCGGCCGAAATCGTGCGGCCGTGGCGCGGCCCTGTGGCCCGTTGCGCCAGTTGAGGGGGATACATTGGAAGAGGGGCCCCACAAACCTTCACATCACAGAACATTACTTCTCGTGCGTGTAAGCAGATTGTGGTGCTGGGACCAGAAGGGGCGCTGCAGCGACGCCGCGCGCCGTGAGAGGATCGGTGTGGCCCATCCCTTAAGGAGCACACATGGCGGAGTACATCGCACAGATCACGACGGACCGTTCAACCGATGATGTCTTTGCGTATTTGGCATCGTTCGACAACACTCGGCATTGGGATCCGAGCGTGATTTCTGCGACCGCCGAGACCGTCGGTCCGCCGGCAATGGGTTCTGTCTATGAACTCACCCTCCAACTTGGTCGTGGTACCGAAACGCTGCGCTATGAAATCGTGGAGATTTCCGCCCCCCATCGAGTTGTCCTGGAGGCGAATGGATCTCGATTTTTTTCACGCGATGAAATTGAGGTTGACACCGATGCGACAGGCACGATTGTTCGGTACACGGCCGAATTGCGCTTTAAGGGGCTCTGGAAGGTAGCCGGCCCATTCGCTTCTCGGGCACTCAACGCTGCAGGAGATGCGGCGATTAATGGCCTGATCCGCGAGTTGGATGGTCGCCCGAGTCATGCGATCTAAGCATCGGTTTGCGGCGTTGCGATCTACTCCGTGGTGATGCTGTGAGGATGGCCCTGACGGGCCGACGATGCGCGTTCCCAGTAGCGTTTTTCCGCTTGTAGTGTGATTTTTGTCCTAAAATTTTGGACAAATGTCACTACGCTTCCGTCTAGGTCGCTCTCGGGACGGATTACGTGTTTTTGCAGGGGGAACTCCGTATTTTTCCCGACGACTTGACCGCTGAGCGTTCCGGTTTTCCCATTTTCATGGGGTCATGACGCCTGTTCCGCTCATGGACTTCCGTGATACCGTCGCCGTCGTCGCGTTTCGTTATCGGAACTGACCTTTTCGCTATGGCACCTCGTTGTGATCCATACGCGCGTTTGGGGAAGCAGTCGTTCCTCGCCGTCGCCTTAACTTTTTCTTGCGTGGCTGTCGCCGCGTCTGTTGGGCTGCCGATGTTGGCCGCGCAGTCCGGAGGTCATGCCCCGGCGCAAGCGCCGCAGTCCACCGTAGCGGTTGCTCGTCAGAGGGTCCGTGACCTCGAGCAGCAGCTCGTGAATGTCCAAAACGCTGCGTCGGCAAGCGCGAGTGTCTATTCGACCGCAAACGCGCGCGTCGCCTTATTGACCGAAGAGATTCGCACCAATCGATCCCAGCTTGCCCGTACCAAGATCGATATCGCCTCGGCGCGCGCTGCGTTGCGTCAACGGATACTGACGCTGTATGCGGATCCACCTCCCTCGGTCATGGAAGTGCTGTTGATGTCCGGCAGTATTCCTTCTGCAATCGATAGTTATGACCTGATGCAACACATCGCCGGCCAAGATTCGGCGATCGTAAACCAGTTCACATCCGACCGCGATCGTTTGACCGCGTTGGGGCAGTCATTGCAGACCGACGCGCAGTCGGCGATCGCAGATCGTGCAATAGCGGCGCAGAACCTCTCACAGCTGCGCGGCCTGGCGCAGCAACGCAGCACGTTGCTTGATGCGGCCACCGGTGTGCTCAATCACGCAGAGGCATCTGCTGCGCAAGTTGCTGCCGTTGCCGCAGAAAGCGCTCGTGCCAAGGCTGCGGCCTCAGCGCATGCCAGCTCCCATCAGATCGTCGGAAGCCTTCCTCATCCGCGCGGACATGTGTCCTCGCCCGGTTCGGTGTCATTTCCGACCGGTCTGACTGGAGCTCTCGCCCGGATCGCTGCGTGCGAGTCCGGTGGGAATCCCGCCGCAATCTCACCGAGCGGTTTGTACCGCGGCATGTACCAGTTCACCTATTCCACATGGGCGTCTGTCGGGGGTACCGGCGACCCCGCTGCAGCCTCTGCTACCGAACAAACAATGCGTGCTGGGATCTTGTACCAGCGGTCTGGTCCCGGCCAATGGCCGGTCTGCGGGGCCTAGTACAAAAAAAGATTTACGGTTCGGGGCATTCGAGCCTTGACGAAATCGTCGAAAGCGCCGATAGTTGGTCAGATGCTGATACGCACCCCTCAGTACAGAGGTTGCGGAGAGATCGTGTGCGAAACACAGCAGCATGTGGCAAGGCCCCGCGCAGCGGTGGTCACGAGAAGTTGTCAAGCGAAGTCGTTGATTCGCCGATAGGTGAGTTAGTGGCGCGGGGATCGATCACGGTCGAATCCCCGGATTGAAACGGAGGCGGATGTCTACGCAGCAGCTGGGCGTACTCAAGAATGATGGTGAACTGCGCGCGTTGATCGTGCGCGGCCAAGAGATGGGTTTTCTTGGTCTTGAAGAGGTTGCTGAGGTACTCGATGGACTTGGCTTAGATGCCGATGCCGCTGAGCTTGTCTACCAACAGCTTGAAGAGGCCGGGATTGAGCTCCTCGAGCAATCAGAGGCCCTGGCCCGTGCCGCCGAGATCGTTGATGAATCAGAACGACCCCGTCGTCCTACGGCGGCAGTCGAACAGACCACCGATGCCCTCCAGTTGTTTCTCAAAGACATTGGACGTGTTCCGCTTCTGACCGCTGCAGACGAGGTGCGCTTGGCCAAGCGCATTGAGGCTGGTGACCAAGAAGCGAAGCGTCAGATGGTCGAAGCCAACCTTCGTCTGGTCGTCTCGATTGCCAAGGGCTATCGTGGACGTGGTCTCCCCTTCCTCGATTTGATTCAGGAAGGCACCTTGGGTCTGGTGCGTGCCGTCGAGAAGTTCGACTGGCGGCGCGGATTCAAATTTTCGACCTACGCCACATGGTGGATTCGCCAGGCAGTGACACGTGCACTCGCCGATAAGGGGCGCACCATTCGTATTCCGGTGCACGTCGTCGAGAAGCTGAACCAGATCAGCCGCGCCGAGCGCGTGCTTATTGGCCAGCTTGGTCGTGAACCTACCGTTGAGGAAATCGGCGAAGCCGCTGGTCTCCCGCCGGAAGAGGTCGAAGAGATTTTGCGTTCGGCGCAGCCAACGGTGTCGCTGGAGAAGCCTGTCGGAGAAGAAGAAGAGTCGGAACTTGGACGCTTCCTCGCCGATGAGACCTCTGTTGCCCCAGAGCTGTCCGCTGAGGTGTCGCTGCGCGAGCAGGCCCTTCGCGAGCTTCTGGACCAGCTGAGCTACCGGGAACGTCGCGTACTCGAGCTTCGATACGGTCTGCGCGGCGAGAAGCCCCGCACCCTCGACGAACTCGGTCGGATGTTCAATGTGACCCGTGAGCGGATTCGTCAGGTCGAGAGCCAGTCGCTCCAGAAGCTCTCGTCGCTTCCTGATTCAGCCCGCCTGTCCTAGGCGCCATTCGTGGGGGGTGTGCTTCGGCACACCCCCTTTTTTTTGTGCTTAATTGAGCGACGGATCCTCAGGAGCGCGTCCGAAGATCGCGTATTCGGGGCCTTTTCGTGCGAGTACGTCGCTCCAGAGGGTGTCGGGGGCCTCGTTGAAGATATCCAGCCGGGTTGCGGCGATATCGATCCAGGCGCCCTCGCCGAATTCTGCTTCGAGTTGCCCTGGCCCCCACCCTGCATATCCGCCAAAGACGCGCAGTTCAGAGACATGTTCGGTGATGTCGTCTGCAGCGGAGTCGGGTTGCAGGACACCGATTGCGTCAAAGATCAGACCTGCAGCTCGGGTTGGGTCGGAGAACGCGCCCACGATGATGACGGCGTTTGGCTGCACAGGGCCACCGCAGTGCACATATTCGGTCGCAGGAATGAGCTCAGATAAAGGCGCCGGGAGAGCGTCGGTGGCGAGGATTTCTGTCGGTTGATTCAAGACCACCCCAAGGGCCCCTTCATCGGTGTGCTCAATGATGATGATGACTGCCCGCTGAAAGTGCGGATCAAGGAGAAGCGGCGAGGCGGCAAGGAGTCGCCCGTTGCGAAAGAGAGGGCGCTCCATCTGCTGACTCATTGGGTCATCGTCTCGAGAGCCGCCTGATCATCGCCGAAGAGCTCACGGATAAGGTCTGCATGATCTTCGAGCTCGTCGGTGTCGTGGGCCCGTGCGGCCAAGGACAGCCCCTCAAATGCAACTCCGGCAACCCCGTGGAGCTGCTTTCGCGTGCGCATGAAGTAATCGGCCAGGAATGCGGCGTGATCGCGCGCACACACCCATTCGTCGCGGGCCGCGTAGTACTCGACCACATCGAGCCCGGTGCGCGCAAGATTCCCCCACGTCGGGCTCCCAAAATCGGGATGCGGGTTGATCCCAGCCGCACGCACGTAGTCGCGCCACTCGAACTCACCTAAGGACTCAACGAGTCCCGCCAGCCGAGCCACCGCGTCGGTGGTCTCGACGCTGGGCTCAGCAGTCATTGCTGACTAGTGCTCCAGCTGTGAGAGGCGTTTGCGCTCGCGGTAGTAATTCAACACACCACCGAAGATCACCAATGCGATGGTGAGGTAGATCGCGTCCCAGAAGATCGGCATGTGGTTCGGCAAGGTGTGACCATTGTCTTGACCCTGGATCATCCATCCCAGGCAAAACCAAATGGTGGCGAAGATCATGACTGTTGCCGCAGCCCGAAAAGGCCATGTGACCGGCAATAACTCATCTTCTTGGTGCTGCCCCGAGGCCATACCTATCCTTTCGCACGACCGACGTGTGAGACGCTAGCACGCCGAGCCCGTTGGACGCTACGCGATGCACAGAATCGCGATTGCTTCGGACATCATAAAGATTCATTTGACGTTGATTGCAGGGCGCAACGTCATTCGGTGTGTTGGGTCGGCACATCGAGACGCGAAATTCTCTCCGCAGGGCCGCGTTCTTGGGCGATGACGGCAAATTCGCTGCCACGCGAGCGATAGAGCCGTGCGGGGCGCCCCGGGCCCGAACGCCGTTCGGTACCGACCTCTTCAACGACTCCGGCTGCAAGCACGTCGCGTCGAAAGTTGCGGGCATCGAGTTGGGCGTCGAGGATGACCTCATAGACCTCGTGGAGCTCACCCAACGTGAAGGTCTCCGGCAGCAATTGCACCGCGATCGGTGCATATGCCGTTTTTGCTCGCAATCGCTCGTGGCCATAGGCGATTGCTCCCGCATGGCCTGGAGGAAGTGACGGAAGGTCATCCAGCGGACACCAGCGGACTTCGACAATGTCGTCTCCCGGGGCGAGTGGATAGCGATCTGCCGCAATCAACGCCAGATATGTCACTGCCACTTGAGTGGTGCCGTCGCGGTCGAAACTAAAGAGCTGTTCGAGGCGAATGCCGGATATGCCTGTTTGGGTGTTGAGGACCTCACTTGCGCGGGTTGCAAGATGCTCGCCGCGTACCCGCCCACTCGGAAGCGCCCATTCGTTCCCAGGGCGACGCACCAACAGGACTTCAAGATCCCGTTGGCGGACCGTCATGACGATGAGCTCAACACCGACTTGAGTCATTGTGTGGTCTGTCCATTCTCGGCCTGGCGCTGGGCCCAGATTTCCAACCCAAGAACATTGTTGGTGTCCCAGCCGAGCCATTGCCACAACTCGACTGCGGGTGCGTGGCTGATCGTCGCGGCAAATGGCAGAACGCGCTCGAGTTCCTCAGCGATCCCCGCCCGCCCTCCACGCGCATAGCCCGTACGCGCCGCCTCCCCTGCCTGGGCGAAGCCCTCATCGGCGATCGCAAGGGTGATCTCGGGATCCGCGGTTGGACCGAAGTGGGACAACGTAATGAGTTCTGGCGCGCGCTCGCGCAGGCGTCGCAGGCTGTCACGACCGCCCTCGATATCGACATCGGCAGGTGGCAGGTTGACGTACAAGTTGCTGTCCGGCAGTCCGGTGCCTGCAGCATCTCCGATGATGAGTGCCCCGGTGCGGTCATGGAGCACCGACATGTGATGGCGCGCATGGCCAGGGGTCGCAATCATCTCGAGGACTCCCCCACTTCCCAGATCCACGCGAAAACCATCGGGCGCCACGGTGATGCGATCTGCAGGGGTTGCCGAAAGCCCGCCGTAAATTGGCGCGGTGTGGGCATAGACATCATGTGATGCGGCAACGAGGCGCTCGGGCTCTGCGAGATGCCGTGCGCCCCTTTCGTGCACGATCACCTGTGCGCGTGGGAACGCTGCCGCAAGCGCTCCAGTGCCTCCGCAGTGGTCAAGATGAATATGGGTGAGCACAATCCAGGCCAGATCGTCTGCCCGAAGGCCGCGTCGATGGAGATCGGCGATGAGCAGGTCTGCGGAGGTCTCTGCCCCGGGATCAATGAGTGCTGGCTGAGCGCCTTCCACCAGATAGGCGCTCGTTAAGCCTTTTTTGCCACCGAGTTCGGTGTCAATGAGGTGTATGCCCTGTGCAATTTCGGTCATCGTCTGCTCACTCGCATAGCCTTACGGGTATGGGAACACATGATGACGTACGGGCGCATGCCTGGGAAGCCGCGGGGCGTTACGCCGCCGCATTTGTGAACGATGGTGACCGGGTTGGTTTAGGGACCGGTCGGGCCGCCGCAGCAGGCATTCGCGCGCTCGCTGGCCGCGTTGCAGAGGGCCTTATGTGCGTGGGAGTCCCGACCTCGCGCGCGAGCGCTGCGCTTGCACGTGAATTGGGGATTTCTCTTGCTCGGATGCGCGGACCGGTACAGGTTGCATTTGACGGAGCCGATTTGGTCACCCCGAGTGGGCTGATCATTAAGGGCGCAGGCGGCGCTTTGGTGCGCGAGCGCATCGTGGATGACACCGCCGGCCGCTTCCTGGTGCTCGTTGATGGACCAAAGGTCGCCGACAGCTGTGATGCCTGGGGAGTACTCCCAATTGCGGTGGTGCCATTTGCTGCTGCCTATGTTGCCAAGACGCTTGCTGAATTCTCCCCTTCTCGCAGATCTGGACGCTCAGATGATGAGCTGGTGATCATTGACCTCACAATACCTGCGGGTGCCGATTGGCAGGCGGTTGACGCAGAGGTGCGCGCAACGCACGGAGTCGTCGATACGGGGCTCTTTCGCGCGATGCCGGCGGACATCGTGGTCGGATACCCCGATGGCACTGTGCGGACGCTCGATCGTCTGCCTGACGGCGCCAAGGGGTAACGTGGCGCGTTTGCCGCTTGCGTTCGCGGTTGCCTGTGCGCGCGCCGTGGGCACGCTTTCTCGCCGCCTTGGCAAAGGTGGCGGCACCAGCGCCCCGGGCAGGGTGCTCTTGGGAGTGCGCCCGGGTGCCGTGGGCGAACTTGCCGCCAGACTCCCCGACGGGACGGTCATGGTGTCGGCGACCAATGGCAAAACCACAACCTCGCGGCTCCTTGGGAGTTGCATCACCGCAAAAGGATGGTCGACCGTCGCCAACAGCGCGGGTGCCAATCTCTTTTTTGGGGTGGCGACAGCGCTGCTTGACCCAGGCATCATCAGTGGCACAACGACATTCGGTGTCTTTGAGGTCGATGAGTTCGCATTGCCCTCCGTTGTGGATCAGGTCGCGCCACGCGTGTTGCTGTTGATGAACGTCTTTCGTGATCAGCTCGACCGTTACGGAGAACTTGAATCGATCCTGGATTCCTGGGCACAGATGATCTCGCGGCTGCCCACGACGACGACGCTTGTCTTAAATGCAGATGATCCGGCGATTGCCGCGCTCGATGATGGCCGCCACCCTGTGGTGTGGTTCGGACTCGATGACCCGTCGGTCGCAAGCGCGCAAATGGCGCATGCTGCGGACTCCACCCGCTGCCGGAGATGTGCCCATGATCTTGGCTATGCCTGGAGTACGGTTGGTCATATGGGTGAATGGGCATGTCCGCAGTGCGGTGCGCATCGCCCAAGCAGAGATGTCAGTGCAACGCGCGTTGAGCTCCTCGGTGTCGGCGCAGTGCGGCTTGAAATGCGTACCCCGCAGGGGTCAATCTCCACTCAAGTTGCACTTCCTGGTCTGCACAATGCCTACAACGTCGTTGCCGCAACCGCTGCTGCCCTTGCGCTTGGTGTGGAGCCCGAGATCATCGGTGCGGCACTTGCCCAGGCGGATGCCGCATTCGGACGTGCCGAGCGGGTCGAGATCGACGGCAAATCCCTGGTGCTGTTGCTGGCCAAAAATCCCGCAGGCGCAAATGTGACGATCCAAACGGTGCAGCTTGACCCTGCCCCGTTGCATCTTCTGGTGTCGCTGAATGACCGTACTGCCGACGGACGCGATGTCTCGTGGATTTGGGATGTCGACTACGAGATGCTCTTGCCACGCATCGCACACCTGACCGTCACCGGCGACCGTGCATATGAACTCGCACTGCGGTTTGTCTATGCGGGGTTTCCGCGCGAGCGAATCCAGATCGAGTTAGGCGCAGAGGCGGCGCTTGATTCGGCGCTCGACGCACTCGAAGGCGATGGGGTGCTGTATGTCCTGCCCACCTATACCGCGATGCTTGAATTACGCAGCATTCTGGTGAACCGAGGCGCACTTCGCGCATACTGGGAACATGTCTGACATCACTGAATCAGCGCGCTACCTTCTTGAGCACGCCCACTACACCGAAGACCTGGCGCTCTGGACGGCAATCGGCGCCCAAGCCTCTGGACCGATCCTCGATCTCGGATGTGCAGCCGGACGGCTTGCGATCGCGCTTGCCGATGTCGGATGTGAGGTCATTGCGCTTGATGCTGACCCCAGAATGCTGGATGCACTCGCGATCAATGCCGCAGCCGCCGGTGTTGCGGCGCGGATTCATCCGGTGTGTGATGACATGCGAAAATTCGTGTTGGGAATACCCGTTGCGCTGGCAATCGCATCAATGAACACCCTTCAGGTGCTCCTTCGGCCCGAGGACCAGCTTGAGTGTCTTGGCCAAGTGCACACCGCATTGGTACCTGATGGCGAATTCTGGTTTGACCTCGCGGTCCCGGACATCGGCGATGTCATGAACTCGCTCGGCACCGTGCGCGCGGGGGATGTCTATGAGGACCCGGCGACGGGTGTGCGGTTGGTGCATTCCTTTTGGTACGACTGGGTCGACCCCATCAGTCAAAACGCACAATTCACCCATCGTGTAGATGAAATCGCCGTGGACGGAGCGAGCTCATCGTATTTTCGCGAGCACCAGGTGCACCTCTTTGCTCCGGTGGAGCTTGGGCATCTCCTCGCGCGGTCAGGGTTTGAGGTCGTGCAGTCGTGGGGCGACTTTGCCGGTGCGCCGCTCGAAGCAGGGGCTGATCGCCAGGTCTATCGCTGCAGGGTGCAGGCATGAGTCGTGTTCGGGTATGTCACCTCTACCCGAAAGAGCTCAATATCTATGCCGATCGCGGCAACATCGCGGTACTCAAACGGCGGCTTGAATGGCGCGGCCATCACATCGAAGTACACGAATGTGGGCTCGGTGAGTCGTTGCCGCTCGACGCCGACTTTTACTACCTCGGTGGTGGTCAAGACCGCGACCAATTGCTGGTTGCAGCGGATCTTGCCACCGTCAAGGGTGATCATCTGCGATCAGTCGTGGCAGACGGCGCCGTGATGCTGGCGGTGTGCGGTGGCTATCAACTCGCCGGACACGGATATACGGGTGTGAATGGGGTGCGGATGCCCGGTATCGGCATCCTTGATGCCGATACGGTCGCTGGGTCGACTCGCCTGATCGGCGATGTCGCGATTGACATCGATATTGAGGGTCGCCAGCTGACTGTCGTCGGCTTTGAAAATCATGCTGGTCGTACCCATGTCGGTTCAGGGAGTGTCCCCTTGGGGACGGTTCGGTACGGGCACGGAAACAATGATTCCGATCACACAGAAGGCGCACGAACCGGTCGTGCGATTGGGACCTATTTGCATGGTCCGCTGCTGCCAAAAAATCCCGACTTTGCCGATCTTCTCCTCGAATGGGCGCTTGCGCACGCGACAGGGATAACCTGCGAGCTGGCGCCTCTTGATGACGAGATCGAAACCAGCGCACATGATGCCGCGCTTGCGCGTCGCGGAAGCCGTCCCTCGTAGCACCCCGGAGTCATGAGACTCGCGTCGGTACGTGATGTGCCCCGAGATCGACCTTTCACCGAGGTGAATCACGCGACATGGGAACTTGTGAGTGCCATGCATGAGGGGAATTCCCTGCGGTGTGCTTTGGGGTACCCGCAGTGCCCCAAAACTCAAGATGTATGACACCTCGCCGATGGCTGTCTAGGACTTCCCCTATTCGCCACCACTTCACGAGGTGGCTCCGATGGCAACAACATTCCCGAAACAGCGTACGACACGCACGATTGGGGACGCCGATCCAGATTTTGCGCAGCTGGAAACCGCGGCCACGCTTGCGTCGACGTACTCTCCAATGGTCTTTGATTCCGAGACGTACGGCTTCAATGAGAGGCTTTCGTCGACACGTACTCCTACTCGCGTGGCAATCGTGATCGGTATCGGGATGCTCCCATTCTTGGGTGTCGCTGCCACATATCTGATGCGGCCGGGTCCTCGGGGCACCAACGAGATCAATGACGTGCAAAACGCATTCGATTATGGCGTTGGAGCATTGGCCGCCATCGTTGGGGGTGTCTGCATCGTGATTCGTGTTGTCCGTGGTTTGGGAGAGCGGGCATGAACCGCGGCAATTCGAAGCAATGGCGTCAAGTTCAACGCATCGGCGGCATCGTGGGCCAGCAGATTCCATGGTTGGTGCTTCTTGGAGTTCTCGGGACGTCGCTTATTGCCACGCGCGCAGTCATGGAGCAAACCCCTGATCCGCTTGCGCGGTCATATTGGATTTTCGGGGCAATGGTCATCGGGGGATGCCTGACGTCGTTTGTCGTCGGTAACCGCTACACCCATCTGCCTCCCGCGCCGGGTCGCGTGTTGTGCATTGTCCCGACGTACAACGAGCCCCCGGACGTCCTTCAGGCGACGGTGGAATCTCTTCTTGCCCAGACTGTTCCCGTTGATGTTGTCGTCATTGATGACGGGTCGTCGGTCCCGGTTATTCCGAGCATCACGCATCCGCGCCTCCAATGGATTCGCCAGGAAAACACAGGAAAACGAGGCGCCCAGGTCGCGGTGCTTCGGTCGATCCCACAGGAGCGGTACGACTTTATTTTGACCGTTGATTCGGATTCACAGCCATACCCCGATGCATGTGAGCACTTGTGTCGGGCAATGTCCGACCCGTCGGTCGAGGCGTGCACCGGAATGATCTACGTGCGCAATCACCGTGAGAGTTGGATCAGCATGGCGGCAGATCTCGATATCGGTAGCTCATGCGTCATGATGCGGGCATCTCGCTCCTTGCTTGGTGCGCTTGAGACAACGTCAGGCGCCCTTGCGATGTACCGAAGTGCATTGATTTACGACCACCTCGAAGCGTACGCGGTCGAATGCGGTACCGGCGATGATCGTTGGCTTGCCCTTCGCGCACTCCAGCGCGGCAAGGTTGTCGCGGTTGCTGAAGCTGGTGTCGAGACGCAAATGCCGACGTCCTTAAAAGGCACATATCGTCAGCGACTCCGGTGGGCGCGATCGTGGTACTGGATGCTCCCTTTCGTGGCGCGCAACCTGTCATTTCGTCAGATGATCAGCCCGGTGTACGGACTTATTCAGTTGTGCATCACTCCTCTGTGTTTCGTATTTATGGCTGCACAAGTCGTGTCGTTGCTGCGTCATCCTGGATCCGAGAATGTCGGGGTACTCGGAATATTTATCGCGAGCTATGCGGTCGTCCGATTCGGACTCGGGGCGCTCTATATCTATCGTCGGCCCAATGTCACGCGAGCAGACCAAGCGCGCCTTCTGCTGCTTGGAGTTCCCGTTGCTGTCGGGTTGAACCTCATTCTGCTTTTGCCAACGCGATACTGGGCGATTGCCCGATTGCGCGATAATCGTTGGCGATCACGAGTCGTGTCTCCGGGGTCCGCATAGCCTTCAGCCTTTGGAAGGCCCGTTCCCCGGGGTGCACGCCGTGTTATTTACCGCTTGAGCCAAATCCGCCGCCTGCACGTCCATCGGACTCGGGTAACTGTGTGGACTCGACGACCGACATCATCCCAACCGGGACAAGCACCAGTTGTGCGATTCGCTCCCCTGCGCTGAGCGTCTGTGGCACGGAATCGTGATTGATCACCAGAATCTGCACCTCGCCGCGGTATCCGGCATCGATGAGTCCAGGGCTGTTGGTGAGCGTAATGCCTTGGCGGCGGGCGAGTCCCGAGCGGGGCACCACAAATCCACCCCACCCCGGAGGGATCGCGACTGCGATTCCCGTACCGACGACACCCCTCTCTCCTGGTGCAAGGGTGATTGATTCCACGGCGACCAGATCAAGTCCGGCATCCCAATCGTGCGCGCGGTTCGGTGCCACCGCATTGGGATGCAGACGGGTAAAAAGAAGGTCTTCAGTAGGCTCAGCCATGCAGGAGCCGATCATGACATCTACGATGCAGTGTCGTGAGCTCTATCTCCCCTATTGTCGCGTCCCTTGGCGCACGCACACTCGCCCTCGTGAATATCTCATCGGTATCACGAGATGAGGCGCGCATCATGGAATATGTCCGCACAGAAATTCCTTCAGGATTTGACGAATGGTATGCCGACGGCCAGGTGCTGGTTGTCGGCCCCCCGCGACGCGCGGGGGTGCCATTGATTCTCCTTGCCGGGCATGTCGATACTGTCCCGGCGCAGAACAACTTTCCTGGGCGTCTCACTGCTGATGAGGTGATTGGCCTCGGGGCGTCCGATATGAAGGGCGGCGTCGCCGTCATGCTTGAGGTCGCCGCCCAGTTCCACACGGTGTCGGCTACCCGGTACGACCTGGCGCTCGTGATCTTTACCCGTGAGGAAATCGCGGTTGCAGAAAGCCCGCTTCCTGCCGCGTTCGATGCCCTTCCCGAATTACGCGAGGCCGCCCTTGCGATCGTGCTGGAGCCCACCGATAACACCGTGCAGGCGGGCTGTGTGGGCAATTTGAACGCCACCTTGAGATTCCATGGCAAAAGTGCCCATTCCGCCCGTCCCTGGACCGGAGACAACGCCATCACACATGCGGTTGCCGGCCTGCGTGATCTCGTGGAGATTGCGCCGCGCGCCGTGACAATCGAGGGGCTCGAGTTCATGGAGGTGATCAGTGTCACCCGTATTGCGGGTGGGATCGCCGACAACGTGATCCCCGATCTTGTGGAGTGCCACATCAATTACCGCTTCACCCCCGATCGGACCCCTGATGAGGCGGTGCGATTCTTGCAAGACGCGGTCGCAGGCCATGGTGAGCTTGAGATCGTGAGCGTGAGTCCGTCAGGGAAGGTTGCGTCCTCGAACGAGCATTTTGCACGGCTTGTATCTGCAGGCAATTTTGCGGTCGCTCCCAAACAGGCCTGGACCCCGGTCGCCCAATTCACCGAAATCGGCATTGATGCGGTAAATCTCGGTCCCGGGGCAACCAGCCTCGCGCACACACGCGATGAAGCGATTTCACTTTTGCAGATGGAACGGACCTATGACGCACTCATGACGTTTCTCAGCGATGAGGCGGGTGCGTGAGCGAGGGCATTGCAGGACCCATCTCTCCGATCGTTGGCGAAGTGGGGACCTACCCCTTTGCGCGTCTTGATGAGGCCAAACGCGTTGCGCGCGAGCGAGGAATTGCACTGATTGATTTTGGCGTCGGTGATCCGCGTGAGCCGACCGCCCCCCAGATCCGCGATGCCTTGATTGCGGGTGTCAAAGAAACGCTTGAGTACCCCAAAGCGGTCGGGCTGCCTGCGTTGCGCACGGCGATTGCCGAGTGGATCGGTCGTCGGTTTGGTGTCGCACTTGATCCCGATCGCGAAATCCTTCCGACCCTGGGCTCAAAGGAAGCGGTGTTTTCGCTCGCGCAGGTCGTCGTTGATCTTCCGGGCGGCAAGGACCTCGTCGTGGTGACTGAGCCCGGCTATCCCGTACCGGCGCGCGGTGCGCGATTTGCGGGAGCCGAGGTCATAAGCTTGCCGTTGCGTGAAGCGCGTGGGTTTTTACCTGATCTGGATGCGGTGAGTGAGATTCAGTGGAATCGGGTTGCCGTCGTATGGGTCAATTACCCAAACAACCCCACCGGTGCCCGCGCGCCGTTGTCCTTTTATGAGGAGTTATCTGCGCGCGCGGCCCGTCATGGGTTCTGGATTGCCTCGGATGAGGCCTATTCGGAATTGAGCTTTGATGACCAGATGCCGGTCTCGGCCCTGCAGGTGCGCGATCGCTCCCATGTTGTCGTGATCAACACCTTGAGTAAGCGTTCGTCCATGACCGGATACCGCTCAGGATTTATTGCCGCGCCAGAGCGGCTCATTGCGGCCCTCAAGTCCTATCGGCCCACAGTGGGTACTGCGCCCCAAGAATTCGTGCAGATGGCCGCATGTGTCGCCTGGGGGAATGAAACCCATGTTGAAGAGGCGCGGGCGCGCTATCGGGTGAAGCGTGAGATCCTCGAGTCGGTGCTCGTCAGCAAAGGGCTCCGTGTCGCCGGCAGCGAGGCGGGCATGTATTTGTGGATGGCGCTGCCTGCGGGGGTGGGGTCACTTGCGTATGCCGAGCAGCTGCTTGACCACGGTATTGTGGTGGCGCCCGGGGTGTTTCTTGGCCCGTCTGGCGAAGGTTTTGTGCGATTTGCACTTGTTCCCACGATCGATGATTGCCGGCGTGCCGCCGCGATTCTCCAGGAGGCTTTGTGACCAGCAGTGACGCCCTCGCACGAGAGATCGAGCGTTTGTATGAGCTATCCGCCGAGGAGGCGGCTCAGAACGTCGATATTGTCAATGACGCAATCGCACGCCTCGATGCCGGCCAGATTCGTGTGGTGGAGCCCAGCGCAGGCGGTTGGGTCGTCAACGAGTGGGTCAAAAAGGCCATCCTGGTGTATTTTCGTATTACGGTCAGCGCTCCGATTGAAATTGGGCCGTTCACCTACTTCGACAAGGTGCCGCTCAAGCGCGTAGGGCCAGAAGACGGGGTGCGTATCGTGCCGCCGGCGGTTGCCCGGTATGGCAGCTACCTCGCCCCTGGCGCGGTCATGATGCCGAGCTATGTGAATATTGGTGCATGGGTTGGCTCGGGCACAATGGTCGATACGTGGGCCACAGTGGGTTCATGCGCGCATATTGGCGCCGATGTTCACCTCTCGGGTGGGGTTGGCATTGGTGGGGTGCTCGAGCCCCCGCAAGCCGCACCAGTGATTGTGGAAGACGGTGCCTTTCTTGGGTCGCGGGCGATTGTTGTCGAGGGTGTGCACATCGGCGCAGAAGCGGTCCTCGGCGCAAATGTGGTGATTACCGCCTCGACCCCGATTATTGATGTCACGGGCGCATCACCGGTCGAGACTCGCGGGTATGTCCCGCCGCGCTCGGTCGTGGTGCCGGGAACGCGTGAAAAAGACTTCCCTGCAGGCACATTCCATCTTCCCTGTGCCCTGATTATTGGTCAGCGAACTGAATCAACCGACCGTAAGACGACGCTCAACGACGCGCTGCGCAGCTACGGGGTCGCGGTGTAGCGGGTCCCGAGCTCTGCAGTCAGGGCAGCACTCACTTCGCCTGCGTAGATGAATGTGGCGGGCCCGGTCATGGTGACGCTCAGCTCATCGTCAACATCAATCACGAGCGTCCCCCCGGCGAGGTGCACGGTCACGGGGCTTTGGTGATGGCCATGTACCACCGCGCTCACGGCCGCGGCACATGCCCCCGTTCCGCAACTCAGCGTCTGCCCCACCCCGCGCTCCCAGACGCGCATGGTGATCTGTGATGGCCCGTCGGTTCGCACAAATTCCACATTGGTGCGATCTGGAAAGTGTTCGTGGGTTTCAATCTCGGGTCCAAGCGTCGTCACTCGCGCGTCGGGATCCGG
Organism: uncultured Actinomycetes bacterium; assembly: GCA_903896045.1. Taxonomy (GTDB): domain Bacteria; phylum Actinomycetota; class Thermoleophilia; order Miltoncostaeales; family Miltoncostaeaceae; genus CAITWD01. The sequence continues at coordinate 119,481 of CAITWD010000018.1, forward strand.
ATCCTGGATCACCACATGAGGATTGCCCATCGAGACCTCAAAGAGATCAATTTCGCCGGCAGTTGTCTGGAGTGAATACACGTAATCCCCGGCGGTGAGAACCGCGGGTCCCATCTTCACCTCGATGCGCCCATCATCGATCACGCGTACGTAGGTGCGCTGTGTGCCGGTGAGGATCACCCCATCCGCGGCCAGGCGTCCATCTCGGTCGAGGTACGCCGCGACAATCCGAATTCCGTTGCCGCAGTTCTCGGCAATGCTGCCATCCGCATTCCAGACGGTCATGCGTGGCGTGGCGTCCTCAAAGCTGATCTCGAGGACCCCTTCTGCGCCAATGCCAAATGCAGGGTCGCACAGCGCGATTGCCCGCTCGGGGCGCATTGGCCAGGGAAGCTCGTCGCGCTCTACGACGATGTGGTGGTTTCCGGTACCGTGCCATTTCTCAAAACGCATGGTTACAGGGTACTTCACTCACGCAGGATCTGGCGCTCGCCCAATCAGCCGGAGGATGTCGTCTGCGATATCGGTCGCTGGCTCATCGGCGAGGTCGATGATGTGCGCATGCGGCCAATTGCGGATCCAGCCGAGCTGGCGACGTGAGAGCTGACGGGTCCGGGCCTCGAGGGCGCGCACAAGTTCGTCGTAGATCATCGTGCCTGCGTGGAACGCGGCGACCTCTTTCCCACCGATGATCTGGAGTGCCTCGCGGCTGGTGGTCGGTGCATCCAGCGCCCGTGTGAGCTCTGCGACAAGCCCGTCGTCGAGCTCGCGCTGCACACGTGTGGCAATGCGCTGATCGAGATATTCGCGCGCGCGCGTGATGGCGATGAGCGCCGTCGGATGGCGCGTGGATTCGGTCCACAGCCGATCAATTGGTCGATCCCGATGTGCGGGCCCCAGTGCTGCGACTTCAAGTGCCCGCGCGACGCGCCGCGGATTTGCCTGATCGACCCGGTGGGCGGCATCCGGATCACGAGCGGTGAGCTCCTGTACCGCAGTCCCAAGATCTACGGTAACGAGGTCTTCCGCCCATTGTCGTATCTCTGGTGGAACTGGTGGCGGAAACCCTAAATCAGTCAGGGCGCCGCGCAGATAGAGCGCCGTACCGCCGGTGACGATCGCAAGTCGCCCCCTGGCGATGATGTCATCGATGACCAAATGGGCGGCGGATGCGAATGATCCGGCAGAGGAGGATTCCCAAAGATCGAGATCCCCGATGAAGTGATAGGGCACCTCGGCCCGCTCGTCGGCCGAGGGTGCGTCTGCCGCAATCTCAAGGCCTCGGTAGCGCTGAAACGGATCGGTGACGACAATCTCCGCATCGAGTACACGCGCAATATGGTGCGCGAGTGCACTTTTCCCACTGGCGGTGGGCCCAAATAGTGCAAGGACCTTCGGTTGCTCCACCGATACCGCACCGGTGGCCATGCGCAGGCTAGGCCGTGACCGGCACGCCGAGCTGGGTGCCAGCAAGCGTCGTTGAGCTCGCCCCGGAGATCTCCACCATCACCAGGGATCCTGGTGCGGCGTCGCCCGTGAAATTTGCCGCGATGTTTTGACGCAGACGACCGCGCAGCTTTGTCGGATCGGTCCGCGAAGGCCCTTCGACCAATACCTCATGGGTCTCGCCGATAAACCGTGTCGCACGGGCCCGTGAAACCTGGTGGACGGTATCGACAAGGGCTTGGATGCGCTCGCTCTTGAGTGCGGGTGAAATGTCGTCATCCATCGACTCCCCCGCCTCTGTGCCTGGTCGTGGCGAATAGACAAAGGTGTACGCCCCGTCATATTCGGCGTCGCGCACAAGACTCAACGTGTCCTGGAAGTCTTCATCGGTTTCTCCGGGAAAACCGACGATCAGGTCCGTAGTGATCGACACATTCGGAATACCCTCGCGGATACGCATGAGGAGTTCCATATACCGCTCACGGGTGTAGGTACGACGCATGCGCTTGAGCACCCGTGAGGAACCCGATTGGGCCGGAAGATGCACGTGCTCGCACAATGCGGGTGTTTCCGCCATCGCCGCGATCACATCTTCCCTCATATCTTTGGGGTGCGGGCTCGTGTAGCGGACGCGCCAGATCCCGGGCACCGATCCGACTGCCCGCAGCAGCTCTGCAAAAGTCAGCCGCTCGCCGAGGGGAATATCGCGGCCATATGAGTTGACGTTCTGCCCCAAGAGGGTGACCTCGCGTACCCCTTGCGCGGCCAGGTCCTGAATCTCGCGGAGAATTTCCTCGGGGTGACGGGAGCGTTCGCGGCCTCGCACCGACGGGACGATGCAGTAGGAACAGACAGAGTTGCATCCAACAGAAATCTGCACCCAAGCGTGAAATGGGCGTTCGCGTTTTGCGGGAAGCGTTCCGGAGAAGGCGCCGTCGAAACTAAATGCGCCAACCGCCTCAATTCGCTCGCGTGCGATGAGCTCGCCCAAACGCGATAACTCTCCCGGCCCAAAAGCGATATCGACAAATGGAAACTCGGTGAATACAAGTTCTTTTTGCGACTGCGCCCAGCAACCGCCAACCGCGACAACGACATCGGGGTTTTCTCGCTTGATTCGCTTTGCCTCACCGAGGTTGCCAAGGAAACGGTCATCGGCGCTGCCGCGAATGGTGCAGGTGTTGAACAGAATTAAATCGGCGTCATCACGGACCGGTGCTTCGTTATACCCCAGCGACTCGAGGAGCCCCTTCATGCGCTCCGAGTCGTGGTCGTTCATTTGGCAGCCGAACGATGTCAGGTGATAACGCACAAGCTGGATGATACCCCGCTCGGGGGCTGGCGTGGGAACACGTCATTTGGCGCCGAGAACTGATGTTCCCGGCGCCAAATGAGGTGTTATGCGCTCGCTGCGATCTTTGCTGGGGCCAGATCGTCGGCGGCAACGGCAACTGCCGCTGCGGTTGACGAGATCTCGACAACTTCTCCCGTTACCGGGTCGACCCGGGTGCCTTCGGGCGCTAGGAGCCCCGCTGCCTCGCGAATCTTCAATTCGATGGCGTCGGCGATGTCGACATGGTCCTTGAGGAAGTTGCGAGCCGCATTTTTGCCTTGGCCAAGGCGGTCGTCACCATAGGAGAAGTACGCGCCGCTCTTGGTCACGATGCCCCGATCAACGCCGATGTCGAGGAGGTTCCCCTCGTGGGAGATACCTTCGCCATAGATGATGTCGAACTCGGCCTGTTGAAACGGCGGGGCGACCTTGTTTTTGACAACCTTGACGCGAGTACGGTTTCCGACGCTCTCAGTGCCCTCTTTGAGGGTTTCGATGCGCCGGATATCCATACGCACAGATGCGTAGAACTTGAGCGCGCGTCCGCCTGGTGTGGTTTCAGGCGAGCCGAACATCACGCCAATCTTTTCGCGGAGTTGGTTGGTGAAGACGCAGATCGTGCCTGCACGGTTTAATGTTCCGGCGAGCTTACGGAGGGCTTGTGACATGAGGCGTGCTTGCGCGCCGACATGGTGATCCCCCATCTCTCCTTCGATTTCTGCCTTTGGCACCAGTGCCGCCACAGAGTCAATCGCCACCACGTCGAGGGCCCCTGAGCGCACCAGCATGTCGGCGATCTCGAGCGCCTGCTCGCCGTGGTCGGGCTGAGAGACGAGCAGTTCGTCGACATTCACGCCAATTCGCGCCGCATAGGTGGGATCCATCGAGTGCTCTGCGTCGATAAATGCTGCCATTCCGCCCTGTTTTTGGACTTGGGCGATGATGTGGTAGAGCAAGGTGGTCTTTCCTGAGCTCTCTGGCCCATAAATCTCCACGATGCGCCCACGCGGAAGGCCCCCAATGCCCAGCGCGAGATCAAGGGAAAGCGCCCCCGTGGGAACAACCGAGGTGTCAATCTGCATGGCCGGGTCGCCCATTCGCATAATGGACCCCTTGCCGAACTGGCGCTCAATTTGAGCGAGTGCTGCACCCAGCGCTTGGGCCTTCTCCACGGTAGATCTCCTCGGTGTGGTGGTTCATGAACGACCGTGCAGACGCACGGGAATGATCAGACCTGTGTCCACCAGCATAATGTGGACCGCGGTCGAAAGCGAACATCTGTTCGAGAGAGTATCTCGCGGCTCGGACGACGTGCGCCAGGTGTTAGGAATCCGGGCGATCTGCCTTTGGCGCGAAATCGGTCGTCCCTGCGGCCAGAATCTCGCGCCGAAGGACATGCAGCGCTTGTGTGGCGGCGCGCTCGCGAATGAGGGTCCGGTCGCCAGTGAACAGATACTGCGCCGTCGTGGTGTGTGTCGGGCTGCTGCAGCCGATGTGCACTGTTCCCACAGGCTTTTCGGCGGTCCCTCCCCCGGGACCCGCAATTCCCGTGATCGAGATTCCCCAGTCTGCATCGGTGCGGATCCGAATTCCGCGGGCCATTGCCTCCGCAGCTTCCGCCGAAACTGCCCCGTGGCGCTCAATGAGCGCTGCAGGCACCCCCAGGAGCTGTTCCTTGAGGCTATTGGCGTAGGAGATAACCCCTCCCAAAAACCAGTCTGAACTCCCTGGTAATGAGGTGAGGCGTGTGCCGACGCGGCCGCCGGTGCACGATTCGGCAACTGCCATGCGCGCCTTGCGTGACATTAAGAGCTCGGCGATGACCTCGTCAATCGTTGCGCCAGTATCCGTAAACACCGCATCAGGGAAACGCCCGGTAATTTCACTCGCCAAAGCGGTCGCGCCGTCGGGGACGATGTCGGTCATGGTGATTTCTACCTCACCGACTTTCGCGCAGATGCCAAGACGTACTGCCACGATTTTCTCGGCAGCAATCGCCTCGAGCGCCGCCACGATCTCTGGCTCGGCGACGCCGTGGAGGCGGAGGATCACGCGGGTGCGTTGTGGACTGCGATCGATGAAATCGGCGAAAGCCGGGTGTGCCACTGCGCTCGCCCACATCTGTTGCATCTCAAATGGTGGACCTGGCAGCACAACGATTCTGGTGTGTGTGACCTCGACAATGGCGCCCGGAGCAGTGCCAATCGGCGCCAGCAGATGTGCGTGCTCCGGGAGCATCGCTTGCTTGCGAATCGTGGCGGCCCGCACCTCGGCCGGCACGATACTTGTGGTTGTCAGGCGCGCGGTCGCAGCAGCGACACGCGCATGGGCTTCCTCGTGCAACACGAGTGATTGATCAACTGCGTCGGCAACGGCCGCCATGGTCAGATCGTCATGGGTGACCCCAAGCCCGCCGGTGGTGACAATGCAGTCTGCTCCGAGCGCGAGCCCTGCCCGGACCGCATCACGAATGCGCACGCGATCATCGCCAACGATGTGCATCTCGTTCAGGTCCCATCCATGGGCATCGAACCAGTGCGCCAAGAACAGACCGTTGCGATCAGTGATGTGCCCTCGGAGCACTTCATCGCCGGTAATGATGATGTGTGCGCGCGGAACGGGCAATGACGCCTCAGCTATGCGGTGCGGGCTGTGGGCCATTCTTGGTGATGACGAACGTTGTCGTGCTCGCGGGGAGGACACGTGTCTTCCCGTCGACGACAACCCGTAATCCCGTGGGATTGGCACTGAGTAGCCAAATTGACGACATGGTGGAAAATGTCTCTGATCCCGTCGGTGAGATGAGCCCGGTAAAAAGCTGAGTACCAGTCGCGCTGTCTTGACGGACATCCACGTAGGAGCCATATGGGCCGGTGCCGATCAGCTGCACCTTGATTGGCTGGGAGACCTCCGGCGTGGCCAGATGCGGATCCTGGGTCGTTGGAGTGACGGGTCCTGGTGGGAGCCCGTTCGAGATCTGTGGCGCAGGCGTACTCGCCTTCCCCGCGCCAAGCCAGACCAACAGCGCAATGCCCATGACACCTCCGAGGGCCAGCCACAACAGCTGTCCTTCGGTACGCCGGTTGGCTGCTTTACCGCGTTTGCCGTTACGGGCGCGAGGTGACGATGCACGTCGTGACGGAGTCGTCCGGATGTCGCGCGTCAGTCGCGCAGGTTGCGCGTTGCGCGATTCATATTCATCGACGAGAAGTTGGCCATCCACGCCGAGAAAATCTCCATAGGTCTTAAGAAACCCACGGACATACGTCGGAGACGGCAATACGTCGAATTGCTCCTCCTCCATCGCGCGCAGGTACTTGGCGCGGATTTTGGTGCCCGCTTCGCACGACGGAATGTCGAGCTGCTGGCGGGCTCTGGCTTCGAGGAGTGTTGTTCCGATTTCAAACATAGTCGTGCCCGCACGCCAAAGGTGCGCAGGGACGAGCATGCTACTCGATTTGCGATGAGCCGGGGAAGGCGCGGTACCATCCACACCGCCCGTTCCGGGTCTCTAGTGCTCGATTACGAGCTCCGCGTCGAGTTCATCGATCTCAGCTTCGTCAGGAGTGTCGTTGCGATTGAAGAGCCTGCCAAGGTCGGCTTCGCCAATGAGTACGGATCGCGGTTTGGACCCCTCATGACCTGAGACCACCCCCAGCCGTTCCATTTGGTCGACGAGTCGTCCTGCGCGTGCGTAGCCAACGCCAAGACGACGCTGCAAAAGCGATACCGACGCGGTGCCCTGTTGCACGACCATCTCGATCGCGCGCGCCAGCATTTCATCGCCCTCGGGATCTGGCTCGTCACGGGTGAGCTCGGGTGGCCGCTCCATGAGTTCGGTGCGCAATTGCGGCCGTCCTTGGCCACGCCAGTGATTGGTGATTGCGAGGATTTCCTCCTCAGAGACATACGCGCCCTGCACGCGTTGCAGTCGGGATGTGCCTACCGGTCGATAGAGCATATCGCCGCTCCCCAGCAGGCTCTCTGCCCCACCGGCGTCCAAGATGACTCGGGAATCGACCTGTGAGGACACTGCAAAGGCAATACGTGATGGCACATTCGCCTTGATCATTCCGGTGATGACATCTGCAGATGGGCGCTGTGTCGCCAAAAGTAAGTGGATACCGACCGCGCGACTCTTTTGGGCCAAGCGGATAATCGCGTCCTCAACTTCTGCGGGCGCGACCATCATCAAATCGGCGAGCTCGTCGATCACCACAAGCATGTACGGGATGGTTTCCTCGCCGGCCTGCTCCCGGATGACGTTCCAATCCTTGAGGTTGCGCGCTCGGGCAAGGCCCATGAGCTCGTATCGATTTTCCATCTCCCGCACGACGTTGGAGAGCACGGCGGACGCGTCGCGCATATTCGTGACCACTGGGGTCAAGAGTTGTGGAATGGATTCGTAGTGATTGAGCTCGACCTTCTTGGGGTCGATAAGAATCATCCGCACATCATTTGGGCTCGAGCGCAACAGCAGTGATGCCAGGATGACATTGAGACACACACTCTTTCCGGTACCCGTCGAACCGGCGATGAGCAAATGCGGCATCTTCGCCAAGTCGACGTAGACCGATTTTCCGGAGATGTCGAGTCCGAGCCACACCATCAGTGGGCCTGCGTCCTCGGGGAAATCGCGGAAGATGTCGCCGAGGGTAATCAGCGAGGCCTCAGGATTTGGTACTTCGACGCCGACTGCCTGCTTGCCAGGGATTGGCGCCAGGATGCGCAATTCTTCCCGTGCGGCAAGGGCATAGGCGAGGTCATCACGCAGGGAGGTGATGCGGCCCACCTTGGTGCCGGGAGCCAGCTGTAGCTCGTATCGAGTGACACGCGGCCCGCTCACAGCGGCAGTCACTGTTGCGGTGATCCCAAAGTGCGATAGCGCCTCTTCGAGCTTGCGTGAGGTGTCTTGGATCAAGCTTTGGGGGACCTTACCGGGTCCACCCGTCCGCTTGAGGAGTCTGCGCGAGGGAACCCTGTACGTCGGGCGTCCACCATTGCGCTCGGCATGGGCAATGCGCGCCTCACGAACTGCCGAGCGTGGCGACTCGGGGGTGACGCGTGGCGGAGTCGGCGTATCCTCGTCGTCGAAGTGATCCTCCTCGATGCGTGCTGAGTGCACGGGCACTGTTCGGCGCGGGCGCGGAGCAGGTTCATCGATTTCGATCATGTCGGGTCCGACAAGCGCCGGTGAGGGCGGAAGATCCGACGGGTGATCAAAGACATCGGGGAAGTAATCGGCGCCGTCGATTGGCCGCAGCTCAGGTGCCACGACATCAATGTGGCGCGACAAGGAAGGACCGGGATCAAGCTCAAGTTCTTCGACCGGTGTCCATACTTGGGTGGAAAACTGACGGCCGCTGCGCACCGCCTGTGCCGTTGCAGAGGCCATACCACGGCCCACCTGCCGGCTGGCGGTCGCCGCACCCGAACCTGAGCGCCGGAGCGCTTGGCCGAGTGATGCTCCAGTCATGAGCACGATTCCTGCGATCACACCGAGTATCCCAATCAGACCGGTACCGATCGAACCCACGGTGTGTTGGGTCACAAACCACAATGTCTCACCCACGACCCCGCCCCGCATTTGCATGATGTGTGGGCGAAACCATGCGGTGTGGGGCGTTGCGCTGATGCCAAACAAACTGGCTGCAAGCAGCAGACACAGGCTCAGTGAGGTCACAAGAAACCCGATTCGCAGGGTTGCGAGGTGGCGTACTCCTTCGCCGAAGATCAGCAGTCCACCCAAGCCGATGATCATTGGTGGCAAGAGCCAGACAAAGCGACCTACGACCAGGCGGGCGATGTGCTCCACCCACCCACCGACCGGCCCCACGCTGAATCCAAAGTAGATTTGGGCCGCGAGCAGCACGCCGACGCCGATCAGCACCAAACCGATAAGTTCGTGTCGTTGGCGCGGTGCATCGATTTGTGGTGTGCGGTTTGGGGACTTCTTCGGCGCGGCGGTTGTCCGTCTCGTCGATTTCTTGGTCGTTCGGGGCACGGGTCCTCCTGCTAAGCGTGTCGTTGATCCGACGACACGTGAACGTAGTGGGACATTCCCGCTAGACATCAAAAATCCTGCCCACACGACATTTTGATTCGATTC
>CAITWD010000019.1 GCA_903896045.1 uncultured Actinomycetes bacterium
ATGACAGATCCCACGCAACGAATCGCGCTCATCGGCGATGTGCACGGTCGCGCGGACGCGCTCCTGGCAGTCCTCGATGCCGTGTCTCATGCCGGTATCACCGACGGGTTGTGCGACGGAGATGTCGTGATGCGCGGCCCGGATCCCAAACACTGCATTGCGCTTCTTCGGTCCTTAGAGTGGCCAACCGTGATGGGCAACACCGATCGCAAGGTGATCTCGGGGAATCCCCGTCCGAAGGATCATCCCGCGTCATCTCGCATTGGCTCGCGCTCATGGACCTATCGCCATCTCTCAACTGATGAGCTGGCGTGGCTCGAAGGACTCCCAATGGTCGCGCGGATGCAGTTCGGTGGCTATCGCATCGTCATGACCCACGGAGATCAAGAGAGCCTTCAGACACCGATCACCCATCAGTCTTCAGATGATGAACTCGCCGCCCAACTTGATGCACTCGACGCCGACGTCCTGGTTGTTGGCCATACCCACCGTCCGCTCGTTCGGTGGATTGGCGATCGGCTGGTGATCAACCCCGGCACCATCGGAGAGAGCCGTAATCCTGACTGGCAACCGCAGTGGGCATGGCTGGAAATCACACCCGCGGGACTCCACGCACACCTCGAAGTTGTGTCGCGCCCGCTCGCCCCGGAACGTGACGACGCCCCGGAGGATTAACGGCCCCAACCGTCCTATGGGGTCGGGGTGATGGCACCAAAGAGCGCGGCAAGCGCACGGGCAAACAGCATGCCCATTGCATCTGCAGCTGCATCAGGACTTGATTGCGGGGCAAGCGTCCCCATGCCGGCGGCCGCTAAATCAACTGCGCGACTGACGATCTGCCAGCGATCAACCGGAGCAATCTGCCCGCCGCCCTCTGCCTGAATTTCATCGAAGGCCTCCTTCTGGGCCCGCATGAATTCCTTCAAGCGTTCCTTAAATTCTTCTGCCGCATCTTCGCCAAAGGCAAAGTTAAACTGGCCAAAATCATCATCGTTGTGCATGACGCTCCTTAGAGACGAATCTCGCGAGTAATCGTCCGGCTAAACAAATGCACGGTGTCAATGAACTGCACGGTGTTCGCGACCAAATCCATGACGATGGAATGAGTACGCGCACCGTCGGTGAAGTACCGCACCCCCTGCAGGAGATTTCCATCAGTAACGCCTGTTGCGATGACGTAATAGGGCGTCGGGGCAAGTTCGGCGATCCCAAATTTGGTGTCGGGATCGGTGATCCCAAAGCCCGCAAGCTTGGCGGCTTCCTCATCGGTGCGCGGCCACATCTTCGCCTGGATTTCGCCACCGAGGCACTCGAGTGCGGCTGCGGTGATCACCCCTTCCGTCGAACCGCCGATACCCACATACAAATGATCTCCGGTTCCACGCACACCGACCGACATACTCGCGGTGATATCTCCGTCGGGAATCAAACGAATTCGGGCACCTGCGGCGCGGATCTCTTCGATCAGTTTTTCGTGACGGGGACGATCCAACACCACAACTGTCAAATCGCGAATCTCGCGCTGATAGCACTTGGCCAACACATCAAGGGTTTCCGCGAGCGGGGCGTCGATGTCGACCTTGCCCTTCGCGCTTGGCCCAACGCACAGCTTGCGCATGTACATGTCAGGCGCCGACATGATGCCACCAGGCCCACCCACAACGCAGATGGAAATTGCACCGCTGTCGCCACGTGCAACCAAATCGGTGCCCTCAAGGGGATCGACAGCGATCTCGCATGGCATCCCACCGGTACCGAGGCTCTCGCCGACGTACAACTCGGGCGCCTCGTCTTTTTCGCCCTCGCCAATTACCACGATGCCGCTGATCGGAAGTTTTCCAAACTCTTCGCGCATCGCGTCGACGGCTGCGCCATCGGCTGCATTGTTATCTCCGCGCCCGAGCCACCGCGCCGAGGCGATGGCTGCCTGCTCGGTGACCTTCAAAAAATCAACTGCAGGAACCATTCCCTGCGCTGGAGTCTGTGTGCTCATGGCGATTACCCTGCCTGCCGCGCTTGGCGAGCAGCGGCGTCCTGGTTGAACTTCTCAAGCCCAATGTTGGTCAGGGGATGTTCAAGCATTTGATAGAAGATCTTCGGTGGAATCGTGGCGATATCGGCCCCCATCTTCGCCGCTTCAATCACATGGATCGGCGTACGAATTGATGCGGCGAGCACTTCAACCTCTGAGTCAAATCCAAGCAACGCCTCGACCACTTCACGCAGTGCGTCAATCCCGCTGTTGCCGATGTCGTCATAGCGTCCGACAAATGGGGAGACGTAGCGTGCACCCGACGACGCAGCGAGCAATGCTTGCGGAGCTGTGAAACACAACGTCATATTGACTGGAATATCTTGGGATGCGAGCACGGCCGTCGCAGCGAGGCCCTCCGCACTCGTCGGGATCTTGACGACGATATTCGGATGCAATGCGGCGAGTCGCTTGCCCTCTTCCACCATTCCGGCGCGACCGCTGGCCACAACCTCCGCGGAGATAGGCCCGTCCACAAGTTCACAAATACGGCGATAGATACTCATCTCATCCCCGTCAACCTGCGCCAGCAGGCTGGGATTTGTCGTCACGCCCTTGAGGACGCCCCACGCAGCAAGGGTTTCGATCTCTTTGAGATCAGCGGTGTCGATAAAGAGCTTCACGCAATGTCCTTGGGGTGTGTGTTGGCAGCATCATCGCCTTTATTACCTATCACCATAGCCATCAGCTCGGCCATTCTCGATGCCCCAACACGGATCATCGTCGTTCATGAAGCCCAACGAATTCCGGGCCGAGCAAGCGTTGCGAGGCTACTTGACGACCTCATGCCATTCATCCGGGGCCCCGCGGAGGAGCGCCTCGGTCATCGTGAGCACATCCCGCAAAAACGCAACATTGTGGACACGAAAAATGCTGGCCCCATGGAGGCGGCACCACACGACCCCTGCGGCATTTGGTGCCAGCCGCTCCGTGGCAACTCGCCCGGTGACCGCCCCTAACACCTTTTTGTTCGAGATCGGCACAAAAATAGGCCGGCCAAGCACATTGAGCTCCTCAATGCGATGTAAGAGATCGAGATCCTGCTCGGGCGATTTCCCAAGGCCCACCCCGGGATCAATCACGATGCGCGACGCATCAAGACCGGCGTCGAGGGCTGCGGTCATCGCTCCGTGCGCCCATTCGATGACCGTACGTGGCACATCGACATCAGGAAATGACGTCGGACGCACCTTGGGCTCGCCAAAAAAATGGGTCATGACCACACCAACCCCTGATCCCGCGGCAACCCGCATCATCTCAGGGTCACGCAACCCGGTCGGGTCATTGAGAATCGATGCACCCGCCTCAATCGCCGCAGCAGCAACCTCGGGTTTGAAAGTGTCGATCGCAATGGGGACCTGGATCTGGGCCAGTAGATCGCGAATCACCGGAACAACTCGCTGAATTTCTTCTGCGACCGGGGTTGACTCGGAAAAACGCAGAGACTCCCCGCCAACCTCGACCACGCTTGCTCCGTGGGCGGCGAGTTCAATTCCATGCGCCACCGATGCCGCAGTCCCGAAATGCCGACCCTCGTCGGTAAACGAATCCGGGGTCGCGTTGACGATGCCAATCAAGTGACCACGCGAGCAGTCAATAATCCCTGATGCGTGATGCCACTCCAACGCCGCTGTGGACTGCGCCTGGAGCGGATCACCCATATCGCGCCTTAACCGATCGAACGTTCAAGACGCGGCGCATCACCCGGGCTTGCCCACCGCGCGCGCACACCGGTCGATGCAATACGCATCTGCCGGACTTCGGTTGGGCATCCTTCGGCCGCAAGCGCATTCGCAGCCGCGGTCTCAAGTTCTGCAAGATCGGCATGACGGCACCACAACAGCACCGTTGGTCCCGAGCCGGAAATCGTTGCTCCCAGACATCCATGCGTCCCGACGAGCGCACGCAAGGCAGCAATTCCGGGCACCATTCCCGACCGATATGGCTCATGGAGACCATCGTCCAAGGCGTCCGTTATCCCATTGAGTTGTCCACTCGTGAGAGCGATTACCAGTCGAATTCCATTCGCGAGCGTCGCTGCGGCATCGGCTAACGGAATCGTCGCAGGCAACGATTGCCGCGCCTCGGTGGTGGATACGGCATCTGCAGGAATGGCTGCGACAAAGGCGAGCTCATCAGATGTACCGAGTTGGATTGTCGAATGGTTGGCGCCCACGGCAATCATTCCGCCATTCAGGCACGCCGCCGCATTGTCAGCATGCCCTTCAATTTCTGCCGCGCGACGCAGCATTTCCGTGGGGCTCCAACGCAAGCTGCCAAGCGCATTCGCCGCAGCAAGCCCCGCGCACACGGTGGCTGCAGATGACCCAAGCCCACGCCCGAGGGGAATTCGGTTGCGACATTCGATATCGAGGCCATCAAGAGTTTCAAGGCCTTGGCTGAGTGCGCGACACACCAGATTTGTCGCATCCTCGGGAAGCACGCCTGCGCCCTCACCGGTCACCCGCACCGTCAACGGTCCGGGTCGTTTGGTGATCACCACCGCGTTGGTGAGATCCAGCGCGACCGCCAACACATCGAACCCAGGTCCGAGATTTGCCGAGGTTGCGGGGGCGCTGACGATAAGTGACTCAGTCACGGAACACCGCGCGCTCAAGATCAGTGACGTGCGAAGGGATACGAAGCACTGGCGGTGCATCTGCAACCGCGACTTCCGGATCCTTTAACCCATGGCCGGTCAGGATGCAGACGATCGACTGCCCTTCGGTGAAATCACCGGCTTCGGCCCGCATCACAAAGCCGGCAAGAGATGCGGCCGATGCGGGCTCACAGAAGATTCCTTCGGTTGCGGCAATCAATCGATACGCGGCCAAAATTTGTGCATCCGTCACGGATGCGAGTGCGCCAGCTGACTCGGCAACCGCAGCGAGGGCCTGGGGACCACTGGCGGGGTTCCCGATCCGAATCGCCGTTGCAATCGTCTCGGGGTGGGTCACCGTGTGCCCAAGCACCAGCGGTGCGGCACCTGCAGCCTGGAAACCCATCATCTTGGGCAGACTCGTCGCGCGACCAACCTCGTGATAGCGCCGAAAGCCCTCCCAGTATGCGGTGATATTTCCGGCATTTCCAACCGGGATACACAGGACGTCCGGCGCATGCCCCAGGTCGTCGCAAATTTCAAATGCACCTGTGGTCTGTCCAGCGATGCGAAATGGATTGACCGAATTCACAAGCTCAATATCGGTTACCGTTGCGAGCTCTCGCACCACCTCAAGGGCCTGATCGAAGTTCCCATCAATTGAAATCACGCGTGCCCCGTGAACAATCGCCTGCGCCAGTTTCCCGGATGCAATTTTTCCCTCGGGGATCACCACCGCCGCACGCAGCCCCGCGCGGGCTGCATACGCCGCAGCTGACGCGGAGGTGTTTCCGGTCGATGCGCAGATCACCGCCTGCGCACCACGCTCAACAGCCTTACTCACGGCCATGGTCATCCCACGGTCCTTAAAACTTCCCGTGGGGTTCATTCCTTCAAACTTGACATACAACCGAACTCCGAAGCGCTCACCCAGACGATGGAGTTGCACCAAGGGGGTTCCCCCTTCGCCCAGGCTGACGATGGGAGTCGAGTCGCTCACTGGGAGCAGCTCGCGATACTTCTCAATCAGCGCTGGCGGCAAACTCATGCGTTCTCCTTGGTCAACACGCGCACGACGACTGGCTCACCGCGCACATCAGTCACGTCCCGAATGGCGGAAATCGCGGTGTTCATGCGTCTCTCTTGCGTCTCGTGCGTCACCAAGACCAGGCGCGCCGCATCACCTTCGCCCTGCTGGATCACGCTGCCAATAGAGATTTCGGCCTCCGCGAAGACGGAGGCGATCTGGGCAAGCACACCCGGGCGATCGCTCACGCGCAAGCGGACATAGAAGGCCGAGGATGTCAGGTCAGGATCACGTAATGGGCGACCGGCATCGGTCAGCGCATTCTGAAGAAAACCTCGGTTGGGAGTTCCCAAAATGGACAACACATCAGCGAGTACTGCAGAGGCGGTTTCCGTACCGCCGGCACCCGGCCCCACCAACATGATCTGCCGTACTGCAACCGATTCCAGCAAGACCGCATTGTCGGGCCCCGACACCGCGGCAAGGCGATGCTCATGCGGAATCAACGCAGGATGCACGCGCACACTCACCCCACCGTCGGTGAGTTTGGCGACGCCCAGCAGCTTGATTGTGTAGCCAAGATCACCGGCAAGCTCGATGTCTTCTGCCGAGAGGCGATCGATGCCCTCATATGGGACATCGTCAAACCGCACATTCGTGTGGAAGGCAATCGATGCAAGGATTGCCATCTTCGCGGCCGCGTCCGCGCCTCCAACATCCTCGGATGGGTCTGCCTCGGCGTATCCAAGTGCTTGCGCGGTGGCAAGCGCGTCCTCGTAACTCATGCCGGTACGCGACATCTCGGTCAGGATGTAATTGGTCGTTCCATTCACGATGCCGGTCACGGCGGAAATCTCTGCGGCAAGCAGTGATTCACGCAAGACCTTGATCACGGGAATTGCGCCACACACGGATGCTTCAAAGCGCACTTGTGTGTCGGCATCTTGTGCGAGTGCAAGCAGCTCCGGTGCCTGTCGCGAGAGCAATTGCTTATTCGCACTGACCACGGGAATTCCCGATGCCAAGGCGCGACGCAGATAGTCGGCAGTGGGATCGATGCCGCCCATTACCTCAACGATGAGATCGAGTTCAGAGTCGCCAAACACATCGTCGGGATTAGTCGTCAGTTGCTCTGGTCGCACGCCAGCACGCGGCGTCTCGATGCTGCGCACCAACACCCGCCCGATCTCCAGCTCGTGTCCGGATGCACGTGCAATCGTCGGTCCGTGCTCGTGCAGCATGGCGATGAACGCCTGCCCCACCGTGCCACAACCAAGCAGGCCAATGCGCACGCGATGACCGGGTGAGTGTTCGCTCATTAACACGTTAGACAAGATCCCGTCCGAGAATATCGTCATAGGTCTCACGGCGCGTAATCAACCGTGCGCGACCATCTGCAACACATACGACCGCTGGCCGTGGTTGCCCATTGTAGTTGGAAGCCATCGATACCCCGTATGCGCCTGTCGCAGGAAGGCAGAGCACGTCGCCAATCTGCACCTCCGGGAGCTGAGCTTCAGCCACCAAAATGTCACCGCTTTCACAGTGTTTACCGACCACACGATAGGTCTGCGAGGCCGCATCATTGGCGCGATTCGCGACGATCGGCTCATAGACAGCCCCATAGAGCATCGGCCGCAACAGGTCGCTCATGCCCCCATCGACAGAGAGATAGGTCCGCACACCTGGGATGCGCTTGATTCCGCCGACCCGATAGATCGTCACTCCTGCGCGTCCAACCATCGATCGGCCTGGCTCACACAAAAGCCGTGGCACGGTGAGGCCCCGAGATGCGAACGCCGACCGCAACGCGTCGGCCTGCGCCTGAGCAAATTCCTCAATCGTCGGTGGCGCATGGTCACGGGTATAGGCCACACCGAGGCCGCCGCCAAGATCAACCACGTCGATGTCATCGGCCCCAACCTCACGTGCAAAGTCTGCGAGCACCTCGGCGGTGGGACCAAAGATCGACAGATCAAAGAGCTGCGATCCCAGATGGGCATGAATCCCAATGAGTGAAAGGTGCGCCGAATCGCGAATTGCGGCAACCCCGCGTTGCGCATCTCCGGCAAGTGAGAAGCCGAACTTTGAATCGACCTGGCCGGTGGCAATTGCAGCATGGGTTGCAGGGTCGACCCCAGGGGTCACGCGGATCAGGACTTTTTGGATGCGATCGTGGGCAGCAGCGGCACGTGCGATGGTCGAAATCTCATCGAACCCATCCACCACAATGACTCCGACCCCAGCCTGAATCGCCTCCAAAATCTCATGCGGGGACTTGTTATTTCCGTGCAGATAAATCTGCTCAGGTGCAAACCCCGCCGTCAGCGCGGCATGCAGCTCTCCGCCGGAGGCAACATCGATCGAAAGGCCCTCCTCACGCAAGATGCGCAATACGCCCAGGCCAAAGTACGCCTTGCTGGCATAGATGACATCGGCGTCGATTCCGAGTTCCGAATAGGCCGCAACGTATGCCCGAGCGGTCGCGCGCAAGTGGTGCTCGTCATAAATGACAAGCGGTGTCCCGAATTCCTCGGCAAGGGCGACAAGATCGCAACCGCCGATCGACAAATTGCCGTCGGCGGTAACCGACGCAGATGGCGGCAGAACCTGTTGAGTGGCCAGCATCAGAAGGTCCCTGACGCTACCAGAAATCGGTCTATGCTCGTCGCAATCCCCATGTCAACCTCGCTTGAAATCACCAGCCCAGACGGGACCCGGCTCCACGCTACATATTGGCCACGCCCTCCGGGTACACCCGCCGTTGTCATTGTGCCGGGTTTGGGAAGCCGGCGCGCCAATCATTCGGAATGTGCCGAGTTGTGTCATTCGCATGGCATGGGCGCGCTCACACTAGATCTTCGCGGGCATGGGGACTCCCATGGCACGCTCGGGCCAGGGGCGCTTGAGGATGTGCTCGGCGCAATCGATGCACTGATCGCACGCGGGCACGCACCAATCGGCCTGCGCGGCTCATCAATGGGTGGGTTGTTGAGTCTGATTGCGGCATCCCGCCACCCGGCGGTTCGGTGCGTCGTAGCGATTTGTCCCGCGCGCCCCGAGGCGCTTGCAGCGCGACTCGGCGATCCGTGGCCGTGCAACTTTTCACTTCTCGATGCGGTGACCGCCGATGATGGAGTCGCGCGCGGCTATTGGCATGCGACCGGCGACGCAACGGTGCCATGGAATGCGACAGCTGCGCTCGCCCAACACACCGCACATCCTCGGCATCTACGGGTTGTTCTGGGAGGAAGCCACAACAGCCTGCAACACGATCCAGGAGTGCTTGCAGATACCTGTGCGTTTCTGGTGACCCATCTGACCTAAACGCCGCGTCGACAGGGTATCCCCCACGGCCACGCCACGATCGAACGTCAGGGAGCTACGGAACCACCGGGGGTGCAGGCTCCAAAAGATGGAGATCCGCGTAAGGATCGGCGGGGGGTGCGCCTTGGGGATCAATCTCGAAATACAGCAGTGGGTTCCCGCCGAGTGCATCACCCGAATTGCCCACTGCACCAATCACCTGTCCCGTCACGAGCTGCGAACCCACAGCGAGACCCGGCGCAACGCTCGAGAGGTGGGCATAGTAGTACTGCGTTCCCGTGACATCCTGCAGTCGCACCCAGATGCCACCCAAGCCGGTGGGGATCTGGCCGTTGATTGCCACGACGGTTGCATTGCACACCGCGACAACGGGCGTTCCTGCGGCTGCGGGCAGATTGATGCCGACAATAGGCCCCTCTGGGCCAGGGGTCGCATACTGATCAGCATACGGGTATGCGGTCGTTGTATACGGCTGGGACTGCGTTCCCTGAATCGGGAACGTACGCAGATAGTGCGTTGCCGCGGGAGGAGTCGGGCTGACTGTTGCTGCCACGACAACCGGAGCAACCACCGCACATCCCAGGAGGCCAGCGACCACCACAACCCGTCGCGCACGCATGATGCCTCGCGCGCGAAAATCCTGAATACGTCGAATGCTCACACCCCATGAATCGCCGACAGGAATATCTCGTCAGTGACGAGGCCAGCGTGGCGAAGATGATCTGCGTGTCGGGGTTTCCCCTGACGCATTGAGGGCGACTCTACGCACCGCGATTCATGAACCGCAACCCCAATAGGCATTTTTTCTCACAATGTGAGAAATATGCACCCCCAAACCCTGGAATTTGGGAAATGAATCGAATCAGTCAGATGGGGTCTCGTGCGTGGTCACCGATCCATCCCGCGCGGAGCTCGCCGTCGCAGGCAGCAGATCCCGTTCGCGTATGAGCGCGACCGCGCGCGCGCGTTCATCCTGATCGAGCTGAGTAAAGTCCGCGTCTGACAGGTGGCCCGAGGCGTGATCGAACGCAATCTCTTTGATTGCTGCGAGCGTTCGCTCGAGGTCCTCTTCGACCCGTTGGCGCTCGAGTTGCTCGGGCGTGAGTTTGGCGTCTGGAATGCGGTCACCGCGCACAATCGGCCACGCGATAAATGCGGCTGCGCCCATCACCACGAGTACGAGCACAATGATCACCACGATTGCGCTCATTCGCTTCCCCCCTCGCCCGCGCGCGCCAAAGCGATTTGGACCAGCATCATGCGACCGGCGCAGGGTCAGGTGCGGTGGAATCACGCGCGGCACGCTGTGCACGCGAGGTTGGCCACGCGGCAACCAGCCCCCCGAGCACCATGATGGCCCCGCCAATCCACAGCCAGATCACCAGCGGGTTGATGAACACAGATATCCGCGCCAGGCCCGTCGAATCGACGCCAACGAGCACGACATAGACATCTCGCACCAGGGATGAATCAAGTGCAACCTCGGTGAGCCGCTGTTGGCTTGCAGGGTAAAAGCCGATCTCGGGGTTCAACGTGCCAATACGCGAACCACCGGAATATTCAGCCAGCGAGACGCCAACCGACTGCACGTTCGGAGTCGAGCTATGAAATGAGCCTAAATTCTCCAGTCGATAGCCGCGCACAACAGCTGACTGGCCTGGCCGCAGCGCAAAATCTCTCTCGGTGGCAAATGCTTGCGACCCTGTGAGTCCAATGATCAACACGACAATCCCTAAGTGCACGATGTAGCCCCCATAGCGTCGGCGGTTGCGCGCAACTAATTCGTAGGTCGCCCGAAACCACGACACGCCTCCAACCGCATGACGCACACGCGTACCACGCCAAAATTCCCCGGCAATACAGATCGTCACGAACGCACAGGCAATAAATGCGATCGCTGCGGGAGTACTGGTTGCCGCGTCTGTCAGGCCCAAAATCAGTGCGGCGGCGATCGCAGTTCCGATCAGTGGCGCGAGAAAGCGGCGAGCGAGTTGACGACCTGACGCTTTGCGCCATGGCACCATCGGGCCAACACCTGTGAAGATCAAAAGCAGTAAGCCGATTGGCAGCGCCACCTGGTTATAAAAACCTGTGCCAACAGTGATTTTGGAGCCGTTATAGATCTGGGTCATGACCGGGAAAATGGTGCCCCAGAACACCGCAAAGGTCAGCCCGAGCAACAACAGATTGTTGTAGAGAAAAATCGCTTCGCGACTCACGAAGCTCTCGAGGGAATGACGAGTCCGCAGATCGGGCAAACGAGAGATCAGCAGCCCGAGTGATGCGACCACCATGACCATGATGAAGGTCAAAAAATATGGTCCCAGCGTGCTCGCCCCGAAGGCGTGGATCGAGGAGACAATTCCGGACCGTGTCAGGAAGGTGCCAAACAGCGCCAGGCTAAAACTGGTGATCACGAGCACCATGTTCCACACTTTGAGCATGCCCCGACGCTCTTGCACCATGATCGAATGCAGGAATGCGGTCTCAACGAGCCATGGCATCAATGCAGCATTCTCGACCGGATCCCATGCCCAATATCCACCCCATCCAAGTTCCCCATATGCCCAGCGTGCACCCAGCAAAATTCCGACGGCAAGCAAGAGCCACGAAATGAGCGTCCACCGTCGAATGCTGGTAATCCACGTCGTATCCAGACGCCGCGTCCAGAGGGCGGCAATCGCAAACGAGAACGGAATTGCCAAGCCCGTGTAGCCCAGATACAGCATTGGGGGGTGGGCCATCATGTAGATGTTTTGCAGGAGAGGGTTGAGCCCTCCCCCTTCCTTCGGCACCACCGAAAGGGTGTTGAACGGGCTTGTCGCGAACGTCAAGAGCACCGCAAAGAATCCGACGATCGTCATCATGACCGCCCCGACGATCGGCATAAAGTCCTGATTGCGGTGACGGTTCACGCGGGTGACGAGTGCGGCATACCCGGACAGAAGCCAGGCAAAGAGCAACAGCGATCCTGCTTCGCTTCCCCACAAGGCACCAACCTTGTAGTACCAGCTCAAGGTGGAATTGCTGTAATCAGCGACGCTCGCGAAGGAAAAGTCGTCACGCAACAGCGCGGTAATCATCACCAGCATCGCGCCCGACATGAGCACAAATACCGTCGTAATCGCACGATCCGCGCTGTGCTTCCACACCTGCTGTCCCGGGCGCCGTGACCAGAGCGCTGCACCAATGGCAAAGATCGCGCACAGCAGTGCCAACAGCACGAGCGCGCGCCCGAGAAGACTCACGTACTCAACTCTTTGCGGCAGCAGGCGTTGGAGGGTCGGGTTTG
>CAITWD010000020.1 GCA_903896045.1 uncultured Actinomycetes bacterium
AGTACCTGCATGTAGGTAATTTTGCCGAAGTAGCTCAGTTGGCCAGAGCAGCCGCCTTGTAAGCGGCAGGTCAGGGGTTCGAATCCCCTCTTCGGCTCTCGGGAACAGCCTGATAACCGGTATTTTCGAACCTCTTGACGCCGGGATGAGGTAACTCTTCCGTTGATCTGAGGCGGCCTCAAGGCGTTCGGGGTGGCCCCAGGCTCTCGGGGAAGCTCTGGGACCCCCATCGCCACCACAGTTGGGAGTTTGCTCGCGTGCGTGTCGGCGCGGCCATGGTTGCAATTCCGACACACACGCGCCAGGTGCGTGTGTCCATTCGAAGATCGGCATGAACATCGCGCCGGATGCGGAGAAGCACTCCCGTGTGGACGTGCACGTCGAAGTCGTCCGGACGGACCTGCAGACTTTCCATAGGGTCAATGGAACGGATTCCGTTGGCCCTTCATTTTTTGGCCGATACTCCATCGTGTTACTTGTGTGTCGGCGTCCCGGAAAAGGGAATAGAGAGCGGTGCGCCGTTCGTGAACAGCGAAGCGACGTAGATCACGACAGGGGTGCTTCCCACCGAGCGCACTGAGTGTGCAACCCCAGCTGGCTCGATCACCGCTTCACCCGCAGTGACATTGTAGGTCTGGTGGGGCGCAATGGTGTGGATGATGGTCGGCTGACTGGAGCCTGATCCCGGCGACAGCACATCCACGGATCCATTTTCCAACACCGTGTATTGCAGTGTGCCCGACACAATCGTTGCCATCTGCGTTCCCGCATGAGTATGCGCGGCAAGTGGTGTGTTACCCGGGATGACGACCTTCTGCAAGATCAGAGACCGGCCCTGGGCGCCTGGTGGATTTTGCACGATGGCCAAGATCCCACGTGTGACCGCCTGTGGCGTGGTCGACGACGTTGAGGAGCTGCTTCCGCATGCGGCAAGTGACAATGCTCCAGTGAGGACCGCGCCAGTGGTGATGAGCCGACGGGTCGTGAGTCGGAAACGCAATCGGGATGATGTGGCGGCCATATGGATCTCCATGTGAGTGAGGACGCGGCAGGGGTGAGCTACTCGCGTGGGAATACCCTATCGATCAGGCTCGGCCCGAATATGGTGATGCACGGTTCTCGCAAATCTTGGGCCGTGCGTGAGCCCCTTGCGGCGATTGGGTGACGACATGCACCTCACGTTCCCTCGTACGGTACGGCCATGGTTCGTACCAAAGCGGTGGGGCTGAGGGTACCGTCCACTGACGGGTGTGGGTATGGGTCAACACCGCAGTATTTGCGTGCTCGATCCTCGCAATCACGCGAATTGTTGGCTCACCGATTGCCCCCGCCGCGTGGCGTGTCGTCGTGACGGTTCTCATTTTGTGTTTCTGTGCTGTGACCAGTGGCCGTCCGGGTGGCCGCTGGTCGCAGCACAGAAACTAGTACCTCCGGGAGATCACGCGACCGATTGGCTGAGGTTGGTCATTCGCATTTGTCGCGAACGGGTTCCAGTTGGTGCTGTAGGCGACATGTGCACCCAATGACAGCCCCCAGAGAATGCTGGTGCGGCTATTGAGGGTATAAATCACTCGCCGGTGCGCGCCATTCAACGATGCCACCACAATGCGCGAGCGATAGCTGGTGGTGCCATCTCCGATAATCCAGCCGATGGTGTTGTTGTAGATCGCCGGGCATGAAGAGTCAGTGTTCCCGATCGAGGTGGCAATCGTTCGCCGTGACCCCGTTGCCAGGTTCATCACGATGATCGATGATCCGGGGAGGCCGCGGTTCACTGCCCATGCAAGTTTGGTGTTGGAGAGTGCTGGCCCGGAGATATCGTCATATGCCGGGACGCTGTAGATCAGCCGAGGGCTGCCACCAAGTGTTTTCAGATAGAGCTTGGCGCCCGTGCTGTTGCTGACAACGTACGCAAGCTGTCGCTGGTTGGGGGAGAGTGCTGGGCGGATGGCGTGCCCAATGACCGCGTATTTTGCCTTCGGGTACGTCGGGTCCTGGCACGGCGTGCTTGTCGTCGAGGTCGTTGGGCATGGGGGGCCGCTCAGCGCCCACGAGGTCCAGTCAATGACTGCGACGCCACCGGTCGTTGCGCACGGTGGATTTCCCGCCGAGCAGACAACCGCTGCGAGGTTGCCAGCAATCGAGAGGTTGCTTGCCCCGTAGACGGTATGGCTCCCAATGATGACGTTTTGACCACCGCTGCCATCGCCATGCACAGAGCCCTGAGCCTCGCCCGAGATTGCGGGCAGATAGTTGCCAATCGGGCCGGCTGTCGATGCGCCTACGGCCGGCGAGCAGGCCAATGCCAGTACGCCAACCCCGCACAACAGCACCCCGTTCAGCCGGCGGATGACCGGCATTGCGGGGCCAATGCCCACCGCGGCAACGCTATAGCTGCTCGCACGTGATGGGGGCACGACGACCATCAGCACACGGCCAACGCCGAAGAGCGCAAAGCAGCCGGCAGCCGTTGCAGGCGATCCGAGCGCGATTGATGCGCCGGCGACAACCCAAAAGGTCGAGACCACCTGAAATGTCAACACACCCAGGCCCAGCATGATGCCGTAGGCGGGTGCCCACACTGCCAAGGGAAGATGCCGTCGCCATGACTCAGGGACCTGGCCACGCCGTTGTGGGAGTGGAATGCGCACAATTCCCAGATCGCGTGCCGCGCCGACAAGCGCGAGGACTCCGAGCAAGGTAAGTGTCCATGCGGTGGGGAGTCCTTGGCCCACGAATCCCAGTGCCGCACCGAGTGCGCCAGAGGCAGCAATGGCACCCGTGGCAAAGAGCGCCACACCGATGGTCCGGCGACGCTGTGAACCACACATGTGGGGAGTAAACGTTTCGATCATCGCGAAACCGCAGGGCGACCATGCACCGGAAATTCCCGCTAACAACGCAGCGATTCCGATTCCAATGATCAAGAAGTGGTTCAGCATGGAACTCCCGTCTCGGAATACACAAAACAAAACACCGTACGTCCCGGCTGGCAGTAGCCCTCGAGGCCTGCATCGCCATTGATGCGTCGTGAACTGGTGCTGCAGCAATCAGAAAGCCGGCGCACCGTCCCGTCGCAGCAGCGATACCAGCTGCCCTGTACTGCCGCGTTGAGTCCGTACCGCGAGACGGCCCATCCTTCGCACAGACGCGTACGTGGTGCGGCGGGAAGCGGCTGACCGTCAGGGGTCATGAGCGTATTGCCGTGCGCATCCACTGGCTGTCCCAATGCGTTGACTGGGTGGCCGTTGTTGTCAATTGGCATTCCCGAAACCGCGTCAAGGGGGTATCCGTTGGCGTCGACTCGTGGTGCCGTCGACGGGCCCGGACAGGCGCCCGTGGTCCAGTAGTGGCCACAGAAACCGAACCAGCTTCCGACGGGATTGGTTCCAACAATTGCCGCCCCTTCGGTGGTTTGGGCGGTGGAGGCTGCGACGAGTGGGAGACCAATTGCGGCAAATGCAAATGCCCCAACCCGTCCAAGAAATGATTTTCGAGTGGTCGACGCGGCGATGTTGTGCGTCAGGCGACTCCCTGCAGTGTTCAGGGGGTCATTGGGCATGGTAGGCACGCTCCAAACCAGTCTCCAAGAGTTCCTCGATTTGCTCGAGTGTGTTGACCAGTCCCTTCGCGACGACAACCCCATCAACGGTATGGACGACATATGGGGTGCCTGGGACGCGGAAACGAGAAAAGACATCGGGCGACATCGATTCATCGATTCCAAAAATGGTGTTTCCATCACGCGCCAGCGCACGCAACCCAGGAGCCAATTCGCGACAGAGTCGACACGACTCTGATCCAAACACCACCAGTTCGGATCCAATGCCAGTGAGTTGTTCCAGATCTGGTGCGCGCACACCAAACGTAGGACCCTCGTCCTCAAGCTCCAAGGCGCTCCGCGGACCGAGTCGTCGCTCAAGTACTCCGACCTGGCGATAGAGCGCCAAGACGAGCACACACAACACTGCGACCACAAGAGTCAGCGCCACGAATCCCACCCCAATGAGGCGTTGCGACGAGAGAGATGGATTGAACCCAACGGCAATCAGGATCCCGGCAAGCGCAATCGCGCCTGCACGCGCCACCAGGATCCACGCAGGCTGCTCGCGGGATGTACCGAAGCATGCGCATTGCTGCCTGTGGTGCCCGAGATGCCAGCGTCGTGCCAAGACAACGGCGAACGCTGTCCCGAGTACCGCCGTGGCGATTCCTCCGAGCGTGGCGGTCTCGGGAATGATGAGCAGTACCGCAATAACGGCCTCAAGAGCGACCAATACTCGCGTACTGCGGGATCGCAAAGAGAGAGGCAGACGCAGATCGTTGATGACGGGTTCGTCGCCGGCGCGAAATTTTTGGATTGCTGCCCGCGCAAACACCGCCGCGATCACGAGGCGCATGAGCCACCCGATCATCGGGATGTACCTCGGTGCGGGTGCACAGACGTGTATTGGCCCAGATGCAGAGACATCGCGACGTACGCTATCCGATCCCTCCCGGGATCAGGGGGATGTCAGGTGTCATCCGAGCGATGTATCTGGGCGCTCGTTGCGTGGCTGCCGCGCATGGCTGATGCAACCGCACCAATGAGCGCCATGATTGCTGCGGACGCAAACACCACTGCCAATCCGTCATGAAAGCTTTGTGCGATGAGATTGGGGAAAAAGAGGGTGCCCGTCAGCGTGGCGACGGCGTGCGGCGAGAGGTGCATCAGGATGCCCGAAGGCGCGAGGAGGTTGGAAATCGGATTTGCACCCAAAAATGCGGCAAACAGGGTACTGACGGGAGGTAGCTGTGATGCGGTGTGTGCGATCGATGCGGGCACCCCATAGTTGACGAGCCCACGAGCCACATGCCCTGGCAGCGACTGTGCGAGTCCGGTGGTCATCAAAGAAAAGAAGATGCCGATCGATAAGGCAGTGCCGGAGTTTTGAAAGGTGGAGCGCATCCCTGATGCGGCCCCGCGCTCTGAGGGTGGCACGCTGCTCATGATGGCGGAGGTGTTTGGTGCCGAAAACATGCCTTGGCCGATCCCGCTGATGAAAATGATTGCCCCGAAGACCCAGTAGTTGAAATTGACGGGCATCACCAGCAGGCCGACAAAGCTTGCGGCGACAATCACGAGCCCCGTCGTGGCGAAGGGGCGCACGCCGTAGATATCTCCGAGGTGGCCGCACAGCGGACCGGCGATGAGGAACCCAACGGTCAGTGGAAGGAGATAAATGCTTGCCCAGAGCGGAGTCTGCGCGAAGGAATACCCGTGTAACGGGAGCCAAATGCCTTGCAACCAGATGATCAACATGAACTGCAGCCCGCCTCGGGCGAGCGAGACCATAAATGCAGCGATATTTCCGGCTGCGAATGCGCGGATACGGAAGAGCCCAAGTCGCACCATCGGCGCCGGAACCCGTAGTTCAATCACGCAAAATAGGACGAGGATCGCGAGCCCTGCAACGAGCTCACCCAATACCAACGGGTTCGACCAGCCGGTGGGGTTGTGGTGATAGGGCTGGATCCCACTCGTGATCGCCACGAGCACGAGCGCCATGCCGGCGGTAAATGAGAACGTCCCGAGCCAGTCAATTGGAGTGCGCGTGCGGGTACCGACTTCGTGCAGGCTGCGATACGACCAGATCGTTCCCACGATTCCGATCGGGACATTCACCCAGAAGACCGCACGCCAATCGATGGTCACCAGCAGCCCACCCGCAAGGAGTCCAAGAAATTGCCCCGAGAGCCCTGCGATCTGATTCATCCCGAGCGCCATGCCGCGTTGCGAGAAGGGAAATGCATCGGTCAGGATCGCTGCGGAGTTGGACATCAACACCGACCCACCCAGGGCTTGGATCATGCGGCCGATAATCAGCCACCACGCCCCCGCAGCACCGACGAATGGATCGAGCGAGAGCGCGAGCGAGGCGACCGTGAAGAGGGCAAAGCCCATGTTGTAAATGCGCACACGGCCATAAATGTCGCCGAGGCGCCCCATCGGCACCACGAAGATTGCTGAAACCAACAAGTAGCCCAGCACCATCCACAACAGGTAGGTGATGTTGGCGGCACGCAAGGGGTCGAGGTGAATCCCGCGAAAGATCGCCGGCATGGAAATAATGACGATCGACGCATCGAGGGTCGCCATGAACATTCCAAGTGTCGTATTCGAGAGCGCGACCCATTTGTAACGATCACGGTGGGTCTCGGAATGAGCCTGGCGAAGTGACGACACGAGTTCCCATAATAGGCCGTGCGTGCATCGAAGCTGGATCGTGTGGCGCGGGGTCGACCCCGCGCATGGGGTACGCTTGCTCAGCAATGAGATGATGTTGTGTGCGCAAGGTGAACCGGCATGCATGAGCACGTACAGCCCTCGAAAGGGGCCGATACCCCGGGGCTATCCCGGCATATTCGGATGACGGTGGCGGGCGTTGGCCTTGACCCCGGAGCGGGGGCGCCGCGACGACGCATACCCACTCCGGTGTCCGAAGTCGCGCATCCCTCGCGCGATGAACGACGTGCGCGCGGCAAGGCGGCGCGGAGCGCGGTCCCACGGGCGCGCCACAGCGAGCTGCCCATCGAAACCGCTCGTCGAGACCCCCTCGCACTCCTCGCACAGCAGGCAGTGTCACGGGTCCCTGAGCTTGTCCCGATCCGATACGGGCGAATGATGGCGTCGGAGTTCGCATTCTTTCGCGGCGCGGCATATGTGATGGCCTCCGATTTGCACCACACGCCTGATTCGGGAATTTCGGTCCAGTTGTGTGGGGATGCGCATCTCTCCAATTTCGGGGTGTTTGGGTCTCCCGAACGCCGACTGATCTTTGACATCAATGATTTTGATGAGACGCACCCTGGTCCGTGGGAGTGGGACCTCAAGCGTCTTGCAGCGAGCTTTGAGATCGCATGCCGCGACCAAGGGATCCCCGCCCGAGAACGCACGACGATCGTGGCTCGGGTGGTGCATGCCTACCGTCACGCAATGATTGATTTTGCGGGGAAATCAAATCTGGAGGTGTGGTACGCGCGCCTCGATACCGAGTCGTATCTCGAGGATGCGCGTGCGGGAATTGGCCGCGATCTTCATGAGATGGTCATCGGGCGGGCGGAGCGGATACTCAAAAAAGCGCGCGCCAAAGACTCCATGCACGCGCTTTCGCGGATGACACATCGGGTTGATGGCCAATTGAGGATCACCCCCGATCCACCGCTGGTTGTGCCGTTGGGGGACTTGGTCGATATGGACGACCTCTCGAATTGGACCCATTTGATGTTGCAGGCATACCGTCAGACATTGCCGCCGGATCGTCGATATCTGCTCGAGCAGTACCGTCTTGTCGATGTTGCGCGCAAAGTCGTTGGTGTGGGCAGCGTGGGAACTCGCTGCTTCATTGCGCTGCTGTTGGGGGCGGACGACAACGATCCGTTATTCCTCCAGGTCAAAGAGGCGCAAGCATCAGTACTCGAACCATTTCTCGGGCACAGCATGTACGCCAATCACGGCGAACGCGTCATCGCCGGGCAACGCACCATGCAGGCGGCAAGTGACATTTTTTTGGGCTGGCAGCGCGAAGCCGGCGATGTTGATGGGGTGGCGCGTGATTTTTATTGGCGCCAGTTGCGTGACTGGAAGGGGTCGGCAGACATCGCGCAGATGGACCCGGTGCGGTTTACCGCCTATGCCGATCTGTGCGGATGGACGCTTGCGCGGGCGCACGCACGATCGGGTGATCGCATTGCCATCGCTGCCTATGTCGGACGCAGCGAGCGACTCGATGAGGCGGTGACCGAATTTTCGTGCCAGTACGCAGATCTCAACGCGAGTGACTATGCGCGCCTTTGTGCAGCTGTCGCCGAGGGGCGCATCACCGCAGACCTTGAGGGCGGATCCCCGCCCGAGCCTCCGGCGATGTGACGCGCATGTGACCGTATGGTTGGACCGCGCTCGGTGCGGAGTGTTACCCTTGTGCACATGGGAACTGAATCAACACAAATCGACACAGCCCCCGATTGCGAACGTTGCGGAACCCGCACGTATCCGTCGACGCGGGCGATGCGCAGGCACGATATTTCGACTGGCCGGGCCATTCCTCAAGATGAGGTATTTCCCGTCTGGCGCTGCCCCAGCTGTGGGCGCGAAGCGCCGCGCGATTAAGACGAGAGCGTGATTGTCACGCGGGGCGTTGCCGTGCCGGTGGCTGACTGAGTGACCCATTGTTCGTTGCAGGTCCGCCGCCGTAGTTAGGCTGCGTACCCTTTTCTCATGGCCCGATCTCTTCGCCTCCGGCGCTGGCAAAAACGCGCCCTTGACGCACTCGATGCCGCCGGTGGCACCGATTTCCTGGCGGTGGCGACCCCTGGGTCGGGGAAAACCACATTTGCACTTGCGGCGGTCCGGATTCGACTCGCCCGGGAGCCCGGTCGTCGGATCATCATCGTTGCGCCAACGCAGCACCTCAAACGCCAATGGGCGGAGGCTGCAGAGCGTCTCGATCTGCATTTGGAAACCGGCTGGACCGCGCAAAGCCCGCGACTCCCCGCCGATGTCCATGGCTTAGTGACGACCTACCAGCAGGTGTCGCAATCCGCGAGTGAGCTTGCGCGCTTCGCCGAGGATGCAATTGTCGTGCTCGATGAGGTCCACCATGCCGGCGATGAGCAAGCCTGGGGGCAGGCGATTCATCTTGCCTGCCGTGGTGCCGCACTGAGACTGAGTCTCTCGGGAACACCGTTTCGTTCCGACACGCGGGCAATTCCCTTTGTGCGCTATGACGATGACGGACTTGCATGTCCCGACATTGAGTATGGCTATGGCGATGCATTGCGTGATGGGGGTGTGGTGCGCCCGGTTCGTTTTCCTCGCATCGACGGCGAGATGGAGTGGATCGCAAGCGATGGAACCCACGCTGAAGCCTCATTTGCCGACAATCTTGATGCGACCGCAGGGGCGCAGCGCTTACGGACTGCGCTGTCGATCGAGGGTGACTGGATCGCTGAGGTGATTGATCGTGCCCATGCATCGCTGATGGATATTCGTCGGACCCACCCCACAGCTGCAGGGCTCGTGATTGCGACCGACCAAGACCATGCTCGAGGAATTGCCTCGATCCTGCGCTCGAGATGTGGGGTGCAGCCGGTTGTCGCAGTCTCAGAAGATGCTGCGTCCTCACGTCATATCGCTGCGTTCGCACACAGCGATGATCCGTGGATTGTCGCGGTGCGCATGGTCTCAGAGGGCGTCGATATTCCACGTCTGCGCGTGGGGGTTTTTGCGACCACGACCACGACGGAACTGTTTTTTCGCCAAGCGGTTGGACGACTTGTGCGTTGGACGCGTGGACTTGGGGCGCAGCCCGCCTACATGTTTATTCCCGATGATCCCAGGTTGCGTCGACATGCATTCACAATTGCCGAACAGCGCCGCCACAGCCTGCGTCGCCGAGATGACGATGGGAATCTGCTGCCCGAAGCCGGGCATGAGGGGGCGATCGATTTGGAGCGAGCGGCGCCAGAGTTGCAGCTCTCACTCTTTGCGCCCCTCGCATCGCGTGCGGTGGTAGGAGCGCCGCTCGATGAGACCGATGTTGATGGAATTACGGCGCGGCCAGAGCCTGAAGAAGATGATGAGTTGCTGCTGGAATTCGCGCCGGTCCCACGCATTGGCTCTGTAGATCCCGACGGCCCAGCGCCGCCAGCCATTCTCCCGCGTGCGCAGCGTCAGATGTTGCGTGATGCCAACGCGACAGCGGTCACCGAATTGTCCCGCATTGTCGATATGACCCACGCCCACATCAACTCAGAACTCAATCGCCGCGTCGGAATTGAGCGCATTGGCGAGGCCACAATCGAGCAACTTGAACGCCGCCGCGCTGCCGCACTGTCATGGCTCATGAGCGCAACGCGCACGCGGTAGCTCGCTGTTTCTCAACGTGTGGGCCGGTACAGTAGACAAAGATGCACGTTGATGAATTGACCGAGAACGCGATCACCCGGCGTTTGACCCGGGTGCGGGAGATCACATCTCGTCTGATTGAGGGCCTCACCGATGATCAGATGCGCGCGGCGCCGCGTGAGTTTGTGAGTCCCCCGGTCTGGGACATCGGTCACATCGCCGCCTATGAAGAGCTCTGGGTGTGGTGCGCGCTCGGTGGTGGGGATCCTCAGTATCCCGAATTTCAGGCGGCATACGATGCGATCGCGACCCCTCGTGCGGTACGCACCGCGATCGAAATTCTTGGGCCCCGAGAGGCGCAGGAGTATTTGCACGAGACGCGCGAGCGCACCCAGCAGGTGATGTATGGGATGCGTGCGGCATCGTGTGACCCGCGGTTGTCGGCGAATGGATTCGTCTTTGATCTGGTTGCAGCGCATGAAGCCCAACATGCAGAAACGATGTTGCAGGAGCTTGTCCTGGCAGGGATCGTGCGAGCCGATCTCGCCGTGCGCGCTGCGGATGCGCAGTGGGGAAGTCCTCCTGTCGGGCCCGCCCGCATTGCAATTTCGGGAGGCGAGATCACGATGGGTGCATGCGGCGAGGAATTCTCCTACGACTGCGAGCGCCCCTGTCACGCGGTGGTCCTTGAGGACTACGTGATTGCGCGCGACCCGGTGAGCTGCGGAGAGTGGCACGCATTTCTGGCTGCGGGCGGATATGAGCGCCAGGCCCTCTGGAGCCCCGCGGGATGGCAGTGGCGGTGCGAGGAACAGATCGCGCATCCGGCGTATTGGCACCGCGACGGTGATGGGGAGTGGTGGGTGCGATACCTGGGTGGAGCATGCCCAATCATCGATGATGCGCCGGTCTGCAATGTGTCCTACTTTGAGGCTGAGGCATATGCCGCGTGGGTCGGTGGCCGCCTGCCGACGGAGGGTGAGTGGGAGTGGGCCGCGCGCGGCAGTGTGGCCGACGACGCAAATCTGGGCCTGCGATTTGATGGCCCCATCGCGGTGGACGCACTCTCTGCAACGAGTGCGGTCGGTGCGCGGGCAATGCTTGGCGATGTTTGGGAGTGGACTGCAAGCACCTTCACGGCGTATCCAGGATTCGTTGCCTATCCCTATGCCGAATATTCTCAAGTATTTTTTGATCGGGGATACCAGGTCCTGCGAGGTGGCTCGTGGGCGACCCAGACCCACGTTGCCACAACAACGTTTCGTAACTGGGATCTTCCCGAGCGGCGACACATCTTCTCCGGGGTGCGAGTCGCATGGGATGCGGCGGAAAGCGCATAAGGAATGTGTCGCCATCTCGCGTGGATTGGTGCGCCGCGATCATTGGCGGACGCGATCTGCACGCCCCCCCATTCACTTCTCACCCAGAGCTGGGCGCCGCGGGAGCTGCTTCGCGGAAGTATCTGTGCGGATGGATTTGGAGTTGGCTGGTATCCCATGCATGGCGGACCCCCTGCGCGGTATCGGCGCGAGCTACCGATTTGGGCCGATAGCGATCTCGAGGTCTTTGCCAAGGCAACCGTTTCGCCCGCCTTTGTTGGGGCGGTCCGCAATGGGACCCCCGGAATTCCTGGGGGAATTGCGAGCACGCAACCAGTCATCGCTGACGGATATCTCGCCTCACACAATGGGTTCCTTGCTGAATTTCATCATCACGCCGCCGAGCTTCGGGGCATGCTTCCCGATGATCTCGGCGCACAGCTCTCGGGGCAAAGCGACTCTGAGACGCTGCTGTTGTTAGTGATCGCGCGATTGCGCACCGCACCGCAACTCGTCGATGCCCTTGCCTCAACGCTGGCTGATGTGGTGCGGATTGCGCCGGGGTCCGCCCTGTGCGTGATCTTGAGCGACGGGAAGGAGCTCGCTGTCTCACGGATCTCCGATGGGATGCCCTGTGACTCCTTGTATTACTGCGTGCTGCCAGATGGGTGCCTGGTCGCATCGGAGCCCCTTGATGCGCATCCCGGCTGGACGGCGCTTCCCGAATCTGCGGTGACGAGGGTGACTGCCTCCGGGGTCGTGAGCTGATGGCGGCAGCGGTGACCAGCGATGCGCGCTGGCGTCTTGAGGTGCATACAGATGCAGAGGATCCCCGACGCCAACTGATTGACGATGCGCGCAATGGGTTACTCAGCGCCCCCCGCTGGATCTCGTCGAAATATTTTTATGACGATGCCGGTTGTGCCTTGTATGACCAGATCACGGAGCTGCCCGAGTACTACCCGGCACGCACCGAGATTGAGATCCTGCACCGATGCCTTGCAGGCATCATTGATCGCTATCAGCCGGCCGAGCTTGTCGAGCTTGGGGCAGGCGCGTCGCCAAAGACCCGCGTCCTTCTCGATGCGATGGGTGGCAGTGGTCGTGCGGTGCACTACATCCCGCTTGATGTCGCGGCACCTGCATTGCGTCGCGCGTCATCGGCATTGTGTGCCGACTACCCCCGACTCACCATTCATGCGATCGCGGCAGATTTCACACAACACCTTGACGTGGTGCCATCCCCGACATCCGGCACTGGCCGCCTTGTGGCATTTCTTGGCGGGACCTTTGGCAACATTGCCCCAAGTCAGCAACGCGCGTTTCTCAACGGAATTGCCGCACTGCTCGGCCCGGGAGATGCCGCGCTCATCGGGGTCGATCCCGCAACAGATCCTGAGCGTACGCGGCGGGCCTACGATGACGCGAGTGGTGTTACGGCACAGTTCAATCGCAATATCTTGCACGTGATGAATCGCGACCTGAATGCAGACTTTCCCATTCATGAGTTCGGGCATGTTGCTCGCTGGGTCCCCGAGGCACATCGGGTGGAAATGCGTCTTCGCGCCGACGCTGAGATGGTCGTGCACATTGGAGCGCTCGCGTGCGACATCGCAATTGCTGCCGGGGAGGAAATCCTGACCGAGATATGCGGAAAATTCGCGCGGACACAGATCGATGCCATTGCTGGTGAGGCAGGCCTCGAGGTCTGCGAATGGCACACCGACCCCGACGAGCTTTTTGCGCTCAGTGTCGTGCGCCGGATCCCCGCGTCATGATGTCGGGGTGGGTGCCTCGGGAGTGCGCTCGTTGGTTGCGCGAGCGAGCGGAGATTCCTTGGCGGTTTCAGGCTCCGGGAAGATCTTGGTCCCAAGCCACGTTCCTCCAAGCATGACAATCGCGATCAATAATGCGAAGCACACCAAAATCGCGACAATGATGAAACCAACTAATTCCATGACACGACTCTAGCGGGCGACGACGATGTCATCGAACTTTGTGATGGATGCCCGCAGCGTGGAACTCCTTGAATTCGCGGTCATTCAAGAGCGTCTGGCGCTCTTGAGTAGTTTCGATGGGGGTGCCGCCCTCGCGCGCGAATTGCTGCCATCGGTGACCCCTGCCGATGTTGCGCGCCGCCGAGAAGAGGTTGAGGAAGCGTTTTGCCTTGAGGAGGCAGCTATTTCGGGGCCGGCTGGCGCCCATGATGTGCGCCGCCAGATTGCCTATGCGGCACGGGGCGGGCTCTGCGACATTCCCACACTCGAACGCATTGATCTGACCATTGGGGTCGCGATCGAGGTGCGCACTGCGGTCCTTGCCGAGGCGCAGATTGCACCCAATCTCGCTGAGCGCCTGAGCGTGGGTATCTCGACACTGCCATTGGGGGCACTCGCGACGGTGCTGGATCGGACCCTCGATCGCCGTGGTGGCCTGCGTGATGACGCGACGCCTGAGCTTGCGGGTGCCCGGCGTCAGGTGTCACAGGCACGGGCGGAGGCCGCAACCACCTTGCGCCGCGTTGCAGGACGCCTCTCGTTGCATCTCCAAGAATCCTTTACAACCGAGCGTGGCGGCCGTCCGGTACTCGCGGTGAAAGCGAGTTCGCGCTCGGCGGTGCCGGGGATCGTGCATGATCGCTCCGCATCGGGCAACACGCTCTTTATCGAGCCCCTTGAGCTCCTCGACGCCCACAATCGATTGCGCGAGGCAGAGGCAGTTGAGGCCGGCGAGATTGAGCGGATCATCACCGAGCTCTCGAGTCGAGTGGCGACGATTGCAGGCGAGCTCACACATGCGATTGAGGCCTTGTCGGCACACGATGTGACCCTTGCGTGTGCACGCCTCTCCTATCAGTGGCGTGGATGTGTCGTCGAAACCTCAGATGACCCGCTTCTTGTCGGCGCACGCCATCCGCTGCTTGATCCCGCACAGGCGGTACCGATCGATCTGGACCTCGGTGGGGTACGGGCCTTGGTGATCAGCGGACCCAACACCGGCGGAAAAACTGTTGCGCTGAAAACACTTGGCCTGCTGATGATTGTGTCCCAATGCGGAATGCGCGTTCCTGCAACCGAAGCGCGGCTGCCTGTCGTGGATCAAATCCTTGTGGATATCGGGGATGATCAATCAATTGCACTTAGCCTTTCGACCTTTTCGGCACACGTGCGGCGTCTTTCGCAAATCATTGCCCTCGCGGGACGACGGTCGGTGGTGCTCCTCGATGAAATCGCGGCCGGGACCGACCCGGATGAGGGAGGCCCGCTCGCCCAAGCCATCCTTGAACGACTCGTAGATGCCGGTGCGCGAGTGCTCGTGACCACTCACCTCGGCGCCTTGAAAGAGTGGGCAGTGCAATTTCCCGGCGCGGACAACGCCGCCGTGGCAATTGATCCCGACACCCATCAGCCGCGCTACACGATCACACGGGGGCGCTACGGGGCGTCGCACGCGCTCGATATCGCCGAATCGCTGGGACTCCCCGAATCGGTGATCGCCGGTGCTCGTGCCGCGATGTCTCCCGTGCGGGTCCAGGCCGATGCACTCGTGCGCGCTGCAGCAAAGGCGCAGCGGGCGGCGGAGTCTGAACGCGAGGAGGCGAGGCGCCTGCGCGAGGAGGCGGCGCGTGGTCGCCGCGAGGTTGAGCGGTTGCAGGATCAGCTCGCAGCGCAAATCGCGACACATCGAGCCCGTCTGGAGGCGGATCGCGAGGAGGTGCGCGCCGCCGCGCGCCGGGATCTCACCGATGCAACTGCCGAGCTTCGTCAATTGCGTGATGAGATCCGTGCGGCCCGTCGCGAGGAGGCGACGCGCATCACGGCGGATCAATCCTCTGGGTCGGTCGATGCAATGCGACGACGAGATCGCCGCTTGGCGAGTGCATCGGATGCCGCACGTCGTGCCTCCGTAGCGCTCGAGCGCCCCGACGTGACGCCCCAACAGGATGTGTTGCAGATCGGTGATGCAGTCCGTGAGCCGCGGATGGGCGTACGTGGGATCATCGTGGCACTCGAGGGCACAGTTGCAGTCATCCAGGGTGATCGCGCCCGGCTACGACTCCCGATTGATCGTCTGGAAACTGATACCCGCGGTCGCCCAGGTGCAGAGGCCCCGTCAGCGCGCCGGATTCCCGAGGCGCGACCAGACGTGAGCGCAGCTCCATCACAAGTAGATGTCCGCGGTCAGCGTGCCGAGGAGGCATGTGCGCTCGTGCGCAGCGCCGTTGATGACGCAGCAGTTGCCGGCCGACCGCGGATTCTGGTGATTCACGGCCATGGGACCGGGGCGCTTCGGTCTGCGGTACGTGCCGAACTTGCGCGGCATCCACTGGTTGACAAGGTTGTACCCGCCCCACCCAATGAGGGTGGGGACGGTGCAACCTATGCGGTGCTTGATGAGGGCCATGGCCCCGATCTCACCTAGGGGGTGGGAAGTTCTCCCACACCCTTGAGCACGCCGACCGCAGGGGCCATGGTGCGGAATGCGTCGTCGCTTTGGAGCACGCCGACGGTGTAGACGGGACGCTCTTGCATACGCGAGAGCATCGAGGCCGCATCACGTGAACGTGGGGTGGCCTTGTAGCAGGACACAAGAATCGCGTCCGGGTTCGTATCATTGGCTGATTGGAGCGCGTCGGGCCACTTTGGCTCGATCACAGTGACATCCCAACCGGCTTCCTGCAGTTTTTCAGCGGCTCGTTCTGAGCCGGGGAACCGGACCTTGCCCTCTTTGTTGAGGACTTGGTCGGTTGCGACGGTAATAAACAAGAGACTTGGCATGCCGACAATCCTAGCGATTCGGATCGGGCGACGGTGGCACTTCGTGCGTTGCAGGGGTTACAAACTCGTCCGATGGGCATGTAGGATGTCGATCGCTAGCTGTACGTTGGCGAACGGCGGTCGCTGTGCGACGTGTTACGGCCGTTTCGCTGCGATTTTTTTTGTTGGATCCAACGAAGAAGGACCAGGGGGGACGCGTGTCAATTAGCGCTGCTGACATCCCGCAAACGCCGACACTGAAGGCGATCGGGAACCGTCGAAGCATCCGGTATTACGACCCGGACAGAACGGTTGAGGATTGGAAGATTCAAACGATGTTGCAGGCCGGTCGCCTCGCATCGTGCCAGGGCAACATCAACGCCACTGAGGCGATCGTCGTCAACAAAGACACTTGTGACCTTTGGGACGAGATCGAGGAGTGCGTTTCCGGTTTTAACGTGCAGATCATCAACCAGTCATCGCACTTGATTTTCTGGTTGACGAACCTGAACGCATGGTACGGCCGCGCCAACGATGGTCTGTCGACCCTCGCGTTGTCAGGTGCCTTGACCAAGTACCACGGTTGGAACTACGAGTTCACCATGACCCAGACAGTTCCGCGTCTGATGAGCTTCCCAACTGAGCGCACCGACCAACTGCTTCGTTTCGAAAGCGGTCAGGCTGTTGCGCAGTCGATGCTCGCCGGTGTTTCACTTGACGTGTACTCGATTCTTATCGCCTTCGGTCGTAAGCCGGGCGGTATTGAGAAGGCCTTCGGTCTTCCGCCAAACCTCAAGCTCACATGGGGCCACGCAATTGGCTACCCGCTTGAGGAGTCGCATGGTGGTGGACAGCGTGTCCGCCTCAAGTTCAACAAGTTGTTCCACAAGGACGCATACGGCACCCCATACGAGCCAGACCCACAGGTCGACGCTGCGTTGAAGGAAGTCGGCATGATCCAGGAGCAGGCACCGATTGCTGGTCGTTTTGAAGAGGTCGACGAGATCGCCGGTCGCTTCCATCGTGACCCAGGCGTCGTGTCGTGGCCAGCACGTGAGGTCACCCGCTTGATGAACGACGAGGACTGGGACTTCGGTCCAAACATTCGCGCTCGCGCGCAGCAGGTCCTCGACGAGGGTGGCCTTCCGGACTACCCAGAAGAGATGAAGGAAACCTTCCGCAAGATCATGGAAGAGCACAACCTCGACGTCCGTAAGTTCTTGGGCGAAGACTGATTTCTCATCCACGTGCACTGCGCGTGGAGTTGTGAGATCTGCGAAGGGGTCCCTGATGGGGCCCCTTCGTCGTTGTGGTACCGACACGCAAAATCACAGACTCCGGCGTGAGTCGACGCGTCGACTTCGGTAAGTTGGCCGTGTACGCGCCCGTAGCTCAGCTGGACAGAGCGACAGACTTCTAATCTGTGGGTCGCAGGTTCGAATCCTGCCGGGCGCGCTTCCGAGATCCCATTAGAAGAGAGGTTTTCCCACCCGGAGGCTGTTTCGCGTTCGAGCGAAGCGGGCAGGGAGTACCACCAGGGAGTACCAAACGGACCGAATTCGCGCTCACGACTAGCGCGCTCCGTTCTGCGGCTCGTCGTCGAGTAGCAGCGCCTCGATCTTCGATCGGACGTAGATCCGCCGTCTGCCGATCTTCCGCGATGGGATGACACCGCGTCGAGCCCAGTCCTCAACGGTGGATTTCGGGACGCGCATGAGGTCCGCGACCTCGGCGGCGGTCATGACGTCGGCGGCGGTGGTGGTGGTGGTCCCGTGGCCACCCACCCCCGCCTTGATCTGCACCTCACGTGCCCGAGCGCAGGTCGCGTGACACGGCGCGTCCGCTGCGTCGCCGACGTTGCCAATCACGGCAACGCAATTGCCCGTGGCGTGCGGATTCGGGCAACGCTGAGCGGTGGCCAAGCCAAGTCATGCTCGATCGGGACGCTGCCCACTCGCGCGCACCGCAGATGCACGTTCGGCTTCACCCCGATGACGACGGGCCGTAAGCGCGTCAGTGCGCGGGCGACGGCCGCGACCCGCGGCGCGGACCTTCGGTTCTCGCGCGCGTCGGCCGTCGTCAATGTGGGACCCGTCCGCCCCCGGGCCCTCGCCATGCCAAGGCTCAAAGTGACGCCAGGGCCGGGGGCTCTATCCATCAATCGATTCGGTCCCGTTCCGCATGCGAAGTCCTACACGGCGAGACACTGCGATGTCAGTGGTCACAAGTGCTCGCCGCCGGTGAAGGTCCGGACCTCGGGCTACAGGTTCACGGGACTCGCGGGTGCCACGACGTACTCGATACGTCTCGTCGCCGTCGGTGATGGGCTGTGGTTCACGAACTCACGCGCCACTGCGGCGCTCGGAAGGCCGCCAGCAGGCCCGCTCGCAGCTCCGGTGTTCTCGCTTACGCCCGGCGGGGGATCGATGACGGTCAATCCGTTCAAGGCGGTCCCCAATGCGAGCTCCTACAGTGCGCAGTTGTGCGGCGGCGACGGGGCCAACTGCCTCTCGGGTTTGACGGTTACGACGGCCGGGACGACATTCAGCGGGTTGATCCAAGGCACCGCCTACTCGGTCACTGTCACTGCGATCGGCGACGGGGTCCACTTCCTGAATTCCGCTCCAACGTCACATTCGGCAGTCGCCGCGCCTACGCCACTCGCCGCCCCAGCGTTGCTGCTTGCGCCTGGGCCAGGCTCAGTCATCCTGAAGCCGTTTGCTGAGGTTCCCAATGCGTCGAGCTACGCGGCCCAACTGTGCGACGGATCTGGCAGCAATTGCCAGCCTGCGATCACGGTCACGACGGCGGGAACCACGTTTGGCGGATTGACCGTCGGGACGACCTACACCATCACGCTGACCGCGATCGGCGACGGCATCCACTACTTGAACTCGTCGACGGTGAGTCAGACCGCCGCGGCCGGACCGACGGTGACGGCGGTCACTGCAGGCATGATCCACAGCTGTGCCCTGCTCTCGGACGGCACCGTTGATTGCTGGGGGAACAACGGCAACGGCCAACTTGGCAACGGCACCACTGCGAACAGCTCGACCCCGGTTCCGGTCTCGGGGCTGCAGG
>CAITWD010000021.1 GCA_903896045.1 uncultured Actinomycetes bacterium
CTCTCGGGAAGACAAGGGTGCCGGCGGGCTCGGCCCGCCAATGTCATCTCAGAGAAGCTCACGTCATGCGCCTGCGACACGCTCCGATCGAGCGATGCCTCTCGTTGCCACCGGTTCGTCGTCGCCATCGGGTAGCCTTGCGGCCGTGTCTGGAACGGTTTACGTGCTGGTGCCCCCGTCTGAGTCGAAAGCGTTCGGGGGGTTCGCTCCGACGGGGGGCGGGAAGTTTTTAGAGCTCAACCAGCCGCGCCGAGCTGTCACCACGGCGTTGCGGACCTTGGCCACGAGCGGCGACGATGAGGCACTCACCCGAATTCTGCGCGTGCGCGGACCGCTCCTTGAACGAGCGCACCACGCCCTTGATGCCCACGTTCGGGGCACGGGCCTGGTGTTGCCGGCCTGGCAGCGATACGAAGGAGTTGTGTGGAGCCACCTCGACCCCGGCACCCTTACTCCAGGCCAGCGGGCACGATTACTTATTCCTTCTGCGCTCTACGGTGTACACGCTGGGGATGACGAGATTGAGGACTACCGGCTCACCTTCAAGATCGCACTCGCCCCCCTTGGGGGATTGGCCACATTCTGGCGTCCCTTTCTCACCTCGGCGCTCCGTGCAATGCCCGGTACGTTTGTGAATCTGCTCCCACGCGAACACGAGGCAGCAATCGAGATTGAGGCCCTGCGTGACGAAGGTCGCCTCCATACCGTGCGCTTTACGCAAGCGAATGGGTACGGTGCAGCGGGCCACGATGCCAAGGCCGTCAAGGGTGTCGTAGCGCGCGTTCTCTTGAGGCAGGGTTTGGCAGCGCTCGAGGGGTTTACGTGGGAGGGCTGGACCTCGATGTGTGACGAAGGGGAGTGGCGAATCGTGGCACCGGCCACACCTGTTCGGAAAAAAATCACCTAAGGCAGTGGCAACTGTCGTGCGCGAGCCACAACTCCGCACAGGTTGCCGTGGGCGCTCGTGTAGCGGTCGTCGTCATGCGGGTGGTCGATCGGTCGGTGCACGTGTCCGACTCGAGTGCCGACGCACCCGTCTTGCATTCGGCCCGTCGGGTCGGCTACGTTCATTTCATGTCCTCTGACTCGCTCGCCTCACCACGCAAGACCCATGCTCGTACGCTGTTTCGTGGGCTGGGGCCGGCCTATGACCGGGCCGGAGCCCTGATGAGCTTCGGCCAGGATCCTCGCTGGCGTCGCAAGATGGTCGCTGCAGTCGATGCCAATTCGAGGACTCGCGTGCTCGATGTTGCCGCAGGCACCGGCCTCGTGAGTGCAGCACTGCGGCGCGCCTATGACTGTGATGTCGTTGCGCTTGATCAGAGCCCAGAGATGCTTGCGATGTCGCGGCAGCGCTTTCGGTCGGATCCTCGGGTCGAGGTGGTCCTGGGGGAAGCGGAGCATCTGCCCTTTGCCACCGGCGAATTCGACGCCCTGACCTTTACCTATCTGCTGCGCTATGTCGATGATGTGCCGGCAACCCTTGGTGAGCTGGTGCGTGTGGTGCGCCCGGGTGGGGTAATCGCATCGCTGGAATTCGGGGTCCCATCATCACCGGTGTTGCGCGCCGGGTGGTGGGGGGTGACGCGTGCCTTTTTACCGGTTGCCGGCCGGCTGATTTCGCGTGACTGGTATGCGGTGGGGCGGTTTTTGGGGCCGAATATCGCCGAGTTCGCCCGCGTGTGGCCGCCGGAGCGTCTTGCACAGCAGTGGCATGAGGCGGGCATCGAGCGGGTGCAGATTGCGCGCATGAGTTTTGGTGCCGGTGTGGTGATGTGGGGGACGAAGGCTTCTGAGCGCGCGTAATCGACCGGCCTTTTACGCGCTGCGTCCCGGGGGCTGGCGCGACTTCGTGACGGTGTTGCATCTGCCATATACGGCGTGGCATTTGTCGTATGTGGCGCTCGGTGCGGCCGTCGCACCGGTGATGTTTCACCAACGGCTCATCTGGCTACTGATCGCGTTTTTTTGTGCGGTCGGGGTCGGTGCACATGCGCTCGATGAGCTGCACGGCCATCCGCTTCAGACCCAACTATCGGATCAGGTGCTGATTGGCGCTGCGGTGCTGACACTCGTCGTTGCCGTCGTGATCGGCATCGCAGGCGCGGTGCTGGTGAGTTGGTGGCTTCTGGTCTTGGTGGCGATGGGCGTGGTTTTGGTGATCGCCTACAACCTTGAACTTGGCGGCGGGTGGCTGCACAACGACGTGGGCTTTGCGATCGCGTGGGGCGGGTTCCCGGCGCTGGTTGGCTATGTCACCAACGCCCAGACATTGCGCTGGCAGGGGATCGCAGTTGTGCTGGCGTGCATCTCCATCAGCGTCGCCCAGCGCGCACTCAGTACACCGGTGCGGCAATTGCGGCGGCGCACGCGCGAAGTCGCTGGGGTCCAATATTTGCAGGATGGAACAGTTACGGAACTCTCGGTGACGGGGCTAGCACGTCCGTTGGAACGTGCGCTTGCGGCATTGTCGTGTGGAATGGTGCTGTGTGCGGTCGCTTTTGTGGCAGCGCGCTGGTGAGCGGACAGCTCGTGCCCGCGCGGCCCGCCGGGACTTGTTGAGGGTTGGGTGGTCGGCAAGGGTGTTGAGCAATGATCGAGCGGCGTCTCGAAGCTCGACCACGCTCTGAGCCCAGACGGCCGGGAGCGTGAAGACTGCCACCTCGTCAGGAGCTGCTGGTCGCCCACTCACATCGGGGATTGTCGGCATCTGGGACGTCAGGAGTTGGGCGAGCTGCTCGGGATTGCGCGCCCAATAGTCACGGTCGATGACCGACACTTCTTGTGGTTCGGTCATCCGGTCTCCAGCGGATGATTTTTGGAACCGAAGATTATGAAGACGCACCACGGGATGCTAGAAAACTGGCCACGGGCACAATCGGCCCGGCGCATCGACGCAGGAGGCAACACAACACATGAGTACGTTCCTCGCTGACGAGCTGACCGGGCTTCAGACACAAATCGCCGGCGACGTGATCACGCCAACCGACGTCCGATGGGATCACGCCCGTCAGGCCTGGAACCTCGATGTCGATCAACGGCCCGTCGCCATCGTTTATCCGGAATCGGCGGATGATGTTGTGGCTGCCGTCAGATTTGCCACGGCGAACGCCGTGTGCATCGCGTTCAATGGAGGCGGACACAACGCCGGAACCATTTCCTGGGATCGGCCGACGTTGCTGATAAAGACCGAGCACATGCGCGCCATCACGATTGATCCCGACCGCAGGCGCGCGCGCGTCGAGGCCGGTGTGCTGGCAAAGCCCCTCGCCCAAGCGGCAGGTGCCCATGGTCTGACATTCCTTGAGGGCACCTCGCCAAATGTTGGCGTTGTGGGGTATGCACTCGGTGGTGGCCTGAGTTGGATGGTGCGCAAATTTGGGCTGTGCTGCAACACCATCCTGTCTGTTGAGGTTGTTACGGCCGACGGACGGCTGGTCCGCGCAGATCACGCGACCGAACCTGATCTATTTTGGGCGCTACGTGGGGGTAGTGGCAATTTTGGCGCGGTGACCGCGATCGAGCTCGAACTATTCCCCATTGCCGAGGTCTACGGTGGCGCGCTGTTTTGGCCCATCGAGCGGGCCGAGGAGGTGCTGTTGGCCTGGCGCTCCTGGGTCGACACCGTGCCCGACGAATGCTTTTCGCTCGGCAGGCTGTTGCAGTTCCCCGACGCGGCAGAGATCCCGCAAGAAATGCGCGGACGCTCCTTTGTGCTCTTTGAGACGGCAATCATCGGCGACGCCGAATTCGGTGCGTCCCTGATCGCCCCCATGCGGGCATTGGGTCCAGAGATCGACACGATCGAGATGATGCCCACCACCGAATTGACCCGGATCAACATGGATCCCAATGCTCCAGTGGCATATGCGGGCGACGGGTTTCTCATGACCGATTTCACCGCGAAGGCAATCACGACGACGATTGACCTGTTTGTCGGCTCCCCATTGGTGCACATCGAATTTCGTCACCTCGGAGGAGCGGCGGCCCGGCGTTCGGAGTCTCACGGAGCGCTGAGTTCGATCGATGACCCGTTCATCACATTCACCTTCGGACTGGTATCTGCTGCGAACTCACACGATGACACCACCCACCAAGTGAACCGACTCCTGGACGGTTTACGCGAGTGGAATAGCGGGCACCGGTATCTGAACTTCGCCGAGACTCCGGTGGATCCACGTTCCATCTTCACCGACGGAAACTACGATCGACTGCGCCAGATTAAAGCCCAGTATGACCCTCACGGGATCTTCCAGGCCAATCATCGACTCTCACAAGACCAGTAGACGCACTCAGCCGTTTCG
The DNA here is from genome assembly GCA_903896045.1 of uncultured Actinomycetes bacterium. GTDB lineage: Bacteria > Actinomycetota > Thermoleophilia > Miltoncostaeales > Miltoncostaeaceae > CAITWD01. The sequence goes on from CAITWD010000021.1 coordinate 4,305, forward strand.
AAGAGCGCGCTCGACACTTCGGCGTTGCGCATCCCGGGTGGTGATGAGTCCTCGCCGCATCTTCATCTGATCGTCGAGCGACCGTTCGGCTCAATCAGCTCGGGTCTGCTCTTCTCACGCACAGCGACGCGCCCGCATCATCTCAGGGCGATGCAGGCCGACTTAGACCACACGACCACCCGACAGGGGCCAAAAAAAAGGGCCGCATACGCGACCCTTTCAAAATAGCGGGGGCAGGATTCGAACCTGCGACCTTCGGGTTATGAGCCCGACGAGCTACCAGACTGCTCCACCCCGCGGCGGACGACTATGGTGTCAGCGCAAGCCCGCGGTGTCAACCGATCGCGGTGCGGTGCGCAGGTTGGCAGGCGGTATGGGCTAGTGCGTGAGCGCCAAGACAATGACCAGCGCCACGAGCACCCCGAGCGCCAGATAGCCATAGCGCAGCACGCGTTGGCGCAATGCCATGGTCGCCGCATAGGCCGCCTCTGCCTTTTCGCGCTCTTGCCGGGTATGGATCGGCTCCGGCCAATCGTCATCTTCGGGATGTGTCTGTGGGGGAAGGTCGCTCATATCTACAGGCTAGCGCGATCGAGCCAATTGACAGCGCGCAGGGGTGGTTCGAGGCGGTGCGAGAATTGGGGCCATACGACGACAGGCCCCATTTGGGGCCTGTCGTGGACGGGCGTCTCTGCGGCGAGTTACGCGACCTCGCGCAGTTTTTGGGCCTCGGCGAGGCTCGCCAGCTTTTGCAGCGATTGATTCTCGATTTGACGAATCCGCTCACGGGTGACATTGAAGGTGCGCCCCACCTCATCCAGGGTGCGTGGGTGTTCTCCGCCAAGGCCGTATCGCAATTCCAAGACACGACGCTCTCGATAGGTCAAGGTGTTTAAGACATCCTGGAGCCCCTCGATCCTCAGGACATGATCTGCGGACAATTCGGGGTCTGCCGCCTTGTCGTCGGCGAGGAACTGACCAAACTCTGACTCGTCGTCATCCCCAACTGGCTTCTCCAACGAGATCGGTGTTTGTGCGCTGCGCTTGATCGATTCGATCTCGGGCTCTGGCAGAAGCACCGCCGCCGCGATCTCAGGGATTGAGGGTTCGCGACCCAATTCGGCCACCAGCTTGCGCTCGGCACGGTTGATCTTGTTGAGCTTTTCCACCACATGCACGGGCATGCGGATCGTGCGGCCCTTGTCGGCAATTGCACGCGCGACTGCCTGGCGAATCCACCACGTTGCATAGGTCGAGAATTTGAAGCCCTTGCGGTAGTCGAATTTTTCTGCGGCGCGCACGAGCCCGATCGTGCCCTCTTGAATCAGGTCGAGAAATGCGAGGCCTTGGTTGCGGTAGTTCTTGGCGATCGACACGACCAGACGCAGATTTGCTTCGACCATTTCTTGCTTGGCGTTGAGGTCGCCAAGCTCAATGCGCTTTGCCAGCGACACCTCTTGGGCGGCAGTGAGTAGCGGCACGCGGCCGACGTCCTTTAAGAACAACTGCAATGAGTCTGTGGTGGTTTCGGCACGCAGGTTCAGCTTGCGTGGGCGATCTGCTTCTGCGGCGAGTTGGCCGAGGCGCTCCTGCGCGTCGGCGTCGTCAACGAGCTCGATGCCCATTTCGTCGAGGTGTTGGGTGAGCTCTTCGATGGCTGTCGGATCGAGGTCAAGGCCCTCAACCGCAACGGCCACCTCTTCGATACTCAAAAAGCCGTGCTCCTGGCCACGGAGGACAAGGGCCTGGATTTCTTCGACTGCGACAAGTTGCTTGATCGTCATCTGCTTACCTCCGACCCGTTGTCATGGCGCGGGCCGCGCCTCCCGATTGTCGGGATATTGCTGGGCATGTGCGTAACGAACACATGTTCGTAGCGTACTGCTTTCGTGGTGCATGTCAATCGAGATCCGAGGAATCCCTGAGTGTGCTCCGCGGACTGCGACGCACGACTGAGTCCCACGTCATCTCGTTTGTCGAGGTTCGGTACTACATTCCCTGAGTACTCCTTCGGATCCTGCCGGGCGCGCCTTAACAATCGGTAAAGCCGATGTTGGGGTTTCGCGATTTCGGCGAAAAATTACTTGACCCCGATTTGGTGCAGCAGGGTGGTCGCGGCACGACCGAGAGCCGTCGTCGGCCCCAATGCCACCGCACGCGTCCAGGCCGATGTGATGGTCGGGACATCGCGTCGATAGACCGCGACCCATCCGTCATTGAACTGCACGACCTGGTTGTTGGGGAATCGCTTGGCCAGCGTCGCGAGTGCGGTTGCAGCGGCGTTGAGGCCCGAGGTACCACCCATTCCCAGCGTCATTGCCAATCCCACAAGAGGTTCAGCGGTTCCAGGGGCCAGGCGTGCCGCATGGCCGAATGCCGAGAGGGCCGATGTTTGATCGCCGATTGACATATAGGCCTGCCCGAGATTGAGGTACAGGTTGGCTGTGGGGTGGGTGGTGATCTCACCCCGCAAGGCAATGATCTGATCATTGGCGGCCATGTTCGAGATCGCATCAGTCCGGTTGAGCACGATTGCGATTGGGGGCAAGGCACTCGCGGCACCGGTGAGTTGTTGACCCGGGGGCACGACGGGCCCGACCGTAATTGTGGCCGAGGTGGCGGGCTTGGAGCCTGATGGCTGGTTCAGTACCAGCGCGATGACGAGAGCCCCAATTGCCAGGACCCCTGAGACGGCGAGCACGATGACCAGGCGAAGGGTGCGCCGACGGCGGGCATCATCGGGAGGCGTGATCTCGGGTGTGTTCATTGCACGCAGATGTTGACGGGTGGTGCGGGCGTTGTACAACTATCCCCGCTCGTTACCGTGCCAGCAGGGGGCGTATGACATGTCGCGCGCGACTATCCGGGCCGTCGCGTGCGGAGAAAGCGCATCGGCAGATACAGGGTGTGGGGCACGTGGCGCGCCAAGGCCCCGCGCAGATCGAGTCGCCCGAGCGGATCGAGGGCCTGTCCGATCAGGCTGCGCGAAAACAGATCCCAGGCATCCTCTTCGGTGTCCAGCACTGCAATCAGTTGCACATCGCGTTCTTCAACCCCCGCAAGACCCGCCCCACGCAACGCCGTGAGATCTCGTGGGTCACGGGGAATTGTGGCGCGACTCGCGCGGCCCGACAGTGCGCCGCGGGCATGCCATCCCACAACCGCAAGGACTGACCCAAAAACCGCTGCATCTGCGGGGCGCAGCTGATCAAAATCCATCACGCTCGCCACGATGCGCCCACCCGGGCGCAGCACGCGGACGATTTCTTGGGCAACCGCTCCGAGATCGACGAGCTGCTCAAACACCAGGCTGGCAATGACGCAGTCAATGCTGCGATCGGGGATGCCTGCAAGGTGCTCGGCCCGCAATACGCGGTAGGTGATCCCCAATTCATCCGGGGTACGTTCGCGGGCAATGGCAATTGCCTCCGGGCTGGCGTCAATGCCAATGACCGAACCTTCGGCTCCGACCGCACGTGCCGCCTCGCGGGTCGCGCCCCCCGAACCGCATCCGATATCAAGGACCCGTTCGCGCGGGACCAGCGCCGCCCATCCCACCAAGCTGCGATAGAGGGTGACCCCACCATTGCCTCCGAGCCGGCCAAGGGTGTCCTCGGTTGCCGTGGGGTCGATCGCGGTCGCTGCAAGCGCAAACGAGGAGGCCAGATCACCCGTCATGGGCTCCCCGGCGGCGATGCGCGCGCGAAGTCGCTCAAGATGAAGAATGCGCGGATCGATGGAGGATGAACTCGTCAGCGGTGCGGCCTGTTCCTGTGGGACGCGTTGCACATGATGATCCCACGTTTTGGGTATCTCGGACGGCAGAGCCCACCGATGAGGTCTCCGGCGTTGGGAGATTGCCGTGCGTGGCGACTAGAGTGTGCGCAATGCATGACAATTGTGTCAATCACCTGCGCGGGTGGCGCAGAGTGGCAACAAAAGCAACCGCGCGTTGGGTGCGAGGCGCTGCATGAGGGCCATCGTTGTCTCGGGGATGGCGCGTCCTTTGGGGGGATTGGTCCACGGCGCCCAACTGAGCGCCGCCCTTCGTGCACGTGGCGTCGAGACGACACGGTATTCACTCCTTGATGCAGAGCATTCGGTGATGGATGGCGATCAGGAGGTGATTCGCGTTGCCCTGTTTGGCGCCGATCGCTGGGAGGATGCCGCCCAGCTCGCCGGGGTGATCACAGAGCGCGCAAAGGGCGCGATTGAGATCGGGCATGCCGAGGACCCAGTTGCCGCCCAGGCGCTCTTTGCGCTACGCGAGCAAGGGCTCGTTGGGGCGGTGATCCTGACCGTGCATCATTTGGAATCCGAGGAGGGCCCGGGTGAGCGTCTCGAGCGCCAAGCGCTCCAGGGGGCCGACGCGGTGGTGTGCGCCTCGACATGGTGGGCAGAGCGCGTGACTCGTGAATTTGGCGTGACACCAATCGTGGTGCCGCACGGGGTGGATGTGGACTATTTTGCCCATCCAGGCGTCACACGGGCCGTTGCCGGCGCCCATTTCGGGTGGGGGGTACGCCCCGTCATTTTAGCGCTGGGTGGCGTGCAGCCCCGCAAGGGCTCGCGGGTGCTGCTGGAGGCGTTTGCGCGTGCGCGGGCGCGTTTGGGGGCGGACGCCCTCTTGGTGATTGCCGGTGGCAGCGCGCATGATGAGTTCTATGTGGGATGGAGCGAGGATGCCGAGCGCCTTGGGCTGGTGGTTGCCGATGGGGATGCGGCCACCGACGAGGTCAACGTCTGCGAGCTCGGGGTCGTGGCGCACGATGAGATGCCCCTGCTCTATCGGGCCGCAGACTGCCTGGTGACCCCGTCGACCCGCGAAGGCTTTGGATTGATCGCGCTTGAGGCGGCCGCATCGGGGATTCCCAATGTCCTCAATGACCTGCCGGTCTTCGCCGAGCACTTCATCGATGACATCAACTGCGTGATCGTGGCGGCCGGTGACAGCGGCGCGCTTGCGACGGGCATCGTGCGCGCAATGCGCGACACCGAACTGCGGGAGCGCATCGTCACCAATGGCCACATTCTCGCGAACCGTTTAGGTTGGGATGCATGCGCGGGCGACTATCTCGCGGTCTATCGGGCGCACATGGCGATCAACGAGGGCTAACCCGTGCCGCCCCGCCCTTCGCTCGCAATGAAGTGGGGGTTATCGATGACGCCGACAATGCTCCCGGTCGGGGTGACAAACGACGCTGTGACGATCCCTTCACCGACATCGGTGGTCGGAGAGTGCACGGTTGCCCCACGGGAGAGTGCGGTCGCAAGCGCCGCGGCCACATCATCGACTCCCCAGTAGGTCAGTGCGCCATCTGATGAGTCGGCGTCAGGGAGGAGCCCGAGTTCATAGCCGCCCAAATTGAAGCCGACATAAAAGGGCTGATCAAAATAGGGATCAACTCCGAGGATCTCGCTCCACCACCGCGTGGCCGCTCTCAGATCGGGTACGGGGTAGATGACTGTGCGCAGGCCATGCAGGTTGAGTGGCATAACGCCCATTATCTATGAGTGCCATCGGGTGGGTCGGTCGCAGCCCCGAGCACATTTGCAAGGCCGATGAGTCCATGCACATCGACCGGCGCATCATCCAGCTCTTGGACGGTCAGAATCTCGTGGCCCCCCAAGGCGTGTGCCAGCCGGACGCATGCGTCATGGTCGCGATCCGCGCGGACCTGGTCCTCGATCCATTGATCGTTGATGCGTGCGATCAAATCATCGGGAGCGCCGAGAGAGATTGGCATCACGGCGGTACGCAGTGCGCCGAGATCGAGATGTGCCGACGGCGTTGAGTGCACGCGATTCATAATCGCGCCCGCGACCGGGAATTGATCGGTCCGCAGACGGTCGATCAGCGCAACCGCTTCGCGCACCGGGGCATCATCTGGGCAGGCGACCACCACAAATGCCGATCGCTCGGAATGAAGGAGCGTGCGCACCGCGGCGGCACGGGTGGCAAATCCGGCATACATGCCATCAAATGCCGAGAGAAAATCACCGAGGTCCCTGAGCAGCTGCGCACCGGTGACCCGTTCGAGAATTGAGAAGACGGTGCTTGAGCCGGCATGGAGCATCCTCCATCCAAGGTGTCCGTGGGCGGCACTTGGCGACAACAGCATGCGCAAGGCCTTGCCTTCGATGAAGTCGGCCATGCGTTGCGGGGCATCCAGAAAATCAAGGGCATTCTGCGCGGGTGGTGTGTCGAGGACGATCAGATCAAAGCGCGGATCCTCGGTGAGCTCATTGAGTCGCTCGACCGCCATGTATTCCTGCGATCCGGCCACCGCACGTGACAGATGCTGATAAATCCGGTTGGCAAGGATGCGCTCAGCTGCCGCGCGGTCGGGCGCATGGCGATGAATCAGTCGATCAAATGTGGCTTTGGCATCGAGTTGGAGTGCCCAGAGCGCGCCTGGTCCGGTCATCTCCCCGAGATCAACCTGACGCGGGGTATCGCCAAGATCAGAGAGTCCCAGTGCTGCTGCCAGCCGCCGCGCCGGATCGATAGTGACCACTGCGACCCGTATTCCCTGGTGCGCTGCAGCACAACCGATTGCTGCCGACATCGTGGTTTTCCCCACGCCGCCGGCACCGCAGCACACCACGACCCGTCGCGTCATAAGCTCGGTGAGATTCATCGGTTGACCTGCGCTGCACATTGCGTGGCAAGCACACCCAGGCGCGCGGGAGTGATGGGGCCGGGGCCGATATCTGGAAGGATCAGCGGCGTGAGATGGGTGGCTGCAGTGAAATGCGCAAGGTGCCCGTGGGCGCGTACCTGGCGTCGATGGGCTGCCCGTGCGCCATGCAGAGCAGCATCGGTGACGCGATCTGCTGCCACGATGTCGGCAAGTGCACGGGCTTCTTCGTCCGAGAAACGCATCTTGACAAGCGCATTCATCACGGTGGCGGCAACGGGGAAGTTATCGCGGCGTAGCTCGGTGATCGCATCGATGGCCTCTGACACGGGCAGCTCCTCGGGGCGCGCAACCACCACGATGCCGGTTGCCGACGGGTGCATGACGACCTCTTCGATCCGGTGTGCCTGATCGCGCACCGGCCCCTGTGCGGCAAGCTCGGTGACATTGCCGGCGGTACGCAGCAGCGCGATGCCATGCCCTGTTGCGGGGCAATCGACGATGACCTTGTCCCAGATGGGATGACCACCCTCGAGGGCAACCGCCAGTTCCCAAATTTTTCCCAGTGTCACCAGTTCGGCAAGCCCTGGCGCCGCGGCCGCGAAGGTATGGAAGGCGCGGCTACGTACCAACAGATCCACCAGTGGGCGGATCTTGATTTGGCTGGCCAGATATTCCTGGGTCGAGCGATCGACGTCAATCGAGATGCCCCACAGATTTGGTGCAAGCTCGGTGGCGACATTTGGGGGCGCATCGTGGGTCGCAAAGACCTCAGAGAGTCGATGCTGATTGGCGACCTCGGCGATGATGACCCGCTGGCCGCGCGATGCCCACATCATTGCCAGCGTTGATGACACGACGCTTTTGCCGACGCCCCCCTTGCCGAGGACAAAGATCAGCCGCCGATCACCGAGGCCTGGTCCCGTGGGGGTGGCGTGCGTTGGTGTGGGTGAGCTTGCCATTCGACGGGCCTACGCGTCTGCGGCCAGGTGGGAGCAGATCACATCAAGGAGTTCCTGATCATCGAGTGTCGTCGGGGCTGCACTGCCATCGGGCGCCCAGTAGCCAAGGCGCGGAGTGCTTTGTGCAAGGCCATCAAAATGCCAACGCCCTGGGCCGTGATCGCGCGCGTTCAAGGCATCGGCGCACGCGGAGAGATCCACCCGTGGAATCTGTGCAGTCGCCGAGAAGGCCACCCATGTCTCATAGCGTTGTGTCACACGGACATGACGATCCTCGGTGATGGTCATGACGCGCATCTGATCGGTGTACGGGGTGAGTGCCATGCGCGAGAGTGCCTGTGGGGTGCGTACCACCGAGAGCGCGTATTGCTCGAGATCGGTGAAGGTCACATCTCCGGCATCAATGCGCGCGCGTTCTGCATCAAGAGACCTCCAGCCTGGCTCCCAGAAGGCCGAAAACCGATCGGGATCGCTCAAGACCTTTGTGACCCGGGGCACGAGCGCCCCATAGAGTCGGCCGCACAGATCGACTGTGTGGGATCCCGGCGCACGTACCTCCGCGAGAGGGGATGTTGCCGGTTCTGCCAAAAAAGTCAGTGCAAAGGCGCTCTTTACTGCTGCACTATCGCTCCAGACCCCAAAGTCGCCGATCGTGGCGACCGCAATTGCCATATCGCGCACGGGCCCCGGGCCAGGTGCGAAAAGGAGCGCCCAGGCGCCAAGGAGTCCGTCGAGATCGAAGTGATTGTTCGCGCAGGCGTCGACCTCGTCACCGAGCGGGCCTGCATCGAGGTATCTGCAGACGATTTCGGTGGCGGTTGTGGCGGCGAAGGCATGTGGGGTGGCGCAGCCGGGCCAATGCGAGAGCTCCAGGACCGCCGAGGCGCTGGTGCGCCCATCGACACAGATGTGCGGGATATCGCCAATCGCATCCGCCGAGCGAAATGTTGCATCCCGAGAGAGCCGTGCCAGCGAGGGTGCAGCTGGGGGCAGAGCGCGGTGTGCGAGGTCAATTGCGACCTGCTGGGGGGGCAAAGTGGTCACTTTATTGTGAGTGTAGCCAGGCGCTCATGCGATACTCGCGGGGATGAATTGGATTCTTGAGAACGCGGTCTCGGTGTCGTTCCTTATTGCGGAGGCGGCGATCATTATCGCCGTGGTCGTATTGGTGTTGAGTATTCGCGCCGCAATACGTCGTATAAAAGCGTCCTCAGCAGCACTTTCTCAAGCCGGAAAGGCTCTTGCTGCCGATGCGCAGCGTGTCGCAGATGCCCTCGCGGCGCTCCCTGATCGGCAGGCCGAGGTCCAACTTGCCATTGCCGATCTCTCCCAGCATGCGGCGGTGGTCGGTGTGCTCGCCCGCCATACGTTGATGACGCATCGCGCAATTCGTCGCCCACTCTGGTTTTTGGGTCTCTAGACAATGAGTGATGCCCCGATCGCGATCCTTGATGTGGGATCCAACTCCATTCGCCTGTTGTTGTGGAGCGGGAGTGATGACTTTGGCCCCAAGGGTGAGCGCATCACCACGGTGACCGGTTTGCGGCGGGGCGCCGGCGCCGATGGCACGATTGCCTCCGATGCCCTGAACCGGCTCGATGTCTGTGTGGAGAGTTATGCCGCACGCATGCGCGCTGCAGGAGTGAGTCGTGGTGTTGCACTTGGAACCAGTGCGGTACGCGATGCACCGAATCGGGATGCCGTCGCTGAGATTATTGGTGCACGTCTGGGGTTGGCGCTCACGGTGATCTCGGGCACGGTCGAGGCGCGTTTGTCGTATGCGGGCGCCCGACTCACGGTGCATGATGATGGCCCAGTGATTGTGCTGGATGTGGGCGGGGGCAGCACGGAAGTTGTGCGCGGACACGGGTCGAGCCCGACCGGTGCGGTGAGCCTGCAGATGGGCGCGGTGCGCTCGACCGAGGACTACCTTTTCTCGGATCCACCAACCCAGGACCAGCTGGACAACCTGCGCGAAGACGCAGAAGTTGCGATTGCGACGGCAATTACCACCTGTGGTGGCGCAGCCCCAATTGTGGCGGTCTCGGGCACCGCATCAACCCTTGCGGCGATTGACATTGGTCGATACGACCCCAAGCGCGTGCATGGGCATGTCCTGACGCGCGCCGCGGTCGAGGAAATGCTGTCGTGGATGTCTGGGCTCTCCGTCGCCGATCGTGCCGGCATTCCCGGGCTTGAGCCGGCGCGCGCGCCGGTCATTGTGGCGGGCGCAATGATCGTGGCGGCGGCAATGTCGGCGGCGGGAGTCGATGACTTGCGGGTATCTGAGCGTGATTTGCTCGATGGCGCGGCGAGTTTTTCACCGACATTGGTCGGATCGGTTGGGATCGATGGCCCGTGTGTCACGCCATTGAATGAGCTGGTCTAAACTTCACGCATGTCGACCACTGCCGATAACCCCGAGGGAGAGCTCGAGCAGTTCACCGCGATCGATGGCTTGGTGGATGCGATTCGCGGGATTAGCGATCCCAGAGATGAGCGACGACTGATTTTCGCCAAGGGTGAAAACACCCGGCATTTGCGCCACGACCAAGTCCTCAAGCGGTGGCCAATCTTGATGGAGGACTGGGCGCGCGCGATCGAGGAACGCCGAGCCGCACGGGTGGATCGCACCCCGGGCGCTGCAACCTTCGGCAGGTAACGCCCTATCGCCCAGTGGGGGCAATCCACTATGGTCCGACGTGGCCAACATGCCGGAGTGGCGGAACGGTAGACGCAAGGGACTTAAACTCCCTGGTCCTTCGGGGCGTGTGGGTTCGATTCCCACCTCCGGCATGACGCCAGATGCACTCAGCACACCTGGTGCCCCGGCGCCTCATTGCTGAGGCCCGAGACACCGATGGTGCAATGACTATCCCGTCTGGGACAGCGTCTTGGTCGTCACGTGGTGAAAGTGGTTATGACGAATGGTGTTGCTCTGCGTTGGAGCGTTGAGCAGCCAGATACCAATCTTGTTGTTGGAGATCTGGTTATTGCGGATCACTGTGCCGGTGATGTTGGCCCCGGTGATCGACGCGACGGTAATACCGGTCGTCAGATCGTTTGTGATCGGAGCGAAATCATCGTCGCCGCCCACATTGTTTTTCCCGATGTGGTTCCCGATCAACTGGTTGCCGTTGGCATCACCGACAGTTGCCTCTGGGAATGGCACATTGGTGTTGAAGTGCTGGTGGATAGTGATTCCC
>CAITWD010000022.1 GCA_903896045.1 uncultured Actinomycetes bacterium
ACGGTAATACCGGTCGTCAGATCGTTTGTGATCGGAGCGAAATCATCGTCGCCGCCCACATTGTTTTTCCCGATGTGGTTCCCGATCAACTGGTTGCCGTTGGCATCACCGACAGTTGCACCTGGGAATGGCACATTGGTGTTGAAGTGCTGGTGGATAGTGATTCCCGCAAGCCCATTCCCCTGAGCGGAGTTGTCGAGAATCAGGTTGTTGTAGACCGCGCCACCTGGTGCGCCGACACCCATCAAGATTCCGGACCCTTGTGCGATGGTGCCGTTTTTATTGGCGACATTGTCGCGGACGGTGTTGTTGAACACCCCACCGAGCGTCGGGTCGGCAGTCGTGCCGTTAAACACTCCCGCGTGGTGCGATGCAAGCGTGATGCCGCAGCCATAGGCATTGTTATATGCCTTGTTGTCACTGATCACGTTGGCAGTTGTCGGGCCGGTTTCATCGGTGAGATAAATGCCGCCGTCATTGTTGTAGACCCGGTTGAACGAGACCGCCGAATGGGATGTGCCCATCAACCAGATACCCCAGCTGGGGTTATTGCCTGCAGAAAAGTGTCCATTTACGTTGGCGTTGCCGGTGAGCGTGTCATGAGAAATTGTGACGTACGACGCACCCTGCACCTCGATGCCGGCTCCCTCTTGCGCCAGGGCGTGCAGGACGAGATCTTTAGCGCTCGGCGCACCGGTGACCCTAAAGCCCGTGACTGCAGTGTGGGATGCGGTCACCAGAATGCCAATGCCGTTCGCGGCGGTTGCGGCATTCACGGTTGCACCCTCATCACCGACAAGGCGCAGGCCGATTGTTGCGACCGTGAAGCCGCCCGCATACGTTCCTGCGGTGGCGTGCACGGTGCTGTGTGTCGGAGCTGTTGCCAGTGCTTCGGTGAGCGTGCATGGTGCAACCTGAGTGCACGCCGTGCCGCTTCCGGTTGGCGAGGCCCACAGTGTCGGACCGTGTGCGTGATGGCTGTGGGCAGCAAATGCCGCACCGGCTGGGACAGCGACGGCAAGAGCTGCGGCTGCCAGCGCCATGTTACGGGTATGGCGTTTCATTGAATCCCCTTGATTAGTGCATTTTTTGGCCCGCAGATATGGGCATCTCGCGCGCTGAGCGCACGAAGATCGACATCCATGTCGCGCTCCATTCGGCGGGCGGAATCCGATTCGACAGTGTCATCCCCAACTGCCATACATGCACTCGAAATCCCTCATTCACCACCGTAGACGACTTCCGGAGGGTTGCCTACCCCCCGAATGTGTCATTTGCGCAGCTCTTACACTTCGATCGAAATCTTTTACACACGCGGGCGCTCACCCCAAAGATCTGCCCCTGCATCATGTGGGGCATAGCGCAGGCGGTCGGCGATCTGGCGGGGATGTGCAATTCCCGTGAAGGCAAAATTCGCGTCGGTCAGATCGACGCCAGAGGTATCGAATTGGATGTCGCCGATGCCGAGCATGCGTTGCCAGAGCGATTGGCGCACGGTGATGTTCTGAATGCGGGCAATTGCGGTGCTGTGCTCGGTGCGTCGTGCGATCCCCTGGCGCACCATGACCCGATGCGTGGTGACCGTATACCGCATCGTGCGCCGTCGCATCGCGTTGCCAACGATCACCAGGCCAATCCACACCAATGACACGCACCACCAGTCGACCACCGAGACAAGCGTCGGATCACCATGGGCCCAGAGGTATGTCGCCACCACCGCAGGGATGATCGCGAGAATGCCCCAGCGGATGAAGTATCCAATCGAAACCCGTGCCGATGGGCGGCCCTGGTAGACGATCTGCTCGCCAACAACGAGTTCCACGTACGGCTCCGCGGGTTACATCGGGAGTGCCGATGGGTGGGATTCCGGTCGATGAGATGTTGGCGATCCCGAGGTGAAACCCTGCCCGCAGCGCCCTCCGGTGCCACTGTGCGATGCGCCATAGTGGATCAGATCGGTGCCGTGCAACGCAGGTGTTGCAGCGCCCTCGAAATGCAGGGCAAATTGCAGGATCGGCCAAAATCGCAAACATCACCCATTTGGGGGAGATAGGAAATCGGTGAGCCGCCGACAAGCCATGTGACACGCACCCCAGGAGGACCACATGGCACTCATCGGAATCACACAGACCGCTCCCGCAGATACCCGTCCCGCCGCGCGCCGTCGTAGCCGCGCAAAGGTGCGTCCGGCACGTGCATACGCGGTGATCTGCGCTGAGGCGCGTGGGCTGTCGACACTGGTGCTCGAGCAGGCATTGCTTGCTCCAGATGAGGCGCCGGTCACCAGCATCTGTGAGTGGGCGAACCGTCTCGCCGCTGAATTTGGCGTTGAGGGTGTTGGCGCCCCCAAGGATTACCGTGCACTCCTGCATGCATTGGTGGATGTCACCAAGCAGGCCGCGCAGCGTCACGGCGCATCAACCGCACTGGCCTGCGCTGCCTAAACGAGGCCGGGCGAGTTAGTTTTGCCGCTGGGCAACGTGATCGGCCAGTGATGCCAGATCATCTGTTGCCCCAGGAATCTGATCCAAGAGCGCATGCGCATGGTGATGACGCTCGGCAGCCAGATCGCGCGCACGGGCAAGGCCATGGACGCTGACGTAGGTCGCTTTGCCCATGCGGGCATCGGCGCCGATCGGTTTCCCCAACAGATCCTCTGAACCCGTCTCATCGAGAATGTCATCGACAATCTGAAAGAGCAGTCCGAGTTCGTGGGCAAATGCGCGATAGGTCGCGGCGATCTTGGGGGCGGGTGGCGCAAGCACCAATGCGCACTCCACGCACGCGCCGATCAGACGTCCAGTTTTTAACAGATGGACCCGTCGCAGCGATTCATCGGATTGCAATCCCGCATCACGCAAATCGAGAAACTGCCCGCCGACCATGCCACCGACACCGGTCGCTCGACTGATCTGGGACAAAATACCGATCTGCACTGCAGGGCCACCGGTTTGGGCCTCACACACCAGCCGCACCGCCTCGGCAAACAGCGCATCGCCCGCGAGGATCGCCGCGTCTTCACCAAAGGCCTTGTGGCAGGTGGGCTTGCCGCGACGCAAATCGTCATCGTCCATGGCGGGTAGATCGTCGTGGATGAGCGAATAGGTATGGATGAGCTCAAGTGCTGCCGCCGCAGGCAGGAGTCGCCCAGGGTCCTCACCGAGGGCCTCCACAGTGGCAAGGGCGAGCACGGGCCGAAAGCGCTTTCCGCCCGCCAGAAGCGAATACCGCATCGCCTCGACGAGTCCTTGGGTTCCGTCGGCTTCGTCGCGCTCGTTGGGTGCAATCGGCAAGAAGTCAATCTCGCGCAGATATTCCTCGACGCGCACACGCAGATGTTCGGGATACGGAAGTGGTGTGCTCACGGGCGAATTGCATCCTAACGATGCCGTGTTCGGTTCGTCGCGGGGTGCGGGCCATGGGGGGTGTCGGATCGGTACGGTCTGAATATGCGCGCGCTTGTCCTCTACGGCCCCGAAGATCTTCGCTGTGTCGATGTCGCGGTGCCGGAGCCCGGCGCGGGCGAGGTCGTGGTCGCGATCGAGGCAGCACTCACCTGCGCCACTGATGCAAAGACGTGGCGTCGCGCGGCGCATCCATCGCTCGGGCCCTTGCCTGCACGTTTTGGTCATGAGGGTGCCGGCAACATTTTTGCGGTTGGGGACGGTGTTGTCGGCTTTTCCGTCGGAGACCCGATAGTGATGGCGAACTCCGCACCCTGTGGGATATGTGAGTGGTGCCGTCGCGGGCGTGCGGGGTTATGTCCAGATTTGGTCTATCTCAATGGCACCTATGCCGAATATGTCTGCGTCCCGGCGGCAATCGTCGGTGCGAATCTCATCGTCCGGCCGTGGGATATGCCGGCACATTTGGGCGCCCTGACCGAGCCGGTGGCCTGCGGCGTGCGTGCTGCAGAGCGATCTGTGGCGGGCGCGGGTGACATGGTGATCGTTCTTGGCGGCGGCCTCCAAGGGCAAGTTGTCTGTGGTGAATTTGCGCGTCGGGGGTGTGAGGTGATCCTGTGCGACCCGCACGCGGAGCGTCGCGCTTTGGCGCGCGCGATGGGGGCATCACGAGTGGAGGATGCTCCACGTACCCAGGCAGACTGCACGCGATTACGCGCAATGACCCCAGGTGGGCTGGGCGCCCATGTCACTGTCGCGGCGGTCGGGGATGCACGCGTCTGGGAAGACGCAGTGCGCTTGGTGCGCCCCGGTGGTGAGGTCAATTTTCACGGCGGCCCGGCTCCAGGAGATGCGGTACACCTCGATGCCACCAACCTGCATTACCACGAGATCACTCTGCAGGCGTCATACCACCACACCCCGCAAAGCGTCCGAACCGCGCTCGCCCGAATTGTCGAGAGTGCCGATTCCTTTGGCCGACTTGTTGGGGATGAGATCACCCTCGACGGCGTGTCTGACGCACTACGCGCGGGTGGGGTCAAGCGCATCGTGCGCCCGACCCGCACCCGAACGAGCTAATCCCTTAAGAGCGCCCGCAGCTTGTCGATTTGGGCAACCTTGGCCGAGAGCTGATCGAGTTCACGGCGTTGCGTGCGCACCAGAGATGCAAGCTCATTGATTGATGCAGTCGCACGCGCGAGGACGGCGTCAACATCACTTGTTGTCGCTGCCGACTTACGTGGACGTGGGGTCACGCTTGAGTCACTCCGCAGGCGTGCGATGCGGTAATAGTTCGCCGCAACCGTCCCAGCGCGACGAGGGGGCTTACTCGCATCTGAGATGCGCTGGAAGGCCTCGGTCCGAGTGATCTTCTCCGCAGCAACCATCTCTTCAACCTGACGATAAATCCGCTCACCGATCTTTTCATTATCAGTTGCGCGGGGTGCAGCACTCATATGTAGGACTCCTATGAAGTTTGGTGTTACGCGAATGGTAACGCAAATGCGATGAAGACTTGCGGACGACACGTCATAAATTACGTTTTATAAAAATACGCACTATTTATGATGATGGAGATCCAAAGATGGCGATTGTTGCAGTGAAGCCATGTATGAAGTTGCGTCCGCCAACGGGTCCAATCTCACCATTACAAAAGAGCCCGGCAAGTGGTGGGTTATCGAGTTCCTCTGCGATCACGCTCGCATCATGGTGCGGAGCATTGAACATGTTCAGACCCCGACCGTTACATGAGAACACCAACGCGCCGAGTGGTGCTCCGTGAATCTGCACACGAGCGTCGCGGAGTGTGTCATGAAGATCGGTATCAGCCGATGTTGCATCACGTACATGGAGGCGCAACGTTTGACCGATCCGCACATGTTCGCCGATGTGAATATCCCCCGTATCGGGATGTGCGCCGAGCAGCCCGCGCATTAAATAATCACCGCGTCCATAGTCCGGCTGGTTTTCATTTATGACAATGCCCAATGTCAGCCCGGTATGAGCAAGTGCGAGATCAGTGTCATCGAGGTGATCGAGAACCTCTTGCAGCTTCGTCAATGCAGGTTGCCCCGCGAGTTGATGCAGACGACCAAAACCATCGGTATCGGTGACGACCATTTCTGGACCAATTGGCGAGCACCCTTGCGACACTGCAGTCGTGACCGGGAATCCCCCAATGCTGACGCCCACGAGTCCGTCGGTTGCGATGAGCTGATTACTAAACAGGGTGTGTTCACCGGGGCGCGTTCCGCCGGATGCGAGCCCGCCGACAAGTTGTGGTTGCCATCCCGACATATTGGTCTGGGTGAGTAACTGATCAATGGGAAGTGAGAATGGGTCTGCCAACACGATTGCGACATCATCTGGTCCGGGGAGATGGGTGTCGCCTGTTGCCGCCGCTGCACTGGTCGGCCATCCCGCGATCTCGACGCTGCCATCTGGCATCGGCCATGCAGCTGCAC
Organism: uncultured Actinomycetes bacterium; assembly: GCA_903896045.1. Lineage (GTDB taxonomy): Bacteria > Actinomycetota > Thermoleophilia > Miltoncostaeales > Miltoncostaeaceae > CAITWD01. The sequence continues at coordinate 5,870 of CAITWD010000022.1, forward strand.
GCAGATCGGTGATGCGCGCACCCGGGAGTACCGCGCCCCACACCACGATCGCCGGCGTTCCCTCGATTTCCTGACCCGTGCCGATAATGGTCTCGCCCGTGCAGCCGATGAAGTGGCGTGGCGAAAGGGTGTGCATGATCTCGTCACGAAGAATCTCGGGATCCGTGCACAGGGTTGGGTGCACACACATCACCACCAGGTCGGCGGGTTGCCCGAGCACTGCAGCCACCTGGCGGGCCGCGTCGGCGACCGCGGACCGCGCATCGGGACCGGTAATGAGCCGTGCACAGATCGTGGGTGCGCTCATGCCGCCTGCCCATCGTCGGGACGCGGATCAAGGAGTGCGCGCGCTTCGAGTTCGCATCGGGCCGGGACGAGAATTTCTCGAGCGCCGCCGGCCATCATGTTGGGGTTGTCGAATTGCGAGCGGCGTTGCATTGCGGGGATTCCTGCATCCTCAAGCAATCCGATCAGCAACTGCGCCTCTGGTTCATGGAGCGCAATCGCGACTCGCACCGGCCGAGGCGGCGGCGGCGGGCGGTCTGTGCGGTGTCGACGCCATCTCATGATGACATCCATGGTACGTGCAGGTGCCGTGCGACATGTGGCACTTCGGGGCGTCGCCATGCAACGGCGCGAATGGTGAGTGCGCCGATAATGAGTCCCGAGAGGTGGGCAACCGTGGCGATGCCCATGCTCCCGGCCGATTGTGGCTGCGTGATGTCGAGGAGCTGGAGCCCAATGAAAATGCATCCCCACAGCCACGCGGGGACCTTCATCGGAATGAAAAAGAAGACCAGAGTCCAGATGCCATTGCGCGGGAATAACACCAGGTAGGCGCCAAGAATCACTGCGATCGCACCCGATGCGCCAATGACGACATCGGTGCTGGAGGGTTGTGAGAGCGCCTGTATTCCACCCGCACCCATCCCGCCAACGAGCACAAATGGGAGAAATCGCAGGCGACCGAGGCGGTCTTCCAGGTTGGCGCCGAAAACCCACAAAAAGAACATGTTGCCGATGAGGTGCCACCAGCCGGCATGCAAAAAGATGCTGGTCAGAAGGCTCAAAAACCGAGGGTGCTGTGCGTTCAGCCCTTGACAGGTCAGCGCCGGTGCACCGGCGTCGGTGGGGGCGGGTGCCCCATGCACGGTGACCGCGGGGACAATTCCATAACTGCATTCAAATGCTTGCACGCTTCCCACCTGGCGATTGGTGGAAAGCGATTGCTGATATCCGAAGATTGCGCAGCAGATCACGATCAACGCGATCGTCAGGATCGGAAGACGGCGCGGTGCATATTCGTCAAGAAGCGGGAGCATGTGCTCCTTTGTGCCAGGTGGGCCTAGGCCAGGATATGGCCCAAGAGCGCCGCTTGGGCATAGATCCGATTCTCTGCCTGATCCCAGACCGCTGATTGCGGTCCGTGGAGCACCTCGTAGGTAATTTCCTCGCCGTGATGGGCGGGAAGGCAGTGGAGCACAATGGCATCCGGCCGTGCCAACCCAACCAGGGCAGCATCCACCCGGTATGGGTCAAGATCTTTGCGTCTGCGGTCGGCTTCCTGCTCATCACCCATCGAGATCCACGTGTCGGTGTAGATGGCGTGACAACCCTCAACCCCAGATTGAGGGTTGTCGGTGACCGATGCACCTCCGCCAGTGCTCGTGCCCATCTGGTTACACCAGGCAACGATTTCTGGGTCGGGCGTGTAGCCGGGCGGGCATGCCGCGACCACATGCATTCCGGTCAGCGCACCGACAATCATGAGCGATGCACAGCAGTTGTTGCCATCGCCGACATATGCGACCCGCAGACCGCGCAGCGTGCCAAACCGTTGGATGAGTGTGAGCGCATCGGCAAGAGCCTGACAGGGGTGGTGTGCATGGCTCAAGCTATTGATCACCGGCACCGTTGCATGGCGATCGAGCTCTTCAAGCGTTGCATGTGGGCCTGTGCGCAGCACGATGGCGTCGACCATTCGGCTGAGAACGAGCGCGGTGTCTTCAATGGTTTCTCCGCGGCCCATCTGCATGTCTCGTCCCGCCAGGACCACTGCGTGCCCACCAAGATGGGTAATTCCCACTTCAAAGCTGACGCGGGTGCGCGTCGACGGTCGTTCAAAGATGAGGGCGATCATGCGCCCTGTCAGCAGCTGGGGCCACTCGGCGCGAGGGGTCGCTGCGAGGATCCCCGCGCTTTGCAGGATGGCATCGACCGCGTCGGGGCGATGCTCCATCAGGCTGAGGACCGATGCGCCCGCAAGCGACGGTGCGAAGGGGCCAAATCCGGGGGCGTGCGAAGCGGGAGGGGTCATAGGTTCGGTTCCGGTGAAGGGGGCGCGTGATGCACCGCTTCCATGATGATCTCCTCGATGGGAATCGATCGGAGTACATCATCGGTTGCATCGGTGCGTGCTGAGAGTGTTCGCGCGATCTGGGCGACACCCTGCTCGCTGGCCCAGGAGAATGGCCCGATTTCCCATCCCGCGCCAAGGCGCATTGCCAGATCAATATCGCTGGGGGCCGCAATCTGTTCTGACGCGCACCGCAATGCCTCATCGAGGGCTGCGAGGTAATAGGTGTCGGCGGCATTGCGTGTCGGGGTCGCATGCGCTTGGGCGTGGTCGTCGGTCACAAACCCTGTGCCGTTTTTACGTCCGAGGCGTCCTGCACCAACCTGCGCTCCGAGTGCGCCGCCATCGTCAAAACGATCACCGTAGGCGACCGCGAGATCTCGCTGCAAGAGATCCATCGTGTCGAGTCCGATGAGATCGCCGAGTGCATAGGGTCCCATTGGAGCAGGGCCGCGCGTCGTAATTGCCGCATCAATGTCGTGATAACTCGGAGTATCAGTCGCGCCCTCGCGGTAGCTGGCAACCATCGCGCGGACCAAGATCCGGTTCACGAGAAATCCGGGGCACTCGCGCACGCGGACCGGAGTTTTTCCAAGCGCGCGCGCGAGGTGCTCTGCGCGCGCCATGAATGCCGGGGAGCTTTCGGCGCCCTCGATCAGCTCGACCAGCTGCATGACGACCGCGGGGTTGAAAAAGTGCATCCCCACGATGTGTGATGGGCGTTTGGTGAGTGCGGCCAAATGGCTGATGGAGAGCCCGGAGGTGTTTGAGGCAATCAGTGCATCGGGTTGGGCGATCTCATCAAGCGCGCGAAAGACAACTTCTTTGATGTCGAGGCGCTCGCTGACCGCTTCGATGATCACATCACAGACGGCCAGATCGCCGAGCTGGTGAGTTGAGCGAATACGAGAGATCAGCTGGTCAGCAGATGCCGTATCAAGGTGGCCGCGCGTCAGTGCGCGGTCAATGAGTTGGGTGCGACGCAGGTGTCCGGCATCGAGCTGGGCGGGCGCAATGTCGTAGGCCAGGACCGCACATCCTGCCCGGGCGCACAGATAGGCGATATCGCTTCCCATGACACCTGCGCCAACAACTCCAATGGTGAGCATTTCCACGAGGTCAGATCCTTGCTGTTGCGCGCCACGCCATCGCCGAGCGGAGTGTATCCCCACCCGATGGGCGGCAGGTTAGGTCCGCAGCCAGCGACTCGGCGTTGCGATACGACCAACCGCGGTCACGATGCGTGCGACTGCTCCGCCAAGGACCGCTCCACACACGATATCTGCAGGGTCATGATTGCCGGTGGTGACCCTGCCGATCAGACCGATGGTGGTGATGAGACCGAGCACCCCGGTGCGTCCGCGCGAGCGCGAGCTGAGGACCGTCGCGATTGCCACCGCGGCTGCAGCGTGACGTGATGGCAGGCCTGCATCGTGGCGAATCCCCGGTCGTGGCCGATCGATTGCATTGCGCAGTTGGGTCGAGATCACGGTCGAAAGCACTGCGGCGATGAGTGCTTCGATCCCACGGGCACGCGTTGGTCGCCACAAAATCAGGAGTGCGACCACAATGCGATAGCTCGGCGACATGACATTCGATGCGACCGAAAAGCATTCATCAAAGGGCGGATGTGTTGCCGAGAGCGCGCGCACTGACCGACCGAGTTCACGGTCGACGCGATTGAATGTGCCCTGCATGGAGATCTCTGTCATCTGGGTCCCCGCTCTGCGATAACGTCACAGTGATGAACCGCATCTTTGCATTCGTCGCGGCCCTCGCGTGTGCCTGCCTGCTCGTTGCAGGCTGTGGAACCAGCACTTCGACCGCACCTCTCGCCGTCACACCGGTTGCTGGACGCCATGCCGCACCCCCGTTTTCGGTTCCCAACTTGGCAGGCGGGACACCGATTTCATTGGCGGCGCTGCACGGACACCCCGTACTCGTGAGCTTTTGGGCGTCGTGGTGCAATCCCTGCCGCACGGAGATGCCAACCCTCGAGCAGTTCGCACGCACGCACCCTGCCCTCGACGTGATCGGCCTCGCGACTCTTGATCAAAATGGCGCGAGCCGTGCATTTGCACAATCGGTCGGAGTGACCTATCCCCTGGGCGTCGATGCAGATGGATCGATCTTGGCTCGATATGGGGCGGCGGCACTTCCCGCGACGGCGGTCATCGATACGCAGGGGCGTCTGATCTCGACGGTCTATGGTCCATTGACCTCGGCGGACCTCACCGCGATTGCCCGGCAATTTGGGGTCGCATCGGGTGCGTAGTTGTGCGCGGTGGCATTGCGTCCTCAAGACTTCGGTCCATACTTGACCTCGTGACCGACCCGATCTTTTCTCGTATTGCCGAGTATCTCGACGCGCATGACGCGTGTGTGCCGGGCGAGCGAGTGCTGGTCATGGTGTCGGGCGGTGCGGACTCGGTGTGTCTGTTGCATGCCCTGGTCGCGCTGCACGATGGCCCAATCGGCGTGGTGACGATGGATCACGGCCTGCGGGGAGAAAGCGCCGATGAAGTGCGTGCAGTCGCCGCGATGGCAGCCGGTCTTGGGCTGCCCTGCGAGACGGTGCGCTTGCAGATTGCCGCTGGTTCAGGGGTCCAAGCCCGTGCACGTGAGGCACGGTATGCCGCAGCCCGAGCCCACGCGACGCGCGATGGCTGGGATGTTATTGCGGTGGGCCATACCGCCTCCGATCAGGCCGAGACCGTGTTGATGCGGCTCGCGCGCGGTGTCGGAGGAGCGGGGGCAGGTGCAATGCCGGTGCGACGCGATGACCTGGTGCGCCCACTCCTTGGCGTCACCCGCGATGAGACTGCCGCCTGGTGCGCGGCGCATGAGGTCTGGGTTGCCAAGGACCCGTCAAATGATGATGCGCACTACACCCGCGTGCGTGCGCGCTCACTCGTTGCGACATTCGACACGCTCTCGCCGGATGCGACCCGACACCTCGCGCAGTTCGCCGATCGCATGCGTGATGAGGCTGAGGTGATTGACGAGGTTGTCGATCTCGCATGGCAGCGTGCGTGGACCGGCGCGGGACTTGATGTGACAGAAATCGCCATGGCGTCGAGCGCCGTGCAGCGACTGCTGGTGCGCCGAATGCTCGTGCATGCCGGGGTGCCCGCCGATGGGCGCGATGCCCGAACGGTGCGCCGGGTCTGCGCCATTGCACGCGAGGGCGGCCGCATTGATATCCCCGGCGGAACGGCGGTGCGGGCTGGTGGGGCGCTGTATGTCCAGTCGGCGGCGGTCCGAGATCCGGTGAGTGCCGTACTCGTTGTTCCTGGTGCGGTGCAGTTCGGGGCGCGCGTGATTCGCGGTGCCCATGGGATCGCACAGGCCCCAACGCGCACGCAAGTGTCATTGCGTGTGCGCGGCGAAATATGGGTACGGGGGCCGCGTGATGGTGATCGCATCGCACTGCCATCGGGCGGACATGCACGTGTGGGCCGTATCTTGCAGTCGGACGGTGTCCCTGCGGTGTTACGCCCTCATGTTCCCGTTGTCGTCGTCGATGATGTCCCTGTCTGGGTTGCCGGGCACCGTGTGGATCACGGTGCACTCGCGCCTCCTGGAGAATCCGCAGTTGTGTTGGAGGTCGTGCCCGCGTGAGTGGTGTGAAGATTGGCGAAGTGCTGGTCAGCAAAGAGCAGCTTGAGGCCCGTGTCGCGGAACTCGCCGCACAAATCTCGATGGACTATGCGGGGCGTGATCTGCTGGTCGTCGGTGTCTTGAAGGGCGCAGTGTTTTTCATCGCCGATCTTGTGCGCCAGATGAAGACCCCGTGTGAATTGGATTTCATGGCGGTGTCGTCGTATGGATCAACGACCCATTCCTCGGGGGTTGTGCGGATTTTGAAGGATCTCGATTCTCCGATCGCGGGACGACACGTTCTGGTGATCGAGGATGTCATCGACTCAGGGCTCACCCTGTCGTATCTCCTGCGTAATCTCGCCTCACGTGATCCCGCCTCGTTGGAGGTATGCACCCTCTTGACCAAGCCCGGCCACAGGCGCCGCGGTCTGGTGACCCGATACGTCGGTTTCGACCTCGAGGATGTCTTTGTGATCGGGTACGGACTCGACCATGCCGAACGCTTCCGCAACCTGCCGTATATCGCTGTGCTCGACGAACACACCGACCCTCCACAAGGCTGAGCTCAGACGCTGCTATTCTCGGCGCAGTCGTTGAGCAAACTCTGGGCGTTCGCGCAGAGTGACCTCATGACCGATGTCGGTTTGACGATGCAGTGTCCTGGTCGCAACACGGGGGCGAAGTGAATCGGTTTTTTAAAAGTGCGGCATTCCCGATCCTGATCGTGCTGCTGCTCGCCTTTGTTGCCCAGCGCTTGGTGGTGTCGAGTTCGTCTGGACCACCGGCACCGACCTTCTCGCAGATCGTCACGATGATCAAAGCGCATGAGATCAAGTCGGCCAGCATCAATCTGCCCGACCAGTCCATGAGCGTGACCACGACCGCGGGCAAGAGCTACACGACGGGCTACCCAGACAGTTACCCCCAGCTCACCGCAGCGTTGGATTCGTCGGGAACGCCGTACACCGTCGGGAGTCGTGCATCGAATCCATGGTGGAGCTTTCTGATCACGCTGGCACCGTTCGTGCTGTTCATCGTGTTCTGGATCTACTTGATGAATCGCATGCAGGGCGGCGGTTCAAAGGTAATGAGCTTTGGAAAATCGCGGGCCAAACGCATGGCAGTCGATGCACCGAAGGTCACGTTTGGCGATGTTGCGGGTGCCGATGAGGCCGTCGAAGAACTGCACGAAATCAAAGAGTTTCTCGAGAATCCAAAGAAGTTCCAGGCCCTGGGCGCGCGGATTCCCAAGGGTGTGTTGCTCTTCGGCCCTCCCGGAACCGGAAAGACCCTGCTTGCCCGTGCCGTGGCCGGGGAAGCTGGCGTGCCTTTTTTCTCGATCTCGGGCTCCGATTTTGTGGAGATGTTTGTGGGCGTGGGTGCGAGTCGCGTGCGCGATTTGTTCGAGCAGGCCAAGCAAAACTCCCCATGCATCATCTTCGTGGATGAGATTGACGCCGTCGGTCGTCATCGTGGGGCAGGCCTCGGCGGCGGGCACGATGAGCGTGAGCAGACGCTGAATCAGCTGCTGGTCGAGATGGATGGCTTTGAGGGCAAAGACAACATCATCTTGATCGCCGCAACGAACCGTCCCGACATTCTCGACCCGGCCTTGTTACGCCCTGGACGCTTTGACCGACAAATTGTCGTTGACCGTCCAGATCGTTCTGGTCGTGCGGCAATTCTCCGTGTGCATACCAAGGGCAAACCGATTGCCAAGGACATCGATCTCGATGCGCTTGCGGGGCAAACGCCAGGGTTTACTGGGGCAGATCTCTCCAATCTGATTAACGAAGCGGCTCTGCTCGCCGCGCGTAAGGGCAAGCGCGTGATCGAGCAGACCGAGCTTGAAGAGGGCATCATGCGCGTGATCGCTGGCCCGGAGAAGAAGAGCCGCCTGCTGACCGAGAAGGAGCGCCGGATTACCGCGTTCCACGAGATGGGTCACGCATTGGTCGGCCACTTCATGCCAAATGCCGATCCGGTGCACAAGATCAGCATCGTGTCGCGTGGCCAGGCGCTCGGTGTCACGATTTCCATGCCATCTGAGGACAAGTTCAACGCCACCAAGGCCGAACTTGAGGATCGCATGGCGATGATGCTGGGTGGTCGTGCCGCAGAGGAGATCGTCTTTAACGATGTCACCACGGGTGCCTCCAACGACTTAGAGCGCGTGACATCCACCGCCAAGGCGTTGACGATGCGGTTCGGTATGAGCCAAGCCCTCGGCTTGCGTGTCCTCGGCCACGACCAGGGCGAGCCATTTTTGGGACGCAGTTTCCAGACCGAATCGGATTATTCTGACCGCACCGCACGTGCGATCGATGTGGAAATCAGCCGGATCATCCGCACCGCCTACGAGCGTGCCAAGAGCCTGTTGGTTGAGCACCGCAGCGAATTGGACCTGATTTCCGAGGTGCTTCTGCGTCGCGAGACAATTGATCGCGAAGAGTTCCTGGCGCTGCTGGCCGGGGCATCAGAGGAAGACGTGTTTCGGGTGAAAGACGATGAGGCGCGACGTCAGCGGGCGATCGATGAGGGTGCCAAGCAGGCATCTGATTCACCACTGCGGATGCCATACCCTTCGGCGATTCCCGGTCCGCCGATTCCTGAAGCCTAGGTCTGCGCGCCATGGGCGATCGGCCCTTGGAGTGGTTACGCCCACCGTGCGTGATGGGTGTTGTCAATGTCACCCCGGATTCCTTTTCTGACGGGGGCGCCCACCTCGCAACGACTGCTGCGCGGCTGACGATTGATCGTATGGCCCATGATGGCGCCGCGATCGTGGACATTGGCGCAGAGAGCACTCGGCCAGGGGCTGAACGCGTTGATGCATCTGAGCAGCTCCGTCGCCTGGCGCCGCTGTTTGATGATCTCGCGAACCGCCCACCCGAGGTTGCGCTGTCGATTGATTCCACGCGCAGTGTGGTCGCTGCGGCAGCCATCGATGCGGGCGCGGTGCTGGTCAACGACGTGAGTGCCGGCCGCGACGACGATGAAATGTTCTCTCTTGTTGCCGAACGCGGAGTGGCAATCTGTGTGATGCATATGCGTGGCCAGCCGCGCGATATGCAAATCGATCCCCGCTATGAGGATGTTGTTGCCGAAGTCTGTGATTTCTTGAGCGCCCGTGTCGATGCCGCCATGGCGGCCGGAATACCGCGGGCACATATTCTCGTTGATCCAGGGATTGGTTTCGGGAAAACCCTTGCACACAATCTGTCGTTATTGTCGCGCATGCAGGATGTTGTCGGCCTCGGGCAGGCAGTGGTCGTCGGTGTCTCGCGTAAAGGGGTGATCGGGCTTGTGACCGGTCGACCCGTTGAGGGGCGCGCCGCGGGCAGCATCGGTGGCGCGCTGGCGGCAATTGCGGGCGGCGCCCATGTTGTGCGGGTGCATGATGTGCAGGACACCGTGGATGCGGTGCAGGTATGGAACGCAATTTCCGGAGGTCAGGGTGAGTGATGTGGTGACCGTGGTCATTCGCGGACTTGAGGTCTTCGGCCGACATGGGGTCTTTGCTGCAGAGCAGGAGCTCGGGCAGCGTTTTATCGTCGATGTGGAACTTGTCCTTTTATCGTGTCCAGGTGTGACAAGCGATGCACTTGCCGACACCGTTGACTACGGGACCTTGAGTGCCGACATCGCCGAGATTGTCGCTGGTCCGAGCCGTCAACTACTTGAGTACCTCGCCGGCGCGATTGCGGATCGCGCTCTTGGTGAGTCGTATGCCCACCGTGTCACGGTTGAGGTCCGCAAGCCACACGTTGCGCTTCCCTACACCTTGACCGAAACCGCAGTGCGCCTTGAGCGCACGCGCGAGATGACCTATTGGCTTGGAATTGGATCGAACCTTGGGGATCGCTTCGCGCACCTACAGGGAATTGTTGATGCGGTTCGCGATGCAGGCGTCGAGATCGACGCGTTGAGTCCGATCTACGACACCGCACCACGCGAAATCACCGATCAACCCTCATTTTTAAATGCAGCACTGCGGGTGCGTACGACGAAGACGCCCCGCGAGATGCTGACGATTGCAAAGGGCGTCGAACGCCAACTCGGGCGCACTGGCGGCGGGGTGCGATTCGGCCCTCGTCCTGCCGATTGCGACATTCTCGTCTGGGATGGTGGCCATTGGGAGGATGCACATCTGGAAATTCCGCATCCGCGGATGCTGGAGCGGCGTTTTGTGCTCGTGCCCTTGTGCGATGTGGCCCCTGGTGCAACCGATGCGACAGGGCGTCTGTTGACGGACGTGCTGGGCGCACTTCACCCAGAGGAGCAGCCTGTCAATCTCTGGCCCGATGGTGAGCTGGGCTAAGATCTTGACAATGAGCGCCAGCGAAGGGTGGGTGCGTGTCACATACCGAAGAGCTTGAAGAGTTTGATGCGGAGCTTGAGCTCAGGCTCAAGCGTGAATATTCCGATGTCTATCCGTTGTTTGGGTACTGCGTATGCACGCAAGAGGCCACCTACCTGTGCAATACCTTTTCGCGCGAGATCATCCCTCAAGCAGCGTATCCCTTGTTTCATGTGGTGATGGATGATGTGTGGGTGTGGGATAAGAGCCGCCCGTCACGAATCATTCCCCGTGTGGAGATCTATACGACCCAGGATTTGACGATCGAGATTTTGAAGTCGTCAAATGTGGGGAAGGCGGAGGAGTAGCGCAATGATGGGTCCCGCGCTCTTGGCGATTGATGTGGGCAATACCAATACCTTGGCGGGGGTCTACCAGGGCGATGAGCTCTTGCATGAGTGGCGCATCTCCACCGAGCGCGCCGCGACTGCGGATGAGCTTGCGGCCTATCACGATCAGATCTTGCGTCTGCGTGGCGGCAGCCTCGATGAGCTCGACGCGATGATCGTCTCGTCGGTGGTGCCGACGTTGACCAACGGCTACCGCCAACTCGCACTCAAATATCTCGACCGCCCGGCAATCGTGATTGGGCCTGGTATTCGCACCGGGATGTCATTGGCGATTGATAACCCTCTGGAGCTCGGTGCCGATCGTCTGGTGAATGCGGTTGCCGCCTATCGCCGCTATGGGGGGCCGTGTGTGGTTGTGGATCTCGGGACCGCGACCACCCTTGATGTGGTCTCCGGCAGTGGGGTGTACCTGGGGGGTGTGATCGCGCCGGGGATTGAGACCTCGCTTGATGCCCTGACAACGCGTGCTGCGCGCCTGGTCAAGGTCGATCTGATACCGCCAGAGCGCGTGATTGGCCGCTCGACGGTGGAAAGCATGCGATCCGGTCTTATCCTCGGAACGGTCGCAATGATCGATGGACTCTGTCAGCAAATCCGCGATCAGCTCGAAGGCGAGGCGACAATTATCGCCACCGGTGGGCTGTCTCCGATGGTGGCAAGCCTGTCCACGCAGATTGATCAGACCGATGCGATGCTCACCCTTGATGGACTCCGCATGATCTATGAGATGAATATGCCCACCGCATCGCGACATGATTTGGTCGAGGAAGAGACGTGAAAAAAAGGATGAAGGGTGCCGTTGCCGATCGGGCAGCGCATCACGGTGATCATGTCGAGATCAATGGCCCATGGCCGCTGGATACTCCATTTCGCATCGGCGATCTCGAAATCCCCAATCGCGTCATCCAGGCGCCACTGGCGGGCATTGCCAATGCACCATTTCGCGTGCAAGCCCAACGGCATGGTGCGGGGTTATCGGTCTCGGAGATGGTGGCCAGTATGGGCGTCCATCACGGGAACGCGCGTACCGTGGACATGTTGCGCTTAGATCCGCAGGAGGCGCTCACCGGAATCCAACTCTTTGGCGCGGACCCCGCCGCGATGGCCGAGGCCGCGCGCGTTGCCGAGGCCAATGGGGCGTCACTGATCGATATCAATATGGGCTGCCCCGTGCCGAAAATTTGTAAAACCGGTGCTGGAGCTGCGCTCCTTGCGGATCCTGTACACGGGGCATCGCTTGTGGCGGCATGTGTGGACGCGGTCAAGGTGCCCGTCACCGTGAAGATTCGTCGGGGACTCACCCCGGGTGAATCGCAACCGGTCGAGGTCGCAAAGCGCCTTGTTGACGCGGGAGCAGCGGCGGTCACTATTCATCCCCGGGCAGCTGCTGAGGAATATCGCGGCAGCGCCGACCACCGGATTACCGCCGAACTTGTTGCCGCGCTTGATGTGCCGGTGATCGCTAGCGGGGACATCAACACACCGCGTCGCGCCTATGAGGTGTTTACTGATACCGGTGCCGCTGCCGTAATGATCGGTCGCGCCGGCTTGGGTGATCCATGGATCTATGGCGCGATGGCGAGTGGGCATTCGTCTGCGCGACCGGACCTCGAGGGAGTCATCGATGAGGTCATTGCATTTGTGCATCTCAACATCGCGCTGATGGGTGAGCGCAGGGGCGTGCATTACCTGCGCAAGTTCTACCCGTGGTACTTCGTTGGCGAGAACGTGGCACAATCTCAAATAGCGAAACTGCTGGTGACCGAGGAAGTTGATGGCGTTCTCGCACAGCTTTCTGACATTGCGCACGCGTCAGCGCTTGCAACCGCATCGGGGCTGAATTAGCCTTCGGCGCCGCATGATCGGGTTCTGCCCGTTATATAGCGAACGTGCATATCGCTCCAGACCAACGGAGAAGTGAAGACTATGGATCGCGAAGTCATCCTCACTGAAGAGGGATATCGGAAACTCCGTGATGAGATCGAATATCTCTCCACGACCAAGCGCCGGGAGGTTGCTGCCCGGATCAAAGAGGCGCGCGAGTTTGGTGACATCTCCGAAAACTCCGAGTACGACGACGCCAAAAATGAGCAGGCGCAGGTCGAAAGCCGGATTCAGGTCCTCGAGCAGAAGCTGCGGAACGCCCGCGTGGTGGATACCGTGCACATTGCGACCGACACTGTTGCGATTGGTGCCCACGTGACACTCAAGAATCTCAAGACCAAGGAAACCGTCGAATACGCAATCGTCGGGTCCGCAGAGGCCGACCCACGTAACCACCGTCTCTCAAACGAGAGCCCTGTGGCCAAAGCGATTCTTGGTCACAAAAAGGGCGAGAAGGTTCCCGTGCCGATGCCACGCGGAGTCCTTGAGTTCCAGATTATGAAGATTGAGGCGGGTGGCTCCGCAAGCTGATGAACCGGACGCGACGGATCAGTCTGACCTTTCCGGGTCGGGCCTGGAACGTCTCGTTGCGGAGCGGCGGGCAAAAGCCGCCGCCTTTCGTGCCCGTGGCATTGACCCATTCCCGAGGGAGTTTCCGGGCCGTGTGGGAATCGCCGACGTGCGCGCGGATTACGACAGCCTCACACCGGGTGAGGAGTCTGATGTTGTGGTGCGGGTTGCGGGTCGCCTGAGCGCCCGTCGTGGCCAGGGCAAGATCGCATTTCTCGATCTCGAGGATCGGGATGGGAAAATCCAGTTATGGGCGTCGCTTGAGCAGTTAGGCGATGAGGTCATGGGCGCCCTTCTCGATATGGATTTGGGCGACCTGCTCGGTGCCGAGGGGCGCGTCGCTCGTACCAAGCGCGGCGAGATGTCGATCGTGCTCGAGAAGGTGCAGTTATTGGCGAAGTCGCTGCGACCGCCACCTGATAAGCATGCAGGGTTGCGTGATCCGGAGACGCGCTATCGCCAGCGGTATTTGGATTTGATGAGTAATGAGGAGGTGCGTCAGGCCTTTGTCGTGCGTGCGCGGGCGATTGCCGGTGTGCGTAGCTTCCTTGATACCCAGGGGTTTATCGAGGTCGAGACCCCATGCCTGCAGCCGATGTATGGCGGTGCAGCTGCGCGCCCATTTATTACGCATCACAACCAGCTCGATCGAGATCTGTACCTGCGAATCGCGCCTGAGCTCTATCTCAAGCGCTGCATCGTCGGCGGACTCGAGAAGGTCTATGAGCTCGGGAAAGATTTTCGTAACGAGGGTGTCAGCTACAAGCACAATCCTGAGTTCACCATGGTCGAGACCTACGAGGCATATGTCGATTACCGGCACGTTGCGCAGATGCTCGAGCAGATGGTTGCCCACGCGGCGATTGCGGCAACCGGTGGATCGGTGGTGACCTGGAAAGAGCACACGATTGATCTGACGCCACCATGGCGCCGAGTTGATCTACGCACTGCGTTGTTCGAGACAAGTGGGGTCGATGTGCGGATGCATGCTGATCAGGCGAGTCTGCGTGATGCCATGCGTGCCGCCGGCTACGACGCCCCCGAATCCGATACGTGGGCAAAGCTGGTTGATGGCCTCTTGACCCAAGCGCTCGAGCCCACACTGATTCAGCCGACGATCTTGATGGATTACCCCTTGGAGCTCTCACCATTCGCCAAGCGCACTCCTCATGATCCCGGGACGGTGGAACGGTTTGAGGCATTTGCCGGCGGCATGGAGATTGCGAACGCCTTCACCGAGCTCAACGATCCCGATGATCAGCTGGAGCGGTTTGAAATGCAACAGCGCGATCGTGCGGCGGGCGATGATGAAGCGCAGCCAATGGATGAAGATTTCTTGATTGCACTTGAGCATGGAATGCCTCCCACAGGGGGGCTTGGCCTGGGAATTGATCGTTTGGTCATGTTGTTGACGGGCGCGTCGTCAATTCGGGAAGTGGTGTTGTTCCCTGCGATGCGCACATGACATTGGGCAAGGTTGCCCACAACGGGAAATGTCCTGCTAACATCGACGGCCGTCAGTCGCACGATATATGGGGAATTGATGGCTAAGCCACGGGCCCGCGGTCGGTCCAATAAGAAGGGGAAGGGCGCAGTTGTTGCGCAACGCAAGCGTCGTCCAGTGTTGCCACTGGAGGATCTTGATTGGAAGAACTTCCCATCGCTGCGTCGCTTTGTGAGCGAACGCGGAAAAATTCGTTCACGCCGGATCACCGGTTTGTCACGTCGCCAGCAGGCGATTGTCAGCAAGTCTGTGCGTCGCGCTCGTGAAATGGGCCTGTTGGCCTACCCTGACCAGGACCGCAAAGTCCGCCACTAGTCAGGTCGTCTGGATGTGAGCGTGGCAGCGGTCCGTCAGAGGCCGCTGCCATACTCGATTCATGGGTCCGTGTCCGATCTGCACCGCCACGCTCGTGTGGCGTCACAATGGTGCATGGTGTGACCGCTGCCATCGCAAGGTTGAGACCTGTTGCGAAGGGGCGCCACAGTCTGCGTCCGGCGTTTCGTGCCGCCCCGTTGCCGCGATCGGACGACGTGCCGAAAACCCGCATGGGGACTACGTAACCGCACCCCATGTGGCTGACGTTCGTCCCTGCTAGAATCTGGTTCCCGCTGCAATAGGAGCACCGGGATAACGGGCCCCGTATTGGGGGCGTTATGGGGACCTCAGGCGGCACGTTCACCTGGGGGTAGGGCCCGGTCGGCGCGGCGGGTGCACAGGGTGCATGTGTCGCTTTGCGAAGAGGAGATCTCGTTGTTCGAGAGGTTCACCGAGCGGGCGCGCCAAGTGGTCGTATTGGCCCAAGAAGAGGCGCGTACCCTCAAGCACAATTACATTGGGACCGAGCACATCCTCCTCGGCCTGTTGCGCGAAGAAGAAGGTCTCGCCGCACGGGTCCTTGAGGGGCTTGAGATCACCGTAGAAGAGGTCCGGGCGCAGGTTATCCGGATCGTTGGCTCGGGTGAAGAGGTGACTTCGGGACAAATCCCGTTCACCCCACGTGCCAAAAAGGTGCTCGAGCTTGCATTGCGTGAAGCACTATCGCTGGGCCACAACTACATCGGCACTGAGCACATCCTGCTCGGATTGGTGCGCGAGAACGAAGGCGTTGCGGCACGCATTTTGGCCGACTTCGATGCCGACTCAGAAAAGATTCGCAACGAGATCATTCGCATGCTCTCGGGGCCGGGTCGTCGCCAGCAGGGGCAACCCGCCGGGACCGCTCCCGCCGATAAGAAATCGAGCAAGCTCCTGGAGCAGTTTGGTCGCAACCTCACCAAGCTCGCTGCAGATGGAAAGCTCGATCCTGTCGTGGGCCGCGCAAATGAGATTGAACGCGTGATGCAGATCCTCTCGCGCCGAACCAAAAACAACCCTGTGCTCATCGGTGAGCCCGGTGTGGGAAAGACCGCGGTCGTCGAGGGATTGGCACAGCGTATTGCCAACAACCAGGTGCCTGACCTGCTGAAAAACAAGCAGATCTACACCTTGGACTTGGCCGCGTTGGTTGCCGGATCAAAGTACCGCGGTGAGTTTGAGGAGCGCCTCAAGAAGGTGATGAAAGAGATCACCCAACGCGGCGACATCATCCTCTTTATCGATGAGCTCCATAACCTCGTTGGCGCGGGTGCCGCCGAAGGTGCAATTGACGCCGCAAGCATTCTCAAGCCAGCACTCGCTCGTGGCGAATTGCAAACCGTGGGCGCGACAACCCTTGATGAGTACCGCAAGTACGTCGAAAAGGATTCCGCGCTCGAGCGGCGGTTCCAGCAGATCAAGGTTGATGAGCCATCGCAGGAAGAGACCGTGCAGATTCTGCGCGGTCTGCGTGAGCGCTACGAGTCACATCACCGCTGCACCATCACCGATGAGGCACTCGAGGCTGCCGCAAATCTGGCGGATCGCTACATCTCGGAGCGCTTCTTGCCAGATAAGGCCATCGACTTGATCGATGAGGCAGGTAGTCGCATGCGCATTCGCACGATGACCTCGCCGCCGTCATATCGCGAACTTGAGGACGAGATTGAAACCGTCCGCAAGGAGAAGGAAGCAGCCATTGAGGCGCAGGAGTTTGAGAAGGCCGCAAACTTGCGTGACAAGGAACGCCGCCTGACCAACAAAAAGCGCGAGGCCGAGGACGAATGGAAAGCCGAAGATGGCGGACCGAAGCCCGAGATCGGCGAAGAAGAGATTGCCGACATCGTGTCGATGTGGACCGGTATCCCGGTGTTCAAACTCACCGAAGCGGAATCGCGCAAGCTCCTTCGGATGGAGGATGAACTCCATAAGCGCGTGATCGGCCAAGAGCAGGCAATTGCTGCGGTGAGTCGTGCGATTCGTCGTGCGCGTGCCGGGATCAAGGATCCCAAGCGCCCTGCCGGAAGCTTCATCTTCCTCGGGCCCTCGGGTGTGGGAAAGACTGAGCTTGCAAAGACGCTTGCCGAGTTCTTGTTTGGCGACGATCAGGCGTTGATCCAGGTCGACATGTCCGAGTACATGGAAAAGCACGCGGTGAGTCGTTTGGTTGGCTCTCCTCCCGGATATGTCGGGTATGACGAGGGTGGACAGCTGACCGAGCAGGTTCGGCGTAAGCCCTACTCGGTCATCCTGCTCGATGAGGTCGAGAAGGCGCACCCCGAGGTCTTCAACATTCTGTTGCAGATCCTCGAGGATGGTCGTCTGACCGATGCGCAGGGTCGCTCCGTCGACTTTCGGAACGCGATCGTGATCATGACTTCCAACATCGGGGCCGCGGCGATTAGTCGTGACACCCCATTGGGATTTTCGACCACCGAAGATTCGGGTCTCTCGTACGCCGACATGAAGTCGCGTGTGATGAGTGAGCTCAAGCGTGTGTTCCGCCCTGAGCTGATCAACCGTATTGACGAGATCATCGTCTTCCACAAGTTGACCCGCGATGAGATCACACAAATCGTGGAGCTCTTGTTGGTGCGCCTCAAGCAGCAGATGGCCGATCATGGCCTCGCAATGCAGCTGACAGAAGAGGCCAAGGATCTTCTCGTGGCGGAAGGGTATGACCCCGCCATGGGTGCACGACCACTGCGTCGTGCGATCCAGCGTTTGATTGAAGACCCGCTGGCCGATGAGGTCCTCAAGGGCAATCTGCCTGAAGGCACCATCATCGTTGTCGATCGAGACGGGGATCACATGAAGCTTGTTCCGACATTGCCAGATGAACCGACAACTGTCGGTATCGCGGCTGGCGAGGCCCCTGCAGAGGGTGCTACGACGGAGCTGGCAGAGTCCTAATTGCGAATGTGCGGGGAGGGGCGTCGTGACGACGGCCCTCCCCGCACCCCCCCCGGGTGAGAGTTTGGTTCGAGCGCGCGCACAAAGCGTCCACGTGTGTTCAGAGTGCGGTTCCGTCCATGCACGATGGGTGGGGCGCTGCTCGGGGTGCGGCGCGTGGGGATCCATTCAAGAAGAGGCACGTAGCGCTGGTGCGCCGACCTTGGTTGGCGTCGAGCCTGCGGTACGCCCAGTGCTCTTGGGCGAGCTCGTGCTCACCACGACAGCGCGCCTTGCGACCGGGGTCGAAGAACTCGACCGCGTGCTCGGCGGAGGACTTGTCCCTGGGTCATTAGTGCTGATCGGAGGCGAGCCGGGCATAGGGAAAAGCACCCTTGTGCTGCAGGCCCTTGCCGGTATTTCTGGTTCTGGAAAAGCGCTTTTGGTGACAGGCGAGGAATCGCTTGCCCAGGTGCATGGGCGCAGTACCCGATTGACGACACCCACCGACAATGTGGCGATTCTGGCCGAGTCGCAACTTGAGCGGGTGATTGACGCCATCATCGAACACAACCCACAGGTGTGCGCGATTGATTCGGTGCAGACCCTTGTCTCGGATGCGGTTGAGGGTGGCGTGGGCTCTGTGTCGCAGGTTCGCCAGGCAACTGGGGCATTGTTGCGACTTGCCAAGGAGCGCAACATCGTGATCATTTTGGTGGGCCAGGTGACCAAGGATGGCGGCCTTGCGGGGCCGCGGATGCTTGAGCATATGGTCGATTGCGTGGTGACTTTTGAGGGCGAGGAAATGCGCGCCCATCGCATTCTTCGTGCCACCAAGAACCGATTTGGGTCGATTAATGAGACCGGAATTCTTGAGATGCGCCAAGAGGGTCTTGTGTCGGTCCCAGACCCAACGGGTTTATTTCTTGCAGAAGTCGGCGAACGTGTCGGTTCATGCATCTTCCCGGTGATTCAGGGAAGTCGTGCGATGCTTGTCGAAATTCAGGCCTTGGTGGGATCGACCGAGATTGTGCCGCCCCGGCGTGTTGCCGTGGGTGTTGATCGCACTCGCTTGGCCCAAGTCATCGCCGTGCTCTCACGCCATGCGGGATTTCGCTTTGGCGATCAGGATGTGTTTGTCAGTGTTGCCGGGGGTGCCCGCGCAATTGATCCCGCTGCCGATCTTGCGATGGCGCTGGCGATTGCAAGTGCCCACCGGGGGACGCCGCTTGCTCCCGGGTCCGCGGCATTTGGCGAAATTGGTTTGACCGGCGGGATTCGTCCCACGGGTCATTGGAGTCGTCGCCTGCAGGCGATGGGTGCGCATGGCCTCACGTTGGCAGTTGCACCCACGATGACCGGCGATGGCGCCGAGCAGACACCTCAGGGGCTTGAGGTGTCGTCGGTTGGTGATATCACGCAGGCCCTTGCGGTTGCGTGTCCGCGGTAAATGTTGATGTTCATGGCAGTGCTATCCCACACGTAGGGGGGACGAGTGTTCGAAGTCGGAGACAAAGTGGTGTACCCACACCACGGCGCTGGAGTCGTTGAAAAGAAAGAGCATCGCGAGGTGCTTGGACAAAAGCGCGAATACTTGACGATTACCATCTTGTACAACGAGATGACCGTCATGGTTCCGGCGGAGAACGCCGAAGCAGCGGGTTTACGCCCGGTGATCGACGAGAAGACGGTCAAAGAAGTGCTTGCGGTGTTGAAGGACGACGGCACCCAGATGCCCAAGAACTGGAACCGCCGTTTTAAGCACAACCGCGACAAGATCAAGACCGGGGACGTCTTTGAGCTAGCCGAGGTCGTGCGCAATCTCTCGATTCGGGACCTTGATAAGGGACTGTCGACCGGCGAGAAGCAGATGTTTGGACGCGCGAAGAAAATTCTCGCGAGCGAATTAATGTACGCCTGCGACATGGAAGAGCAGGAAGCCATCGACTTCCTGGAGAATCTTCTTGAGAACATCAGTGGTGACCGCGGCGAGGCCCGCGTGAACGCTGGTGGGACGTCGGACTTTGATGAGGACGACGACCAAGAGTAATTGCTGGCGTAGGTCGTACCGGGATTGCGTAGAAACCGCGCTACCATCCCTTCACGCATGCAATATGCATGACAGGCATGTCATGCGTTGTGCTCTCGCTATTTTCTGAGGAGTCGCTGCACTCATGATCTGGAACTCCACACCACCTGCAGGATGCATGGCAGGTTGGTGGGGTGGTTCTGGCGTGCGCAACGTGACAGCGCCAGGTCGCAGAGGTCGGGCATGAACGTGGTGACACGCATCACGTTGGCGCTACTTGGCGCCCTTGCTGCAATCGAAGTCGCACTCAAACTGCCGATCGCCGCGCACTTTAGTGGGATCACCCACTTCGCCATCATCGTCGCGATCGGAGTCGTTGGCGGCGCGGTGGGCTATGTGGTGGGTGGGCTTATCGCCGGATGGCTTCGTGACCACCTGCGGGCAATTGAGCGCGCTGCTGATCGGCGCTCCGCGGGGGAGTTGATCATTGGTGCATTGGGGCTCGTGGTTGGTCTGATCGCTGCAGCGCTTGCCGGGATTGCCGTCAAGCAATTGCCGATCGTCGGTGTCTATCTCTTTATCCCCATGATGATCTTTGTGGCATACATCTTTAGTCGCGTGGCTGCTCGCAAGCACCGCGACATCTTGCGTCTTGTGGGCCTGCGCTCTCGGTCTGCACAGGCGCGTGTCATTGATACCTCAGCGATTATTGATGGGCGACTCGTCGCGGTCCTGCGCACCCGGTTTCTGTCTGGGGCACTCATTGTTCCCGACTTTGTGCTTGTCGAATTGCAGCAGGTCGCCGATTCTGCAGATCCACTCAAGCGTGCCCGCGGGCGTCGTGGACTCGAGATTATTGAGGAGATCAAGACGTCGGTGAATGGCGGCTTTTCGGTACGCAACACCGATCGAGGCGATGCTGATCCTGTCGATAGTCGCCTCGTGCGCCTTGCGCGTGAGTTGGGTGCATCGATTGTCACCACCGACTACAACTTGAATAAGGTCGCCCAAATCCAGGGCATTGAGGTCCTCAACATCAACGAGCTCGCCAATGCCCTCAAGCCTGCGGTCTTGCCGGGAGAGCCCCTATCGATCAAGGTGATTCGTGAAGGTCGTGAATACGATCAAGGGGTGGGCTACCTCGATGACGGCACCATGATCGTGGTGGAGGGGGGCCGTCGCTTGCTGGGCCAGAGGATTGATGTGGAGGTCACCTCCATCCTGCAGAGCCCATCGGGAAAGATGATCTTTACGCGCCCAATTGCCAACGAGGTCTCGGCGTAACCGCGCGTGAACTCGATAGCTGTGAACGGACGGTGAGCTGTGTCGGATAGCGCGCCACGTCGATGCGCGGCAATCGTCGTCGCCGGGGGGATCGGCGTGCGCATGGGCGCCGGAGTCCCAAAGGCGTTGATGCCAATCGCCGGTCGTGCACTCGCTGCATGGTGCCTTGATGGGTTCAGGCGTTCTGAGCGCATATCGCGTCTGATCGTTGTCGTGCCGGCGGGATACGAATCGCAGTGTGTCGATGCCCTTGGCCTTGCCCCGGGCGATGTGGTTGCGGGTGGCGCAACCCGTGCCGAATCGGTTGCCTGCGGACTCAACTATCTCGGGGATGCCCATGAGCTTGTCCTTGTCCACGATGCCGCACGGCCTCTTCTTGACCCCGATCTGGTGTGCGCGGTCATCGATGGGGTGGGCGATGCAGCTGGAGCAATCGCTGCGGCACCGATGGTCGATACGCCAAAGCGCGTTGGACACGATCATTTGATCGCCGAAACATTGGTGCGTGATGGGCTGTGGCTCGCGCAAACGCCCCAGGTATTTGATCGCGCAGTCCTGCAGGCCGCCATCGATGCCGCAGTCGCCGAAGGGCGGCTCGATCAGGCAACCGACTGCGCATCACTGGTGGAGATGATGGGTGGCAGTGTCGCCGTAGTGCCGTCGTTGCGACCAAATCTCAAGGTCACCACGCCCGCAGATGTGCATCTTGCCGAGATCCTTCTCGCCGACCCTGATCGCTTCGGTCCGGTAACGTGACGACGCCGCAATGTTGACCGATTACCACATCCACCTGCAGCCCGATGGCCCTGAGGCGCGCGCAGAAAATGCATCGCGGTGGCAGGAGCATGGCGGCCATCTGTCCGAAGGCTGGATTGGCACCTATGTTGCGCGGGCGCGGTCCCGAGGGGTCGCAGAGATCGCCTTTACCGAGCACGTGCATCGGTTCTCACACGCGCGTGAGTGGCATCCGAACCCGTGGTGGCAGGGCGAGGCGACAGAGGATGTTGACCTCTACTGCCAGTCGCTTGCCGCGGCTCGCGTCGCTGGTGCGCCAATTTTGATCGGCGTTGAAATGGATTGGCTCCCGCATCGCGTGGACGAGATTCGCGCGTTTTTGGCCGATCGCCCCTTCGACATCGTGTTGGGATCGGTGCATTGGCTCGCCGATCACGCCGTCGATCATCCCGAGTATTTGGCGTGGGATTCCTTGGACGCCGAAGAGGTCTGGGAGCGCTATCTCGATGAACTGGTTGCGGCGGCCCAGTCGGGACTCTTCGATGTCTTGGCGCATATTGATCTGCCAAAGGTATTCGGACATGTTCCGCCCGCCTCTGCCCGCGATCGATGGCCGCAGGTGATCGCGCAAATTGCCCAGACCGGCGTCGCAATTGAATGCTCAACTGCGGGACTGCGCAAACCGGTGGGTGAGATGTACCCCCAGACCGATCTTTTGGCGCAGTGCGCCGCAGCGGGGATTCCCGTGACCCTTGCAAGTGATGCGCACCGCCCAGAGGATGTTGCCGCCGACTATCCAACGGCGGTGTCGGTGCTCCAAGGGGCGGGCTACACCCATTTGACGCGATTTATGCAACGGGTTCCATCAGCGCATCTGATTGCGGAGTGGGGATGAGCGTCGGGCTCGGGGTTGATGCCCACCGATTTGGCCCCGGGCGTCCATTGATGCTGGGTACCGTCGAGATTGATCACCCAGAGGGGCTTGTCGGCCATAGTGATGGCGATGTGGTTGCCCACGCGGTGTGTGACGCAGTGCTCTCTGCCTGTGGCCTGCCGGATATCGGGTCATTTTTCCCACCGAATGATCCTGCGTGGAGCGGCGTATCTGGGGCAGTGCTCTTGGGCCACGTCGCAGCACATGTTGCCCGCGAGGGGCTACGCGTCGTGAATGCTCATGCCGTGGTCATCTGTGAGGCCCCGCGCATCGGGCCACATCGAGAGGCCATGCAGGCAGGAATGACGCGTGCCCTTGGTGCGCCAGTGAGCGTGCACGCCACCACCACAGAAACAATGGGTTTTACCGGGCGCGGCGAAGGTATTGCCTGTCAAGCAGTCGCAATGGTGACGCCGATCGCCGCGGAGGATGTGTGAGCACGACCGAACAAGGGCCGTATCTGTATTCGACGCTCTCGCGTCAACTGGAGCCATTGACGCCTGGCCCAGATGGGTTTGTGCGGATGTATGTGTGTGGGCCGACCGTCTATGGACCTATTCATGTGGGAAATGCACGCCCATTTGTGGTGTTTTCGGTCCTCAAGCGGTATCTGAATCGGCGCGGCTACGCCGTGCGTTTTGTCAGCAATGTGACCGACATCAACGACAAGATCTATGTCGCAGCAGCGCGTGAAGGTGTGCGGTCGGATGAGTTGGCTGCGCGCTATCTCAACGAATATGTGCGCGATACCGATCGCCTTGAGCTTGGTCGACCCGATATCGAGCCGACCGTGACCGATCACATGCCCGAGATCATCGAATTCATTGCACGCTTGATCGAAAAAGGCCTCGCCTATCCAAGTCATGGCGATGTCTATTACCGCGTCGAGCAATTTCCCGGCTACGGCAAGCTTTCCGGACGGCGCACCGACGAGCTGCGCGTCACCGAGCCCGGTGAGGCAAAGGAGCACCCGCTCGATTTTGCGCTCTGGAAGGGGCATAAGCCCGGTGAGGACACCTTTTGGGAATCCCCATGGGGAAATGGCCGCCCGGGATGGCACATTGAATGTTCGGCGATGGCACAGGCCGCGCTTGGTCCTTCATTTGAGATTCATGGTGGTGGAATCGACCTTGCTTTTCCTCATCACGAAAACGAGATTGCGCAAAGCGAAGGCGTCAATGGCGTGCCGATGGCCAGCATCTGGGCGCACAACGAGATGCTTGAGCTCGGCGGGAAAATGAGTAAAAGCGAAGGCAATATCGTGCTCTTGCGCGACGCACTTGATCGTTGGGGACGCGATGTCCTGGTTGCCTTCTTTTTGCGCACGCACTATCGCTCCAAGCTGCCATACGGCGATGCAACGCTTGAGGACACCGCTCGGCAGCTCGACACAATTCGCAATGCCGCATTGGCGCTTGATCGTGCCGAATCTGCTCCGGGTGAGGGGATTCACCGTGAACTCGCCGATACCCTGGTGTCCGCGCGCAACGACTTTTTCGATGCACTCGATGATGATTTTCATACCCCGCGGGCATTCGCGTCGTTGTTCGAGGTGGTCCATGCAATTAATCGTGCCGTTGAGGGGGAGTATCGCCCTGGGCGCGCGCAGCTGCAGGCAACCCGGTCAGAGTTTGTCGCGCTTTTGGATGTCGTCGGACTTTCGGGGTTAGCGACACCCCAAGAACGCGCTCCCCGAGAGGTGATTGCCCTTGCCAAGGCCCGTGAGGACGCCCGCGCTGCACGTGATTTCGCCCGTGCTGATGGGCTTCGGGATGAGATTGCAGCCCTCGGATTCGACGTACGCGATACGCCAGAAGGGCCACAGGTGACACCTCGGTGAACGACGATGAATTTATTTACGGGCGAAATCCTGTTCGCGAGGCAATCGCTGCAGGGCGTCGCACCATTGACGAGGTGTGGGTGTTGCCACAGCTCGCCGAGACGGAGTGGCTGACCGGTGTCAAGGTAAAGATCCGCTCCAAGGCCGAAATTGGCCACATGGCGGGAACCGGCGACCATCAAGGCATCATGGCCTTCACCGATGCCTACCCATATGCATCTGAGCGCGAGATGTTGCGCGCCCCGAAACCCATCGTGGTGCTCGACGGCGCGCAAGACCCCCGCAATTTTGGTGCCATTTGCCGGGTGGCCGATGCCGCCGGCGCAATTGGCATCGTGATGCCACGACGGGGTTCGCCGGGGGTGACAGCGACGGTCTGCAAGACATCGGCGGGCGCAGTTGAGCATCTACTGGTCGCACGCGTAGATAGCATCGCGGGGTTCCTCAGCGAGGCTGCCGATATCGGTCGGCTCATCGTCGGATCTGACGCAGAGGCCCCAACCGACTTTCGTTCTGTGACGTGGACGCCGAATTCGGTGATTGTCATGGGAAGCGAAGGGGCGGGACTGCGTCCGAAGGTTGCGGCAGGATGTACACACATGGTTTCCATACCTATGCAGGGAAAAGTTGCCTCGTTGAATCTCTCGGTGGCCTGCGCCTTGTTGTTGTTTGAAGCGGTTCGCGGAGATATTTCAACCTAAATCTCACCTTGAGCCTTCCCAAACGGCTCTCAGTCACATAACATCCGCCGAAGAGGGGATTTCGAACCCTCTACTTCAGGATCAGACTTGATGAGGAAATGCCGTGGCACTGGGAATCTCAGCAGTCAAGAACGCAGAAAACGCGAATCGGCGTATTCGCGGAAGCTATGAACCTCAGACTGAGAATGAGATCACCGATCGTGGGCTGATCGAGCGTGCACGTCGCGGTGATTCGGTCGCAATGGACAAAATTGTCGATCGTTACAGGGGTTTTGTACGGCTCCGGGCGAGTTCGTACTTCCTCGCAGGTGGCGAGGGCGAAGATCTGATCCAGGAAGGGCTAATTGGCCTCTACAAGGCCGTGCGCGATTATCGGTACGACCGTGAGGCATCGTTCCGGTCATTTGCCGAGCTGTGCGTGACCCGTCAGATCATCACCGCAATCAAGACCGCGGCCCGTAACAAGCACACACCGCTCAACACCTATGTCTCGTTCAGCCACTCGCGTGCGGGCGCCTCGTCAGACCAAGAGATGTCGCTTGCAGAAATTCTTCCCGATGACCCCGCATGGGATCCGGTCAACCAGGCAATCTCCTCCGAAGAGCTGCGTTCATTGATCGGCTGCCTTGGTGAGACATTGTCCCCACTCGAGAGCGGCGTGTTGACGATGTACCTCGAGGGTCGGTCGTATGAGGAGATCGCTGGACGGATGAGTTGTACCCCCAAGACCGTCGATAACGCACTGCAGCGGGTCAAGCGCAAGGTGATTGTGCACTTGCGCTCTCGTGAGGTCGCAGACCTGCGCTAAGCGTCTGTCGGGGTAGGCTTTCGGGGATGGACACATTTCCCATGCCGCGCTCCAAGTGGGCCTTTCTTTTTCTCGCGCTGTTCGCCCCACGGGGTGGATCGGTGATCTTGCGCGATGAGTCGCTCATCGTCCGGATGGGTGCACTGGGGCGGGCAGAGGTGCCGATCGCAATGATCTCGCGGGTGTCGATTGCCAACTGGTCCTGGTGGCAAGGGCTCGGAGTACGCATTCACCGCGGGGAAGTGGGATTTATTGCCCAAAGCGGCCGTGTCGTCGCCCTCGATCTTTCGGCCCCGCTCGCGGTGCGTGCCCCGTTTCGATGGATGGCCGATCGCGTCAGTGTGCGAGTGAGCGATCCCGAGGAGCTGGTGTTGGCGATTGCGGTCCGTCGGGAGCATCTGTCGGCACCGGAGTGATGTGTCCTGGAGGCGTGTGATTGTCATGCGGTGGTGCAGGAAGACGCCGACTCCCGTCATTGGGATGATCAGATGGAGGCTCGTTCTCGCGCAATTCCCACCAGACATGCGCAAGAAAGCCGGCGGCGACAACGACCGCGTAGATCACACCGAGAATGGCGACCAGAGGCATGTCGTGAGACTACGCCAGATTCATCGTCCAGCAGCATCCATTGGTCGTGATCCGACCACGGGGCTTCCTGAGCAACCCCGTGGTGATGATCGCGTCCTTATGAGCTTCTGAATTCGAGAGTTTGTGAATACGAGCCATTTGCGTGACGCACCGTCACGAGCTGGCCATGGGCAAATCGATACTTGCCCGTCCCACCGATGATTGCTCGATATTGGGCAACGCCGACCGAAAGAAGCGGGTCGGGATTGAGCGGGTAGACCGCATCACCCTGAACCAGAATGCTGTCGGCGTGTGAGAAGTGAAAGTCGTAGCTGATATCCCAAAGCGCGAGGGACTGCCCGATACGTGCACCAGGGATATGGTCCGTCACGGTCCAGTTCACGTTTGATCCAAGTTCCACAAGTGTGCGTTCGCCGCTGACAACACCGATGACTCGGCCCGCATGTCTGAGGCGAGCAATAAATGTGTTGTAGTCACCGACGGTGCTCGTGCCTGGTACCTGGAGGTGGGGAGTAAGGGTCGGTGGATCTTGGGTGAGCGACATGATCTGCACCGGCGGCGATTGGAGATCCTTTACCACTGCCGGTGAGATTTGCGAGGTATTGGTGATGATGTATCTGCCTGCGGCAATGCCTGTGCCGGCCATGGCACAGCAGAGCGCGGCAGTGGCGATGAGCGTCGCTGGGGAAGGTAGTTTCATGCGCTGAACTCGATCATCTAGAGGGCGCCCCGTGGCCGAGATCGGTCGCATATGCGCAGGCCTTCGGAGATCTGTACACGGCTTCTGAAGTATGGTCCGGCGCGCCACATCGATCGGTGCGCCGGAGTCGTCTCGAGCGTGTTAGGCCGTGGCCTCTTCGATCACGACAAGCTCATTGCCGTCGGGGTCGTAGATGTCGAGTGAACGACCGCCGCCGATGTCTTGGACCTTCCCGACGACGGTGCCTGCGGCATTGAGGGCCACAATCAGATCATCGAGCTGCGTCGTTGCGAACACGACAGTGGCGCCGCCCTTCTGGGGCGCGACCGCAAGTTCACCGGTGAGGGTCAAGTTGATTGCTCCAGCGGACAAGAGCGCATAGTCACCGCCTTCGCGATGAAGGAGGTCGAGTCCCAGGGTGTCGCGATAGAAGCCCAATGCGCGCTCCATATTGCAGACCTGGTAGAAGACCGTGTCAATTCCAGCAATCAAGCCCATGTCATCTCCCGATAGCGAATCCTGTCGAGAAGTTTAGGCGACGAGTCACGATTGTGTTTCGCACGGCGCCAGGAATTCATTTCTTGCGCGTATGCGGGGACATCGGGGGGCGTCGTTACCATCGATCCGTGACTGTATCCGGGCAACTTGATCTCTTGATTGCGACGCCCCCCGCGGGCGGCGAACCGGTCATGTCAGATCGGCTCTGCGCACTGCTTGTGCGCCGCGGCCGACCGCTTGAGATTGGGCAAGTTGTGGCCCAGGTGCTCCGCCTGCGCGGGTGTCCACAGCATCTGCAACGCCGACTTGTGGGCGAGCTCATCGAGGCCGATGGCCGCTTGGCATGGCATGGCAAAGATTTGGTCGGACTCGCTCCGCAGCGTTGGGCGACCGAGCATGTCAATGACGCAACCTTCTGCATCGTCGACCTTGAGACCACTGGAGGGAGCCCTGGCTCCTCCAAAATCACTGAAATTGGCGCGGTGCGGGTCTCGGGTCTTCGTATTGTCGAGCGATTCTCGTTGCTGGTTGATCCCGAGCGCCCGATTCCTGAGTCCATTACCCGCCTGACGGGCATCACCAATGAGATGGTGGCTGGTCAGCCGGAGATCGGTGCGGCGCTCGAGCAATTTGTTGCCTTCGCGCGCAATGACGTTTTGGTCGCACACAACGCGCCATTTGATTTGCGCTTTTTGACCTATGAGCGGCGGCGCACGCAGAGCCGGTATTTCACCCAGCCATGGCTCGATACCTTGACGCTTGCGCGCCGTCTGTTGGCCGGGAAAGTGGCGCGGAATGATCTGGGGACCCTTGCGGCATGGGCTGATACCGATGTGCGACCAAACCACCGTGCGCTTCCTGACGCAGAGGCGACCGCAGAACTGCTGATTCGCTTTCTTGAGATGTTGCGCGAGCAAGGCGTGGATACCGTCGAACGGGTCGTGGCGATGGGTGCGCCCGGGGGAACACGCCATTCTTGGAAGCTGGCCCTTGCTGATGAGTTGCCGGCTGCTCCTGGGATTTACTTAATGCGCAATCGTCGGGGTGACGTGCTGTACGTCGGCAAGGCGCGTGACCTGCGCCGCAGGGTGCGTTCGTACTTTGGTCCTGGGGGACGTCATGGTCGGCTCATCGGACGAGCGCTTGAGCAGCTTGAGCGCATCGATTATGAGTGCTGCGCATCAGAACTCGATGCCCTTCTTGCCGAGCACCGGGTGCTCAGAGACCTGCGCCCTCCATGCAATCAGCGGGGCCTTGCGTCGCCGATGTGGCGAGTGGTGCTTACGGGTGAGGATGTTCCGCGGTTGCGTGTGCTTCGTGGGATGCCCGTCGCCCAGGATGGAACCCTCTTGTGTGTGCGCAGCGAACGTCGCGCACGCGGGGTGCGTGACACCTTGCTTGCGCTGTACCCGTTGCAGTCTGCACATCAGTTGCCCTATCCGGGGTGGAATGAATCCGAGGAGGAGCCGTCGCCGCTCTTTGCCGACGATGACGTGACGCGGGCACGCGAGTTGCAGGAGCTGTGTGGACCGAGTCCTGCACGCGCCCTCGGGCAACTCGCGCTTCGTTGTGCGCAGGCCGTGCGCGGGGGGCGAGTGGTGATGGATGCGGCGGGCCAACAGCACATTCAGGCACTCCTGGCGGAGCTGCAAATCGGTTGGCGTGCGCACGGGGTGCGCCAACATCGAATGCTGGTGGTTGAGGTGGCAGCGACCCCGGGGCAGGCGGTGGTGTTCGGCGTCGTCGGGGGCGAAATTGTCGGCCGCGCTGAAGTTGATGCCCAGACATGGCCACTGTCGATTGAGCGCATTGTTGGTGCAGTGCAGTCGGCGCGTTCGGCGTCGGACCGTGAGCCCCTTGATCCAGAGGCACTGATCATTGACGCCCGCGCCCGCGTCCGTGGCCGTCAGGGGGTTGTCAATGTGCCGATTGATCTGCGCATCGATGAGGTCCTATTGCGCGTTGCGCCGCTGATTGAGCAGGCCTGCGCACCTCGACGCCCAGCACGACGTGTCGCGGATGGCAACGCGGCACTGCGGGCCGCATAGTATCTCAACCTTTACTTGAGGTTGAGATATCTCAGTGGGATGGTCCCCGTGTCAGACTGCGACGCAATGATCGATTCTGCGTCCACAACTGACCCGGCAGTCGCGGTGCTTATCGCCTGGTTTTCCGATCAGGGTGCGGATTTTCCCTGGCGGCAATCTCGCGATCGCTATGCCGTGCTCGTGGCAGAAGTGCAGCTGCAGTCCACTCAAGTGGCACGGGTTGTGCCCTACTTTGAGCGTTGGATGGCGCGTTGGCCAACAGTGGATACGCTGGCCAATGCTCCCCTGGCTGAGGTGTTGTCGGCATGGCAGGGACTGGGATACCCCCGGCGCGCCCGCAATTTGCATCGCGCCGCACAGATGATTTGCACCGAAGGGT
The DNA here is from genome assembly GCA_903896045.1 of uncultured Actinomycetes bacterium. Lineage (GTDB taxonomy): Bacteria > Actinomycetota > Thermoleophilia > Miltoncostaeales > Miltoncostaeaceae > CAITWD01. The sequence goes on from CAITWD010000022.1 coordinate 36,287, forward strand.
GGCCTCCCGCAGATCGGTTGACCGATTTACCTGGAGTTGGCCCGTATACGGCAGCGGCATTGCGGTGCTTTGCCGATGAAGAGCCGGTGTTGCCCATAGATGTCAATGTTGCGCGGGTGCTGGCACGTCGATTCCCTGATGGATGGCCGGGAACCCCAGATGGTGATGGATGGACGATTGGTCAGGCACTGATGGATGTGGGGCGTGAGTGGTGTACCCAGCGAGCCCCGCGTTGCGGATCAGGCTGCCCATTGCGCGATGGGTGTGTGGCAGCGGAGTCTGGGCATCCGGAGTTGCTCGCACCGACGCGGCGGCGTCAATCCGCCTTTGCGGGTTCGATGCGCCAGCGCCGTGGTGTGCTGATGCGCGCGATGACCTCAGATGGGAGCGTGCCGATCGTCCAGGACATTGATGCGGCCGTGTCATTGGTTGCCGATGGGTTGGCCCGCGAGGATGGCGACCTTCTTCGACTTCCCGTCGACTGATGCGTTCCGATACGCGCCAAATCGTCGTTGCCGCACTGATTGCCCGCGGTGGCCGGATGCTGATCAGCCAACGTCGCCCCAACACCGGCCATCCGGGGTTTTGGGAGTTTCCGGGGGGGAAAGTTGAGCCGGGAGAGGATGACCGCACTGCATTGCGTCGCGAACTCGATGAGGAACTCGGCATTTCTTTGGAGGTTGGCGCGTGCGCGTGGACGACGATCTCAGGCCCACTGGAATTGCGGTTTTATTGGTGCGAGTGGGCGCCCTATTTGCAACCGCGTGCACGTGAGGTGGTGCAGTTTCGGTGGATCGAGTTCCCGCGCCTTGGGGACTACACATTCCCGCCTGCCGATCAGGGGTTGGTCGACGCCCTTGTCGGGGGCCGTCTGGTGCCCAAGATGGGTGGCATCGGGCGGACCGCGGTAGAATAGATTCTCGACGCAAGGGAGGCGTGGATGGCTAAGGCAAAGCGAGAACGACGTACGAGCTTTCGCACAATGGACGGCGATTCAGCATTTGATGCCCTCGAGCGCATCGCCGAGATGGAACGTCAGGAGCAGTTGGCCAATCCCGCCATGCACCCAGATCCCTCAGTTGCTGTCGATACGACCGAGGACGATTCCGACACCCAATAGTGCCGGGTTGTCCTGAGTGAACTAGTCGGTTGCGGTGCTTGCGGCGCGGCGAAATGGTTCGCCGGTGACAATAAAGTTCACGCGACCGCCGAGTTCGGCGCCGTTGTTGGCAACCCGCTCAAGGTGTCGACCCACCAGCACCGCGGCGGCCATCCACGCGGGATCACCCCCGCCGGCGTTTGCCGCTGCAACTGCGGAGGGAAGTTCGATGAGCATCTGCCGAACCGCGTGGGCTTGACCCCGTGCCCGTTCCCCGAGTTCTGCATCGCTGCGGGCGATGGCTTGCACGGCGATCGCCAACGTGTCGACCGCTTGGGCACTCATACGTGACAGTGTTGCTTGAATCTCCGGGTTCGCATCACTTGGGCGAATTGATCTGGTGAGCTCTGCAATCGCGACGGCAAGATCTCCGACGCGCTCGAGTGCGACGACGGCGATCAGACCGACGTGCAACAGGCGCAGGTCGCTGGCGACCGGTGCCTGCAAAAGCTGGGTGCGGTAGATCGCGTAGTCGAGATCTGCACACGCCTCATCGATGCGCTCATCGTCGGCGATAATTTGATCGACGCCCGAGGCATCGCCATTTTCCCATGCAAGCGTTGCGCGTTCGATTTGGTTGAGCACGTTGCTCGCCATCTCCACAATGCGCATCCGGAGATCCTGCATTTCACTTTGAAAATGGGTTCGCGCAGTTGCCATATCTGTAAGTCTAGGACGAATTACAGACGCCAACTCCGATATCAGTGCGATTTCGACAAAAAAATCACCATTTTGGTGATCGAAATTGACACACATCCATAACGGTCATCGGCCAGATGGTCGTCGGCGATCTTTAGGGTATGTGCTGTGTCTGATCCGTTTGCGAATGCGCCGATGCGGGTGTGCGTCTTCATCTTTGCCGTGACGGCGATGGGCTTGGCGCTTGACAAGATTGTGGGCATCCCCGGACAAGTGCTCTTGGGTGGATGCTGCTGGCTGATCTTGGGTGTGGTGTTGCGCTCGGCGACGCGAGTGGAGCGTATGCAGACATTGGTCGTCATTGTGGTCGCGACCTGTTTTGAGGTCATCGGCTCAATTATTTGGGGCGCATATATCTATCGCCATCACAACCTGCCGATGTTTGTGCCGCCCGGTCATGGCCTTGTGTATCTCTTTGGTTTGCGTCTCACTCAAACGCGATGGGTGACCGCGCACGCGACCCTGTGGGTGCGTTGTGCATTTGTGGGCGTCGTCGGGTGGGGGATTATCGGCCTGACAGTCCTTCCAAACACTGATGTGGGTGGCCTCATCGGCGTCGTGGTGTTGGGGATCTTTTTACTGCGCGGCAGGAACGCAGGGGTATACGCGAGCGTGTTTGCGTTCGTCGCGTTTCTCGAGATCTACGGTGTCTCGATGGGGACCTGGCGTTGGGAGGCAATTATTCCGGGGACAGGAATTCCCAACGGAAATCCTCCATCGGGTATTGCGGCGGGGTACGTCTTTTTCGATATCGCTGCGATTGCACTGGCCCCGCGTCTTTTGACCCTCTGGGGGCGCTGGCGTGGCGGCGAGGACCTCGTGCCGGCGCATCACGCCGATGTGCCTGACGCGGCAGCATCGACTGCCTCGGTGATCTCGGGCCAGTAGGTGCATCTGACGCCGCTAGCTGCCAGGAGCCCCAAAGTGGTTGTGGCAGGCGTCTTCGTGGTCGATTGAGCTCACGCGCGCAAGGGTGATCTCTGCTGGCCACAACGGCGGGGTATGTGCGGGATCGCCTTCGGGGGATGAAATCACTGCCTGCCAACGAAAGACGGTGCACCTCCAACCGATCTCCTCGAAATCGAGGATCAGGTCATGCAGGAGATCTGGCGGGCCAATCAGGGAATAGTTCGTTGGTGCAGGTGTGGGTGTCATGGATGTAGAGTTTGCACCCAAGTGAGCACTCGTGTGGCATTTACCGGCGAAATTTCGATGCTGTGGCATACCGTCGATCGGTATCGCGGCAATGTGATCCAGTTCACCATTGATCCGGATCAGATGCTCGATATGGACACATTCGAGCTTACGGGCGCACTTGCTGATGCATATATCGACGGCGTGCTCGCCGAGGGAATGCGCGTACGCATCGAGTGCATGATCGATACAATTGAGGTCGTCAACTTCGATACTGGCGAAACTTCTGACGAGGAGCGCCCAGTCGTAATCGACGTGATGGTCCTGGGATCGTGACGGATCGACGAGGGCGTCGAGTGCGACCCATATACTCGCGGTGGGCTGTACGCATTGGGGCGTAGCCAAGTGGTAAGGCAGCGGGTTTTGGTCCCGCCATTCGGGGGTTCGAATCCTCCCGCCCCAACCAATTTTGCTGGGCGTGCCAGAGGGGGCATTTAGATGAGTCTCGGCGCTGTGGTGCTTGCCGCGGGGCAGGGCACGCGAATGAAGTCGGCAACGCCGAAGGTGTTGCACCGTCTGGCAGGCCGCATGATGGTTGAGTGGGTGTTGGCCGCGCTACGTGATGTTGAGGTGGCGCACACTGTCGTCGTTGTCGGACACGGAGCGGATGCCGTTGCCACCGCGCTCCCCGAGAGTGTCGCCACCCAAATCCAGGGAAGTCAGCACGGCACGGGGCATGCCACCGCAGTTGGTCTCGAGGGGCTTGATGGTGGGTGCGACTCGGTCCTGGTGCTGTGCGGCGATACGCCGCTCTTGACTCCCGAGATCATCACCACGCTCGTTGCCGCGCATCGTGCGGAGGGAGACCTCGCCACCATGCTGACGACCATGCTCGAGGATGCGGGCACATATGGACGCGTCCTCCGTGACGCTGAAGGCGCCGTGGTGGGGGTCGTTGAAGCGCGCGATGCCTCACCTGCGCAGTTGGCGGTCCGCGAGATTAATGCCGGGATCTTTGTCTTTGATCGCGCAGCGCTTTCCGATGCGCTTGCAAAAATTGGGACCGACAATGCCCAGGGTGAGCTGTATCTGCCAGATGTCCTCGGTCTGATGTCGGGTCGGGTTGGTGCGGTGATCAGTGCCGACAGCGATGTGGTGCATGGGGTCAATACCCGTGTGGATCTCGCCGAGTGTGAAGCGGTACTGCAAACGCGCCTGCGTACAGCCTTGATGCACGCCGGGGTGACGATGACCGATCCCGCCCAGGTCTATCTCGACGCGGATGTCTGCGTTGGTGCCGACACCCATCTGCTGCCCGGGGTGCATCTGCGGACCGGGACGGTGATTGGCGAGCGTTGCGTCATTGGTCCGAATTGCGTGATTGAGGCCAGTCACGTGGGCGATGACGCGCAGATCATCAATGCGGTTGTCCGCGAGAGCGTGGTCGGGTCGAAGACCAGTGTGGGGCCCTTCGCCTTTTTGCGCCCAGGAACTGACTTGGCCGAGAGCGCCAAAATTGGCACCTTCGTGGAAACCAAGAACGCGCGCATCGGTGCGCGTGCGAAGGTTCCTCATTTGTCCTACATCGGTGACGCCGAAATTGGGGAAGAGACCAATATCGGCGCCGGCAATATCACCGCCAATTACGACGGCTTTCGCAAACACCGCACAATCGTGGGTGCGCGGGTCAAAACCGGATCCGATTGTGTCCTTGTGGCGCCGGTGACGATCGGCGACGATGCCATGACGGGCGCTGGTTCGATCATCACCGAAGATGTGCCGAATGGCGCGCTCGGGATTGCTCGGTCTCGGCAACGTGTCATTGAGGATTTCACGAGGCGGGCTGCTGCAAAGGCGCGCGCTGCATCGAACGACCCCGGGGGGCACACCGCATGACCAGAACGAGCATCGATCGAGATGACTCCAAGCGCTTGATGTTGTTTGCGGGTCGTACAAGCCGCGTGCTCGGAGAAACGATCGCCGAAAAGCTCGGTATGGAGCTGGGCGATGTGACGCTCAAGACCTTTGCAAACGGCGAAATCTACGTGCGCTTTGAAGAGAGCATCCGTGGTGCCGATGTCTTCTTGATCCAATCGACGAGCCGTCCTGCAAACGATGCACTGATGGAATTGTTGATCATGATTGACGCGGCCAAGCTGGCCTCGGCGCATCGGATCAATGCGGTGATCCCGTGGTATGGCTACTCGCGCCAAGACAAGAAGTCTGCGCCGCGTGAGCCCATTACCGCCAAACTCGTTGCCGAGCTTTTACAGGCCGCAGGCGTTGATCGCGTGTTGACGATGGATTTGCACGCCGGCCAGGTACAGGGATTTTTCCGCATTCCCGTCGACCATATGACCGCGATTCCATTGCTTGTGGATCATTTCCTGGAGCGTCAGCGCACAGGTGAGCTCGACAATCTTGTGGTGGTCTCACCAGATGCTGGTCGCGCAAAGCTGGCAAACCATGTCGCCGAGAAACTCGGTGCGTCTCTCGCCGTCTTGACCAAGCAACGCCCAGAGCACAATGCCGCCGAAATCACCCTGCTGGTGGGTGACGTGAAGGGGCGCGACGCAATTCTCATCGATGACATGATCGACACTGCTGGCACGCTTGTCGCCGGTGCCGACACAATTCGTAAGGCGGGTGCGCGGCGCATTTATGCCGCCGCTGTCCACGGATTATTCTCCCCGCCGGCCTTTGAGCGATTGGCGGGATCGGCAATCGAAGAGATTGTTGTCACCGATACGGTGCCCCTTACGCCTGACGCTCCGACCGATCTCATCAAGGTTGTCTCGGTCGCGCGGATCCTTGCTGATTCGGTGCATAACGTCTTCTGCGATGAGTCGGTGAGTGAGATTTTCGCAGGAGAAAACCAGCTCTTTTAAAAAGTTTTTCGATCATTTGGGGCGGAATTCGCCCAAATGGGGGCGCGTCGGCTATCATCCGCGGTCGCCCGAGAACTGCACGAATGAGGACACGAGACCGGCATGGCTAAACACACCGTAGAGGCAGAACCACGTCACGAGTTTGGAAACGGACCGTCGCGTCGTCTTCGCGCACAAGGACGTGTGCCTGGCGTGATGTACCAACCGGCTGGTGATGCGCTCCCAATCTCCGTGAACGAACGCGAATTGCGTCGCGTCTTGTTTTCTGCGGATGGACGCACGAGCGTCATCGAGCTCTCGATTGGTGGAGCCCCTGCACAGCCTGCAGTATTGACCGACTGGCAGCTGGATCACGTTCGCGGCAACATCCGTCACGTGGACTTCCGTCCCGCTGGCGCAGAAGAGCTCGCGAGTGGCGTCGTTGAGCGCGCGCCCGAGCACATCGAGGTGTTTGTCGATGAGAAGGTGCGCCGCGCCGCAGTTGTCCCGAACTCGGTTGCCGCCACTGCTGACGATGGCACCGTCGCTGCGGCTCCTGTTGATGAGATTGATGATGCGCCCCAGGCCGATGAGGCACCTGCTGGCGATGACGCCGGTGAGGACGAATCCGAGTAGTCGCCGACGCGCCGAGTCGTACTGTCGGCGCGGCAAAGGTGTCCTCCTCGCGAGGATTGCGTCGTGCGTTGGGAATGGCGATGACCGAACCCGAGACGCCCCCGGATGCACAGATCAAGCTGATTGTCGGGCTGGGAAATCCTGGCCCGAAATACGCGCGTACGCGTCACAACATCGGGTTCATGGTGCTCGATGCCCTCGCCGCTCGGCTTGATGCAGGTCGCCCATCCACAAAATTCGCCGGTGTGTGGCGTGATGCCCGCGGGCCGCATGGTCCAATTGTGCTTCTTGCGCCACAGACCTTTATGAATGAATCGGGGCGATCGGTTGGGCCGGCCGCCGGAAGCCTGCATCTTGTCCCGTCGCAGATCTTGGTACTGCACGATGAAATTGATGTCCCATTCGGGGATGTGCGCGGCAAGCACGGAGGCGGGTCGGGAGGCCACAATGGGCTGCGCTCACTCGAGCAGGGCATCGGTGGGCGTGACTTCTCCCGGATTCGCATCGGGGTGGGGCGACAGTCACCGGATTTTCGTGGAGATGAGGCTGCGTGGGTACTCGCGAACTTTTCCGAGCCTCAAGCGGATGTGGAGTCCTTAATTGCGGCTGCGGTGACAATGGCCGAAACCGCGCTGGTCGATGGCATCACTGCCGCGATAGCGCGCCATCACGCACGTCCACCAGGTGCGAGTGCGCGGGAGCGCGCCGCACGCCGAGAGGATAATCCTGCGCCCGAAGGCGATTCGAGTTCGTCAACCGATGGGAGGGTGAGTGAGTAACCGCCCATCTGTGGCGACTACCCTCGATGGACTGCTCCTTGGCGTTCCTGAGATCGCACAGGCGTGTGCGCTCCGGGACGTGGGCGCCCGCGCCCACGATCTTCGGCTCGCGCGTCCAGCCTGGAGTTTTGTGATTGCGGCCTTGAGCCGATCTGCCGAGCGGCCACTGTTGGTGATCTGCGCAGAGGATGATGAGGCGCGCGATCTTGCCGTCGATCTCGAAGCCCTTGTTGGTCGTGCTGCGGTGGCGTTATTTCCTTCGCGAAGTGTTCCACTCGATGGTCCGGTTGGCGCCTCGCCTCATCTGGTTGGCCAGCGGGCACGTGCCTTGGCCTCTGCGGACCGACCCGGCACAATCGTTGTGTCGGGCGCTCCGGCGCTCGCTGAGTTGATTGCGCCCCCCGACGCGTGGCCAGAACCATTTCGCGTGGGCGTTGGCCAGCAGGTCGACCTCGACGCGCTGATCGATCAATTGATCGCGCGTGGCTATGAACGCACAAGTCAGGTTGAGGAGCGCGGGGAAATCGCGGTGCGTGGCGGACTTGTCGATGTCTATCCCACAAGTGCAGATCTGCCAATTCGCATTGAATTTTTTGGCGATGAGATCGAAAGCATTCGTGCCTTCTCGCCCTTTACCCAGCGCACAATTCGCCCCATTACGCGCACGGTGATTTGGGCTGCGGCGGAACCCGTGGTCACCGACGGGCTCGTCGATCCGCTTTCTGGCGGAGGGCTGCACGCAATCGATGTGATTCGGCTTGATCCCAATGCCCACCCAGGGGCGTTGCGCGATGCACGTGAACGCTTTGCCGATGAAGCGATTGCGGGAGCGCTGCGCGATATCGAGCCGTTGCTTGTCGTGTGCGCAGAGCGCAGCCTCATGGATATTTTGCCACCGACCGGCCCCGACGCGGTCGTGGATGCGGTCCAGGCGAAATTTGCAACGCGCGGATACGCAGAAGCCGAGGGTGAGCTTGCGCGACTTGCCCGAAATGGCCATCGGGTGGTGGTGGGCTTTACTCGACGCGGCGACATGGAGCGAGCTGCACTGCGTTGTACCAAAATCACGCCAACGATCCTCGGTTCGGGTGAGCTTCCTGCACCCGGAGCAGTGGGATTCAGCCCGCTTGATATTCGCGAAGGAATGATCTCGCATGCGCTCTCGGTCGCGATCATTCCCGAGGCCAATATCTTCAGGCGCCGGCGCGCGGCTGCCGAGACAGGCCCCGTCGTTGGCCGTCGTCTGGCGAGTTTCATGGATCTGCGGATTGGCGATTACGTCGTGCATGAGGATCACGGCATTGGCCGCCTGATTGGGTTTGAGACGCGCACCGTTGCGAATGTGACCCGCGATTACCTCGCGCTCGCGTTTTCCGGCAGCGACCGGGTCTTCGTGCCGCATGATCAGCTCGAGAAGGTCACGCGCTATGTCGGGGCCGATGGCTCCGAGCCCACGCTTTCCAAGCTCGGCGGCAAGGCATGGGACAAGATCAAGGCGCGCGCGCGAGCGGCGGTGCGTGAGATGGCAGGCGAATTGATTTCACTCTACGAGGCCCGACAACGTGTCGAGGGATTCGCATTTCCGCCGAATGATGAGTGGGTGATGGAGCTCGAGCAGCGCTTTGCGCATCGTGAGACCCCCGACCAGCAGCGTGCAATCGACGCGGTATATGACGACATGGAACGCCCGCGCCCCATGGACCGCCTGATTTGTGGCGACGTGGGATTCGGCAAGACCGAGATCGCTATGCGCGCGGCGTTTAAGGCCGCCGTTGCAGGCAAGCAGGTCATGGTGTTGGTGCCGACAACTATTTTGGCCCAGCAACACGCATCGACATTTCGTGAGCGCTTCGCAGATCTACCCGTCTCTATCGACATGGTGAATCGGTTCAGAACGCAGGCTGAAACCCGTGATGTGCTCGAGCGCTTTCGCACTGGGGCGCTCGACATCTTGGTTGGGACCCATCGATTGCTGTCGATGGATGTACAGCCTGCGGATCTGGGATTGGTGATCGTCGATGAGGAGCAACGCTTCGGAGTCGCCCAAAAAGAGGCACTGCGCCAATTGCGGGTGCGCGTTGATGTACTCGCCTTGAGTGCGACGCCAATTCCGCGGACATTGCAGATCTCCATGTCGGGATTACGTGAGATCAGCGTGATTGAAACACCGCCGCGCGGACGGCGTCCGATTGCGACCCATGTTGGCGAGTTTCAAGAGGATCTTGTGCAGCAGGCATTGCGCACCGAAAAGGAGCGCGGAGGCCAAAGCTTTTTCCTGCACAATCGCGTCGAGACAATTCAGAACGCCGCCGAGCGCATTACCGCATTGGTTCCGGAGTTGCGCGTATTGGTCGCGCATGGGCAGATGCCCGAGCATCAGCTTGAAGAGGTCATGATCACCTTCATTCGCGGTGATGCAGATGTGCTTGTGGCGACCAGCATTATTGAGAGTGGCCTCGATATTCCTCAAGCCAACACCTTGATCGTCGAGCGTGCGGACCAGCTGGGTCTGTCGCAGCTCTACCAAATTCGTGGACGCGTCGGGCGCAGCAATGTGACTGCGCATGCATATCTGCTCTATTCCGATGAGTCAGGGCTGACGCGTGAGGCCGCCGCACGCCTGCGGGCATTGGCGGACTACACCGAGCTTGGCAGCGGGTTACGTATTGCCATGCGCGATCTTGAAATTCGCGGTGCGGGAAATCTCCTCGGCGATGAGCAAACCGGACATGTCGCGGCGATTGGATTTGAGCTCTATGTGGAAATGCTCCAAGAAGCCGTCGCGCTCGGGCAGGGTGCACCCATCCCTGACCGAGATGTACGGATCGATATTCCCATCTCCGCCTACATCCCGGCAGAGTACGTCCCGTTTGAGGCCGCAAAAATTGAGTTGCATCGTCGTATTTCGCTCACGCAGGATCTTGAGGCGATCGCAACGCTTGCTGAGGAAATCGGCGATCGCTTCGGTCCGTTACCCGATGGGGTCCAGTCGCTGATCGCGGTGCAGCGATTGCGGCTGCGTCTGCGCGCGCTTGGCGCGGGGCAGGTGAGCGTCCGCTCCAGCAGGGTCGTTGCCGGCCCATTGAGTTTGACCAGCCAGCAACTGCGTGCACTGCGGCAAGTGCATCCTCGAGCAATGTATGAGTCGCGCGAAGGAATTGTGTCAGTGCCGTTGAGTTCATCGGTTCCGAGGGAGCGGATTGCCATCGCCGACGACATGCTTGCCGCCATTGCCGGGGCAGTCGCCCAGGCCTAGCACTGCCGGATGGGGAGTGTGTGACCCGTCACATCGCTAGTACCGAGGAGTTTGCGTGCCGTGCTACCCTCCATGACGCTGTGCGCCCATCTCTCTTTTCACGCCTCCGGTTTCGCCTCTGTGCGATTGCGATTCTTGTCGCTATCGGTGCGATTGCGCTGAGTGCGTGTGGGTCAACGTCGCTTCCAAGCGGGGTCGTTGCACAGGTTGGCGATGCACAGATCACCCAGCAGCAGCTCGATCGCTACCTCTCACAAGTTGCCGCGAACGCGACCTTGAATGGGCAGCGCTTTCCTGCGGCAGGGACGGCCGCCTACACCAGCGCAGTGCAGCAGGCAGTTCAGCAGCTCATCCAGATCCAGATCGTGCACGCTGAGGCAGTCAAGTGCGGAGCGCCATGTACGGTGACCGATGCAGAGGTGACCGCACAGATCAAGAAGCTTGCCAAGCAGCAGTACGGTGGATCCGTCGCCAAGTTCTATGCATATGCCGCGAAGCTGCAGTTCTCGATTCCTGAGGCGCGCGCAGAGGTGCAGGCCGGCCTCGAGCAGCAAAAGATTCAAACGCATGTCGAGAACAGTGCGACGTATACGCCTGCGCAAGCCAAGGCCTACTACCACGCCAATAGCGCCCAGTTTAATCTGCCCGAAACCCGAGTTGTCTCGCACATTTTGGTCAAGACGAAGTCGCTCGCGCAGACGATTCGTGCCCAGGTGACACCGGCAAACTTCGCGACACTCGCCAAGAAGTACAGCATCGACACTGGTAGCAAGAATTTGGGTGGGAACTTGGGTGCAATTCAAGAAGCCCAGGTTGTCGCAGCATTCGGCAAGGCCGCCTTCGGTTTGAAGCTCGGCGAGATTTCAACGCCCGTGTCCACGCAGTTTGGTTGGCACATCATTTATGTGACCAAGATCACTCCGCCCCACACGGTGACTGAGGCGCAAGCGATTCCGCAGATCATCACCGCCCAGACGAAGGCAAAGCGTTCTGCTGCCTACCAGGCCTGGGTGCAGAGCACCCTGAAATATTGGCAAGGTCAGACGACCTACTCCTCCTCGCAGTACGGACCGATTCCGACGCCAAAGAGCACGACCACAACTCCCGCAACCGGAGCGTCGTCGGCAGGGTGATCCGGATTGTCGGCCTTGGACCCGGGGACGCCGCGTCGATCCCGGCGAGTGCGCTTGAGGTGCTGAGATCGGCGGGTGTTGTCGTCCTGCATGATCCCTCTGGATCGTTTTCCGACGTCTTTGCTGAGTTGGTGACGATGCCGTTTGTCACCGCGAGCGACCTTGACCCGGATGCGGTCATTGCCGCTGCCGATCCAGATGCCTATCGGATCGCGACCGACGATCTTGTCGGCGCACAGACCATTCCCGATCGTGCGCGTCTTCGCCAGCGTGCCATTGGCGCGCAGGTTGCACGCCTGGTCGAAGTGGGAGAGCGCCTACGACGCGATTGTCCATGGGATCGCGTGCAGACGATTCAGTCGATCGTTCCGTACACGATCGAGGAGGCATTCGAAGTCGCGGATGCGGTGGAATCAGGCGACCCTGTCAAGCAGCTCGATGAAATCGGCGACCTGCTCTTTCAGTCGGTGTTTCTGGCACAACTTCTCGAGGAGGAGCAGCTCGGTGATCTCGGAACGATCGCCCGTGACCAGGCCGACAAGTTGATTCATCGCCACCCGCATGTCTACGGCGAGGTCGCAGCTACCGATGCCGCCGAGGTGCTTGATGTATGGGAAGCGACAAAGCGTGCTGAGCGTGCCGACCAAGGCATCTTCCACGACCTGCCACTGGGTTTGCCTGCGCTTGCGTTTGCGACGAAGGCGCAAAAGCGCGCGGGATCAATCGGATTCTCTTTCGCATCAATCGATCATGCGCTTGAGGCACTGCGTGAGGAGGTCGCTGAGTTGACCGAGGCGCCATCCCCGGATGAGCTCGGTGATGTGTTGTTTGCGGCTGTTGCGGTTGCGCGCCAGCTCGCCGCCGATCCCGAGGTTGCCTTACGTGCGACCGCGCAGCGTTTTCGCCGTCGCGTTGAGCGCGCAGCCGAGGCTGCAGCCGCTCACGGTGAGCAGTTCGCCCAGCTGGATCCCGCTGCCCAGCTGCGCTGGTACGAGTCGGTCGGGCGACAGTAGAAGGCCAGCGGCGAGCCGGTGCATGTCCGGTGCGCATGTTGTTTCTGCACGATCCAACCTTTGTCGCATTCCGAGGCGTGCAGTCGTGGGTCAGGGTCCGTAGACTGGACCGACACTTTTCCGGATGCGAACCCGAGGGAGCCGATGTCGCAGATTGCCGCCGTGCACGCCCGTCAGATCTTGGATTCACGCGGTCAGCCGACCGTTGAAGTCGAGGTGACACTCGCGAGCGGAGCGGTGGGGCGCGCGGCTGTGCCATCTGGGGCCAGCACTGGGGCCTTTGAGGCAGTGGAGCTGCGCGATGGCGATTCGCGTGCATTCTCGGGCAAGGGCGTCTTGAAGGCAGTCGCCAACGTTGAGGATGAGCTCGCCGGAGTGTTGATTGGTCTTGAGGCGGCGGACCAGGCGGTTGTCGATCGCACGATGATCGAACTCGATGGCACGCCCAACAAGGGGCGCCTTGGGGCGAATGCAATTCTTGGGTGCTCTCTGGCAGTCGCAAAGGCGGCGGCGGCTGAGGCGGGATTGCCGTTGTATCGTTATTTGGGTGGCGCGCGCGCACATCGCCTGCCTGTGCCCATGATGAACATCTTGAACGGCGGAGCACACGCCGATAACTCCGTTGATCTCCAGGAATTTATGATCGCTCCGGTGGGAGCACGTAACTTCGCCGAAGCACTGCGGATGGGCGCCGAGGTGTACCACACCTTGAAGCGCGTACTGCATGGGCTGGGATTGGGGACTGCCGTGGGGGACGAGGGCGGGTTTGCGCCGAACCTCGAAAGCAATCAGCGGGCACTTGAGATCATCGTGCAAGCGATTACCGACGCGGGCTACCGCCCGGGTATCGACATTGCGCTCGCACTTGATCCAGCGACGACCGAGCTCTATCGGCATGGGGCATACCACCTCGATGGCGAGGGGCGTGTCCTGAGCTCAGCTGAACTGTGTGACTATTGGGTGGAGATGTGTGATACCTATCCGATCATCTCCATTGAAGATGGAATGGCCGAAGAGGACTGGGAGGGTTGGCAGCTGCTGACCACGCGTCTTGGCGACCGAGTGCAGCTGGTTGGCGACGATCTCTTTGTGACCAATGTCGAACGACTTCAGATGGGAATTGACCGCAAAGCGGGCAATGCCATTTTGGTCAAGCTCAATCAGATCGGCACGCTGACAGAAACCCTCGACACCATGGACTTGGCAGATCAAGCCGGATTTGCCGCGATGGTGTCGCATCGGTCGGGTGAGACCGAAGATGTCTTTATTGCTGATCTTGCAGTCGCGACGGGATGCGGCCAGATCAAGACCGGCGCTCCCTCACGCAGTGAACGCGTCGCCAAGTACAACCAGCTGCTTCGTATCGAGGAGCTGCTTGGGCCTGCGGCAACCTATCCTGGCGCGCAGGCGTTTCGGACACGGTAACTCGTGGGGTGCGTTGCGCCGGTGCATCCTGATGATGATGTTGTCGCGACGGGCTGAAGGAGTTCACGTCGACAGCGCGTATATCTGCTCTATCGGTTGCCGACGGTGTTGGCATCTATCTCCGGAGCAGTGCGACGCTTTCTCCACGCAGACTCGTGTTGGCAGGGCTCTTTTTCGCCGTCGGTGTTGCCTACATCGGCCCGGTGAGCGCCTATCTGTCGCAAAAGAGCTCCCTCCGGGCGCAAGAGCTCACATTGATGTCCTTGCAGAGCAAACGCGCCCAGCTCGAGGGGCAGCTCACCCAGATTCAACAGCCCGCCGTGCTCGAAACGCGCGCGCGCGAGATTGGCATGCTGCGTCCGGGCGAAGCGGGATTTGTGATCAATTTTGTGACGCCGGCCGCGCGTCCAACTGCGGCGATGACGGGCAATGAGCTCCTGCGCCGACTCACGCAACACCGCTGACCCGGAGGTTGTTGCGCGCCTTTTGGGGCGCACCCCATTTACGGTGTTCTCCGCTGCGGTAACGTGCCCGGGTGGCGGGCCCGCCGTGCTTGCCAACGAGCCAATTGACCAACATGGACGCCCGTTTCCCACGCGCTATTGGTTGGCATGCCGTGCGCTCGGCGAGGCGGTGAGTCGGCTTGAGGCAGCCGGCGGGGTACGGATGCTCGAGTCTGACCCGGAGATGTCGCAGCATCTTGCGGATGCGCACGCACGCCATCGGGCTGCGCATGCTGGGCGCAACATTGGCGGCGTGCGAGATCCTGCGCGCGTGAAATGCTTGCATGCCCATTTGGCATTCGCGCTCGCCGAGGGTGGGAGCCCAATTGGCGACTGGATTGCCGCGCGCACCGACCTACGGTGGCCAGATGTGTGCTGCGCCACTGTGAGCGAGGGGGTGTGACCCCGGGTGATGCAGAGATTGCGTCGGCCCGCTTTGAGTGGGATGAGGGATTGCGCCGCATCGGAGCTGATGACTCGTCCTCGCGGGCGGCGCGTGTGGAGTTGTCGTTTGCGGTGGGTGATGAATTGCGCCGCCGACTCGGGATCACCTTCAATATTGCGCAACTGACCGGGGCCTATCAAACCTCGCATGAGTGGTACTTCGCGCTTGCCGCACGTCTTGCGCCAGGAGACCCGGAGGCATGGGAGCCGTCGATCGCCCTTGATGCCGGGTTTGCGCGGATGGCGCGCCTGGCGACCGACGCGCCCGGTCGGGGTCGCGGCTAGTCGCGCAACTGGGGTGGGGCAGGCGCAGTCCAGATCGCAGCAAGAATGGGGTCACTGGTGATCCCGCGGGTCATCAGGGCGTGAATATCCGGGAGTGCATCTCGGCGCAGAAAAATATGGCGCTGGCCGACGTTCCTTTTTTCTCCCAGCAGCCCAGCACGTAGGAGTGCTTCGATCACCATGAGTGCGTCATGGCGTTGATCGGCAGGAACGCCCCGTGAGAGATGGTCAATTGCGGTGTGGTAATTCCTTCCGACCTTTCCCATCCGGAGCAGACGCTGCAGCATCCGTCGCGCATGCCGCCGCCGCGGGCATGGGTCATCGTCGATTCCGTTTCCGAGCTCATCATCATCGTCGGGAAGCGGATCCCCGGAGAGACCCCAATTGCGCAGGTTGCGTTCCATATCTGGGTCACGTGCGTCGATGTCGAGTGGTTGGCCGTGGGCGGCAAGCGCGATTGCCACCTCGACCGGATGCGCACCGACCGCATGTCCGAGGACCGCGATGCCACTCTGCCCGCGGGCACGCCCAAGATCAATCTCAGCGACCTCTTGGAGTGGATGCGGCAGTGGGGTGATGGCAATTCGCGCGGCATCTGGGAGACGTTCGCCAAGCGCGAGCCCGAAGAGATCGGGATCGGCGCCTCGGGCGATCAGCACCGTCCATCCATGCCAATCCCCACACATCAGCATCTCTGAGTCGGCGCCGACATCAACTGCTGCACCAATTGCCATCACCAGCACACGTGCGGGAGCGGGGGGTGAAAAGCTTTGTGCATGCGCGGTTGTGATTGGCAGGATCCATGCCGGGGTGCCATCAACTGTCGCGCCGCTCCACGCCCAGAGCGTCATTGCCCGCCCATGTGTCTCCCGTGCGCTTGCGGCAAGTGTTTGCGCGATCGCATCATCGTGGTCGCCGCGCTGCCATGCCACGAGGTCGTGGGCGACCTCATCGGGACGACGGGCAAGATCTGCGAAGGTGACCTCTCGTTGACCCATGCATGCAATGTCGCACATTACGACGCGTTTCGGTGTGCGTCAGTGTCCGTGTAATCTCGCGATCGATATCGATTGCGCGTTACTTCGGCAGTAGCGGCTCGCCACGTTCGTATCGTCGCGCCAGCCAGTCGCGCAACTGCGTGCGCTGTTGTTCATCAAGCCAGTGCGTCAGCACGTGCCGCAGACGCGTCAGCGCATCTCCGGCACCCGCAAGGGCCTGATTGCGCCCAGTACGCCATGCGATCCATCCCACCAGGTGCTGCGCATCCTCTTCGCTCAAATAGAGGCCGCAGAATCGCTCGATGTCGTCAATGGTGGACATAGAGCGGTCAGTGTAGCGAACATATGTTCGTCTATGCCTGGATGGGCACTCTCCCCGAAACGAACTTCACCGCGCCGATGGGCGCGGTGAAGGAACTCCAGGGAACCAGAATCGCGTCGGGCTAGGACTCGTCTTCTTCGTCGTCTTCAGCTTCTTGCTCGGCCAATCCCTCAAGGCTGACATCCAAGAGGTCGTCGCCATCGGCGGTTTCTTCTTCTTCAGCGTCGTCGATGTCGTCGTCGACTGCAGTATCGCCCTCGAGCACCTGAGCCAGCGCAGGGGTGAGATCGCTGTCGTCGTCTGCGCTGAGCTCGGTTTCATCGTCATCTTCGGTCAAGCTCTCGAGCAAGAGCGTGTCCTCGAGTGGATCGACGATTGTTGCCGACACGGGCTCCGGCTCGATGTCTTGTCCCTCTGGGTCCCAATGCACGATGACCTCGCCAGCGAGGATCTCTGCTTCGGCAAGTGCGACCGGGTCACGAGTGATGAGCTCGCCTGCTGCCGGAGGCGGAGCGGACTCCGCGCGCAGCTCCGCCGGGTCGGCGGTCAACCAGAGGGTGATTTGCCGTGCACGCTTCGAGACCGCGTGAACCAGCGCATACCGTGACCCATCAACGTGTTCCAACGCTTGATCGAGTCGACGTCCGTACAGCATAGAAACCCTCCGTCGGTTCAATATCGGGAACAGCCCCGACACGGCATACTAGCTGACATGCAGAGCACCTCTGCATTCGGAGTGCATGGAGGCCTCTGCTAATGCTCGTACTGACTCGCAAGAAGCATCAGAGCATCATTATCGGAAGTGAAATTGAGATTTCCATTCTTGAGGTGACAGGCGACAAGGTTCGTCTCGGTATTCAGGCTCCTCGGGACGTGTCGGTGTTTCGCAAAGAGGTGCTGATTGCAATTGGCCTTGACGGGGACGGCAACCTCGCAATTAAGGATGTCACCCAAACCGATTCTGAGGCCGCCTAGTTCCCTGATGGCGTTGCATGTCGCGCCTGGCATGGCGCACACACCGCAGATGATCTGACGCATATGCGGCGAGGGCGTTAGGCTGACGCCATATGTCGTCGATTCAACATCTTCTGCTCGGTCACGGTGGCGTGGTCGCCTACCTGATCATATTCGGTGTGGTCTTTGCCGAAGATGCACTGTTTATCGGATTTGTGATTCCCGGTGAAACCGCGGCCGTATTGGGTGGTGTGTTGGCGAGCCGTGGCTCCGTGAGCCTGACGATTATGACCCTCGTGGTGGTGTTCGCCGCAATTTTGGGAGATACCGTTGGGTATCTCATCGGTCGTGCACTTGGGCCGCGGATTTTGCAGATTCGCCCATTGCGAAACCATCAGCACCGTCTGGCCGATGCACAAGCCTTTGTCCGTGATCGTGGGGCGCCCGCAGTATTTTTGGGGCGTTTTGTGGCCTTCTTCCGCGCGACGGTGCCGGGGCTTGCCGGTATGAGCCACATGCACTACCGGCGATTTTTGGTGTGGAATGTCGCCGGGGGGATCGTGTGGGGTGTGGGCGCGGTCCTGATCGGATGGTTTGCCGGTAACTCATTTGCCCGTGTTGAGCAGACTGCAGGACTTGCGAGTGCGATCATTGTCGGGGCGATCGTGGTGGCTGCCGCCGTGTCATGGATCGTGATTCGCCGTCGTCGTGAGGCGCGCGAGGAAGATACACCGCGCTCGCCGCACGACGACGGCGAATCAGCCTAAGCACCATCGCCATGGCGCCGTGGTTGCCCCGGTCGTTATTCGGCAGTCGCCAGACGCCGTAATTCGATGATCGGGATGACACGAGTCGTGTTCTTTGTGTAATGAGCAAATTGCGCCGAGCGGGCCATCTGGGCGGCGTAGATGCGCTCGCGCTCTGGGCCGGTGACCTCGATTGCCTGGGCGGTAAAGGTTTCCGAACCAACTTCGACGGTCACCTCAGGGTGCGCGCGCAGATTGAAGTACCAGTCAGGGTGTATCGGCGCGCCACCATATGCGGCGAAGACGTAGTAGCTGCCGTTGTCGTCAAGGTAGGCCAACGGATTGACGCGGGTCGCGTGAGTTTTTGCGCCAGTCGTGTGCAAGAGCAGTAGCGCTACTCCGGCGAACTGACCGCCCACAATACCTGCATTCGCGCGGAACTCCGCGGCGATCGCAGCGTTCCAGTCGTTGATCTCACTCATGTCGGTCCTTATGTTGATGCAATACGCCGGTGTGGGCATCAGTCTGCCAATCTCGGCATGGGCGCGCCTGCTGCCACACTATTTAAGGTTGATATGGGGGCTGCCGACATTTGATGTAGGCGCACACGTGTGCCATTCCCATCCCCCCGTCCCAATGGTGAAAACGTGCGTGATGAACAGTGCTCCGATATCGACGAGCTCTCACACCGAAGTGCCCATATCTCGGCGATCTTTGATGGCGCACTGCAGTTTGCCCGCGAAGCGCTGCGTGCATCGGAGTCCGGTCACCTCGAGGATGTGGCGCGTCGGCACACATGGATTCGCGCGGTCCTTGTCGATCTCACCGTTGCGGTGCGCTGGGGAACGGGCGCACCCGGCACCCATCTCGGGGCAATGCTTTGGTATCTCATCGACCGCATGGAAAGCGACACATTCGGTCGCGAGGAGATCATCTGTCTGTGTGAGGACCTCGCAGTACTGTCGGATTTCTGGGCGGTGCTGGCAGGCGAAATTCCGACTGCGCGCGCGGTCGCATCTTCGTAGCGATGCCCCTGTGCGACCCCTGCCTGAGGCCGCAGATCGGATCGGTCCCTGCTAGGCGGTCATGAGCGCCTCGAGCGCATCGAGCGCACGTGGGCGTTCGATGAGCCGCAGTGCGTGCATGCAGCCGATTCCAATCGTCTTTGCCAGAGTTTGGACGATGTACAGCCGGGTACTCTGAAGTACATGGGCTTCAATTCCGCCCGAGGCCGCATTGACTGTCGCGGTAATCGACACATCGCCGATCTGTCCCAGATTTTTCCCGACGCCATGGCCCGGCCTGAGGCCGACTTTGTGCAGCGAGATCATGCCCACCTCGTGATGGACGCCAAGTGCGGCATCGATTGCAACGACGATGGGGCGGTCGTCTTCGCTGAGGATATGTGTTGTGCGGTCATGGAGATTGACCGCATGCAGTGGATATTCCAGCGTGCCGAGCACTGTGTCGGGATCGCATCCAGAGCGGACAAGCCATTGTCCGACGAGCGGCCCGAGTGCATCACCGGTTGAGCGATCGGTTCCGATGCAGGCAAAGAGCACCGGCCGTTTGGGCGCTCCATGGTGGGTCAGCGCCGTGACCAGCTCAGATGCGAGTCGCGTTGCCGCGTTGGGATCACTCCCGATGACGTGAAAATCGTGTGGCATAGCTGGGTCCGATACCGTTCGTTGTGCGATGTACCGGCAGGTTATGCCTGTTGGGTATCGGTCCTGCCACGCGTGGGAAGGGTCTGGCACTAGCCGATATGGCAGGTGCATCCTGACCTTGGATACTCAGTCGGTGCGTGTCTGACTGGCGGATCGCCGACGGCTGCGCATGATGCGCCGTGGGGCATCCTCAACATCTCGACGCAGCTCGAGTCGCCGCTCTGGTGTGACATCGATCCAATCGGTGTCGGTGAGTGCGCCCTCGAGCGCCCATAAGACAATGAGCTCTGCATCCCAGGGGCGCCATGCGCGCAGCCTTCGGTATGCCTGGGCTGCCCCGACGGCTTTGAGCTGCTCCGGGTGATCGATGCCGATCTCATGGAGCCACTGAGTCAACGCGGGATCAATGTTGCGCATCTCCAGCAGAGCGAGAGGGGGTTCGGTCATCGAACGCCGTGTCCCGCAAGCGCAGTACGCAGTCGCGATGCTGCAGCAGGGGGCATCATGGCGGTCACCCGCAGCCCTTCATCGGTGTGATCCTCGGTGATGTCGCGACCGACACGATAGATATCTGAGAGCAGCACGCCAGCGCTCCATGGGATGACGACATCGAGATGGGTGAAGCGTGCACGTGCAATATCGATGAGCCGGTTGCGCAGATCCTCGAGCCCTTCGTCGCTCGTCGCCGACACCAAGACCGCGTCAGGGTGACGCGCGATGAGCGCGGCGCGCTCATCGAGGGGGACCAGATCAATTTTGTTGAGCACACGCAGGCGAGGGATCTCGCTCGCCCCGATCTCCTCAAGCACCTCTTCGACGGCAATTGCCTGCGTGAGGCGTCGGTGTTCGGGTTCTGAAGCGTCGGCGACATGGAGAATCAGGTCGGCATCGTGCACTTCATTCAGTGTTGACTGAAACGCCTCAACGAGCTGATGCGGGAGGGCGCGGATGAACCCCACAGTGTCGGAGAGCAGAATTTCGTAGCCACGTGCCTCAAGTGCGCGGGTAGTGGGGTCGAGCGTCTCAAACAGCGCGTCATTGACCGAGACCTCGGCTCCTGAGAGTGCATTCATCAGGCTCGATTTGCCGGCATTTGTATAGCCGGTGAGTGCCACCCGAGGAGCCCCTGATCCAAGTCGTCGCTCGCGCATGGTGGCTCGGGAGCGGTCGAGCTCGCGCAGACGCTTACGCAAGACCCCCATGCGATTGCGCAACAAGCGGCGATCGGATTCGAGTTGGCTTTCACCGGGCCCTCGGGTACCAACACCACCCCCGAGCCGCTCAAGGTGCTGCCACAGCCCCTCTTGGCGTTGATAGGAGTATTCGAGCTGGGCGAGCTCGACCTGCAGCTTCCCTTCAGCGGTTGTTGCATGGAGCGCGAAGATATCGAGGATGACCGCGGTGCGATCTACGACGCGGATCGAGAGCCGGTCCTCAAGCGCGCGCTGCTGACCAGCGCTGAGCTCACCGTTAATTGCGACGAGGTCGGGCTTCTGCTCGTCCAAGAGCTCCTTGAGCTCGTCGAGCTTTCCTTTTCCGAGGTATGTCTTGGCGTCAGGGCGTGTGCGCTGTTGCACCATTTGGGCGATCGTCAGCGCGCCACCCGTCTGCAGGAGCTCGACAAGCTCGCGCAGGGAATCTTCAGCGTCCTCGTCAAAACGGTTGACCGAACTGATGACAATGGCCGTTTCTGGACCCTTGTCGATGAGGTTCTCGTCGTCCTCGTCGCGCTCCGCCCGCCCTCGGTAGGTGCGTTGGAGTTGGCGATCCTTGCCATGATCGAGATAGCGGTCTTTGCCCACACTGGCAATATTGCACCTTCGGCGGCGGATCGTGTCGTTGGGTGGCGATTCCGAGAGACTTTTGCCACACCACGGATTCGCGTCCTGCTCGGCTAGATTCGAGGTAGCCACATGTGGCACCCCCCCCGATCGAAGGAGCCGTCATGCCATTCGAGCGAGATGTTGATCACGCATTTTCGGGCCAATCGCCCATTCATCTACACATGGCCAAATACATCATCGATCAGGTTGCCGACGGTCGGCATCTCAGTGATGTGATGGAGGATGCGAATCTGACGAGTTCGCTGTCGGTGGTTGACCGTCGCGCAATGTTGGAAGACCCACGGGTCACCGCCGCAATACGGGCCGACATCATCACCGAAATGCGTCTGAAGCTGGATGCGATGCTCGGGCAATCATAAGTCCACACACCTCGCCAATGACGTCGGTCTGCGCAGTATCGACGACGTTGTCGTACTCCTCTCGTTGGGAGCGCGCTATCGTCATGGCGATGGCGCAGATCCACGCGAGGCACTGAGTAATGCAGCAGTTCTTTTCACAGAACCAAACTATCGTCGTCTTCGCGCATGGTTTGGTGTTTTTCTCGCTGGGTCTTGCCGTGTGGCTGCAGCGCCGTCGGGCAAGTCGCCTTGTCTTGACCAATGCGCTGATCTGGCTCGCCGCCTTTGCAACTGCGGAAGCGTTCGCCACGTGGGGCAACGTCTTTATCCCCATTCAGCAGAGCTATATGGATGCCACGCTGATTAGCGGGCTCCAAATTTTACAGGGACTCCTCGAGGCCGCGACCTATGTGCTGATGGTGCAGTTCGGATTGCGCCTTCTCGAACTCGATCGAGGGCTCCGGCGGTGGCTCACCGCTGCGTCGATTGGGATATGGGGTCTTATTATTGGCGCCGGGATCGTGGTGGGGCACGCACAGCACTGGACCGCGATTGAGTGGGAACACTCAGTCGACAACGTTGCGGCACTTTGCCTGCTGGTGACAGGATGTGTCCTTGCGGCGATTGGCATGTGGCGTCAACGCGGCGCGCTGTCCGCTGCCGGAATGAGGGGTATTCGTCCCTATGCCGCCGCGACCGCCGCGGTGCTCGTCTTTTATGCGCTCATCTCGGCAGTGATTGTCATCGGTGCCCCATGGGCGCCTGGCGTAATCACCCAAGCGCATTGGCTCTCGCTGACAGGCATTCCTGTGGATGTCGTGCAGGGGCTTGCGGGTCTTGTGTTGTGCGTGCTCGCCGCCAAGCTCTTGGAAATTTTTGAGTTCGAGGCAAAACAACGCGTTGACGCTCTGGAGCGGTCGCGCGCGATTGCCGAGGAACGTGCGCGTTTTGGCCGGGACCTGCATGACGGAACGATTCAGTCGATCTATGCCGCAGCGCTGCGTCTTGAGGCAATTGCACTGCGCAGTGATGATGACCCGATGTGCGCAGAAGTGCGGGGCGTCGTTGGCGATCTCAACCACGTCACCGACGATATCCGTTCCTACATCACCGACCTTGCCCAAACTCCCGACACCGCATCGGGGATTGCAGATCGGTTGCGTGAACTCGGTGCCGAGTTCGACGCGGAATCGCAGTTGCGCGTACGGGTCCATGTTGCGGGTATCGCTGCCTCTGGCCCAATCCCCCAGGGTGCGGGGAAGCACCTTAAGCAAATCGTGCGTGAGGCACTCTCGAATGCAGCCCGTCATGCCGGTCGCTGCAGCGTCGATGTACGACTCGCGTTTGCCACCGATGAGATCGAGCTGGTGGTGAGTGACAACGGGCGCGGTATTGTCCACGACGACGATCCCTCTGCCGGCCTTGGATTGCGCAATATGCATGAGCGTGCGCGCCGTATGGGAGGGCGTCTCGAGGTCACATCACTCTCCCCTGGGACCCGCATTACGGTCTCGATCCCCCTCGATAGCGACCTTCCGGATTCGACACCAATCCCTCAATACTCCTCTGCAAAGGTGATGCCCTAGATGACGACCACGCCGACTGACGCAATCCGCATTCTGATCGTCGACGACCACGCGGTGGTCCGAATCGGTTTGAAGACCGTCCTCACAAATGCGACGGGCTTTCGCGTGGTTGGTGAGGCGGGCACGGTCGCCGAGTCGATCACCTTGGCATCGCAGATTCGCCCTGACGTGGTACTGATGGACGTGCGTCTTCCCGATGGCTCAGGCGTCGAGGCCTGTCGTCGCATCAAAGCCGATCAGCCTGATGTGCGCGTCGTGATGCTGACCTCGTATCAAGACGAGGAGGCGATTGTGGGGGCCGTGATGGCAGGCGCATCGGGATATCTGCTCAAGCAGGCGGATGCGGAGCGCCTGATTCAGGCAATTCGCGACGCCGCCGCAGGTGAGTCATCGCTCGATCCGCGCGCCGCAGGCACCCTTCTTACGCAATTTCGCGAATTGTCGGCCAAGCAGGCAGAAGCCGAGCTCGCCGGCCTGACCGATCGTGAGCGTCGCATGCTTGCGTTGATCGCGGAGGGGTATACCAATCGTGCGATCGGCGAGGTGCTGCACCTTTCGGAGAAAACCGTCCGAAACCATGTCAGCCAGCTCTTGCGCAAGCTGGGCTTCCAACGCCGCTCGCAGGCGGCCGCGTGGGCTGGTCAGCGCCGCTTGGAGCTTCCGCCTGCCTAGACCAGTGCGCGGTGTGGTGCTCTGGGATTGGCCCACAGGGTGACGTGAAACCGGTTTCTGGGAACCGAGTAACGGTGTTCTGGCCGATAGGACTTCTATTGTCAGTGTCGAACCCCTGACACCAGGATCCTGCTGTCCGGCTGAGGCGCACACGATGTCACGCACTGCACGAGTTTTGGCACTTGCCAATCAAAAAGGTGGCGTTGCGAAGACGACCACGACGATCAACATGGGCGTTGCCCTGAAGGGCATGGGATATCGCGTGCTCGCGATCGATCTCGACCCGCAAAGCAACCTTTCGATGAGTCAAGGCATCGACGTCGAGAATCTGACGTTGACGATGTATGACGTGCTGGTCCGCGAAACCCCGCTGGCCAATCTCATCCACGCGCGTGAGATTGACATTGCCCCTGCGGGGATCGAGCTTGCCGGGGCGGAACTTGCCCTGACTGCCACGATGGGGCGCGAGCGCGCCCTGCAGCGTGCACTCCGTCCGATGTTGGATCTCTATGACGTGATCTTGATCGACACTCCGCCGTCGTTGGGTTTGTTGACCATCAACGCGATGGTCGCCTCGCATGGGGTGATCGTGCCGGTGCAGTGCGAGTACCTTTCGCTGCGCGGACTTGCGCAATTGCAGTCCACGCTTGAGCAGGTGCGCGAGCACTTGAATCCCGACATCGCGATCGCAGGAATACTTCCGACGATGTACGACGGGCGGACATTGCATGCGCGTGAGGCCGTCGATGTCTTGACCCAGAGTTTCGGTGACATTGTCTATCCAGTGCGGATCGGGAAAACGATTCGGTTTGCTGAGGCTCCTGTGAGTGGACAAAGCGTCCTGTCGTATGACCCAGATGGGCAGGCCGCGCGGTGGTACCGCCAGCTTGCGCGTCTTGTGGCTGAGCGCGAATTACGCCCGGTGCCCGAGGAGGTAGGTGCATGACAACTGGCCGTCCAGGACGCACAAGCATGCGGGAAGGACCGCTGTCGGATTTGTTCCGCAGTACCGATCCACCGCGTTCAAATGCGGGGACCGAACAGCTCTTTACCCCGACAGATGCCGCTCCGACGCCAGATGTCAACAGCTATGTCGCACTGATCCGTGTTGTCGGCGTCGGTGGTGCTGGCTGTAATGCGATCAACCGCATGGTGGAAGCTGGTCTGCGGGGTGTGGAGTTCATCGCGATCAATACCGATCGTCAGGCGCTCGACGCCTGTCGGGCAGATGTGCATATTCCCGTCGGCCTCGAGCTGACCAAGGGGCGGGGCACAGGCGGCGACCCCTTTAAGGGCGAGCAGTCCATCCGTGATGCGGAGGATCAGATTCGCCGCGCCTTGCGGGGCAGCGACCTTGTCTTTATTGCCTCCGGCCAGGGCGGGGGGATGGGCAGCGGTGGCGCACCGATGGTGGCGCGAATCGCCCGCGAAGTCGGTGCCCTCGCAGTTGCCGTCGTCACGAAGCCATTTCAGTTCGAGGGGAAGCGACGGGTGCAGGTCGCCGATGAAGGAATTGCGCGCCTGCATGACACCGCCGATACGGTCATCGTGATTCCGAACGACCGATTGATGACGGTGCTCGAGCGCGGGACATCGATGGTGAGCGCTTTTCAAGTCACCGATGATTTGTTGCGCCAAGGGGTGCAGGGCATCTGCGACATGATCACCCTGCCTGGATTGATCAATCTCGACTTTGCCGATGTGCGCACCGTGATCCGCGATGCGGGCGAGGCGCTGTTGGGTATTGGGTATGCGGGCGGCGGTAATCGCGCCGCCGAAGCAGCACAGGCAGCGATTTCCTCCGCGTTCTTGGAGACTCCAATCGATGGTGCCCGTGGGGTGCTCCTCGGGATCACCGGTGGCCCAGACCTCTCATTGCTCGAGGTATCAGAGGCGGCAGAAATCGTTGCTGCGGCTGCCGACCCAGATGCCAACATTATCTTTGGTGCAGCAATTGATCCCGAGCTGTCGGGCCAGGTGTGGGTGACAGTCGTTGCCGCAAGCTTTAGTGGGGTGCGGGCTGCGCCATCATCAAACCCTGAAGCGGAAGAACGCGCGGGCCGTTTGATTCCGCGTGCGATTGGTCGCTCAGTTGCATCGGTGAGTGGGGCTGTGCCGCGCAGTGCGCTCGAGAGTGCTGCGCATGAGCAGACCAGCCTTGATGTGTCAGACCACGTGCACGCAATCGACACCGAGGAGTAGTCGCGTCCCGTCGGGTGCGCTCGGTTGTCGCTGCAGGACATCGTGCGTCGGCAGCAGCCGGCGCACGCATTCTTTCGTTGGGTGGGAATGCGGTCGATGCCGCGGTGGCGACCGCCTGCGCTGCGGCGGTATGTGAAGGGCCGCTGACGGGCCCGGGCGCCGGGGGGTTCTGCCTGGTTGCACCGCCGAGTGCGCCACCGCAGCTTCTTGATTTCTTCGTCAACACTGCCGGGGGTGGCCCCGATGGGCGGGTGTGTGACCCGGACGAATTCGACAAATTTGTTGTCCCCTTCGGCGATGCGGAGCAGGTCTTTCATATTGGGCCCGCATCGGTTGCCGTGCCCGGGATGCTGCAGGGGTTATGTGCTGTGTGGGAGCGGTTTGGCCGGCTTCCGCTTCCCGAATTAGTTGCCCCTGCCGTCGAGCTCGCGCGGGATGGAGTAGTGATTGGCCCGGAGTCGGCGTATCTGTTCGCGATTCTTGAGGGCATGCTGCGCTTTAGCCCCGATGCGGCACGTATCTATGCCCCCGATGGGCAACTACTCGGGACCGGGGATCGATTTACGAATCCCGATTTGGCGACAACTCTTGAAGAGTTCGGGCGCACCGGGTCGGGCGCGATGGCGCCTGGTGGATGGCTCGCGACACGCATTGTGGAGGGATTGCAGGCAGTGGGTGGCTATGTCACCCATGATGATCTCGCCGGCTACGCCGTCATCGATCGCATCCCACTCGAGGTCGGGTTCCGCGGCCGGCGCGTCATCACAAATCCGCCTCCATCATCGGGCGGAATCTTGATCGCCGCCGCGCTCCATCAACTTGACAAACGGGCACCGGCGACCACTCTTGTCGCGCAGTATCAGCAGCTCATCGCCGCGGGGGAGTACGCCAACAGTCTCCGCACCGACGCATTCGCCCGAGCGCTCCATCAACCTGAGCTCCATGGACAAGGATGGGCATCGCTGTTTGCGCCAGGAGAGAGGGCGAACCCCTCTCGCGGACCAAATGGGACGACCCATATCAGTGTCATGGACGCTGAAGGGATGGTGGTCAGCATGACTAGCAGCAATGGGTCGGGCTCTGGGGTCATGCTTCCTGGGACAGGATTTCTGCTCAACAACATGGCGGGGGAGCAAGATCTCAATCCCGGTGGGTTTGGGACATTGCCCGCCGGTGTACGCATGACCTCGATGATGGCGCCAACCGTGGTGTTCGAGGACGGGCAGCCGGTGCTGGGGATCGGCTCGGCGGGGTCGAACCGATTGCGATCGGCAATTTTGCAGACGCTGGTTGGTATCGTCGATGAGCAATTGTCGGTCGAGGACGCGGTGGTGCGCGCCCGGGTGCATCCTGAGTCGGGCGGCATTGATCTGGAAGGCGGTGTTCCTGATGAGGTTGCTGCCGCACTGCAGGACGGGCAGCATGTGATTCGGCAGTGGGGCGATCGGAATCTGTTTTTCGGTGGCGTCAGTGCAGTTGGATGTTGGGGGGATGAACTCCAAGCAGCAGGTGATCCGCGCCGAGGTGGTGGGGCATTTGGGGTCTTGGACACAATGGAGGTTGTGGAGCTATCGACACACGCATAGTTGAACACGATGGTGTTGCCTACCGGATACAGCCGGAGGGTGTACGCGCATCCCTCTCGGATGGCCCGGCCATGTTGTGGGGCTTTCAGGTCAAGGTCTTTCGCGACGATGAGCTGGTCTGCATCAAGACCTGCTTTGTTGGTCGGGTGACCCTGCAGGCACGTCACCCCGAGGCACTTGATGCCCCTGGGGAGATCTTGATTCCGGTCTTGCATGATGTCGCCTGCGAAAAGGTGGCCGCGGCGGTTGCCGACGGCAATCTTGAGGACGAGATCGTCTTTTCCTAATCCGTATTCGTGATCGCACAAGATCTGTTGAGCTGAGGCGCTAGCCGAGTGGCACATCTCCGAGCGGCCCCGCCCCCGGGCGATCTGATGGACCAAGCTCATTGATGATGATGGTCCCCTCGTGATGAGGCATGTGAATGACGAGCCGTCCAGGCGGGCTCAGGCGGGCAAAGGTAAAGGTCCACTCATCGGGTGTCCATGCAGACCAGGTCAGTTCAAGCTCGCCTGAGTCCGGGTGGGTTTCGGTGACGATATGCGTGGCGGATGCCAATACCGCAGCACCAACAGCGCCGAGCAGGTCGGTTGGGCGACGTCGGGACATTACGACCAGAAGGTGGTGAGCGTGGCGGCGAGTGCGTCGTCGCCCACGGTGACGTGCGTCCCATCGGGGGGCTCACGCCGGAGAATTCCTATGCCGACGGGACCCATCTGCGGATGTATCGCCACCGTGCTCACGACACCAATCGATGCTCCATTGTAGTGGACCTCTGCGCCATGCGAGAGGGGGCCTGTGGCGGTGATCCCGCGTAGGACACGATGTACCTGCCCGCGATGCTGCGCCCGTGCGACCGTTTCCTGGCCGAGATAGCACCCCTTGGCGAAATCCACGACCCGGCCCTCAAGGCCTGCCTCTTGGACCAGTGTCTTCGGGCCCGTGTCGACTCCCGCCAATGGCACCCCGTGAAGAATGCGCACGAGGGCAACCGCATCGGCCGGAGAGGGCGAACGTCCAATTTGGGAAAGCGCGCTCGCCGGATCATCGGTCACCAGATCGATGGTTCCCGGGATCCATCCCGGTGCAATGAGCCCGTCGAGCGGAGGTATGTCGGTCGCCCGACAGGTGATGCATGCCGATTGCTCCGGGCCAATGATCTCGAGGTCCTCTGAAAAGTGGAACCGCTCCAGATCGGCGATGAGTTGATCGATTGCCGCAGGTGTGGTGATCAGCGTGAAACTCATCTGGGCATCACGCACGATTTGCAGCTGTGTGACGATGTGGCCCTTGGCATCAAGTACGAGCGCGATGCGTCCCTCGCCAACCCCAATTCCCGCAATGTCGCAGGTCACCAAACCCTGCAAAAAGGATGCCGCGTCGGGCCCTTCGACCCATCCAAGACCACAGCGACCGACTGCAGCGAGATCGTCGATGAGCGCCTGATGTGTCGTGTGACCGGGGTGCGTTGGCGTGGTCAATCGTGTGGGACTTTCCCGTTTGTGGGCGCGCGTTCCGCCGCAAGTTCGGCGCGGCGTACGTGCGCAATCTCGGCATCGAGCGCGACGATCATCAACTCGAGCCGTGCGGACTCATCCCGGGTCGTCAGAAGTTCTTGTTTGATGTCAGGTGCAAGCTCAATGTGTGCGGCAAGCACATATGACCACGGGATCTCATCGTCGTGGGCGGGGGATTGCGCGGTCCCGGTGACCGCCGCAGCAAGCTCCTCAAAGCGTTGGGTGGCACGCGCAGCAAGTGCGGGATCAGATGGGCTGGGTGCGTCGATGAGTGTTGTGCACTGGGCACAGTCGTAGAGTCGTCCGTCGACCGCATCACCAATCTCCACAGCATTCACGCCCACGATGACCACACTGATTCGTCCATCCTCGAAACGATCGAGGACCTCATCGAATCGGGCGGTGCAGCCGATGGGCGCGGGTCCTGATTCATCGGCAAACCGGAGCACAAACGGTGTGTTTTCCAGCACGCAGTCGGCAAATAATTGCCGATATCGCGGCTCGAAAAGATGCAAGGGAATACGTTCACCCGGAACGAGCACCATTCCAAGGGTAAATATTCCGTAGGTCGCGGTATCAGACATGCCGTGAGCATAGTCCCCGCGATGGTGGGATGCCGCTGGTACCATCGCGTCCAATGAGCAGCTCATGGCAGATCCCCTCCGGTATTTCTCGGCCCGCAGTCGCCAAGGTGACCCCATATGAGCCGGGGCGGCCAATCGACGATGTCCGCCGTGAGCTCGGGCTGGAGCGGATTATCAAGCTGGCCTCGAATGAGGGGCCGTATCCGCCCTTTCCATCTGCGATTGCGGCAGTGGCCGCGGCCGCAGCAGGGCAACGGCTCTATCCGGATCCGGGCGCGTGGGGCGTGCGAGATGCGCTCTGCTCGCATCTGGGCGTGCCCGCCAACACGATTCTTATCGGCAATGGGGTCGATAGCCTGATCAAGTTGATCTGCATGACACTCTTGGACCCGGGCGATGAGCTGGTCATGGGTGATCCCTCGTTTATCTCTTGGAAGCAGGGAGCGGCAATTCAGGGCGCGACGATACGTACCGCCCAGCTGGCCGACGATGGTTCCTACGATCTCGATGCCCTTGCCGCACAGATCACGCCGTCGACAAAACTCGTCGTGGTGGTGAGCCCGAATAACCCAACCGGTGGCGCGGTGAGTGCATCTGCGCTGGCAGCCTTCGTGCGTGCGCTCCCCGATCATGTGATTCCGGTGCTCGATGAGGCCTATTTCGAATATTTGTCGGCCGGCGGCCACGACGGCGTGGCATTGATTCGCGAGGGTGCGCGTCTCGTGGTGACACGTACATTCTCAAAGGCCTACGCGCTTGCAGGCTTTCGGATCGGATACATGATTGCTCCTGCCGAATTGATCGGACTCATCGGGCGAGTGCGCAATGCATTTGATGTCAATGGCCTCGCACAAGTGGCTGCAGTTGCCAGTCTCAGCGATACTGATGGACATCTTGCCCATCGCGTGCGGGAAGTCACCGCGGAGCGCGCAATGGTCGATATGGGATTGCGGGCATTCGGTCTCGCGCCGTTGCCATCGCAGGCAAACTTTCTCTTGGTCCCAATGGGGAGCGCCGATCGCGCCAATCGACTCAACAGCGCGCTCCTTGCGCGGGGAATCATTGTGCGTCCCGCCGGTGCGTTTGGCGCACCAGAGTGCATTCGCATTACGATCGGTCGTCCGGACGAAAATCTCGCAATGCTTGCCGTCATGGCAGAGGCGTTGCAGGAAATCGACGCGGTGTAGCAGCCCCGTCGCGGGTACTGCCACACCGCGCGTTGTGCCTAGGCCCGGTCGCTCAATTGTTCGGCAATCGCCAACATGAGCCCGACCCCAAAGCCGGTCCCCGCGCCACCGATCATCCCGGTGCCTGCGATATCAACATGGCACCATGGCAACCCGTCGGTGAATTCGCGCAAGAACTGCGCCGCATAGACCGCGCCGGCCTGGCGCTTATTGGAGGCATTTGACAGGTCGGCGACCTTGCTGGAGATCAGCGGGGCGTATCCAGGGTGCAGTGGCATTGGCCAACAGATGTCACCCGATATCTCGCCTGCTGCCCGTACGGTGTCGGTCCATTCGGCCTCACTACCGAACAACCCCGCATAGACCTCTCCGAGCGCAACGACAATTGCCCCTGTGAGGGTCGCAAAGTCGACCAAGCGGGTGGCCTTGCCAATGCGCGCCGCATAGGTGAGCGCGTCAGCCAGAATCAGACGACCTTCGGCATCGGTATTGATGACCTCGATGGTTTTGCCGTTCATCGCGGTCACGACATCACCCGGGCGTGTGGCGGTGCCACTTGGCATGTTTTCTGTGGATGGAACGACTGCCACGACCTCGACGGGGAGTCCCAGACGCGCGATGAGTCCGATGGCTTCAATCACGGCCGCCCCGCCGCCCATGTCCATCTTCATCTCTTCCATGCCACCGGCGGGCTTGATGGAAATTCCCCCGGTGTCGAAGGTGACGGCTTTCCCGACGAGTCCCAGCACCTCGCCACGACGCGCCTTGCGCGCCGGGGTGTAGCGCATCACGATCATCTTCGGTGGTTCCGCAGAGCCCTGTGCAACACCGAGGAGCGCACCAGCTTTCAGGCGCACGAGGTCTTTATGCTCGAGCACCCGACAGGTGAGTCCTGGAGTCGCGGAGGCGAGCGTCTTGGCGTGGAGGGCAAGCGCGGTGGGTGTCAAATCATTTGCGGGCGTATTGACCAGATCGCGCGCACCCTGGACGGCGGTGACAAGTTGATCTGCGCGTCGGGCCTGGGCGGTGGTGAGTGTGGATGAGGCGACCTTCAGTGCCGAGACCACAGGCGTGCCTTTGCCGGTCTTGTACTGCTCAAAGCGGTAGTTGCCCGCACCGAAACCGACAATTGCTGCGCTGACGTGATCGGGCGTTGCATCATCTGGGGCAAGGGTGACCTTGCGGGCCTTGAGGGCCCGGGCTTTGGTGCCTGCTGCCCGTCCCGCGCTCCGCCATGCATCCGTGCTCCCATCACCCGTGCCAACGACGGCAACGCGTGGTGCACTCACACGCCCAGCGGTGTGAAACACCGTGATCGTGCCCGCTTCCCCGGTGATCTCGTTATCGGCGATTGCCGCGGCGATCACCCCATCGAGCGCAGTGTCTGCAGCGGCAGCGACGCCTGTGACTGTCGCGGGTTGGGCGAGAAAGACCACGATGAGGTCCGCAACTTGGGACAGGGGGTCTCGGGACGTGCGCACGGTGGTGGGCATTGGCCTCCAATCACACAGATGAGATGGCAGGGAGCGATATATCTGGGCGTATACTGCCCGCTCGCCCCAGCGAATGTGGGGCAACGGTTGTTCCCATTGGCGCGCACCGATGGCCCGTCATTCGCGGATCGACCGTGAGATCGATCAGGAGGCCAGACGGTGTCAGTGGATTTTGCGCAACATGGAGCGGTGGCGGTCGTCACCCTGAACCGCCCCGAAGCGCTCAATGCGTTATCGGTCGAGATGCTCGATGACATCATCGCCGCCGTCGATCGCGTCGAAACGGATCCGCAGATTCGTGTGATGGTAATCACCGGGGCAGGAGAAAAGGCCTTCAGTGCCGGTGCCGACATCTCACATATGCGCGAGGCAAGTGTGGATCAGGCGCGCGCCTTCGGCGCCAAGGGGCATGAGGCAGCACGTCGCTTGGAATCGTGCTCGCGTCCGGTGATTGCCGCGATTAATGGGTTTGCGCTCGGCGGCGGGTGTGAGCTCATCATTGCCTGCGATATCCGTATTGCGAGCGAGCGGGCCAAGTTCGGTCAGCCGGAGGTCAATATCGGGATTCTGCCGGGATGGGGTGGCACGCAGCGGTTAGTGCGCATCGCGGGACTTGGCTGGGCCAAGGAGATGGTGCTCACTGGACGCATCTGCACCGCCGACGAGGCGCTTGCGAGTGGATTGGTCACCCACGTCTATCCGCATGACACGCTGATGGATGAGGCTCTCGCCCTCGCCGAGCTCATTGCAGCAAAACCTCCACTCGCAATTGCCGCAGCCAAAGAGTTGATGAATATCGCCTTGGACGATGCGCAAGAAATTGGACTTGCACGTGAACTCGAGGCATTTGCAAATGCCTTTGCAACCCACGATCAGCGTGAAGGCATGGCCGCATTCTTCGAGAAGCGCTCGGCGACGTTTGAGGGGCGATAAGGCCACCTCCTGTGCACATCTGCCACGACGTCACATTGGCGACGCCGTGGCAGAGCGCGCGTTCTTAGCCCTTGCGCTCTTGGACGAGTGCGGTGAGCTTGGGGACGATGTCGTGCAGATCGCCCACAACGGCGAGGTCGGAGAAATCAAAGATCGCGGCGTGCGGGTCCTTGTTAATGGACACGATCACCTGCGAGCTTTGCATACCGACCTTGTGCTGAATTGCGCCGGAGATACCACAGGCGATGTAGAGCTTCGGCGAGACGGTCTTACCCGTCTGGCCCACCTGGGTTTGGTAGGGGTACCAGCCTGAATCGACCACGGCACGGGTTGATGCCACAGCACCACCGAGGGCAGCCGCGAGGCCTTCGAGTTCAGAGAAGGCTTCAGGAGCACCGAGCCCACGACCGCCGGCAACGAGGATGTCGGCCTCTTCGATCGATGGTCCGGTTTGGGCTTCGTTTGCCTGCTCGACCATCTGCGCCTTGGAGGAAAAATCCTCGAGCGCGATGGCAACATTCTCCACTGCGCCAGCGCCTGCGCGCTCAGCAGGTTCAAATGAGCCAGAACGAATCAGGCCAAGACGCGGCTCAGAAGTCCAGCCAACATCGACCAGGACGGTGTCGCCAAGGGCGGAACGCTTCCCGACGAGGGCGCTTGCGCTGCCTTCGAGGTCGGTCAGGTCCCAGTTGAGGCCTGCATCCAGGCGTGCCGATAGCCCGCCGGCGATGTCGCTGGCGAGGACCGATGCGCCAAAGAGCACATTTTGGAATCCATGTGCCCCAACGAGGCTGGCGATGATGTCCACGCGTGCTTGTGGCAGTGGGGCAGCCAGGCTCGCATCATCAGCAATAAAGACACGTGCTGCGCCGTACTTGGCAGCCTCTTGCGCCAACCCGCTCACACCTGAGCCAATAATGACTGCAGAGGTGTCCGAGTCGAGCGAAGCGGCCTTTGAAAGGACGCCGAGGGCGGCCTTTTGAATACCTGAGCCGTGGTGCTCGAGGAAGACGAGTGTGCTCACACCAGTTTCCTTTCAACGAGGTAATCCAGGACCTTCTGTGCGGCGGAACCGTCGTCCTCAATCTTCTGAGTGTCGCCACGCGATGGTGGCGGGTTGAGGGCGGTGACGGTTGTGCGCGAGCCAGCCGTGCCCGCACGATCTGCAGGAACACCGATGTCGGCAAGCGAGACCACATCTTGTGGCTTCTTCTTGGCACCCATGATGCCCTTAAGTGATGGGTAGCGTGGCTCATTGAGCGAGTCAGACACGGCAAGCACGACAGGCAGAGGTGCCTGGATGCGGTCGTAGCCAAACTCGGTCTGGCGCTTTGCGGTGACATTGCCACCGGCTACCTCGAGTTCCGAGATTTGTGAGATCACGGGGAGGCGCAAACGGTCTGCGACTGCCGCCCACAACACTGCTCCATCGGAGTCACCTGCGGCCTGGCCGAACAAGACCAGATCGGGTGATTCACGCTTAATTGCTTCGGCAAGCGCAAGGCTTGTTGCCACAAGGTCCGACCCGACGGCAGCATCGTCAGAAATCAACACGGCGCGGTCGGCACCCATTGCAAGTCCCTTACGCAGGGACTCAAGTGCACGGTCGGGACCAAGCGAGACGAGGACAACTTCCCCGCCGCCGCCTGCTTCATTGAGGCGTAAAGCTTCCTCAATGGCATTGAGGTCGTAGGTGTTCAGCGACCTATCTCCTGATCGATCAATCCGTTTTGTGTCCGGATCGATCTTGCGAAGGGGGCCGGCATCCGGCACTTCCTTCACACAGACGGCGATCTTCATCGTCCTCCCATCGACGCTATTCGACCCGCAATCCTAGAGGACGGACTCCCCGTCAGAGAAGGGCATCCGATCTTTTTGTCCGCATAGAACGGGCGAGATGTCATTTTTGATGGTCCATTTCCTACTTTTTCGTGCCGAGAGAGGCGCTGTCAGTCATCCCGACGGCAAATTGCGGCGCAAGCTGGCATGATGCAAAGCCGCGTCAGCGGGCACGCAGCGCGCCCTGCGCTAGAGTCCCTACACGTCGGGAGATTTTCCCGGCGCCATCACAGACGAAAGTCATCTCATGAAGTCCGACATTCATCCCGAGTACGTGGTCACGAAGGTTGTGTGTTCATGCGGAAACGCGTTTGAGACACGCTCCACCAAGGACGCAATCAAGGTGGAAATCTGCAACCAGTGCCACCCCTTCTACACCGGCAAGCAGAAGCTCATCGACAGTGGTGGTCGTGTCGAGCGCTTCCAGCGCAAGTTGGCGCGCCGACAGAAGTCGCGCGACTAAGATCGCTCACGTTCGGATGACGGTGACCACCGCGTTGCGGTGGCACCCAACGCAGCATTTGGGGATCGTGTGAGCTCCGGTATTACCGGCCTTGTGGAGCAAATTGAACGGACTCGTGACGAGTTGCAGGCGGCCATGTCCGATCCTGAGCTCGTCAGCGATCGTGTGCGATTTGCTGATGTCAACCGTCGATGGTCGTCGCTGGCGACCGCCATCGGATTGGTTGAGCGGTGGCGCGACGCCTCCAATCGTTCGGCTGAGGCAACCGAAATGCTCGCCGAGGGCGATGACGACGATATCCGCGATCTGTTGCGCGAGTCCAATGACGAGATGGAGGCGCTCGAGCCGCAAATCCGTGAGGCGATGGTCGAGCCAGATCCAAATGACGACAAAGACGTCATTCTTGAGATTCGTGCCGCCGCCGGGGGCGAGGAAGCCGCACTCTTTGCGCGGCAGCTTTTGGAGATCTATCTCAAATATGCCGAGCGTCGCGGATTTCGCACCGAGCAATTGTCGGTGAGCGCCGCAGATGCGGGCGGTGTGAAAGATGTGACGGTGGGAATCAAGGGTGCAGCGGCCTATTCGATCTACAAGCATGAAGCCGGAGTGCATCGGGTCCAGCGCGTTCCCGAGACCGAGAGCCAGGGGCGCATTCACACCTCCACTGCAACCGTCGCCGTGCTTCCGGAAGCCGAGGAAGTCGATGTGCAGATCAATGCGAATGATCTGAAAATCGATGTCTATCGCTCGAGCGGCCCAGGTGGGCAAAGCGTGAATACGACCGACTCCGCCGTGCGTATTACCCACCTTCCCACCGGGATTGTTGTGTCGATGCAGGATGAAAAAAGTCAACTGCAAAACCGCGAGCGCGGGATGCGCGTGTTGCGGGCGCGTTTGTACGAGCGCGCAATGGCCGAGCGGGCGGCACTCATTAGTTCTGCACGCCGCGAGCAGTTGGGCAGCGGGGATCGTTCAGAGAAGGTGCGTACCTACAACTATCCCCAGAATCGTGTGACCGATCACCGGGTCGGTGTCACCGTGCAACTCCGCGAAGCCGTCTTGCAGGGTGATCTTGGTGACCTCACGACCGCGCTCGCCGCCGAGGAGCGACGTCAATTGCTTGAGGCGCACGCGTCCGGCGAGCTCTAGGACCCGTCATGAGCACCTCGCAGCTTACTGTGGGCGAAGTGGTACGCCGCACGACAACCTATTTTGCCGATGCGGGCTCACCGAGTCCCCGTCTTGACGCCGATCTTGTGGTGAGCCATTCGCTCAGAATGACGCGTCTTGAGCTCTACACCGAATTCGATCGCCCGTTATCGGCAGATGAGCTTGCCCACGCGCGGGAACTTGTTGCCCGACGTGGTCGTCGAGAGCCAATGGCCTACATCCTTGGGTCTCGCGCATTTCGTCGCCTCGAACTCGAAGTGACTCCGGCGGTGTTGGTGCCCCGACCAGAAACGGAAGTGTTGGTGGAGTGGGTGATGGAGGTTGCCGTCCCGCGCGCGAACATCCTGGATTGGGGAACGGGGAGTGGGGCAATTGCACTCGCCCTCAAAGACGAGCGCCCGGATTGCGAGATCACGGCAGTCGACATTTCTGCTGATGCTCTTGAGGTTGCCCAGGCCAACGCCACGCGGCTGGGATTGGACGTCACATTTCGTCAGAGCGATGGATGCGATGGGTGTGCCGACGCCAGCATGGATGTCATTGCGGCAAATCCTCCGTATCTGTCTGAGGATGAACTCACCAATGCCCCGCGCGAATTGAGCTATGAGCCACGTGGTGCACTCGTCGGCGGTCCTCGCGGGGATGAAGTGATCACTGTGCTCGCTGCCCAGGCTGCGCGGGTCCTTGTGCCCGGCGGGATGTTGGTCTGTGAAATCGGCGCGAGCCAAGCGGAATCCGTCTCCAAAATTTTCACTACTGCAGGACTCGTCAATGTCCAGGTGCGCAAGGACCTGGCAGGGAATGTCCGGGTGGTCGCTGCGCAATGTCCTGAGTGAGGACGTGAGCTCCGCATCCCCGTCGGATGGCCGTTGAGGTCTGTACCCTCGAGGAAGGAAATTTGCGATCCATGCCGAGGGGGCACTCAGGTGAGTTTTGCCGACGCCAGCAGCTATCTGTCACGTGACATCAGCGAGGTCGATCCCGATATCGCACGTCTGCTGCGGGCGGAGGGCGCTCGCCAGGCCGAGACCCTTGAAATGATCGCCAGCGAGAACTTCACCAGCCGTGCGGTCATGCAGGCGGTGGGTTCTGTGCTGACAAATAAGTACGCCGAAGGGTTGCCGCACCGTCGCTACTACGGCGGTTGTGAGGTGGTCGATGAAGTTGAAGAGCTCGCGATTTCACGTGCCAAGGAATTGTTTGGCTGTGAGCATGTCAACGTGCAACCCCACTCTGGTGCGACCGCCAATGAGGCTGCCTACCAAGCGGTCTTGGCTCCCGGGGATCGCGTACTTGCCATGGCACTTGCCCATGGAGGCCATCTCTCTCATGGATTGAAGGTCAACTTCTCCGGACGCCTGTATGACTTTCACCACTATGGGGTCCGCCGTGGGGATTGCTATCTCGACATGGATCAAGTCGAGCAGATGGCACGTGAGCTGCGGCCAAAGTTGATCGTGGCAGGTGCCTCTGCATATCCGCGCATCATTGATTTCGCCGCATTCCGACAAATTGCAGATGCGGTTGGGGCCCTGTTTATGGTCGATATGGCGCATATTTCTGGGCTTGTGGCCGGCGGGGTGCATCCGAGTCCCGTGGGAATCGCCGATATCGTGACCTCGACATTGCACAAGAGTCTGGGTGGCCCTCGAGCGGGAATGGTCATGTGCCGAGAAGACCTCGGCAGCGCGATCGACCGAGCGGTCTTTCCGGGATTGCAGGGTGGCCCCTTGATGCATGTGATTGCCGGGAAAGCAGTGGCCTTTAGCTGCGCCCTGACCGAAGAGTTTCGTGCGCGTCAGCGTCAGGTGATTGCCAACACTGCCGCGCTTGCCAACGGGCTTGTGGCCGGCGGCGTCGCGTTGGTCACGGGTGGTACCGATAATCACTTGGTGCTTGTGGATCTGTCGGCAACCGACCTGACAGGAGTTGACGCTGAGGCGCGTTTGGATCGTGCGGGCATTACCGTAAATAAGAACGGCATCCCATTTGATGAGCGCCCACCGACCGTCACCTCGGGGCTGCGCATCGGTACCCCTGCGCTGACGACCCGGGGCCTGAAAGAGGCCGAGATGACCGAAATTGCCGCAATTATCAGCGCAGCCCTACGCCCAGAGATTTCCGATGATGAGATGTCGGGATTGCGGACGCGTGCACAGGCGATCTCGCATGCATTCCCGCTGTATCCCACATTGACCAGCGGGACGGCGATCGGATAACGCGCGTTCGGGCGTTGTTGACCGGCGAGGGGATGTCTGCGGTGGCACCAACGGTTGCATTGGTTACTGGCGCCTCTGCCGGGCTTGGTCGCGAATACGCCCACGCACTTGCCGCGCGCGGCCATGATCTGGTGTTGGTGGCTCGACGCGCCGATCGCCTTGCTGCGCTCGCACAGGAGCTGCGTGATCGCTACCGGGTCGAGGTCGAGGTCTGTGTCGCCGATCTCGCAACCGATGACGGATGCGCGCATTGTTGTGCAACAGTCGTGGATCGCGAGGTTGATGTTGCCGTACTCAACGCGGGCTTCGGATCACTGGGGCCGTTTGCAGCGGCGGACGCTGCGTGGGAGACCGCCATGGTGCGCCTGAATTGCGTCAGCGTCGTCGAGCTGACGCGCGCTGTCCTTCCCGGGATGATTGGGCGTGGGCGTGGTGCGGTACTCATTGTGAGTTCCGCAGCGGCATGGCATCCGGTGCCCTACATGGCGACCTACGGCGCAACGAAGGCCTTTGAGTTGCATTTTGTGCAGGCGCTTGCCGAGGAGTTGCGGGAAACGGGCGTGCAGGTGAGCGCGGTGTGTCCGGGGCCAACGGCGACAGAATTTTCCGATGTCCTTGAAACGGCGGGCCGGACATCCGGCAGCGGGTGGCCAAAATGGATGCCGATTGATGGGGCGGCCGATGTGGTTGCCACCAGCCTTCGTGGCCTCGATCGGGGGCGCGTGGTAATTCCCACAGGGCGGATTGCGTGGTGTACCCGCCTCTGGTCGCGTCTAATGCCACGGGGTGCTGGGGTGCGGGCGGTGGGCGTCGTGCATCGTCGGCGCAGCCGTGGGCGTCGAG
Source organism: uncultured Actinomycetes bacterium (assembly GCA_903896045.1). GTDB lineage: Bacteria > Actinomycetota > Thermoleophilia > Miltoncostaeales > Miltoncostaeaceae > CAITWD01. The sequence goes on from CAITWD010000022.1 coordinate 76,783, forward strand.
CGGCAGGGATTGGTCATGGTGACTAGAATCGGTCAATGTCGAGGGCGTGCGCTGTCGACACAACGACGCATCGCAGGCGACTGCGATCGGGGGCGCGGGGCGTGAGCACAGCACTTGAACCAATTGTGTGTGCGGTAGTCGCAGCGGTCGTCGTCGTCGCAATGACGCCGCTGGTATCCATGCTTGCGCGCCGAATTGGGGCGGTCGATCTCCCCTCAGGCCGCCGGATTCATACCCATCCGACGCCGCGACTTGGCGGGTTGGCGATCATGCTCGGGGTCCTCATCCCGACCCTGTTTTTGCTCCCCGTCGATTCTCAGGCGCGCGCATTGCTGGTCGGTGCAGCCCTTGTCGGGCTCATTGGTGCCGTCGATGACATCTTCACCCTTGATCCCATCGTCAAGCTCGTGGGGCAAATTGCCTGTGCGGCAATTCCCGTTTCTGCTGGTCTGACAATTGATCACATCACCTTGCCGATCATGGGGGTACATAACCTCGGGGCGATGCAGTATCCGATCACGATCGTGTGGTTTGTCGCCATCGTAAACATGATCAATTTCATCGATGGGATGGATGGACTCGCCGCCGGGGTTGCCGGATTATCGGCAATTAACTTTGCCATCTTGGCAGCCTCGTTGGGGCGCACTGATCCCGCCGTGCTTGCTGCGGCAATTGCCGGCGCCTGCGGGGCATTCTTGATCTTTAATTTTCATCCCGCTCGAGTCTTTATGGGTGACTCGGGCTCGATGTTTTTAGGGTTTGCGATTGCCGGGGTCGCAGTCGACGGGGTCCTCAAAAGCGTTGCGACCGTCGCATTGTTTGGCCCGCTCCTCGTGCTGGCGATTCCGATCCTCGACACGTCATTTGTGATCATGCGGCGCATCAAGCATGGAAAGCCGGTCTATCAGGCCGATCGCAGTCACTTCCACCATCGGTTTTTTACGATCGGGTGGGGGCAGCGCAAGACGGTGCTTGCGATGTACTGCTGGTGCGCACTGCTTGGGATCCTCGCATTGGTCATTCGCTTCGTTCCCTACCGCTCACAATCAGGGCATATCGAAATCGTTGGCTCGGTCGTGCTTGGGGTGTGTATCGCGATTGCGCTGGGCGCCGCGCTCTACCTGGTCTATGTGCTCGAGATTCTGAAATGGCGCAATACGCCGGTGGTCAAACTGGTGCGTGAACGATCTGGGGAAGGCCCCTTGAGTGGGCTCTGGCCACGACGAGGCCGCTCCTAGCGCACCAATTGCGGTCGTTTTCCGCAAAAGCGGGAGACGGTTGGCACCAATAACCGCAATTTTCCGGCAAATTCACGGGTTGTGCCGTTGAGGTCGTCCTGGCGAACTGGCATACTCCGCGCCGCCCGTCGCTGAGGGGTTTTTTTCTGCGCACGGGTTTCAATGTGCTTGAAGGAGTTCTGACTCGCTCCGACCCACCGTCTCGCCCACGCGAAATTCATGAGCGTGGCTGTCTACCCATCACCCCGTCAAGGGGCACTTCCGTTTGCCGCGGCGACGCTTGGCATCATTGTCTGCGTGTTTGCGCTGCCGGTCGTGCTGCTCCTGCGCGGGCCGTTTGAGGGATGGGCAATCGGGACTGGGCTCTGGGTTGTCAACTGGGCGCTCGCACAGATGACGACGAAGTTTGCCCTGGGATTTGCCCCGGCCGCCGCCGTCGGTACCTCTGGGGTATCAGTGATTGGGCGGGCATGGCTTATCGCCATCGTGTTGTTTATCGTTGCCATTCGGATCTCGCATCCAGTGGCGCTGACTGCAGCGATTGTGTTCGCCGCTGCATTCACAATGGACCTGATGGGTCGGATGATGTTGTTCGGTTTGACTGAACGCGCAGCCAAGACCCCTGATCAAGAGGGCCCTTCCGACTCATGAATCGTGTGCGACTCCGTTTGAGCGCTCTTGCGGCACTGGCCGCGCTACTGGCCGTGCCAGCACTCGGTGCTGCGGCGCCGAAGTTTGATCCTTCTCAAGAGTTCAAGCTCGATCCGTACTTGAACCTCAAGTTCGGTGCGATTGATCTTTCGGTGAATAAGGCTGTGGTCTACCTGCTGGTGACAACGGCCATTCTGTGCATCGGCGGCATCGTGATCGTCCGTGCGGGAATGCGCCAAAAGCCAGGTAAGGCACAAAATGTGTTGGAAATTGCGTATGAGTTTGCCGAGACTCAGGTCGGGCGGGCATCGCTTCCGGCGAAGGCATTCCCGACCTGGTTTCCCTACATCGCCACGCTCTTTTTCTTCATCGCTGTGAACAACCTGATCAGTTTCATTCCGTTCCCGATCTCAAGTGAGAGCGGCGGACTCGGATTCCTGCCGGACTTTGGGCTGTACGCGGCAACCGCCAACATCAACGTCACCTTGACGTTGGCAGCAATGACCTTCTTGCTGACACACATTGTGGGCGTGCGTGCACATGGTCCTCTTGGGTATCTCAAGACGCTTGTGCCGGATGCACCTGGTGCGGTCAAGCCATTCATTTTCGTCATCGAGGTGCTCTCGCAGCTCTTGCGGCTCGTGAGTCTTTCGGTGCGTTTGTTCGCCAACTTGTTGGCGGGCCACTTGCTTATCATCATGGCCGCAGGTTTTACGGTCCTGGTGGGCAGCTATGTTGGGGCCGTAGCAATTCCCTTCGCCCTCTTCTTTTACGTGTTCGAGTGGGTGCTGGTCGCAGGCCTCCAGGCGTTTATTTTTGCCCTGCTGAGCGGTATCTACATCGGCTACGCGGTTGAAGCACCGCACTGACCTAAAGAAACAAGGAGAACCATGGCAACCGTAGGACTTACCGGCGACATCGTCTCCGCGTCAAAGGCACTCACTCTCGGCCTTTCGACCGGTCTGGGTGCAATTGGACCGGGTATTGGCGTGGGCTACCTCATGGGTAAGACGGTTGAGTCCGTCGCCCGTCAGCCTGAGCTGCGTGGTGAATTGCTCTCAATCACCTTCCTGGGTCTGGCCCTCACTGAGGCCATTACCTTCTACGCACTTCTTATGGGCTTCGTCGCCTTCTTCTTGGTCTAACGACTATGCCGTTGCAGCTCGCAGAGATCCACGTAACGCAGGCGGGTAATCCGCTCCTGGCGCCAAGCCCGGGGTTGATGGTCTGGACCCTGGTGACGTTCGGTCTGTGCCTTCTGATTTTCAAGAAGTACGTGTTTCCTCCAATCGCAAAGGGGTTGGAGACGCGTCGTCAGCAAATCGCCCAGAGCATCGACGAGGCTGAACGCAGCCGCGATGAAGCCATGCAATTGCTTGACGAGTACAAGACGCGTCTCTCTGCCGCACAGCGTGAAGCTGATGAATTGCGGGAACGGGGACGCAAGGATGGTGAGCGTCGTGGTGCCGAACTTGTGCACACCGCACAAGAGCAGCGCGACCGCGTATTGGCCGATCAAGGCGCCCAGTTGGACGCCCAAGCCCGCCAGGCTGCATCTGGCTTGCGGGATGGGGTTGTTGAATTGGCGATCGCTGCTGCCGAAAAGGCAACACGTGGTGCGTTGACCGAACAAGATCACCGCCAATTGATTGAAGAGGCCCTCGCCGAGGCTGACCTCTCGAAGTTGACGAGGTCGTAGGAGTACGTATTCGTGAGTGTTGCTGCCACATATGCTGAGGCGCTGTATGAGTCTGCGGTTGCCGCGGGGTCTGTCCCTGAGGTCGCAGACCAGCTGACTCAATTCCAGGATGCGATTGCCGCAAATCCAGAACTTCATGATGTTCTTGAGAACCCCGAGTTCGACACTCAGGTGAAAAAGGATGTCGTTGCAGATCTTTTGACCGGCGCGAATGAGCTTGTTGCGAACTTCGCACAGGTGCTGCTGGATCGTGGACGTATCAGCGAGATCGGCGAGATTGCAGTTGAGTTTTCCGATCGTGTTGCCGCTGCGGAAGGCCGCCTTCGGGTGACGGTTCGCACCGCAATTGCTTTGCCCGATGATTTGCGGGACCGACTGGTCGCGCAAATTTCTGAACGGACTGGACGCCCGGTCGATATCGACGCGGTCATTGACCACGAGATCGTGGGTGGATTGGTCATTGAGACTGACGGTTCCGTTGTAGACGCCTCGGTGCGAGCACGACTCGCATCAATCCGGCACAACATGCTGCAGACACCGGTACTCAGCGCAGTTGACGCTGAGTCCGTCTGAACCGACCGACGAGAAAGGGACAACAAGACCGATGAAATTGCGACCTGACGAAATCACCAAGGTCCTGCGTGAGCAGATCGAGCAGTACAAGGGCCAGGTGGATGTCGAAGAGGTCGGTACGGTCCTCCAAGTCGGTGACGGTATCGCTCGCGTCCATGGCCTGCAGTCCTGTGTCGCTCTCGAGATGCTCGAGTTGCCGCACGGTGTGATGGGCCTCGCGTTGAACCTCGAGGAGGACAACGTCGGTGTGGTGCTTCTGGGTGAGGACACGCTCATCAAGGAGGGCGACACCGTCCGCCGTACCGGCAAGGTCATTCAGGTTCCTGTGGGTCCGGGCCTGTTGGGGCGCGTCGTTGACCCGCTGGGCAACCCGCTCGACGACTTGGGTCCGATCGAGGCAGCCGAGTACCGTCCAGTGGAGTTCAAGGCGCCAGGTGTGGTGCAGCGTCAACCGGTGACCGAGTCCCTTTCGACCGGTATCAAGGCGATCGATGCACTGATTCCAATTGGTCGCGGTCAGCGCGAGTTGATCATTGGTGACCGTCAGACCGGTAAGACCACCATCGCTGTCGACACCATCATCAATCAGCGCGGCCAAGGCGTGCACTGCTTCTACGTCGCCATTGGTCAGAAGGCATCGACGGTTGCACAGGTTGTGCAGCGTTTGAAGGCCGCTGGCGCGATGGAGTACACGACAGTCATTGCCGCCACCGCATCCGCATCGGCACCGCTGAAGTACCTGGCCCCGTACTCCGGTTCGGCGATGGCTGAGTACTTCTTGTTCAGCGGTCAGCACGCACTCTGCATTTACGACGACCTTTCAAAGCAGGCTGACGCCTACCGTCAGATGTCGCTGCTTTTGCGGCGTCCGCCGGGCCGTGAAGCCTTCCCTGGCGACGTGTTCTACTTGCACTCCCGCCTTTTGGAGCGTGCCTGCAAACTGAGCGACGAGCTCGGCGGCGGGTCCCTGACTGCGTTGCCGATTATTGAAACGCAGGCGGGTGATGTGTCGGCATACATTCCGACGAACGTGATCTCCATTACCGATGGGCAGATCTTCCTCGAGAGCAAGCTCTTCTACTCGGGTGTGCGTCCTGCGGTGAACGTCGGTATCTCTGTGAGTCGTGTGGGTGGTTCCGCGCAAATTAAGGCGATGCGTAAGGTCGCCGGTCGTTTGAAGCTTGAACTTGCTCAGTACCGTGACCTCGAGGCGTTTGCACAGTTCGGATCAGAACTTGATGCCGCAACCCAGCAGACCTTGGCGCGCGGTGCGCGTTTGGTGGCAACGCTGAACCAGCCGGCCTACGCCCCATGGCCAGTCGAGGAGCAGGTCGCGATCATTTACACCGCAAACCAGGGCTACCTCGACAAGGTGACCCCGGGCGAGGTGCCCAACGTCAACGAGGCAATTCGCTCTGCCCTTCGTGAAGAAGGAACAGCGCTTGCAGCAATTCGTGATGAGCGGGACTTGAGTGATGCGACGGCAGCCAAGATCGATGCGATCGCCCAAAAGGTGCTCTCTGACATCCTGCCGCGCGAGGAGACCCCGGTCTCTGAAGCTCCCGCCCCGGCCGCGGTTTAAGTCTCGGGTTTATGCCAAGTCAGCGCGACATTAAGCGCCGAATTGATTCGGTGCGCAACACCCGCAAGATCACGCGAGCCATGGAATTGGTGGCATCGGCGAAATTGCGGCGTGCCCAAGAGCGGATTGAAGCATTGCGTCCCTATGCCAAGGGCATTCGGGAGCAAATGGCGCACGCTGCGCGTCAGTCCGAGGGATTGCGCAATCTTGCGTTGCTCGATGAGCGTCCCGTGGTGCAGCGCGCAGCGATTGTCACAGTGACCGGAGACCGCGGTCTTGCAGGTGCGTTCAATGTGAACATCCTGCGGGCAGGTTTTGCTGCGGAGCAACAGTTGCGCGACGGCGGCACCGAAGAGGTCGTCTACGTCGGTGTCGGCAAGAAGGGGTCGAACACACTGCGTTTCCGCGGGAAGGCAATCGACCAGAACTTCGAGGGCTTTTCCGACAACCCGAACTTTCATCACGCCGAACAGATTGCCGAGTACCTCGTCGAGCTGTTCACCTCCAAAGAGGTCGACCGCGTCCTTTTGGTCTACAACGCCTTCAAATCGGTGATGCAACAAGAGGTGACCGTGGAGCAACTGCTTCCTATCGAGCGCGATGTTGTGCTTGGGGCAGGCGCGGTTGCCGGCACGAAGGATGCACCTCCTGCACGACCACTGGTGCTGTTTGAGCCCAGCGCCGAAGCAGTGCTTTCTGAACTCTTACCGACGTACGTGAATGTCACGATTTATCGCGCACTGCTTGAGAGTGCCGCGGCAGAACACGCTGCACGGCGCAGCGCGATGCACAACGCCACAGACAATGCTGCATCGCTGATTGCCGACTACACATTGAAGATGAACCGGGCCCGTCAGGCTGCCATCACCCAGGAAATTCTGGAAGTGGTTGCCGGTGCGGATGCCCTTCAGTAGCTGCTGACCACACGAGGAGCGCGAACCACGCATGGCTGACAACGGCAACACCGGAACCGTCATCGAAATTAAGGGCGTTGTGCTTGATGTCCATTTCGTTGGTGGCACTTTGCCCGCCATCTACAACGCGTTGGAAATCCCGCGCGCAGATGGATCCACTCTTGTGGCAGAGGTGCAGCAGCACCTCGGCGATGACCGCGTCCGCGCGGTGGCGTTCGACACCACTGATGGCCTCGCCCGAGGATCATCGGTGCGTGACACTGGCCAACCGATTTCGGTTCCTGTCGGTGAGCCGACACTGGGTCGTATCTTCAACGTGCTTGGTGAAACGATCGACGAAGGCGCTGACCTCGGTGATGTGCCGCGTTGGCCGATCCACCGCGAAGCGCCAGGTTTTGATCGCCTGAACCCAACCGAAGAGATCTTCGAGACCGGTATCAAGGTCGTCGACTTGCTTGCCCCGTATGTGAAGGGCGGAAAGATCGGCCTCTTCGGGGGCGCCGGTGTGGGCAAGACCGTGCTGATTCAGGAGCTGATCAACAATATCGCCCAGGAACATGGTGGTCTGTCGGTGTTCGCGGGTGTGGGTGAGCGGACCCGTGAAGGAAATGACCTTTGGCGTGAAATGAAAGAGTCGGGCGTGATCGACAAGACCGCACTGGTCTACGGTCAGATGAACGAGCCCCCAGGTGCACGTTTGCGTGTGGCGCTCGCCGGACTCACCATGGCCGAGTACTTCCGTGAAGAGAGTGGCCAGGACGTGCTGCTCTTTATCGACAACATTTTCCGTTTTGTGCAGGCAGGTTCCGAGGTGTCGGCGCTGTTGGGTCGTATGCCGTCTGCCGTGGGATACCAGCCCACGCTGCAAACTGAGATGGGTAACCTGCAGGAGCGGATCACCTCGACCAACCGTGGATCGGTGACCTCGGTGCAGGCAATTTACGTGCCTGCAGATGACTTGACTGACCCTGCGCCAGCGGCATCCTTTGCCCACTTGGACGCAACCACGGTGTTGTCGCGTGACATCGCTGCAAAGGGTATTTACCCCGCAGTGGACCCTCTCGACTCGACAAGTCGCATTCTTACCCGTGACGTCGTCGGTGATGAGCACTACGACACCGCACGTCGTGTGCAGGAGACCCTGCAGACCTACAAGGATCTCCAGGACATCATCGCGATTCTGGGTGTGGATGAACTCACCGATGAGCAGAAGCTCGCCGTGGGTCGCGCACGCCGCATCGAGCGTTTTCTCTCGCAGCCATTCCACGTTGCAGAAGCCTTCACCGGTACACCTGGAAAGTACGTCCCGCTGTCCGAGACGATCCGTGGTTTCCGCGAAATCGTGGAAGGCAAGCACGACGATTTGCCAGAGCAGGCCTTCTTCTTGGTGGGCTCAATCGACGAGGCGGTCGAAAAGGCCGCCGCACTGCGGAGCTAGTACGTGGCAGAGCCCGGATCCTTGCACGTTCGCGTGTTGACCCCCGAAGGCCTGGCCTTCGAGGGGTCGGCGGCAATTGTGTTTGCGCCAAGTGCTGCAGGCGAGGTCGGTATCTTGCCCCGGCACGAGCCGATGGTCTGCGCCCTGAAATATGGCCAGACCCGCGTGCGTGTGTCTGACGATCTTGAGCATGGATTTGTGACCACCGATGGATTTGTCACAATCGATGGCGATGGCGTGCTGGTGCTTGTGGGAGAGGCGTTGCCTGTCGGTGACATCGACCCAGCGCAGGCGAAGGCTGAATTGCACGCCGCAGAAGAGGCATTGACGCTCGTGTCGTCGGAGGAGCACGTTGCCTACGCGCGCGCACAGACTGCAGTTCGGCGTGCACAGAACATCGTGAAAGCCACAGAGTCGCACAAGTAGCTTGAGGCACCGCCCGTGGTCCGAGACCCGGACGGGGTGCGGGAAGTAGCGGTGAGCGTCGTGCAATCGCGTGTCGGTCCGGTCATGATTTGCACATGCTGAGTCTGCGAAAGATGACGTGCGATGGCAACTGATACGCCCCGCCGGCAATCGGGGATGCGCGGCGTCCCATCAGTGCTGCAGCTGCGTGGTTTCCGTCAGTTCTGGATTGCGTCGCTGATCTCAAACTGTGGGAGCTGGCTGCAGACCGTCGCCGCCGGGTATCTGGTGTACCACTTGACCCATTCGCCGGGAGTCGTCGGCGCGCTGGCGCTGGTCTCACGCGGTCCAGCGTTCGCGCTCTCCACGCTCGGAGGTTCGCTGGCGGACCGGTTCAACCGTCGTCTGGTTGTGCAATGGACCTTCGCGCTCCAGGCGTTCGCCGCTGCTGGAATGGCAGTGATGGCATTTTTTGGCCATCTGACGGTCCCAGTGATTTTCGCGTTGACCTTTGCGCTGGGGGTCGGCTTTGCGCTTGGCCTGCCGGGAGTGCTGGCACTCGTTCCGGCACTCGTTCCGCGCAGATATTTCACCGACGCGGTGTCATTGAATGCCGCCGGGGTGAATGTTGCGCGATTGGTGGGGCCTGCGATTGGGGGGGTGCTGTTGAGCCTCGTTGGGCCGACGTGGTGTTTCGGAATCAATGCGTTTTCGTTTGCAGCATTGATCATTGTGTTGGTATGGGTCCGGTTGCGCGACATCGGACCGCGGAGTTCTGGAGTATCCACGCGTTCGGCGATCAGATTCGCACGACATGACCCTGCGCTTCGGCGTCTGTTGGTGTCGATGGCGCTCTTTGCCGCGTTTGCGGCACCGATCCAGGAGCTCGCTCCGGTCATTGCGCATGTCCTGGGGGCAGGTGCGACAGGACTTGGGTTCTTGCTTGGCGCGATGGGTGCTGGGGGAATCCTTGGTGCATGGATTCTCAATCACCTGATGGGACGTGGGCTGCCGCGCGGTGTCGCGATTACTCGTGCGACTCTGTTTTTCGCCTGCATGATGGGGGTGCTGTCGGTCGTGCCCACGTTCGCATTTGGATTCGTCGTGATGGCGCTCTGCGGAGTTTTTTGGATCTGGATGTTCATCCTGATCAATACATCGATTCAGTTGCGCGCCCCGCGTACGATGACCGGGCGCATGTTGGGCTTGTACCAACTCGTCGTGGTCGGGCCAATTGCAATCGGCGCACTCGGGGCGGGGCTGTGGGCTGAGGTGGTGGGGATTCGGTGGGGTTTCGCGACCTGCGCCGCGTTCCTGGTGGTGTGGGGCCTGTGGATGCTTGCTCATCCCGTTGCAGAAATCGATGCGGGACGTGCCGAGGATCTCGCTGACCTCGCTCAGACGGCCTAATCCTCCGCGCGAACGCCCCGCGCGGCGATGGGTAGGATGTCGCATTGTGAGCGAACTTTTTCTAGCCGAGCAACTCATCGCGATCGATACCTCCACCGCGACCGGTGTCGAACGCGCAACTGATCTGATCGCTGGATGGTTAAGCGCCCGCGGGGTGGGAATTCGTGAGGTCCGTCTCGGGAATCGACGTTGTCTGCTCGCGGCTGTGGGCACTGGGCCGACGCGTGTGCTCTTTAATGGGCATATCGATGTCGTACCGGGAAGTCCATCGCAGTTCATTCCCGTACAGCGCGATGGCCGCCTGTATGGACGCGGCGCGTATGACATGAAGGGCGCTCTCGCCGCGATGGCAATCGCCGTGGCCGAGTGTGCAACACACCCGTTGCGTAACGTTGAGCTTGAATTGATGATCGTGCCCGATGAGGAGACCTCGGGGCCGGGCCCCAATTGCACCGAGCTCCTTGTTGCCGACGGCCTACGCGCCGATTTTGTGATTTGCGGCGAACCGACCGATTTGCATGTTGGTGTGCAAGCAAAGGGCATCGTGATGGTGTGCGCCCATGTCTCCGGGGTCTCAGTACATGGGTCGACCCCGTGGCTGGGACAGAATGCGGTCTTGCGGGCGATGGATTTTTATTCCCAGGTGGCGTCATTGCCGTGTTTTGCCGAATCGTCGGAGCTCTTTTCACAGCCATCGGTCAATCTGGGGCGCATCGCAGGCGGTGATGCACTCAATTGTGTCCCTGAGAGCTGTCAGGTGTGGATCGATATCCGAACGCTGCCAGGTCAGGATCGTGGGGAGATTCTTGCGCAGCTGCGTGCGATTGATCCTGGGGTCGAGATCGAGCTGCTGTTGGATAGGCCTGCCGCGGTGGTGTCGCATACCGATCCAATGGTGCAGCGTCTGTTGCATGCAGGGCGTGTGGCTGCGCCACACGCGCAGCCGGTGGGTCGTCATGGCTCATCAGATGCCATCCCGTTTTTGGCGGTGGGGGTGCCCGCGGTGGAATTTGGACCTGTCGGAGCGGGTCACCATGGCGCCGATGAATATGTGGACATTGCCAGCTTAAGCGCATATCGGGCTGCGCTTGTCGAATTTGTGCGCGAACTCAACGGAGATGCCGAAGAGGTGATCTGGCCGCAAATCTAGGCCAGCTGCAGGCGGTGATTCGTCGTGATGCTGCACGATGTGACGGCGAGTGTGTACGGGTTCGCACACGAGTGGTATCAGCCGTCGTCTACACTGCACCTGCCAGCGATACCGGGTTTCTCTCGAGCTCTCTATGGTGGATTACCGTGCGGGGACATGGTGGAGCGATCGCGCAACATTTGCAGTCGCACAAAGGGACAATTTCGATGGACATTGCGTATTGCCCACAAGGATCTCGGCCATCTCGTTAACCCATGCCATCGTATTAGTGGGTGGCCAGGGAACGCGCTTGCGCCCACTTACCGCGACTCGTCCGAAACCGATGATGCCCTTGGTCGATCGACCATTTGTCGCGCATCAGCTTGCACATCTCGCTCGACACGGTCTGACCGACGTGGTCTTTTCTTGTGGCTATCGGCCCGATGCGCTCGAGTCGTTTTTTGGAGATGGTTCGGGGTATGACGTCCGCTTGCAGTACGTCGTCGATCCGAGTCCGCTTGGCACCGCAGGTGCAGTGGCCAATGCGTTCGATCTGCTCGGCGCTGTTGATGACGTACTGATTCTCAATGGTGACATCCTCACCGACTTAGATCTCGATGCGCTCTGGCAGGCGCACTCTGACGCCGATGCCGCCGCCACGGTTGCACTCACTCCAGTCGAGGATCCCAGTGCGTATGGACTGGTGCGACTCCGCGACGATTTATCGGTCGCGGAATTTGTGGAAAAGCCAACTCCAGATCAGCTCATCCCCGGCGAGCCGTATCGGATTAATGCCGGTACGTATGTGCTGTCTCGCGCGGTGATTGCGGGGATCCCGCGTGGGAAATCAATCTCGATTGAGCGTGAAATTTTCCCCGGAATCGCAGATCGTCATGCCTTATTTGGATTCACGAGTGACGCATATTGGCGTGACATCGGGACACCGCAGTCGTACCTCGATGCGCATTATGACGTGCTCGGCGATCGGGTTCTGGCCTCGCAAACCCCGTCGAACACCTACCTTGGCCCCGGCTCCGTGATCGCAACGACTGCGCGTATTGAGGGGTATTCGACGATCGGCGCCGATTCCGTGGTTGAAGGAGGTGCCCGCGTGGATGCAAGCATCGTGGGAGCGGGATGTCGAATTGGTGAAAATGCCCAATTGCGCGGATGCATTTTGGGTGAGGGGGTGCAGGTTGGCGCAGGCGTCGAGCTCGATGGGCTCGTGGTGATCGGTGACGGTGCACGCATCGCGTCATCGACGCGCATTGTGGGCCCCGCGTTCGTCGATGCGGGTGATGTGTCATCGGTGTTGTTGACGAACACCGCAGTGGGAGGAGCTGCATGAACGCAGATGTGCTTGACCAGGCATCTTCGTATGAAATCGACTCAGTGGGAATGTTTGGGCTGATTGCGAACTCGTTGGAGATGTTTGATGAGTCCCGGGCAATAGCGACCTCTGTCGATCTGAAGTGGCCAGCCGAGGCGGTGCGCAATGTCGCGATATGCGGCCTCGGTGGCTCTGGGATTGCCGGTGATCTGGCGGTTGGCGCATGGCGCGAACGGTTGCGACACCCCACTGCGGTGGTGCGCGACTATTACCTGCCGGGCTGGGTTGGTGAGGACACGCTCGTCATCTTGAGCTCGTATTCGGGTGAGACTGAGGAGACTCTGACCGCAACGAGTCAGGCGACCGAGCGCAATGCACTCTGCGTCGCGATCACCAGTGGCGGAAAGCTGGGAACGTTTTACCGTGACTTAGGTGTTCCGGTCATTGATGTCCCGCCGGGGCTTCCCCCGCGCGGTGCGTTGCTGCATATGCTGATCTCCCTGGTCGTCGTCTTAGGTCGCATGGGGGTGATCTCATCCCCGGAGCGTGAACTTGATGACGCGCGCGAGGTGATTGGGTCCAGTCTGGGTGCCCTCGGTCCAGAAGTCCCCACCACAGACAACCTTGCCAAGCAAATCGCCTTGAGCATGGTCGGCATGGTGCCGATGATCTGGGGCGCTGAGGCGACCGCAGGTGTCGCGCAGCGCTGGAAGGGGCAAATTAATGAGAATGCCCAGATGGCAGCGACGTGGTCGCTCCTCCCTGAGCTCAATCACAATGAAATCTGCGGCTTTGACCCCACGGGGCCGCTGTCGGAGTTAACCCAGTTGGTGTTTTTGCGTGACCCGCACCATCACCGCCAAGTCATCAGGCGATTCGACCTCACTCGCGAGCTCATCGGTGACGCGGTCGGGGGAGTCATGGAACTCGCCGCAGAAGGGCAGACACCATTCGGTCGGGCGATGGATTTGGTCATGCTTGGCGATTACGTCTCGTTGTATCTGGCCATCGCACGCGGCGTCGACCCCGGACCCGTGGACATGATTGGACGCCTGAAGACGCGACTTGCCGAGACCGGCTACGGACGTGCTACATATCCATCCTGATCAGGTGATGTGGGTGTGACCGGCACCACATTTATGCGTGAGCCAGAACAACCGGATGTCGGCGGGGGTTTGACGCCAAACGAGATTTTGCTGCTCGGAGACGGCGAAGTTGTCATCTTGGATCAGACCCAACTTCCCACCGAGGTGACCTACCGACGCTGTCGAGAGTGGTCGGAGGTTGTCACTGCAATTTCCGATCTCGCAGTACGTGGTGCTCCAGCGATTGGGATTGCAGGGGCAATGGGGGTTGCGCTCGCAGCCCAGAACGCAGACCACGATGACGTGGATGCCTACCGCTCCGAAGTTGCGCGCGCGGCGCAGGCATTGGTTGCCTCGCGGCCGACGGCGGTCAACCTCCCGTGGGCAATCGGCCGACAGCTCGCGCTCCTCGAGGAGCACCCTGGGCCAACAGAGGCGATGACCGCGAGTCTTCGCATTTTTGCCAAACGCCTGCACACCGCCGAAGTTGGACGGTGTCGTGCCATGGCGGCACATGGGGCACCACTTTTTGGACACGGGGCACAGATCTTGACCCACTGCAACACCGGCGCGCTCGCAACCGGCGGAGTCGGGACTGCACTCGGGGTGATTCGCGCAGCGTATGCAGCAGATCCAACCGTGTCGGTCATCGTTGATGAGACGCGCCCACTCCTCCAAGGGGCGCGATTGACGGCCTGGGAACTTGCTCGAGATGAGATTCCCTTTGTCCTTGTCACCGATTCGATGGCGGCGTCATTGATGGCCGATGGATTCGTGACGCATGTGATTGTCGGAGCGGATCGAATCGCTGCCAATGGGGATGTCGTCAACAAGATCGGGACCTATGGGCTGGCGGTGCTCGCACGGGCTCACGAGATCCCATTTTATGTTGCGGCACCAACGAGCACGATTGATCTTGCGACACCCACGGGGGCCGACGTGATCGTCGAGGAGCGTGACCCGGCCGAGGTGCATCACATTGGACTGTTTGGAAGGCCCGCTGCGGATCCCAAGAGTCCGGTACGCAATCCCGCGTTCGATCGCACGCCGCATGCATTTGTGAGCGCAATCATCACTGAGCAGGGTGTCCATCGGGCGCCCTATGGCCCAGGGCTTCGCGACGCAGTCGATCGATCTGCGCCGCTGACGGCCTAACGAGGGGCAGTCGCTATCGAAATGCTGCGGGATTGCCGATCGACGGAGTACGATAGATCTGTCAGTCCGATTGTGATTGCACATGAACAGGAGGGGCACATGCAGCTCCAAGTAAAAGGCAGAAATTTGCCTGTCACTGACGCCCTGTTTGCCCACGCTGAGCGAAAGCTGCAGCGGTTGGTGAAGATTTTGCCACCATGGGATGAGCCGCCGATCGTTGAGCTTGAGCTCTCGGTTGAGCGCAACCCCAAAATTGCGAAGCCGCAGATAGCCGAGTTGACGGTACGCACGCATGGTGGGGTCTTACGGGTCCGTGAGAGTGCCGAGGATATGTACGCGGCAATTGATCAGGCGGCGCATAAGCTCGAGCGCCAGGCCGCGCGGTATCGCGAGCGACGCCGACGTCACCGAGCACCCCATGAGCGAACGCCTGAACCCATGGAGAGCATCGTTGCCGAGTTGCAACATGAGGCCGAAGCAGAAGGGCCGCGCTTGGTGAAAACCAAGACATTCTCGCTGAAGCCAATGTCCGCAGAGGAAGCGACGTTGCATATGGACATGTTGCACCACGATTTCTACGTATTTCGTAGTGCCGAAACCGACCAGGTGCATGTCGTATATCGCCGAGATGACGGTGATGTCGGTCTGATTGTGCCCGAGGCGGCCTAATCAAATCCTCCCCATGGGGGGTGATGATGCCCAAATGGTTCCGCGATTGTCTGGCGCATTGCTACGATCGCGGGACCCACTGGGCAATAAGCTGAGGATTGCGTGTCGACCGATATTCTGAACAAGCTGCTTCGCTTTGGTGAAGGACGCCACATTAAGCAAATGCAGGACCGTGTGGTCGCCATCGGCGCACGCGAGCCGGAGCTGGAAAAGCTCAGTGATGATGAGCTCATTACCCGCAGTCATGCGCTCCGCGAGCAGGTGTCCAACGGGGCATCACTCGATGATGTGCTGGTTGATGCCTTTGCACTCGTGCGCGAGGTGGGGCGCCGTACGATGGGCATGCGGCTGTACGACGTACAGCTCATCGGTGCGCAGGTGTTGCATGCAGGTCGCATTGCTGAGATGAAGACTGGTGAGGGAAAGACCTTTTCGGCAACAGCCGCCGTGTATCTCAATGCCCTTGCAGGGCGTGGGGTGCATGTTGTGACCGTCAATGACTACCTGGCCCGACGGGACGCCGAGTGGATGACCCCGGTGTACACAGGCCTTGATATGACGGTCGGTGTGATCGACACGACACTCGATCCCACACAACGGCGAGTCGCATATGCCGCAGATGCCACCTATGGGACCAACGCCGAATTCGGTTTTGATTACTTGCGCGACAACATGGCGGTACAGCTCGCCGATACCGTGCAGCGCGAATACTTCTTTTGCATTGTGGATGAGGTCGACTCGATCCTGATCGATGAGGCGCGTACCCCATTAATCATTTCCGGTATCCCCGAGGCTGCTGCAGATACCTATTACCGTTTTGCCCGGATCATTCCGACGCTGCGCAAAAAGGTCGACTACGAGGTTGATGAAAAGGCGCGATCGGTGGCTCCCACCGAGAGCGGTGTGACCAAGGTGGAAAAGGCCCTCGGCATCGAAAACTTGTACCTCGATGTGCATGGGCAGCTGGTCAATCACATGATCCAATCGCTCAAGGCAAATGCACTCTTTCGTCGCGACAAGGAATACATCATCCGCGATGGAGAGGTGCTGATCGTGGATGAGTTCACCGGTCGAGTGCTTGAGGGGCGTCGGTATTCTGAAGGCCTACATCAGGCGATCGAAGCCAAAGAAGGGCTCGCGATTCGCGAGGAAAACCAAACCCTTGCAACGATCACCTTGCAGAACTACTTCCGTATGTACGACAAGCTCTCGGGAATGACGGGTACTGCCTCGACCGAGGCGAATGAGTTCAACAAGATCTACAACGCAGACGTCGTGACGGTTCCAACGAACCAGGCGATTCGCCGCATCGATGAGCAGGACTTCATCTTTAAAACCAAGGATGCAAAGTTCGCCGCTGCAATTGATGACATCGCCGCGACCCATGAGCGCGGCCAGCCGGTCTTGGTGGGCACAATCTCGGTGGAGATCTCTGAGTCGTTGTCGCAGCAATTGAGTGCTCGCGGAATTCCGCACACGGTGTTGAATGCAAAGCAGCACGACCAAGAGGCTGAGATCGTTAAGGACGCCGGCAGGATCGGTGCGGTCACGATCGCGACCAACATGGCTGGTCGAGGCGTGGACATCAAACTTGGCGAGGGTGTGGAAGAACTCGGCGGTTTGTATGTGATTGGTACCGAGCGCCACGAAAGCCGACGGATTGATAATCAGCTGCGTGGACGATCTGGGCGTCAGGGCGACCCTGGCCGCACGCGCTTTTATCTGTCTGCAGAAGATGATTTGGTGCGCATCTTCGCCGGGGACCGGATTTACAAGATCCTCGATCGGCTTGGTCCGGGAGACGACCTGGCGATTGAGTCAAAGATGTTGACGCGCACAATTGAAGGTGCGCAAAAGAAGGTTGAGGAGATGAACTTCAACATCCGTAAAACGGTGTTGGAGTATGACGATGTATTGAACAAGCAGCGCGAGGTCATTTACGCCGAACGGCGTCGGGTGCTCGAGGGTGAAGACCTTGCCGAGCAGGCCCGCGACTGGGTTGCCGAAGTGCTCGTGGACGAGGTGGGCCGCTACGCTCCCGAGGACTCTGACCCCACCGAGTGGGATCTCCATGGCTTGGTCACGACCCTGCGGACCTACTATCCGATTTCTGTCAGCGCAGAACAGTTACGGGCGACGTATCAGGCGGACGCGATGACCCGGGGCGATTTGCTCGACCGCCTCGAGGACGATGCGATCGCCGCCTATGACCATAAAGAATCGGAGATTGGTCCCGAGAATATTCGCGAGTGGGAGCGCTACGTGCTCTTGCAGGTCATCGACTTGCATTGGCGTGAGCACCTGTACGCGATGGACTACCTCCGCGAAGGCATTCACTTGCGCGCCCTCGCACAGCTCGATCCGCTGTCGGCGTATCGCATTGAAGGCCACACCATGTTCGATGAGACGATGACACTTATTCGCAGCGAATTTGTGCGGTACATGTTTCACATCGAATCGCCGCAACCGGTCGTGCGTGATGTCGCCCAACCCGCGCAGATCGATTACAGCTATCAAGATGAACCAATTCAGGGATTTGGTGCTCTCGAGGCCGCGGTGGGACACGATGCGGGTGCTGGGGTCGCACTCGCGCAATCGGATCCATCGCCCGCCCCGCGGACCGTCGCGGCAGAGGATCGCATCGGTCGCAACGAGCCTTGCTGGTGTGGGTCGGGAATGAAGTACAAGAAGTGCCATGGCGCAAACGAATAGCGTGGGCTGCGCCACCTGATGACGCCACCCGAGTTCGCCACCCGTGAGGATCTCGCGCCGCGCGCCGCGGATCTACGCGCCCGCGTCGACATGCTCGAGGCATATTTGGACCCGGCAGCATTGCGGGTGCGTCAAGAGGTCCTTGAACAGGAGATGCAACAGCCGGGATTCTGGGATGACCCGCAGGCCGCATCGCGCGTGTCATCCGAACATGCAGCAGTGCGCGACCGTCGCGTCGAATATGAACAATTGGCGATGGATGTATCTGACCTCGAAGATCTTCTTGAGGTTGCCGATGACGGGGATGAGTCCGATGGCTTCTTCCAAGAGATCGCGGACGGCTTAGATCGTGTCGAATCCCTCCTCGCCCGTCTTGAGGAGTCGCGACTGTTCTCGGGTGAGCATGATGCCGGCAATGCGGTCATGACGATCAATGCCGGAGAAGGCGGCACCGACGCCCAGGATTGGGCCGAGATGCTGATGCGGATGTATATGCGTTGGGGTGAGGCGCGCGGTTTTACCACCGATATTAAGGAGATTCAGGAAGGCGGGGAAGCCGGCATTAAGAGCGTGACGATGACGGTCTCCGGACCCAGCGCCTACGGGCTTACCTCTGCGGAGCGAGGCGTCCATCGTCTCGTGCGACTCTCTCCATTTGATTCTGCCCATCGCCGCCAAACGTCATTTGCTGCGGTTGATGTTGCGCCCTTAGTCAGCGACGACGTCATCGTGGAAATTGACGAAAAGGATCTGAAAATTGATACCTACCGTGCGTCGGGTGCCGGGGGACAGCACGTCAATAAAACCGAGTCGGCGGTGCGGATTACCCACGCGCCCACCGGAATCGTTGTCCAATGCCAGAACGAACGCTCACAGATGCAGAATCGCGCCACGGCGATGAGCATGTTGCGTTCGCGCATCGTGCAGCAGGAACTCGAGCGTCGCGAGGAAGAGGCGGCTCGTGCACGGGGTGAGAGTTTGAAGATTGGTTTTGGAAGTCAAATCCGCAGTTATGTGATTCATCCCTACACCCTCGTCAAGGACTTGCGGACCGGCGTTGAGGTCGGAAATGCGCAAAGCGTATTGGATGGTGAGATTGACGGATTTATTCGCGCAGAGCTCGAACGGCGGGCAAAGCTCGATAGTGGGGATCAGTCCTCATAACTGGTCCGTTCGGCAAGGGATTTCGGCTGCTGCGCCGAATACTCCGTTCGTTCCTTGCTGATTCCACCGAGTCGATTTGCAGGTGTTTTCTCCGTTTGACAGTCGGCATGATCCCGGGCTACCCTAGGTGAGCTTCTTGGGTACCCAAAGTGCCGAAGCAAATTCGGATTCAATGAGTGTGGATCCCCAACGGCGACTTCACCGAGTCGCCCGTCCGAGAGTCGCCGCATGAGCACCGATGCCGATGCGCAGCTGAATTCAGAGTCTGAGTCGCCCGCCCCAGCCCGACGCACTGGTCGTACTGCGGAGCGCCGCATCGATCGCCGCAGCATCTTGCGTCCAGGTGACGGTTCGATGGTGATTTTTGATGGGGTCACCAAACGCTACGGCGAGGATGTGGTTGGCCTCGACAATATTTCGCTGTCAATTGATGCCGGGGAGTTCGTCTTCCTGGTGGGGCCCTCTGGTTCGGGAAAGTCGACCTTTATTCGATTGCTGATCAAAGAGATGGACGCCTCTGAGGGCACCGTGATTGTCGGCGGGCGTGATTTGGGCAAGATGGGCAGGTCAAAGGTGCCGTACCTGCGACGTGGGATTGGGTGCGTCTTTCAGGATTTCAAGTTGCTCCCTGGCCGTACGATCTACGAGAATGTTGCGTATGCACTTGAAGTGACGGGTGATGCGCCGAAATCGATCCGTCGCAAGGTGCCGGAGATCCTGGCACTCACAGGGCTCTCAGATAAGTCCGATCGTTTGCCGAATGAGCTCTCTGGTGGTGAGCAGCAGCGGGTATCGATTGCGCGTGCCTTCGTGAACCATCCCCGCCTGTTGATTGCGGATGAGCCCACAGGAAATCTCGATCCTGATACCTCCATTGGCATCATGCAATTGCTCTACCGCATTAATCGCACCGGAACGACCGTGGTGATGGCGACCCACGACCGCGACCTTGTCGACAAGATGCAGATGCGGGTCATCGCACTTGAGGGCGGCAAACTCGTGCGCGATGAGCGCTCGGCGAGCTACGCGACGGTGGAGCCGTGAGGCTGGGGTTCTTTTTCCGCGAAGCCATCCGCTCGATCAAGGCAAATGTTGCGATTTCCGTCGCCGCAATTGTGACGGTGATGATCGCCGTGTTCATCCTGGGCACGTTCATCCCCTCGTACTTGTATGTCCAATCGACGGTGAATCAGCAGAAATCTCGTTTGGACATTCAGGTCTATGTCGCCGATGCTGCACCGCAATCGCAGGTCGCCGCGCTGCAAGCGCAGATTGTGGCGCTCCAGTCGCAAGGACTCATCAAGAGCTTTAGCTTTATCTCAAAGACCGATGCACTCAATCAGTTCAAGGCGCGCCTGAATGACCCGTCAATTCTGACCCTGTTGCCCAATAATCCCTTGCCCGCATCATTCGATGTCCGGCCTGCGGATCCGGCAAAAGACGGGCAGATTGCAACGGCGCTTCGCACGAGTCATGCGATCGATACCACGATGCCGGGCAACGGCATTAGTTACGCCGAAACCACCACCAATCGCCTCCTGACCATCGCCCAATTCATTCAGTACGCCGGCCTGGTGTTGATTGCGATCTTGTTGGTTGCAGCGATCTTGTTGATCGGCAACACCATTCGTCTCTCGATCTTCGCGCGTCGTCGCGAGGTTGAAGTCATGCGCCTTGTGGGCGCCACCAATTGGTTTATTCGATGGCCGTTCATCATCGAGGGCATTATTTGCGGTGTCGTCGGTGCAGCGATCTCGGTGGTGATTTTGTGGATTGCCAAGATTTTGGTGGTTGATCCGTACGTCTCCACAAGTACCGGTGGTCTCACCAGGGATTCCGCGACGACTATTGGCTTCGGGACCCTTGCCGTGATTTTGATTGTTGCCGGTGGTGCTGTCGGGGCAGTGGGAAGCGGATTTACGCTCCGACGTTTTTTGAAGGTGTAATGCCTTCGCTCGGCGTGGTGTGTGCCACGGCTGCGGTGCCGAGCTGGTCTGAGGTGGGCGTGGGACAGTGAACGACGGTGCACGTCAACGTCGCCCGTGGCTCATGGTCCTTTTGGGTATATCCGGCGCAGTCGTGGTGTTCGCATTGGGCGTACTGGTGGGCGGCCATCCCCAGGCGACAGGCTTGACCCTTTTGCCCACCGGGGTTCGTCATCGGGTGCTCGGGGCGGGGAGCGACAACACCGCTGCCGATATTCGCGCGGAACTTATCTCGGGCTATTACCTGCCTGTGCACTCGGCGGCCCTCGAGCGGGCGTCGGTAGACCGAATGCTCGCGTCTCTGGGTGATCCCTACACCTACTATTTAGACCCGGGTGAGTACGCGGCGATGCAGCGTGAGACGCAAGGGCTGTTCGTGGGCGTCGGGATTCAGGTGCTCCAGCAGGGTACGCACCTACTGATCGCACGCGTGATCCCCGGCGGACCCGCCGAGCGCGCAGGCCTGCGTGGCGGTGACGTCATCATCGCGGTCAATGGCCATTCGGTGATCGGAGAGCCAATGGCCAAGGTTGTCAGCGTGGTTCGTGGGCCTGTGGGTAGTGTCGTGACGCTGACCGTGCGCACACAATCCGGAAAGATTGTGCGGGCGCCGATGCATCGTGAGGTCTTGCATTTGCAGTTGGTCACGACCCAATTGCACTCTGTGGGGCAGCGGCGCGTGGGAGTGATGCGCCTCGCAGAATTCGATCAAGGCGCTGCGGATCAAATTCGGACTGCAATTGCAGCGCTGACGCGTCGTGGTGCAACGTCGTTTGTCCTTGACCTTCGCGAGAATCCGGGAGGCCTAGTCACTGAAGCCGTCGGTGTGGTGGGGGATTTTGTCCAAAATGGAACGACGGTGGTCACAACGGTCGGCCTGCACAGCCCGCGTGCGACGACTCGGACGTCGGTGACCCCGGCAACCGCGCGCCCACTCATCGTCCTTGTGGATCGTCTGAGTGCAAGCGCCAGCGAGATCGTGTCGGGCGCATTGCGGGATGCCGGGCGTGCGAAATTAGTTGGGCAGCGGACCTTCGGGAAGGCGGTCGTCCAGGAGACGGTCACGCTCCCCAACGGTGGTGCCCTGCACTTCACCATCGCGCGCTATCTCACACCCAAGGGTTATGACTTGAATCATCGAGGTTTGGTACCAGACATCTCCATTCCGGCTACCGTGTCAGCTGATGCGGCGCTCAACCGCGCGATTGGGATTGCTGCGGTGGCCCGCTGATGGGGCGCGGTATTCCGACAACTGAGGTGATCGCGGAGATCGTCGGTTCTGGGAGGGGCGCGGTCGCGCGCACCGCCTTTGCGCGCGGTGAGGACATTCGCATGTCCTCGCAAAGCTTGGGTGAGGCCCGTGTTGGGGATCTTGCAAAAATTCTCGTCAAGACCCGATCTGCACGAGTGACTCAGGTGTTTGGCAAATCGCGCGCCCCTGGGGCCGTGATGTCCGCATTTCTTGCCGACAATCAACGCGGGTATCCGACCGCGCGTGTCGTTGAGCGAGAGGTGGCGGAGATTGTCGAGGGTGATCCGCTCACAGATCCGGGGCGTCGCGACTGCACCGCACAAGATGTGGTCACGATTGACCCTGATGGCGCGAAGGATCACGACGATGCCATCGCCGCGTCGATCGAGGGCGACGCTGTGCGCATCTGGGTGCATATTGCCGACGTCAGCCACTATGTGCTTCCCGGCACCGCAGTTGATCGGGATGCATCGCGTCGTGGCTGTTCGGTGTATGTGCCGGGGCTCGTTGATCCGATGTTGCCCTCGCGTCTGTCGAGCGATCTGTGCAGTTTGCGACCGGGTGTCATCCGGCGGGTCATCACGGTCGAGATGGTGATCAGCGCAGATGGTCGCATCACCGATCCTCGGTTCTATCGTTCGGCGATTCGCTCGCAGCGTCGATTCACGTATCCAGAGGTTGATGCGCATTTCGCGGGTGCAGCCATTGATGAGGCCGGACTTGCCGCAACGATTGCAGCGGCCCGGATTGCTGCCGAGCGTTTGCATGCCCGACGCATGGAACGCGGTGCGCTCGAGCTGGGCTCGAATGAGCCGGTGTTTATCTTGAGTGAGACGCGGGTGGAAGGGGTGCGCATCGAGGAGCAAACCCCGTCGCACAGTTTGGTTGAAGAGTGCATGATCGCGGCGAACGAGGCGGTCGCGGGATATCTCATTGCCCGCAAGACCCCGACGGTCTTTCGCTATCACGAGGACCCCGAACAGCACCAAGTCGATCGTCTGTACGCACAGCTTGCCGCCCTCGGTGTGGCAACCCCGCCATTACCTGATGGCCACCTCGGTCCGAGTGAGCGCCGGGCGGCGGTGTCGGCAGCAGCAGAGGCAGTCGGTGCGCATCTTGAAGGGGTGCGCGCGCGAGGGGAGATCGATGGACGCGCCGTATGGGTCTTGGTCTTGCGCGCACTCAAACAGGCCTATTACTCTGCCGATTCGGTCACTCATTCCGGGCTTGCAAGCGCGGCCTACCTGCACTTCACTTCCCCGATTCGACGCTATCCCGATTTGCTGGTGCACCGCGCGCTCGTTGGCGCACTCGGAATTGGACCGGTTGGACCGCCACGCAGCGAGCTTGAGGTTGACGCCCTAGCGAGTTCGGAATCCGAGCGCGCCGCAGTCGATCTCGAGCGTCGTGCGGATCGGATGTGTGCGGCAATGGTGCTTGAGCGTGAGCTCCAGGCTTCCGATTGGGCCACCGTCTTTCCTGCGGAGGTCACCGGAATGATCTCGCGGGGTGCATTTTTACGATTTGGTGTGGCCTACGAGGGGTTCTTGCCCGCATCGTCGCTGTCTCCAGGGGAGCTCGTCCTGGATGAGCAGGAGGTCAGTCTCCTCAACCATTCCGGCGACGAAGTGATTCGCCTCGGCGACCATGTCGAGGTCCGTGTTGCCGAAATTGACGCGCTGAGGGGCAGGGTGCGGCTCGAACGTGCCGATGCCCCAGCGGGCGCGAAGATTGCGCGATCTCGTGCCCAGCGACGCATGGCGCGCCGCCCGCGCTAGGGTGGGGGAGTTATGGCCCCTGGGAAAACAAAAAAAGGTCAGCGGGACGAGCGCTTTCGCGACATCGCCCAGAATCGCCGTGCATTTTTTGAGTATGAGATCGTGGAACGTATGGATGCGGGATTGGTGCTGATCGGCACCGAGGTGAAGGGGCTGCGCGAGCGTGGCGCATCGATTGGGGATGCCTATGTGATTATCCGCGAGGGAGAAGCCTGGCTGATCGGTGCGACGATTCCTGAGTATTCGAATGCATCACATTCCAGTCACGAGCCGCAGCGCACACGAAAGCTGTTGTTGCACCGGCGCGAGATTGATCGCCTGACGAGCCGCTTGAATGAAAAGGGCCTTGCCCTTGTGCCATTGCGGATGTACTTCCATGAGGGGCGCGCCAAGATTGAACTTGGTCTTGGACGCGGGAAATCGAAGTTCGACAAGCGCCATACGATCGCAGCACGTGATGCCAATCGAGATATCGCGCGCGCAGTCAAACGAGGATGAGCACGCGATGATCGGGCGCCTCGTGGAGCGAACGCCGGCGTGAGATGTTGCGGCTGAGAGGTATGCTGCAGGCTGCGTCAGGACGACGTCGGGCGTCGAGTGCGTGATGAAAGGCGTGAGATGACAGACCCCCTTGCCTCGACGTTGTCGCAGATGGCCGACGACTACGCAGTCTTTGCCAAATCCCAAGCCGCATCATTTGCGCGCACATATCCGACAGCTATCGAGGCAGCACGGTCCTTCTCGGACCTTCCGGAACTCATGGTGGTGGATCTCGGTGCTGCGGATGGAGTGAACTCGCACGAGTTGATCCGTGCACTTGAAAGGGTGCGAGAGGGTCGACGACTGGTGTATGCCTGTGTCGATCTTCCGAGCAACGTGTGGTCGGTGTCGCACGCGCATCTTGTGCGCGAGTGGGCTACGGCATATGAGGCGGGACAATTTGCGGTGCTTCCCGCCGAATCAACTCCGAACGAGCATGTTGTCGATGCGGGAACCGGCGTGCATTTTCACAATGCCCATGTCCATGCACGCGCGGTGGGTGAGCAATTTGCCGCCAATCCCGATGTGCGCACAATTGTCAGCCATGTCGGCGTCCCATTGCATATGGGGTTGTGCGCACCGGCGGGGTCGGTGCACATCGCCGTCAGTGGTACAACGATGCACTGGGTGTCGGATTCTGGACAGCTTCGATCCACGGGATCCGTATTTCCGGGATACGCCCACCACATCGATGAGCATGAACGGCAGGCATGGGCGGCAGCGGCTGCGCGAGATTGGCGGCAGATCCTTGCCTATCGTGCCCAAGAACTCGCCCCGGGCGGGGTGCTCGTGATTGCGATTCCTGTCGCCGCGCAGGAGGGCCCGGCACGTGATGGCCTCTATTGCGAGATCAATCGCGATATGGATGACGTGTTGGCGCGGTGGCGTCAGGAGGGTCGCATCGATGCGCGGGTGCACGATGCAATCACTGTGCCGGTATGGATGCGCACGACGGATGAACTCGAGGCCCCGTTCATAACGCGCGATCCGCTCGTCGATGGGCTGCGGCTGAGACACATTGAGGTGTTTCGTCTCGACAACCCCTACTGGGATGATGATCCCGCGATATTTGCCGATCGTTATGTGCGCAGCGTTGCCGCATGGGGGGGACCCCTCTTTCGCCGGGCATTCGCGTTGTCGTACCCCGACCAAGCGGACGCCTTGCTGGCGGCGTTCCTCGCGGAGTTGGAAGAGTGTGTGCGTCGAGACACCGATCGGTATCGCTGGGATTACATCGAGGCACTCGTTGTCTGTCGTAAAGACCATCCCGCGGACACGCCAACCCAGTAGCGCAGTCCTCTGGGAAGGGTGCTACCGTTACACATACGTACGGGCCCGATCCAGTATCGACGGAGTAGGAGGGTATCGGTAAGCGAGCCGCGGACTCGGTGGACCGCGTCAAAAACCGAGACATAACGTAGCTGCGGAGAACTCTCCCAAGCTCGCTCTCGCTGCCTAATCAGCAGTAATTGAGAGCCATTGGCCTTCCCTCGGGTGTCGGGGAAGATAACCGGTGTCAGCCTAGCCACCCTGGTTCGTCGGCAACGGTTCTCGGCCGGCGAATAAGATCACAGGAGTACCTGGCGAGGTCCGGTTGGCCGACGGGAACGGCCCTCGTAAGATCAGCCTGTCGGCTGCGCTCGGAGAAGCTGATACGCAAGTACTTTCGGACGCCGGGGCAGTGCCGGCCGGGTCCACCTTCCATACGCTGATGTGACGCCCCCTTGTCGGGGTGTCACATCACGTGATGGTTCTCGTCCGCGATCGCCGTTCGGTGAGGCGCCAGGTGCACGTGTGCGCGCGTGGGTTCAGATCGCAGGCTTTCGCGCGATCGCAAACAGCTTCATAAAGTCGTAGGTCCACCCGCGGGAGCCGGAATGTTCCCGCATGCGTTCTTCCACCGTTGACAGCCATGCCGCAACCTCAGGCTGGGACGGATCGCCAATGATGTGGCCCGCCACGACACGCATGCGCTCGATGTATTGCTCAACCGGGACGTGGCGAGTGCGCCGTTCCATCCAAATATCAATGGGTTCGAGACCCGCCTTGGTCAGGTACCCCTCCATCTCACCGATATCGCGTAAGTTGCCATCGAAGGCGCCGAGCCATGCGTAATTGATGGGTTCAACGTCGGCAATGATGTCGCGATATGCCTGTTCGCCACCCTTTCCTGAACAGAGGATTGCGACCACGCCGCCGGGCTTCAGGGCGCGTGCGATTTGTTCGGCAGCGACCCAGCGATGCTGAAACCAGTGGTACGCCATCGAGCAGATCGCCAGATCGAAGGATGCTGGTGCCACTGGCATATCCTCGACGCCTGCGTGGACGAGGGAGACCTCGACCCCATCGAGATTGCCGAGTTTGGCCTGAAACTGTTCAAGCATTCCCTCAGATGGGTCAACGCCGGTGATGCGCGCCGGTCGGAAGCGATCAATCATGGCTTGGGTTGCCCAGCCAGTGCCACAGCCGACATCGAGCACGTCGTTGTACTCGCCTGGCGGAATCGTGAGGATCAGGCGTTGCGCGCCCTCGATGTTGTACCGCACTGCTCCGTCATAGTCGGACGCAGTTTCGGTGAACCCACCTGCGATTGAGTCACGGCGATCTGTTGTCATAGCGTCATTCTGGCCGATGGGGGGCAGGTCCGCCAGTGCGCGTGTGCGCCATGTGTACACAGGGCGGGCTGGGGCCGATTGTCGCGGTCGTGCACCACGAGGATTGTCACGGTGGTGCAGCGTGTCGTAGGGTAGGGCTGCGCGGCACCGAATGATGGAGTGCCGTCACATCGCACACATTGGTGGCGCAGATGAGCACGACACAATCACGCGTGGCCCGAGGCATCTCGCATCCGATTGGGCGTCATATCCACTTTGGGTGGCTGTGGGGCTTTGTCGGCTTTGTGATTATCGACAGTTTTATTCGCAATCGTGGCATTGAGATCGCCTTGGCGGGACTTCTTGTGGGAGTGCTCAGTCTGATCGGGATGATGCGCACCCGTGATCGAGGACACCTTGCCTGGGTGCGTATTGAAGACCCCCTGCTTGCCGTCACCGCGGCAACATTGGTCGTGACGGCGAGTCGGTCGTGGGGGTTGCTGCCCGTGTTCTGCGTCGCGGTTGTGGGCACCGTTGGTGGCCTGGCGGTGCGCAAAATTGCCGGTGCCACGGATTATCACGGCGGCCCGATTTACTGCGGCACTTTCGTGGGAATGACCTCTGAAATGGTATTGCCGAACATCTGGTGGGTGGCCGGTGCCGGGCTTCTCGCGGGTGTCTTGTGGTCGATGAGCCGAGAGGCGTGGGTTGGCATTGGCGGGAAGATGGGGACCGTTGCGCTCGGTGGCGTTCTTCTCACGAATCTGGTCGCATCGGACTTCCATCAACTCGGCCCCGGCGCACATGCGCTTACCAGCATTCAGGCGATCGCAGGGATTCTGGTCGTGGGTCTGATTTCCGCTCCTTTGACCTGGTGGCTTGCCCATCGACGCGGCTGGGGCGCGGTACTCGGATCTGCCGTGCCAACGATGATCTTTGCCGGAGTACTCCAATATGCACCCGATCTATTTGCGGATTCGCCAAAGGTGCTGACCGTTGCATGGTTGGGGGCGAGCTTTGTGGGGATGACCGCCCCGGCTCGCGTGTCGAGTCCGTGGATCATGATCCCGATCGGGGGCGTGCTGTACGGGTGTTTGCAGATTATTTTAGGCAAGTATCTGGCCGGCGAGGGGGGTATCGCTGGTGCGACGGCCTTGATTTCGGTGTTTGCGATTCGTGGCGGTGAAAGACTGCTCATGAGTGGCTGGCGTTTGCAGGACGGTGAGAGAGACACTGTGTCCTCAACGATCCCGGACCCAACTGGATGAGTGATGACATCACTCGACGCACGACATCGACCCATTCGATCGAGGGCGCCCAGGTGGTGTGTGATGTCGTCGGTGAGGGAACGCCCGTGGTGTTGGTGCACGGGTGGGCATGTCGTCGGCGGGACTGGGACCCAATCGTGGAAATCCTGGCGGATCGTTATCGGCTCATTCTGATTGATCTTCCGTGGCACGGTGATTCGGTCGCGCCGATGAGCGACTGGCCAATTGCACGCCTTGGGGCGCTCGTCGATCAGGTCGCCCGTGCGCTCGATGCACCCAGCGCACCGATTGTGGGCCACTCACTCGGTGCCGCGGTTGCGCTTGAGGCGAGTCTCGCTGGCACACCTCGCCCTGTCATTGGCCTCGACGGACTGACGTTTTTACATATGTATCCACGCATTGATCCGGAACAGGCCGAACGGACCCTACGACCCTATCTCGAGAACTTCACCGACGCCGTCGCGGGACTGTGCCAGCGCTCGTGCCCCACCCCGATCGATGCGACGCTCCTGAAAACGATTATCGATGAGATGTCTGCGACCGATCCTCAGGCTGGCCCGGAACTGCTTCGGCAACTACTGGTGTGGGATATGGATGAGGCGCTCGATCGCGCCGCTGTGGCCGGCATCCCGATTACGGTCTTTGCGGCACAGTCGCTGCTCTCTGAAGGCGTCATTGCGCGCTATGGATCGAGATTTTCGATTGTTCCGGTGGCAACGGGTGGGCACTTCTTTTTCCGCGAGTTTCCGCATGACACCGCAGGATGCATTGACGCCGCCGTTCGTGATCTGAGTGCTGCTGTCTGAATGCGCGCGCGGGCTTGTTGGGTTCGATCCCGACACATGATCTGTGGGGCATACTGCGCTGGCTGCCGCTGCGTGGCAGGTGGGGGCTAGACTAGGACAGACCCTGCACCATGTCGTGCGGGCAGCCACGAGGGAGTCACGATGGAGTGTGCAGGTCGACATGTGGTGGTCACTGGAGCGTCGCGTGGTATCGGTGCCGCAATTGCCCGTGAATGTGCGCAAAAAGGGGCCCGCGTCACACTTGTCGCGCGGAGCGTGGCGCCGCTCGAGGCGCTTGCCGCAGAGATCGGTGGATACGCGATTGCGGCGGATCTCTCCGACTCCGACGCCCGTGCAGGGCTGATCGCACGTATCGAAGATGCGGCGGGCCCAGTAGATGTGCTCGTCAATAACGCCGGCATCGATTTGACCGGCGGTTTTCTCGATCTTCGCGCAGATGAGCTTGCGCAGATCATTGGCGTCAATGTGGTTGCCGTGACCGAACTCACGCGCCAAGTGTTGCCAGGGATGATTGCCCGGGGGTCTGGTCACATTGTCATGGTGTCCTCACTCGCTGGTGCAGGCGTCTTTCCGGGGATTTCCGTCTACGCCGGAACGAAGGCCTATGTCACGCATATGACTGAGGGCATTCGCCTGGAGCTCAAAGGGCTCCCAATTGGGTTGACGATCGTTGAAACAGGTCTTGTGACACCGACCGACATGGCGGATTCGGTGACCGCGTACGGTCCCACGGCAGCATCGTTTCGTCGCTTTTCTCGTTTGGGACTGTTGCGAGATGTGGATCGGGACACTTTGGCGCGTGCGATCGTTCGGGCCATCGAGCAGGGCAAATCGCACGTGCGCTATCCGCGCAGAGCACGTCTGTTTCCACAACTCACCAATGCGCCCAGAAGAATGGTCCAGCTCTGTTTGCTGGGCGTTCCACGTCGGGCGCCACGTCAGGACAGTTAGCGCCTCGACGCTGGGCGCCCGCGATTGATGGTGCGGCAAAATTGCGTACGCCCAACGAGAGAGGAGTCGGTGTGCAACTTGGTGTCTACAGCTTTGGGGATACCCCAAACGATCCATCGACCGGACGCATGATCGGCGCCCAAGAGCGGGTGCAACAGCTCCTTGCCGAGATTGAGCTCGCCGATCAGGTCGGCCTTGATGTCTTTGGCGTTGGTGAACATCATCGCGCCGACTTTTCGGTGTCGGCGCCCCCGATCATCCTTGCCGCCGCTGCTGCGCGAACAACCAACATTCGCCTGACCAGCGCAGTCACCGTGCTGAGCTCCGAAGATCCGGTCCGGGTCTTTCAGCAATTCGCCACGCTCGATTTGGTCTCCAATGGACGCGCAGAGATCATGGCCGGCCGGGGATCGTTCATCGAGTCGTATCCGCTCTTTGGATTTGATCTGCGCGATTACGATGGTCTCTTTGCCGAAAAACTCGACCTTTTGCTGGCAATTCGTGATCATCACACGGTGACATGGTCCGGCCGCTACCGCGCCCCGCTTGATGCGCAGACGATCTACCCGCGCCCCGTGCAGGATCCGCTACCGGTGTGGATTGCGGTTGGTGGGACACCAAATTCTGTTGCCCGTGCGGGTGCGCTGGGAGTGCCGCTCGGGATTGCCATTATTGGTGGTGCACCGGCACGGTTTCGTCCGTTCGCGGATCTCTATCGCACATCTGCTGCCGAGGCTGGACACGATGTTGCGGCGCTTGAGCTCGGGATTAATTCCTTTTGTTATATCGCCGATACATCCCAACAGGCGGCAGCCGAGTTTTATCCCGGGTACGCCGATGTCATGACCCAGCTCGGCAAAGAGCGCGGGTGGCCGCCAAGCACCTACGCGCAGTTCGAACAATTACGCGGGCCGCAGGGGTCGCTTCTTGTGGGGAGCCCCGAGCAGGTTGCTGAAAAAATCTTGTGGGAGCATGAAATTTTTGGCCACACGCGGTTCTTGGCGCAGATGGACGTCGGGCGCCCGACGCATGCACAGGTCATGCATGCAATCGAGCTGTTTGGCACCAAAGTTGCTCCGATTGTTCGTGCCGCGCTTCGGTCGCAGACGCGCGCCGATCGCGGCGCCAGCGCGCCCGTCGTCTGACGCAGCATTCGGGGTGCGCGATCGGTCCGTCCTGGCGGTAATCGCGCAAAAATCGCAGGAATGCGTGCCCAAAAAGAGCCATGTTGTCGGCGATGCGTGCTTGACTAGAAGGTGACGGCATCCACGTAGTGCCGCCGACGGTGTACCTGCCGCCACGATTTGGAGCGATGCGATGACAACTGTCTTTGCGGACCGCATTTCTGGCTGTTCTACCTGGCTAAGCTGCGGTCCTGTTGACCCCGGTACGGGAGTCTTGTTCCGCTTTCCCAGTGATCTGACCTGGGAGCAGTATGAACTCGTTGCCGATGCGGCAGATCGTCTGGTTGCCCATCTGCGCGAGGATGGGGAATATGGATGCCCCCGAGATGATCTTTTTTGGATTTCTCATGAGGAGCTTGCGTCCGAACCGCTCGGGCATATGGCGGACGCGCTTGGTGTCCCACTTGGCTACATGCACGGCCAGGTGCAGGCATTTCTTGTCTGTGAGCGTGGCATTGACTGGCTGCGGGTAACACCGATCACCCAGTAGCCCGTACTCACGAGTGACCGCGGTTGACACGCGATGTCCGCGGCGCGCGCCGGTGCCGGTCGGTACGCTCCTTCTCGGATACTCGAGTCGGCAGAAGGGGTGCAACGGGTGAGTACGCGCATCGATGATCCGCGGGTGCAGGTCGCAGTAGAGCTTCCAAATGACCCCAGCTCGGCAGGATATGAGGAGCTCGCTGGCATTGGGAGCGGGGAGGACCGACCGCCCATTGAGGAGCTTGCGACGCGCGGCTGGCTGACCCAAGAGACGCATGTGCGTGGCACGCGATTGTTGACAATCGGCTTACGTATTTACGCCGCACATCCCGAGCTTGAGTTGGTCAATGTGCCAACGATGTTTCTCGAGTCCGCAATTCGCCTGATGAATGAGCTTGCCGCGTATGTGCTCAATGGCGGCCAACTCGAGCATGAAGATCTCATGCAGATGCGTGACGCCTATCCGTGCCTGTTGGGATTTGCCCGTATTGCAGGAGAAACTCCTGAAGACGAGCTCGTTCGAGTGATCTTTTTGTCGTAGCCATCTTCTGGATCTGCGACCCGATGATCGCCGATCTGGATCGCATGATGTCGGCAGATCGGATGATCGCCTCAGGACAAATTTCTGGCTATTACGGACCGATTCACGGTCGGAATCGCCTATTTCTGGGCTCTTTCGTCTGACCCCGGTGCTAAGTTCCCCGCCGATGCGTCGTCAAGTGCACTCGATCAGGGAGTTCTCATGAACAAAACGGAGTTTGTCGGTCTCGTGGCCAAGCGTGCCGAGGCAACCAATGCGGAGTCGCAGCGGTTTGTCCAGGCAGTGCTTGACGAAATTCTCGAGGCCCTCAAGAAGGGTGAGGATGTTGCATTTGCTGGCTTCGGTAAGTTCTCGGTCTCGCAGCGTGCTGCCCGTACCGGTGTGAACCCACAGGACCCAAGCAAGAAGGTCAACATTCCTGCACGTGTCGTGCCGCGGTTTACGCCCGGCGCCGTGCTGAAGGAGCAGGTTGCCACTGGTAACGCCAAGAAGGCTCCTGCGAAGAAGAAGTAGTTCGCGCGATGAGCTCCTCGAGCTCACGCCTGGTTCGTTGCGGGAGCGGTGATACCGCTCCCGCAGGACCACTCTGTCGGGAAGTTGGCAAAGAGATACCCGTTGTATCCGCACGTTGGCAACAAAAAGCGACCAATTGCGCCGCGAGTGAAATTGCTCCTGCTATTGTGTGCGCACGCCACCGAGATGTGGCCACTATTTATGAGACATCACCTTCCTTCACATATCCTCGTCGAGCCCGCCCACGTGCGCGGTTTCCGGGGTGCAGTCTGAGCGACCTTGAGGTAGTGGTTGCCTCCTAAGAGGGGTCCTGACACCCGGCTGCCGGCCGGCCCGACGACGCGTATCAATGAAGCGATTCGGGTTGAGTCAGTGCGTCTGATCGACGACGAGGGTGAAAACCTCGGAGTCGTGCCGATTGCCCGTGCCCAGCAAATTGCAACCGACGCAAACCTCGACCTCGTCGAGGTAGCTCCCGACGCGCGTCCACCAGTGGTCCGCATCATGGACTACGGCAAATGGCGCTATGAGCAGGAGCAAAAGGCCAAGCAGGCCCGCAAGCACCAAAGCCAGATTGTCATTAAAGAGATCAAATTTCGTCCGAAAATTGACCCGCACGATTACACGACCAAGAAGGGTCACGTCGAGCGATTCTTGCGTCACAAGGACAAAGTCAAGATCACAATCATGTTTCGTGGCCGCGAGCTCTTGCATCCTGAGCGCGGAGAGTCCATTCTTCTTCGGCTAGCCGAAGAATTGCAAGATATTGCAATCATCGAAAGCCGCCCGAACCTCGATGGGCGTAATATGGTGATGATGCTTTCGCCGGCGCGAGAGATATCCAGCGCCGCACCACACGCAAGCCCCGATAATTCCGCAACGCCCGAGACTGCCTGATATGCCCAAAATGAAGACCAATAGAGCCGCCAGCAAGCGCTTCCGCGTGACGCCGACCGGCAAGGTGATGTTCTCGGCGGCTGGTCTGCGCCACAACATGGAGAACATGTCCTCAAAGAATAAGCGTCGCCAAGCTCGTGACCACGAGTTGCCTTCAGAGCACGCGGCGATGGCACTCCGACTGTTGGGGAAGCGTTAGAGATGGCTCGTGTAAAGCGTTCAGTTGCCGCCCGTAAGAAGCGTCGTAAGGTTCTTGGCCTTGCCCGTGGTTACTGGGGCACAAAGAAGTCCAGCTACCGTCGCGCGAAAGAGCAAGTTCAGCACTCGCTCAGGTACCAGTACCGCGATCGGCGCGTGCGCAAGCGTGATTTTCGGCGTCTTTGGATCGCCCGTATCAACGCTGCCGCTCGCTTGAATGGCTTGACCTATGGCGAGTTTATTCACGGTCTGAATTTGGCTGGAATCGAGCTCAACCGTAAGGTGCTCGCCGATCTTGCCGTGCATGAGCCAGAGGCATTCGCCGGCTTGTGCGCGCGGGCCCGTGATGCCCGCACCGCAGCCGCCGCCTAATCGCGGTCCACGACGTGGGCCGCATCTGCGGCCACTGACTTCCGGGCGTAATCCGCAGCTCAAGCTGCTGCGGTCGCTCGCAGTCAAACGCACTCGTCGTGAGCTGCGGCTCATGGTCGCCGAAGGTGAAGACCTACTCGTTGCAGGTCTTGCTCATGGGGTCACTCCATCCGTCGTGTTCGTGGATGCGGAGCGTGCCGATGAGGTGTCTGATCTCATTGCCCAGCTGGGTCCGCAGACCGAGGCCTATGCGGTTCGCCGGGATCTCTTGAGTGAGGCATCGCAGCTCGCTGCGCCCCCGCGGGTGATGGCGATCTTGCCGCAGCCGGGGCCACACAGCTTTGCAACCGTGCAATTTCCGCCCGTCTGCGGGGTGTGGCTCGCCGGGGTGTCGGATCCGGGGAATGTCGGCACCTTGGTGCGCAGTGCCGCCGCCCTCGGGGCGGACTGGCTTGCACTCGGGCCCGGTTCAGCGGATCCATTTCACCCGCGCGCTGTCCGTGCGTCAATGGGGGCGACCTTCGCGGTTCCGCTCCTTGAGGGGGTTCGTGGGGAAGACCTTGCCTCCCGCGAGGGCTTTCGCGTCATCGCGGCGGTTGCCCACGATGGTGTTGCCCCTTGGCAGACCGATTTGACCGGGCCGTTGGTGCTCGCGCTCGGATCAGAACGGGAAGGGCTTGGTCCTGGGCTGGCCCAACTCGGTGATCACGCGGATGTGATTCGGGTGACGATTCCGCAAACACGTGGTGCGGAGTCGCTCAATGTGTCGGCGGCCGGAGCGATTCTGTGTGCCGAGGCACTTCGCCAGCGTCACATCAGTGAATTCGCGCCGTCTGCTCCTGTAGCCTAGATCGCCGTGGCCACGGCTGAAGACATCGCCAAACTCACCGCTGCAGCGCTTGCCGATACGGCAGCTGCAGACTCTCCGGCTGCCCTTGAAGAGGTGCGTGTTTCTCATACGGGGCGACGGAGTCAGTTGGCAGAAATTTTGGCCAGCATTGGATCACTCTCGGGTGAAGAACGCGGGATCATCGGGAAGGCTGCCAATATCGCCCGTCGCGATATCGAGGCCGCGCTCGCGACACGCAAAACGGACCTCGATGCACGTGAGCTCACCGAGCGTCTGACTCGGGATCGTACTGATGTCACCCTCCCCGGTGATCCATATCCGGCAGGAGCCATGCACCTGTTGTCCCAAGTCCGCCTTGAGATCGAGGAGATCTTTTTGGCGCTTGGGTACGAGATCGCCGATGGCCCCGAGGTGGAAACTGAGCACTACAACTTCACCGCGCTCAATACTCCCGAAGGACACCCTGCGCGATCCTCATCTGACACCTTCTACGTCGATGGGGCGCCTGGCGTCATTCTTCGGACGCAAACCTCCTCGGTGCAGGTACGGGTCATGGAGGCACGGACACCCCCGTTGTATGTGATCAGCCCCGGTGCGGTGTATCGCCGCGACGATGTTGATGCGACCCATAGCCCGATGTTCCATCAGCTCGAAGGACTTGCGGTGGATGAAGGGTTGTCGCTCGCCCATTTGACGGGGACGCTCAAGCATGTGGCGAGCCAACTTCTGGGGTCGACTGAATACCGCATCATTCCTGACTTTTTCCCGTTCACTGAGCCATCCATTCAGCTGTTGGTGCGTTGGATCGATCGGACTGGCAAGAGCTCGTGGATGGAATTGCTTGGCGCGGGAATGGTTGATCCGAACGTCTTTCGTTTTGCCGGATATGACGCAGAGCGTTGGACGGGTTTTGCGTTTGGAATGGGACTGGATCGCATTGCGATGGTCCGCCACGGCGTTCCCGATTTGCGCATGCTGTTCGATGGCGATCTGCGTTTTCTCGAGCAGTTTTCGTAGCCAGATGATGAGAGGGCACACCCCACAATGAAGCTTCCGATCTCCTGGCTGCGTGAGTACGTCGCCCCGGCGATGGATGATGCCCAACTCGCGGAACGCATTACCGATGCCGGTCCTGCAGTTGAGGCGGTGCACCACCTGCGGATGCCCACCGATGATCAGAACCTCGAGCGGTTTCGTATTGGGCGGATCGTGTCTGCCGAACAGCACCCCAATGCCGATCGCCTACGTGTCTGTCAGGTTGATCTCGGCGAGGCCGAATTGCGCCAGATCGTCTGCGGTGCAGCGAACGCCAGAGCGGGCATCACTGTCGCAGTTGCACTCCCGGGCGCAGTACTGCCAGGCCGTGACCCACTCGGTGAGGTCGCGCTCCGTGGGGTCGAGAGCCGCGGCATGATCCTCTCGGAGTCGGAGTTGGAACTTGCCGCCGAGTCGCAAGGCATTCTGGAGTTGCCCGATGACATCACCCCGGGAACCGCGGTGTCTGAGCTGCTGCCGATCTCAGAGACAGTCTTTGAGTTGGAATTGACCTCGAATCGCCCAGATCTGATGGGGATCTATGGAATTGCGCGTGAGGTGCACGCGATTACCACCGCGCCTTTGGGTGCGCTCGACGTCTCCGAACCCACGGCAACGGGCGCCGGGAATGTCGTCGACTATCTGTCGGTTGAGGTCGTCGCAGCAGATCTGTGTCCTCGCTACATGGCGCGTGTGCTCACCGACGTCACTGTTGGTCCGTCACCGGTGTGGCTGCGTTCGCGTCTTGAGGCCGCAGGGATGCGCGCTATCAACAACGTGGTCGACATCACCAACTACGTCATGCTTTTGACCGGCCAGCCACTGCACGCATTTGATCTGGATCGCATGGCTGGGCCATCGATTATTGTGCGTCGAGCACATGATGGCGAGCCAATCACGACCCTTGACGGCCAGCTGCGCAGCATGGATACGGATGTGTTGGCGATTTGTGATGCCGAGCATCCATGTGTGATCGCAGGAATCATGGGCGCCCAAGATGTCGAGGTATCAGCGACCACGACCCGCATCGCCCTTGAAGCGGCGAGCTTCGAAGGGCCATCGGTGTTGCATAGTGCACTGCGTTTGGGATTGCGTAGCGAATCAAGCGCCCGTTTTGAAAAGGGCCTGCCGTACGAATTGCCGCCGGTCGCATTGACGATCGCCTCACGGCTTCTCGTGGAATTGTGCGGGGGGGCACTCGTTCCCGGGACCCTGGATGTGGCAACCCCTGCCCCGACTCCAGAGCCCATTTCCCTGCGCCATGTCCGGGCCAACGCCATTATCGGGCTGGATATCTCTCCCGACGAATCCGCCGAGATTCTGCGTCGTTTGGGATGTGATGTTGTGGAGGGTGATATCGCCCACAGCGTGCGTGTCCCCGCGCTTCGACGTCGGGATGTCACACGTGAGATTGACCTGATTGAAGAGGTCGCCCGAATTCATGGCTATGGCCGTGTGCCTGCCGAGCTGCCGCGCATGGTGGGGCATGGAACCCGCACACCGGCCCAGCGTCGTACCGAGCGACTGCGCAGCTTTATCACCGACCACGGCTATTCGGAAATTGTGAGCTACCGGTTTGTGCCCGAAGGCGATGTCGATCGGCTGTGTTTGGCCGCCGATGACCCGCGGCGCAACCTCGTGCGTTTGGCAAATCCCATCTCAGAAGAGATGAGCGTGATGCGCCGCTCCATGCTTCCCGGCCTGCTGCGTGCGGCCGCGCAGAATCAACGCCATCAGCGCACCCATGGTCGGTTGTATGAGTTTGGTCGCACATATGCGCCCGCCTCGGATGGGCGTGCGGAGGAGCGGGAATTTCTGGCAGCTCTGGAATTCGGTGCGCCGACCGATGGGCACTGGCGCGCGCCGCTGGCAACAGTTGATGTGCACGGTGCAGTTGGCCTCGCACACGCGCTGTGCGCAACCGTTGGTGTGCGGACCACCCTCGAGCCCAACCATGCCCCATATCTCCATCCGGTGCGTCAAGGACGGCTCATGCATCGGGACGTCGTCGTTGGCTGGATTGGCGAGATGCACCCCGTGGTCATGCGCAATTTTGATGTGTCGGGACCCAGCGCGGTGGTTGTGCTCGATTTGGCCGCATTGGGCGGCGCGGCGCCACACACCGTGACGCAATTCGATGACATCTTGAACGTGCCCGTCTCCACGAGAGACCTGTCACTCGTGGTCGGCGATGACATTGTCGCGGGGCAATTGGTCGCAACCGCCCGTCGCGTCGGTGGCGATCTGGTGCGAGATATCGGCGTGTTTGACCGCTATGTGGGCGACAAGATTGGCGACGGTCGCGTCAGCTTGGCGATTCGCATGACGATTGCCGATCCAACCCGGACCTTGACCGATGATGAGATCACTGAAGTTGTGACACGTGTGCGTACGGCACTCGCCGACGACCACGGGGCAGAGTTGCGCGCATGAGTGCCGGAACCGTCCATGTCCTTGGGGCTGCCGGGTTTACCGGTGCGCAGCTCGCTGCGCTCGTTGCAACGCATCCGCAGCTCGATTTGGGAACCATTACCGCGCGCGCCGATGCGGGTCGTCGGTTGGTTGATCTGTATCCCGAATATCGTGTGACCGATGTTCTGACGGAGCTCGATCTTGCGAGCATCGCGCCGGGAGATATCGCGGCGGTGTGTTATCCACATGCCGAGGCCGCAGATCTGGTGGGACAACTCTATGACCGCGGTGCGCGGATCGTCGACGTCTCCGCAGACCATCGGTTGCGTGATCCCAAGCTCTATCCGGAGGTCTACGGCTTTACTCATCCCCGCGAGGAGATCCTGGCGCAGGCCGTCTACGGGTTGCCCGAGCGCTATCGGGACGAGATTCGTGGAGCGCGGGTCGTGGCCAATCCTGGATGTTTTCCCACCGCGTCGCTGTTGGCGATCCTGCCATTACGCGCGCGTCTTACCGATGTCGTGATTGATGCAAAAAGTGGCGTCTCGGGCGCCGGTCGGACACCAACGCCGACGGTGCACTTCTCATCAGTGACCGAAAATGTCACTGCCTACAAAGTGCTCACCCATCGGCATGCACCCGAAATCGCTCAAGAATTCGGTCAAGAGGTGCTCTTCACCCCACACCTGGTGCCTGTTGATCGCGGTTTGCTGGCCTCCTGCTACGCGCGTTTTGTCGGCGAGACCCCGCACCCAGATGATCTATTGGCCGAATATGCCCGTTTCTACGCCGATCATCCATTTGTGGAAGTTGTCGATGCCCCGCCG
Organism: uncultured Actinomycetes bacterium; assembly: GCA_903896045.1. GTDB lineage: Bacteria > Actinomycetota > Thermoleophilia > Miltoncostaeales > Miltoncostaeaceae > CAITWD01. The sequence goes on from CAITWD010000022.1 coordinate 116,423, forward strand.
GGAATGCGGGCGGTCCAGGGCACCAACTTTGCCCAGGTGTTTGTGACCAGCGATCCTCGACGTGGCCTGTTTGTGGGATTTGGGGTGATTGACAATCTCGGGAAGGGTGCCGCCGGCCAAGCGCTGCAGAACATCAATTTGATGACCGGCCGCCCCGAAACCGAAGGTCTGTTGGGTGACTGATTTTTCTCCGATTGAGCGCGGGGATTGGATTGCGGCGCCCGACGGGCTTGTGCGCATTCCTGGGGGCAGCGTCACGAGTCCCGATGGATATGTCGCCTACGGTGCGACCTGTGGACTCAAAGTCTCTGGTGCGCGCGATATTGGAGTGCTGCGTTCACTGCGTCCGACCCGTTCATGGTTGATGGATACGACAAATGCGTTGCCCTCCGCACCGGTGCGGGTCAATCGCACACGCGACCGTTCGCAATTTTCTGCCGTTGTCGTCAACGCGGGTATCGCGAACGCCGCGACCGGCGATCAAGGGGAGCGGGATGCGCTCGCGATGGCCGAGCAGACCGGACTCCTGCTGGGTGTTGCGCCCGAGACGGTGCTGGTCTCGAGCACGGGAGTGATCGGCGAGCACATCGATATGGACAAAATTGGCCGAGGGATTATTGCTGCGACTGACGGGCTCTCGGTCGATGGGGGAACATCCTTTAATGAGGCGATCTGTACCACTGATCGCACCTTGAAGGGCGGTGCGTTTGTCCTGCAGCTTCCCGAAGGTGATATTCGGATCGGGATTGCCGCCAAGGGGGCCGGCATGATTCGCCCGACCATGGCGACGATGCTCGCCTATGTCACCACGGATGCGCCGCTTTCTGCCGATGATGTCCGCGAGATCACCCTGGCGGCGGGGGAGTCGAGTTTTAATCGGATCTCGGTCGATGGCCAGATGAGCCCGAGTGACACCTTGCTGGTGATGGCAAATGGGGCAGGAGCGCCGCTGGCGGGCGCGTCGAGGCAGGTCTGTGGCGATGCAATTGCTGCCGTCTGTCGCTGGGCCGCAATCCAGATGGCAAAAGATGGTGAGGGTGCGGCACATACGGTGCGATTGGGTGTGCATGGTGCGCTCGATCGCGATGAGGCTGCGCGAGTCGCGCGCGCGGTTGCCGAGTCACCGCTGGTCAAGACAGCGATTTTCGGGCGTGATCCCAACTGGGGCCGCATTTCACAAGCCGTTGGCCAGGCACTTGCAGTGGCTGCGGGTCAGGTATTCGAACCGGTCGTTGTCATTGACGGGGTCGCGATTGCGGATGCCGCAACGGTGATGGATCGCGCCGAATATGACATTGAGATTGGACTCAGCCGGGGCAACGCGGAGTACGCGTTATGGGTCTCTGATCTGACCCATGACTACGTCACACTCAACGCCGAGTACCACACCTAGGCGGCTCTAGGTTGCATCCGGGCGGGTGTGATGTGACAAATGCCTGCCCGTCGCGATAATCTCCGCCTTCGAGCTCGGCATCTGATTCCCCGACATTCAATCGCGAGGCCATTGTGAAGGACACCGCGTCACGTGTAGCAACCCTCCTCGAGGCGCTGCCCTACATTCGCGATTTCGCAGGTGCCACGATCGTGGTCAAGTATGGCGGTGCGGCAATGATTGCCCCGGAGCTCAAGGCATCATTTGCCCGGGACATCGCCTTGTTGAAGCTCGTGGGCATGAATCCTGTCGTCGTCCATGGTGGTGGCCCGGACATTTCCCGCTACTCCGACCTCCTGGGCCTGGATGTGCGATTTGTCGATGGGCTCAGGGTGACCGATGCCCGCACGATGGAGCTCGCCAAGATGGTGCTCGTCGGAAAGGTCAACAAGGAAATTGTTGCCCAGCTCCATGTGGCTGGCGTTGCCGCGGTGGGGCTTGCCGGCGACGATGGGCAATTGATTACCGCGAGCAAGCAGATGCCCAATGGCACCGACATCGGATTTGTGGGGAAGGTCGATCGTGTCGATCCTCGGGTCCTCGAACGCCTCGCAGATTTTGTCCCGGTGGTCGCCTCGGTGGGTGTCGATGAATCCGGGCAGAGCTACAACATCAATGCCGATACGGTGGCCGCCAGCTTGGCGGGAGCACTCCGCGCGCGCAAAGTACTTTTTTTGACCGATGTTGAGGGGCTCCTCGCCGATCCGTCGGATCCCGGGTCGCTGATTTCCGAGTGCACGCTCACCGAACTTGATCAGATGCTCGCTGCGGGCGGAATCGGCGGTGGAATGCTGCCGAAGTTGACCGCGGTGCGCGACGCCCTCGCCGACGGGGTCGATGCGGCCCACATTGTCGATGGCCGTCAAGAGCATTCAGTGCTGATTGAACTGTTCACCGAAGCCGGTATCGGCACCAAAATTACGCCGTGACGACGCCTGAGTGGGTTGCACGCGAGCAGGCTGCGCTGATGACCAACTACCGTCGCCAGCCGGTGATGTTCACCCATGGTGATGGGGCATCACTCTTTGACGCAGAAGGTCGCCGCTATGTCGATTGCATGGCGGGCATCTCCATGATCAATGTCGGCCACTGTCACCCTGAGGTCGTTGCGGCGATTCAGGACCAAGCGGCGCGGCTGATCAATGTCTCGAATCTCTATTACACCGAGCCGATGTTGGAGTTGGCCGAATGGATTCGTGATCACTCAATGGGCGGACGGGTCTTTTTTTGCAACTCAGGTGCAGAGGCGAATGAAGCCGCGCTGAAACTTGCACGTAAGTACGGTGGTCCGAGTCGGCCTGAGGTCGTCGCGCTTAACCAGGGCTTTCACGGGCGCACCTATGGGGCGCTGACCCTGACCGGGCAACCCGATAAGCAAACCGCATTTACGCCACTGGTTCCCGATATTCATCACGTTGATCGCGATGATCTCGAGGCGCTCGAGGCCGCGGTTGGACCGCGCACCTGCGCCGTGTGGATCGAGATCATCCAGGGCGAGGTAGGGGTGCACCCGATCTCGCGTGAGATGCTGCGTCTGGCACGTGAGTTGTGTGATCGTCACGGTGCGTTGCTCGTCGTGGATGAGGTGCAAACCGGGCTGTCGCGCACGGGGCCGCTCTTTGCCTATCAAGAGGTGGATATCACCCCAGATGTGATGTGTTTGGCAAAGAGTCTGGGCGGCGGCGTACCGATCGGCGCAATTACCGCGCGCCCAGAGATCGATGCGGTGTTTGTCCCAGGAGACCACGGTTCGACATTTGCCGGCGGGCCACTCGCATGTGCTGCGGCGCTGGCGAGCTGCCGTGTACTCGGTGATTCGGGACTCCAGGATTCCGTGCGGCGCAAAGGTGAACGGTTGCGTACGGGGCTCAACGCACTTGTGGAGACAGGGCTTGTACGTGAGGTGCGAGGGCGTGGCCTGATGTGCGGGATCGATTTGCCCGTCGCCCGCGCCGCCGAGGTGACCGCGCGAATGCTTGAGGCCGGCTATCTGATCAACAACACTTCAGCCGAGACTCTGCGGTTTTTGCCACCCCTGGTGATTGACGAGTCAGACCTCGATGGCCTTGTTGCGGCGCTGGGGACGGTACTCGCGGCCCAATAATTGCGAGGTCGTGATGCGTGGCTAGGCGGCGCTGACTGCCTGGTGGTCATCGAGGCGCATTGCAAATTCCATAGTGACTTGGGTTCCATCACCGACACGGGCAACAGTGACCTCGTCGGCCAGGGTGCGCATGATCGGGAATCCTCGTCCACGCAGGCTTTCGGGTGACGTTGGGGCCGATTCTGGATCGACCTCGGGCTCGGCGTCACCGGTGCCCTCATCGGTCACGATGAGTGTTGCGCCATCGCGACGCATGACAAGCGAGATCTCGACGTACCCGTCATGGGGCGGTGAGCCGTGCTCGATCGCGTTTGAGACGGCTTCGCTTGCGGCAAGCAGGAGGCGACCTGAGTCCTCGGGAGCCCACGGCTCCCGATCGAGTACCAGCGCGAGCGCGCAGCGAATGAAGGTCAGCGACCGTAATGTCGCGGGGACCCGGAACGCCGACTCAATTGCGTCGTTGGTCATCGCCTCGAGGCTTCTTTCGAAGGTGCCATGAGATCCTATCGACCAAGATCGGACGAACAAAAGATTTGGGGTCGGCGACCACGGGCCGCGATCGCCTCTAAACTGCGTGGTGTTCCGTTGTCGTCAATGGCTGAGGTTGTGTGTGTCTGAGAGTTCGCTAGCCCCACTGTCCGCGTCGTACCTTGCGCGTCCTGAGGATGTGAAGCGCGTCGTGCTGTTGTACTCCGGAGGTCTTGACACCTCCGTGATGCTCAAGTGGATTCAAGATGAATACAAGGCAGAGGTTATTGCGCTGTGTATTGATCTTGGTCAGCCGACCGATGACTTCACTCAGGTGCTCGACAAGGCGCGCATGCTCGGTGCGGTCGAATCGATTTTGGTGGATGCCAAAGAGGAGTTTGCACGCGACTACGTGGGCCCATCAATTCTCGCCAACGCCAAATATCAAGGCGGGTATCCGCCCTTCACCAGCCTCGGGCGGCCGCTGTTGGCCAAGATCGCTGTGGAGACGGCGCGCACATTCGGCGCCGACACCATTGCGCATGGTTGCACCGGTAAGGGTAACGACCAGGTGCGCATTGAGGCAACGGTCGCAACGCTCGCTCCAGAGCTGAAGGTCATCGCACCCGTGCGCGAATGGCAGATGGGGCGTGATGAGGAAATTGCCTATGCGCTTGAGCACGGCATCCCAGTGTCGAGCTCGGTCGAGCGCCCATATTCGATCGATGACAACCTGTGGGGTCGCTCCAGCGAGGGCGGCATGATCGAAGAACTCGACCAGGCTCCACCAGACGATCTCTTCGAGCTCGTGACCCCGCCAATCAATGCGCCCGATCGGGTGGAAGAGATTGTGGTCGGATTCCGCGAAGGACTACCCGTATCAATTGATGGGGTCGAATATGGCCTCGTCGAGATCATTCAACGCATCGCCGAGATTGCGTGTCGAAATGGTGTGGGCATCGTCGATCACATTGAGGATCGCGTGGTGGGTTTGAAGGTCCGTGACATCTATGAGGTTCCCGCAGCAGAGGTCATCTTGACGGCGCACCGTGAGCTCGAGAAGCTGGTGTGTACTGGGCGCCAAAATGCACTCAAGCCGCAACTCGATGGGTTGTGGGCGCAGCTGGTGTACGAGGGCCTGTGGTACGAGCCGCTGTTGGAGAATCTGAATGCCCTCATGCGCGATGTGAACCGCAAGGTCACGGGGGAGATCACGATGCGCCTCTACAAGGGGTCGGCGCGTGCCGCCAAGCGCGTGTCGCCATACGCGATCTACGATAAGTCGCTTGCCACCTTTAATGCGGACGCATCGTTTTCACAGCACGCATCGCCAGGCTTTATTGAGCTGTTCTCACTCCAGAGCCGAATGGCGTACCGCATCAACCAGACCCTCGAAGGCAAGTAGCCGATGCGACGCATCATCCCGCCGCAGCGGTTGCGCATCCATCAAGGTGCAGCGCCGTCAGTGTGCGCACTGCACCATGGTGCGGCCGGGCTGTCGCTTCTCGAATGCGACCCACCCGCAGGCGCGACTGTACTCACCGCACCGAAAATTGCACTGTCGGTGGCGTCGCCGTATCCGACCCACGGACTCTCGGCGACCGCCGGCGGCACGATGGTGATGAGCTGGGCCCCAGGGGCAATTCAAAGCATTGTGCTGCCCGATCTCGCCCAAGCCTTTGATCGGCGCCCCCCTGGTGCGTGTGACGCCCGAGGGGCGGCGCGCGCCAATGCTGCGCTGCTGCGGGCAGATGATGGATGGAGAGGGGTGGTGCTCCCAAGTATGGGGGACCGTATCTCCGATCTTGGCCCCGGACCGGTTGCGATCTCGGCAAATGGATTGCAAATCGCGATCTACGATGAGGGCACTACATATGTGGTCGCGCTGGCGGATGGCGAACCCATCGCCGAGTATCCGGGCGTGGTGGAGGATATTGCCTTTGCCTCGGATCGCCTCTGGATTGCTGCCAATGGGGCGGTACACCCTGCAGGCGATACGAGTGCTCAGACGGGATCTCCTGTCATCGCACTTGCCGGCGCAGGGGCCGCGAATCGCGTGCTGGCGCGAGATGCTGATGGGCGTCTGACGCGATATGGCGCAGGCGAGCCTGCCGAAAGCTGGACCCCTGTCATCACCGACATCACCGCAATTTCGCTCTCTGACGACGGTGGTTGGGCCACTCTTTCAGGTCCTGACGCGGTCGCCGTGGTGCGTGCGACGGATGGGGCCCTCGCGCTCTATATCGCCGGCGCATCTGCAATTGCCCTCGCATTTGATGGCCGAGTGGTCATTGGTGGCGAGTGGGGTATGGCACTTATTGTTCCCTTTGAGGAGTCCGTATGAGTACGCGTTCGATTCCGCCGCAGCCGGTTCTTCCGGATGACCCTGGCCCCTGGTCGGGAATTCTCGATGTGCTGCAGCGTCGGGGCATGCGACCTGGGCGTCGACGCGCGGAGCCGCCGAATGGGCTGATGATCATGCCGCCGCCGCACACCGAGTTGGAGCTTGCCGGCTTCGACCCCTCGCTGGGCATCGCGGGTACCGACCGTGTGAAGGTGATCTCGGCGGCACGTGAGCCTGCACTCGGACTCACGACCCTCGATGGCGATCGGATCCAGGGGATCGCTCGTTTGATTACGCGGACCTGGGCGTTGTCTGACTTGAAGCTTGTGGGTGAGGATCGATCGGAAACCGACCCTGCGGCAAATTTGCCTCCGGCTGCCGTGTTGTCGGATTTGGCGGACGGAGAACTTCCCGCCTCTGCGGTACTGGCCCCCGGTGGGCAGGTCGCAATTGTGCCGGTGTATGAGACCCCGCGTATTTATTCGCTGGTCATCTTGCGGACCCAGGATCGAGGAATTTGCCGGGTGATCCGATGGGCGCGTGCGGGCACGTGGTCACAGGACGGCAAATTGCTGGTGATCGGCGGGGAGTGGGGACTGCTCGCACTTGAGCATGCGGTGGTCGCAGGCGGCGAGTAAGTCATGTGTGGGGGCCTGTCGTCGGCAGCCCCCACACACTACCTGTGGCGTTGAGAACCCCGCTTAGACCCCACATATTGTGTTGGCGGCCTCTTGCCGTGTGGGCGGCGGCGGGTTAGCCTCATAGGTATGGCAGTCGCCCCAGACTTCGCGCATCTGCATGTCCACTCGGACTATTCGATCCTGGACGGCGCCTGCAAGATCCAACGCCTGCTCGATCGCGTCGAGGAGATGGGTCAAACCGCGACCGCCTTGACCGATCACGGGGTGATGAGCGGCGCAATCGAGTTGTACCGCACCGCAAAAAAACGCGGCATCACTCCGATTGTTGGCCTTGAGGCCTACCTCGTGCCCGATCGTCATGCGCGTCCTGGGCGTGAGCGTCGTGCCCACATCACGCTCCTGGCGGAAAATACGGCCGGGTACTACAACCTGATCAAGCTGTGCTCCAAGGGCTTTCTCGAGGGCTACCACCGAAAGCCCCGCGTGGATTATGAGCTCTTGTCGCAGCATGCCGATGGGGTCATCGCACTCACGGGGTGCTTGTCGGGAACCATCTGTGGATTGGTTGAGCAAGACGACCTTCCGGGTGCCCGGGCGGAACTCGATCGGCTTGTGCAGATCTTTGGGCGAGACGACCTCTACGTCGAGATCCAAGACTCCGGCATCCCGGTGCAGCAAAAGATCAATGCACAGCTTGCACGCCTTGCCCGTGACGCAGGTCAGACGATGGTGGCGACCTGCGATGCGCACTACGTCTGCCAGCATGATGCCGATGCCCATGAGGCGCTCTTGGCGATTCAAACACGCGATGTCCTCTCAAACCCCAATCGCTTTAAGTTCGACACCAAGGAGTTTTACTTAAAGACGGGTGCCGAGATGGCGATCGCGCTTCCGGATTTCCTCGATGCGATTCCTGTCTCAATGGAGATCGCTGGGCGTTGTGGTGGCCTGGAGCTTCCGATTGGGGAGTTCAAGCTTCCGCGGTTCCCGGTTCCCGATGGCTCGACACCCACCGATTATCTCGAGCGGCTGTGTCGCGAAGGGATGACGCGGCGCTATCAGGCAAGCCCACCCCAGGGGGCAGAGGAGCGCCTGCGGTTTGAACTTGACGTCATCGAAGAGATGGGCTTTTCGTCCTACTTTTTGATCGTCTGGGACTACATTCGTTGGGCCCGAGAAAATGGCGTTGCCGTGGGTCCGGGGCGTGGGTCAGCCGCGGGGTCGCTCGTGGCATTCACGCTGCGCATTACCGATCTGGATCCACTCGAGCATGGGTTGCTGTTTGAACGGTTCCTGAATCCTGGGCGTAAGAGTCTTCCCGATATTGATACTGACTTCGCCCAAAATGGACGGGAACGCGTGGTGGCATATGTCACCGAACGCTACGGCCAGGGCTCAGTGGCGCGTATTGGCACCTTCGGCAAACTGCTTGCGCGCGCGGTGGTGCGCGACGCGGGACGCGTGTTGGGCTATAGCTACGGCCAGGTCGACCGTATCGCCAAGCTCGTGCCGGAGCGGCCGATCGGTATTCGCCTTGAGGATGCCCTCAAAGAGGGCACCGAGCTCGCTGACGCATACGCCTCAGATGAGGTGGTGCGCACGATCATCGATACCGCACGGCCACTCGAGGGGTTGGTACGCAATGAAGGGGTCCACGCTGCGGGAGTGGTGATCGCACCGAGTGATGTCACCGACTTTATTCCCGTGCGTACAGATGATGATGGAAATGTTGTGACCCAGGTGCCTGATCACGATGTCGAGGCGCTCGGACTCCTGAAGATGGATTTCCTTGGCCTTCGCAATCTGGACGTGATTCAAAAATGCCAGGAACTCATCACCGAGACCCACGGGATTGACCTTGACATCGACACGCTGCCGATGGGGGATCTTCCGACCTATCAAATGCTTGCTCGTGGCGAGGGGCTTGGGGTCTTTCAGTTTGAATCAAGCGGTATGCGAGACGCGTTGCGCGAGGTGCGTCCCACCGAATTTGCCGACCTCATCGCACTGGTTGCCCTCTACCGCCCAGGGCCGATGGCATTTATCTCGACCTATGCGCGCAACAAGCGGGACCCATCCAAGGTAGAACTCGCTGACCCGCGTCTCGAGCCCATCACCGGGCCCACGTACGGGGTGGCGATCTACCAAGAGCAGCTGATGGCGATCTCGCGTGCGATTGCGGACTTCTCGCCATCGCGTGCGGATGATTTGCGCAAAGCGGTCGGCAAAAAAGATAAAGACCTCATGGCGTCGCTCAAGGATGAGTTCATCTCTGGGTGTATTTCCTCAGGCACCGCTACCAAGGTTGCCCAGGATCTTTGGGCGCTGTGCGAGGCAGCAGGGGACTACTCATTCAACAAGTCGCATGCTGCCTGTTACGGGTTGCTGGCGTACCGCACCGCCTACTTAAAGTGCAATTTCCCGTCTGAGTACATGGCCGCCTTGATGAGCTCCGTCATGGACACCAAGGATCGCGTGCCGTTTTATGTCGCAGCAGCCCAAGACATGGGCCTTGCGGTGCTGCCTCCCGATGTCAATGTCAGCCGTTCTGATTTTGCGGTGACAGGACCAAAAGAGATTCGTTTCGGCATGACTGCCGTCAAGGGGGTCGGCGAAAATGCGGTTGCGGCAATCATCGACGCCCGCGGTGCGGGTGGCGCATTTACCTCGATTTGGGATTTTTGTCGTCGCGTCGATCAGGCCAGTGTGAATAAGCGTGCGCTGGAGAGCCTGATTCGTGCCGGCGCGTTTGACTCGACCGGTGCAACCCGGTTTGGAATTCTTGAAGTGTTACCGCAGGCGATGGCTGCAGCGACGAAGGCGCGCAACGATGCTGCCGCAGGCCAGGAGTCGCTCTTTGCGGGACTTGATTCGGTCGCGGGTGATGGCATTTCGATGGATCTTGATCTTGCCATCCCAGGAGAGGAGTTCTCGCGTGAGGATCTCTTGGCGGCAGAAAAGGAAGCGCTGGGACTCTATGTCTCAAGCCATCCACTCCAGGATTGCCGCAATCAGCTCTCTCGTGCAGTGACGACTGGGCTGGGACGCCTCGATGACCAAAACGACGGTGCATTTGTGACCGTTGGCGGAATTATCGGTGCGGTGAAAGCCATCAATACGCGCCGTGGTGAGGCAATGATGTTCGTGCGCCTTGATGATCTTGAGGGGTCGGTCGAGGTCGTTGTGGTGCCGGCGGTGCTTGCCGAGGCCCGAGAGGTCCTTGTGGCAGATCGCATTGTGCTCATCACGGGTCGCATCGATCAAAAGGGCGAAGGCGAGACAAAGATTGTCGCGCGGACGATTGAACCCTTCGACGTTGATCCAGACAAGGAAGAGCATCGTCTGACGCTGCACGTACATGCGTCACGTCTTGAGCCAGAGCATCTGCCTCAGTTGCGTCAACTGCTTGTCGACCACCGAGGCGAGTCGCCCGTGGTGATGGTGATGGAAACCGATGAGGGGGCGTATCGCTACCGCTTTGGTGATGAGTACAAGGTCAATCCCCGCGACGGAAGTTTGCAGGCGTCCTTGAAGACCCTGTTTGGCGAGCAATGCGTGGTGCGCTAACGCCCACAGGTGCAGCAGACGGCCGGTCATGAGTGAGTCGGCGGGTATTCCGTCGCGTCGACCAGGGGCGCGTGTGGGGACACCCTTCCCCGATGATGGACCCGGGGGCTGCCGGAGTTGCGCGGTCCATTGCGAGCGCGTCGTCTACCCCTCAGGTTGCCGCGCGGCCGAATGCACGCGCCTCTACACATACCTGCGCGATGGCCGTGAGGTGATGGGGTGTCTCGATAAGGTCTTTTGGGCAGAAATTGATGTCGAGCATTTCGCCGCACTTCAACAGAGCCGGGATGGATTTGGCGGACTACGGGTGTGGCGCACACCACGCAGCATCTGCCAATGCGCAGTCGTGCGCACGTTTGCGCATCGCCCACATGGTCCATGTGTCGCGCCGGAGTTTGGTACCGATGTCATCGACCCCACGCCCGCCTGAAGCGAGTGCGGGGTCCTATGCGACCCGAACGTAGAGGCCCGCAGCGGCAATATCACTGATCTCGCGTGTCGAGCCATTGTGCGAGATCGTGCGCTGGCCGGTCGCAGGGGTGTGCGCAGTGATCTCGAGTTCGGTGCCGGGTGCAAGACTCGAGTCATAGAACCAGTTCAAGAGGTCAGTGTCATGCTCTGCCAGACGGACAATCACGACGCGCGCGGGAGCATCAATATCGCAGAGTGCGCGGAGATCGCGATTTTCTGCTTGCTCGAATGCAGTATCGATGGGCCAGCCGTGGGGGCAGCGATCGGGATGACCGAGGCGATCGGCGAGGCGGGCGACCATCTCATCATCAAACGCATCTCCCATCGCGTCAGCGTGTTCATGGGATTCCGCGGGGGTGTACCCCATAAAGTCGGTTAAAAAGCGTTCGATGATGCGGTGATTGCGGACAACGCGCTCTGCCTCGGTGCGTCCTGCGTCGGTAAGCACGGGCTTGCCGGTGGCACGCGACACCAGACCGTCATGTTCGAGGCGGCTCATCATCTCGCTCGCGGTGGCAGGACTGACACCGAGCATCTCTGCAACCCGGGCTGCGGGCGCGGGTCCTCTGCTTGCGATCGGACCATATTCGCCGATCGGAAAGGCGAGAAAGTACAACGCCTCGAGGTAATCCTCGGTTGAGTGGTGGCGTACTCCCATAATCGAGATGTTACTCCAACCCGTCCTCGCGACGACCATCCCACCGCTGCGCGATACGGGGATGGTCGTCGCTGGGAACCTGTGATTACTTCTCGGTGATTGCGACCCGGTAGATGTAGACCGGCTGCAATGGCTTGCTGTTGCTATCAGCAGGGACCGAAATGATCCGCTGGACCGTGTCCAAGCCTGTTGTCACTTTGCCAAAGCGGCTGTAGAGCAGCTGCAATTGGGACGCGCCTGCGGGCGTCGCGACGATGAAAAATTGCGAGCCGTTGGTGTTGGGCCCGCTGTTTGCCATCGCGAGATCGCCGGCGGCGTAGGGGGTCGTCGGGAGCTCGTCGGGAAACTGATATCCCGGCCCACCTGTGCCGTTCCCGTTGGGGTCACCACCTTGAATAACGAAGTTGGGGACGACGCGGTGAAAGGTCAGGCCATTGTAAAAGCCCTCGTTTGCCAGGAAGACAAAGTTGTTCACGGTCTTTGGCGCGGCAAGGGGATTGAGTTGGAGCACGATCCGCCCACACGAGGTGTCCATGGTTGCGGTGTAGGTCTTGGTGAGATCGATGGACACCGAGGGGGCTGATCCGTAGGTCTTCGGACTTGGTGCCGGTGAAGGCGCTGTGTGGATACAGGTGCCTGCCGGAACTTTCGGGACGTTGACCGCTGCGCTTGCAGAGGTTGTGCTTTGAGACGGAGTTGATGAGCTTGAGGAGCTACTGCCACATGCGGTGAGGACGCACAGACCTGTTGCCACTGCCGCGGCAGCAAGGGTGCGTTGAGTCAATGTGTTCATAAACTGGAGGGTAGCGGGTGAATTGGACGGCGCGAAATGGCGTCGGTATCGCCGATTGGCCCGAGATTGCATTGTCGGGCGCGCCGACCTCGTCGGTGGGGGGTTGTGATTCGCCCGAAAACACGCGACGCTGTGCGGGATGGCTGAACTCGGACATACGGCACTCGGCGCATGGAGTGGCGGGCGATTTATGCATTTTGGGTTGGCGCTTGAGGATGCGCGCTATCTCGATTTGATGCGACCCGATATCGACATTCACACCGTTGTCACTGCCGATGTCTACGGCTCTGGCGAGGGCGATCGCATGGTGGGTCAGGCGATTGCCGGCCTTCCGCGTGAGAGCTACCAGCTCGTCGGCGCCATTGGCCACGACTTCGTCAAGGGCGAGCGTGAGGGAGCGAAGGGATTTCCTCGTTTCACCGATCCGCGTCTGCGGCCGCCCGAGCGTTTTGTTGCCTACCTTGAGCGGGCATGCGAGGAAAGTCTTGTCAGGTGCGGCGTGGACTCCTTTGATCTCTTGCTACTGCATAACCCTGACCGAATCGGATATTCGAGTTCGGTGGTGTGGGAGCAGGGGATGGCGCGATTGCGCGAGCAGGGACTTGCGCGTGCAATTGGCGTGGCACCGGGCCCCGCAAACGGTTTTACTCTCGACATTCTGCGATGTCTGGAACGGTTCGGGGACATCCTCGACTGGGCAATGCTGATCTCAAACCCATTCGAGCCGTGGCCCTCGCGTCTGGTGCTGCCTGCGTGCGAGAGCGCCGACGTTCGGGTGCTTGCCCGCGTCGTGGATTACGGCGGTGTATTCCATGACGATGTCCCTAACGAGGACGCGCTCGCCGCCAATGATCATCGGGGATTTCGACCTGCGGGTTGGGTCAGACAAGCGCGTGCGCAGCTTGATCGGATTCGCGAGATTGGCGAGCGCAACGATTTGACGCCACTGCAGTTGTCATGCCAGTGGACCTTGGCCCAGCCAGCCGTCGCCTCGGTGGTACCGACCCTGATTCAAGAGCCCGGCCCGTTGGCAAAGCTTGTCGAGGAAAAACGCGCCGAACTTGCCCGCGTTCCTGCCACAACGGTATTGAGTGCTGATGATATTGCGGCAATCAATGAGGTCGGCGAGAACGCCGGATGTATGGCATTAAAGGGTGGCTCGCCGGTCCATGAAGGAGATGAGCGCGCAGATGCCTGGCCACTTGATGACGATCTTCGTCGACTTGCTGATCGCTGGGGGATTCATCCCGAGCGCGATTTGGTGAAGACTCACTCCTAATGTGATGCCGGTGGCGTCGCGTCGGGGACACCGACTGCAACCACCGCCACGGCGATGATCAGGTGATCGTGTCCGGGGCCGTAATCGGTACCATTGGGAAGGCGCATGCCGCCTTCGTTGGCGGTCACCGTCACGGTTCCATAGGGGAACTCCCCCGCGACGGTTGCCGTATTGACCTCGTCGGGTCGCGGCACCGCAACCGTGACATTGACGATCATCGTGCTGCGATCACCGTTGGGGAGTAGACGCGACAGGCCCGGTAGCGATGTGCGACCAATCGCCTCCCGCGCTGCCCGACAGGCCGCCTTGGTCATATCCTCGCCGACCAGATCGACGCCGAGGCCCATTTCTAAAAAGAGTGGGGGTGCGTCACCGGTCACGATGGTGCGTGCTCATCAAAATCGAGGGCGGCGGAGTTGATGCAGTAGCGAAGTCCGGTGGGATTTGGGCCATCGGGAAAGACGTGGCCGAGGTGCGCATCGCAGGACTGACAGCGGACTTCAATACGCACCATCCCATGTGAGCTATCGGTGTGCTCGGCGACGACCCCATCGACATGCGGTTGCGTGAAGCTTGGCCACCCACTTCCGGATTCAAATTTGTCCTCTGAAGTAAAGAGCGGTTCGCCGCAGCAGACGCAGCGATACATCCCTTCGCCATGGTGGTCCCAGTAGACCCCCGTAAAGGCTCGCTCCGTCGCACCCTCGCGCGTCACGGCATATTGCTCTGGGCTTAAACGCTCCCGCCAGGCAGCGTCTTTGGATGGGTCAGTCATTGCGTGGGTTCTAATCCTCGGAGTCAGCGTGTTCAGAAATAAGTTCGCGCAATGTCTCCATCACGCTTGGATCGCGTAGCGTGGTGACATCGCCGAGCGCACGCCCTTCTGCGATATCGCGAAGGAGGCGACGCATAATCTTGCCCGATCGGGTTTTGGGGAGATCGTAGGTCCAAATGATCCGCTTTGGTCTGGCGATTTTGCCGATCTGTACCGCGACGTGTTGGCGAACCTCCTCATTGAGGGTATTGGTATCGGTTCCCTCAATCGGTGTCACGAAGGCGACAATTGACTGACCGGTGATCTCATCGGCCTGGCCGACGACTGCCGCCTCGGCCACCTTGGGGTGGCCCACGATTGCCGATTCCACCTCCGCGGTGGAAAGGAGATGGCCCGAGACATTGATCGCGTCATCAATGCGTCCCAGAATCCAGATATCCCCATCGGCATCGATGCGCGCGGCATCACCAACAAGATAGGTGTCGGAGCCGAAGCGACTCCAATAGGTCTCCACGAAACGATCGGGCTCGTGGTAGAGCGTGCGCAGCATTCCCGGCCATGGTCGGCGCAGTACGAGGATGCCCTGGCCTTCGCTCATGGCATTGCCATCATTGTCGACCACCTCGGCCACGATTCCTGGAAGCGGGCGCATGGCGCATCCCGGTTTTGTGTGGGTGATCCCCGGCACGGGGGTGATCATGATTTGACCGGTCTCGGTTTGCCACCAGGTGTCCACAATTGGGGTTGTCCCGCCCCCAATGACCTCGCGATACCAGAGCCAGGCCTTTGGGTTGATGGGTTCCCCAACAGACCCAAGCAGTCGAAGGCTGGAGAGATCATGCTTGTTGGGTTCTTCCGCCCCCCAGCTCATGCATGCGCGGATCGCAGTCGGGGCGGTATAGAACACACTCACCTTGTAGCGCTCGATGGTCTCCCACCAAATGGCGCGATGCGGGTAGTCCGGCGCGCCTTCGTACATCACGCTGGTAACGCCATTCATCAATGGGCCGTAGATGATGTAGCTGTGGCCGGTAATCCAGCCCACATCCGCCGAACACCAGAACACATCGCGGTCGGGCCTGAAATCAAAGACGTGTTTTGTGGTGTAGGCCGCGCCGACCAAATAACCGCCGGTCGTGTGGAGAATTCCCTTGGGTTTGGCGGTGGATCCCGATGTGTACAAGATAAAGAGCGGGTGTTCGGCATCAAATGGCTGCGCGTCGCAGATGGGGTTTGCGGCATCGAGGGCACTGTCCCAATCGACATCGCGGCCGGGGGTCATCGGATGGGCAATCTCGGTGCGATCGACGACGACGATGTGTGCCAAATCGGGAAGTCGTTCGAGAATGGTGTCCACCTCAGACTTGACCGAAGCGACCATTCCTCGTCGACGTGCACCGTCGGCGGTGATCAGCACTTTGGCACGCGATTCTGCCATGCGCTCTCGCACAGATTCCACCGAGAACCCACCGAAGACGACGTTGTGGGGCGCGCCAATCCGCGTGCAGGCGAGCATCGCCACGATCACTTCCGGGATCATTGGGAGGAAAATTCCGACGACATCGCCGGGCATGACCCCGAGATCGGTGAGCGCATTGGCTGCGCGTTGTACCTGTTCATGCAGCCAGTTGTAGGTCAGCGCGCGCTCTTCGCCCTCTTCACCGCGCCAATAAAACGCAACTCGCTCGCCATTGCCGGCAAGGACATGTCGATCGATGCAGTTGTATGACGCATTGAGCCGTCCGCCTACAAACCACTTGGCAAATGGCTTGTTCGACCAGTCGAGCACCGTGTGCCACGGGGTCTGCCAATCAAGTGCACGCGCATGGTGATCCCACCAGCCTTCGGGATCAGATTCGGCCTCGGCGTATATCGATGGGTCATTCCAAATGGCATTTTCGGAGAACGCTGTCGGGGGTGCAAACGCGGGCACCCCGAGGAGCGAATCAAGGTGATGCTCCAGTGCGGAACCAGTCAATTTCGTCATGTGTCAAGCATACCGCGCGCCCTCTGCGTGTTCTCATATCGCGTGCGGGAAAAGCGCCCGTTGAGATCTGCGTATCGAGCTGATCCGCGTCATCTATAGAATCATCCGTGTGAGCGACGCTGTACAACGCGCCGCATGCATGACACGTCGTCGTGTGTGGCCCCTTGGACTTCTGGTGGTCGTGATGGTGGGCATCGTTGTGGGGTTCGCGGCGGCCCAGCCGCTGCGCCAGACCGCCTATCGTCACGCCCTGGCAGGGTTTTCCGCCACGCGTATTCTCGGCGCTGCATTTCCGGGAACTGTCGTTGGCGCTATTCGGCCGGTCCCCATCAGGGTGCTTGTTGCTGACCTTGCCACGCAGGTGGTGATCGGGGCGAATACTCCAATTGTGGTGACCGACCAATTCACCGGTGCGGCAATTGCCCAGATTCCAACAGGACATCGCGTCTCGATTGTGCCGGTCCCAGGAGGCGGGCTGGGGTACGACGTGACCGACCTGGATACACCGACGCCGCAGGTCTTTTACTCCCCCGATGCGGTCGTGGTGAGCGCTGCATCGAGTCTGCGCATGCTGAATCCTGCACTGACGCCAAGCGGGCTGGCGTTCCACGGGTCACTCCTCATTCACGAGGGCACGGGGGGATATACGGGAACGCTCTCGGTGATCAATGTTGTGGGTATCGAGGATTATGTTGCCGGAGTACTCGGGGGGCAGATCCCGACAAGTTGGGGCCCACGGGCCCGTCAGGCGGTGATTGCCAGTGCAATCACCCTGCGGTCGCAGGCCTATGTGCTTCGCGTGGTAAATCCTCAGTGGGGCTTTGACGTCACAGCCGATAATCCGATTTATCTTGGGATTGACGGCGAGCGCCCCGCAACTCGCGCCGCGGTGACGTCGTCACGCGGTCGCGTGGTCGAGCGCCATCACCATGTGGTCGCCGTGGGATTTGTGGGAATTGCACCTGTCATCTTTGCGCCAAGTCCGGGTCACCCGGATGTGGTGACAAACGGGCCAACGCATCCGATCGCAGGATTGAAACCCAATACGGCATTGACCGCCACGGGCTTGGCGATGTCTATGCGGCATCACCCATATGTTTATGGCGGAAGCTCTCGAAGTGGATTCGACTGTTCGGGGTTGATGTATTGGGTATGGAACCACTCAGTCTTCTGGACGAGGACGGTGCATGGTGCATTTCCACGTGATGCCGCATCACAATCGCGGGTCGGATATCCCGTACAGCGCAACGACTTGCAGCCCGGTGACGAGGTCTTCTTCGCCGACCGATCGGGATATGTCTTTCATGTCGGCATGTACATCGGCACCGGTTTATTTGTACATGCGGCGAATCCGGCACAAGGGGTGCGCGTCGATTCGCTGATTGTGGGGTACTACGCACGGAGCTATGCCGGTGCTCGACGATATTCGTTGCCATAATCACCACGATGCCACCGACGACCTTTATCGCATTCTCTGATCTGACTGACGATCCGCTGATTGATGCACTCTTGCGCATCACGGCGCAGCCAAATGATCGTGTGTCTGCAGAGCTCCTTGCCGCTGCGCTTTTTGATTGCGCAGCCCCCGTTGCCGACACGATTGCTGAAATGGTGCTCGGCTCGAGCGGGCCATGGGCACTGCGTGCTCGTGCGGGTGTCGATCCTGCAGATCGTCGTCGGTTGCGGGCGGCCGACGAGCTTGATGCGCTCGGTCGGCTGGCCCACGTATCGATCACAGAGCTCTTGGAGTCACATGGGCTGAGCGATGCAATCCCCCGTCATGGCACTGGCAACGCACCGAGTCGTCCTCCCGCATTTCGGGCACTGCGTGATGCGCTGGTTGCAACGCCTGAATGGGGCAGGCTGGTGGATCGTCTGGTCGAGTTTTACGCCCATGAGGGTACCGGACCACTCGCGACCCATCAGGCGCTGCGATTCACGCACGGTGCATTGGTAGGTATCCCGCATCCCGATCCGATCACGACTGATGATCTGATCGGCAGCGACCACACACGTGCGCCGCTCGCCGCTGCGCTTCGCGCATTTGTCGCGGGCGGACCGGCCAATGATGCATTGCTCTATGGGCCACCCGGCACGGGAAAATCTGCTGCAGTACGTGCTCTCGCGGGCGATCACACAGATGCGGGCCTTCGACTCATTCAGGTCGATCGCGCTGATGCCGCCTCGATTACGGCGCTGTTTGCGCTGCTCGAAGGGACGAGCCCCCGGTGCGTCGTGCTCCTTGACGATCTGGTGTTCGATGACGGCGAGCGCACCGACCGTACCCTGCGGGCGGCGCTTGATGGCGATGCGGCAATTCGCCCGGAAAATGTGGTGGTCTGGGCAACGTCAAATCGTTTGAAGCTGATGCGCGAGACGCGCTCGGAGCGCGAGGATGATATCGAGAGTGCACTCGGGCGCGGAGAGAAGGCGGCGCTTGCCACGCGCTTTGGCGTCCGCGTCGCGTTCACTGAGCTCACTCAAGACCGTTTTATCGAGATGGCACACGGATGGGTCACTCGGCTTGGCGGGTCGATCACCGACCAGCTCACTCCAAGCGCAGTGCGATTTGCGCGTGGTGGGCATGGCCTGACCCCTCGCACTGCCCGGCAATTTGCGGTGTCCTGGTGCGCGGGTACGGCACCCATTGCCCCGTTGCAAAGCGTCTAACCCGCTCTGACAGCACGAGTCGATTCGGGGATGCCGAGCGTCTGTGCCAACCGTCCCAGCTGTCCGGTCAGCAGTTCTCCGAGATCGGTATCGACACGGCGAGTGACTGCGTCGACCACGACGACCCGTGTCCCCCGGCGCTCCTCGACGACCGCAAGTGTCAGGGGCCATTCGAAGGTGGTGATGTCATCAAATGCCACCTGATCGGCTTCGGGAATGCAGCGCTCTGCGCAGATCTCGAGGTGTCGGGTGCGGGCGGTCTCGTGCACGAGGTCCTGTCGACGGCTGAGCAGGCGCTCGAGTTCCGTGGTCAGTTGCTGGGCGGTGATGAGCGAGGGAAGGGTCGGCGCGGGATCTGTTGCGATCATCGCGACCTCGGTCGCGCGCGTTCCCGACCAGACTCCACTTCCCCCGACAGATTCATAGCGACTGTACGCCGGAAGGACATGCAATCGCTGACGCATGCCTGTGCGCGTTGCACAGCCGAAGCGCACTTCGTACATCGTGATCCACGTGTCGCCGATCCAGCGGATGTCTGCTTTGCCAAACCCAAGCCGACTGCGTGTCGTGCGAAGAATCAGTTGTCGCGCGTGCGCTGCGGTGATCGAGCGCGCGACGCCACGCCGATGCGCCGATGGGGGTGCGGGCGCAAGGGCGTCGATCGCCGACGCTCCGAGCCGTGCCTCAAGCTCGGCGCGTTCCCAGATCTCGATTCCCATCTCGCGTGCGGTCGTGCGCGCCGCAGGGGTGGCGCCCGAGGGGCAGGCGATGATCATCTGACCGAGCCCGAGGTCATCCCGGACCAAGCGCACGCGGGCAACGACCGCCGTATCGATCGGCTGGGCCCAGTTCTTGCACTCCACCCCAATCCGGGTGGCGACAAGTCCCTCGGATCGCTCGGCCAGAACATCGACTTCATGACGTGCGCCGGAGCGGCCATGGATGATGGAGTTGGTCTGGGTGGAATATCCATGGGCGCGAAATAGGGCGTCGATCATGTGTTCAAACATGCGGCCACGTTCGTGCGGGCGAAGGGGAGAGCTGGTCACAAAAAACGACGGTAGCGGGCCCTGCGGACTGCATATCGCCAGCGGATTGGCGAAATTGGATTCGCGTTTGTCCTGCTCAGACGCAATGATGCAGGTATGACCTTTGCAATTCTTGCTCTGATTGTGGCCTGCGGTCTCGCTGGTCCGGCGCTCGCAGGACTTCCACGATTTGCCCCGCCGGTGGTCGTCGGTGAGTTGGCGGCAGGGGTCGTGATTGGATCGACAGGCTTCGGGATCGTCGATCCGAGTGAGCCAACCCTCAAATTTCTCGCCGCAATTGGCTTTGCGTTGCTGATGTTCTCGGTGGGTACCTCGCTGCCACTCCGCGATCCGGCGCTGCGCAGCGCCTTGCGTGGCGGGGTCAAAGTGACCGTCGTGGCAGGAGCGATCGCCGTCGTCCTCGGGTTTGGGGCAAGCCAGATCACCGATCTTCATCGCCCACTGATCGTTGCGGTGCTGTTGGTGACCTCATCTGCGGCAGTCGCCATGCCTGCCCTTGAGGAGGCGGGACTCGTGGGCGCGCATGCAGGGATTGTGACTGCCGCGTGGGTGACACTCGCCGATATCGGGAGTGTGCTCGCGTTGCCCTTTGTCGTGGTGCATGGCTCTGTCTGGAATGTGATTCTGGGCGGCATTGCGGTCGCCGCGGCAACACTGGCGATCTGGATTGCCCTCCGAAGTGCACGCACGGAAGTGTGGTTTCGTCACTACCGAGAGAAGTCCAAAGCACGTGGTTGGGGACTCGATTTACGGATTTCATTGCTCTCGTTGTTTGTGCTTGCCTGGCTCGCGCTACGGATTGGCACCAGTATTTTGGTGGCAGGTTTCTGCTCAGGCGCAATTGTTGCGCTCGTGGGTGAACCAAAGCGTCTGGTGTGGCAGATCCTGGGGCTGGCCCAAGGGTTTTTTGTGCCATTGTTTTTTGTCGTACTCGGTGCCCAGATTAATTTGCGGGCACTTGTCACCACGCCCAAGGATCTCGTGCTTGCCGCGACGCTCGCGGTGGGGTTGGTCATTACCCACGTGTTGGCCGCACGAATCTGTCGCTTGCCGCTGGGAAGCGGATTGGTCGCGTCAGCGCAGATGGGGGTGCCGGCAGCAGCGGTCTCGGTGGGTCTTGCGACCCATATATTGACCCCCGGTCAGTCAGCGGCGATTCTGGCTGCCACATTGATTTCGGTGGGAGTGATGTCGGTGGGAATACGCGTTCTGGGGCGTTCATCTGCTGATCCGACTCCGTCGTCGATCACGGTTGCGGGCTAAATCACTCATGCGAGTACGGGCGAGGGTAATGGTGCGGATTCGCAGAGCCCGACGGCCGCGTGCGGTTCTGGTTACGGTCTGTGCTCTTGCGGTGGCGGTCGGCGTGGTGAGTCACACACCGAGCACCTCGCATGGCGGGTATGGGCAACTCGTTGTCGCACCGACATCGCAGGGTATGGTGGGCCCGTGGAGTGACGCCGCGGCGCGTGAGCGGGTCCTCTTGATTCATCGCAATACCCCCCTGTTTCAGGTAAATCGTCGGTGCCGATGCGTGGCGTTGACCTTTGATGACGGACCGGGTCCGTATACCGCCCGAATTGTCGCAACCTTGCGGTCGCTCAATGCACCGGCGACCTTTTTTGAGATCGGTCGCCAGGTCGCCCCGTATCGGTCATTGGTGGCACGGATGGCAAAGTGGGGTTTTGTCATCGGCGATCACACATGGAATCACCCCGATCTTGTCTTCCAATCGCCGTCGCAGATCAACACCCAGATTGCGTCAACGAGCAAGGCAATTTCGCGCGCAACTGGTCAACCTGTTGTGCTGATGCGTCCGCCGTACGGAGCCCAAAACACGAGAGTGCGCACCCTCGCCGGGCGTCAGGGAATGCTGAGCGTGTTGTGGAGCGTCGATCCTCGTGATTGGGCGATGCCAGGGACCCAGGCGATCATTTCTGGAGTTGTGTGGAAGGCGTATTCGGGCAGCATCATTCTGTTGCATGATGGTGGGGGATATCGCGGCGAAACATTTGCTGCCCTCGCGCCGATTGTGCGCGGCTTGCGCGCGCGCGGACTGCGCGTGGTGACGATTCCCCAAATGCTCGAGATGGGGCCTCCGCTTCCGATCCCACATGCACGAAAGCCAATACCCGTCGCACCGGCCGCATGAGCCATATCGTGTGGCTCCGCTTGTTACGATTCCCACAAATACCCCTGATATCATTTCCCGAATTCAGACCGCAAGGAGTACGCGATGGCCGATCTGCTGACCGAGACCCCAATTGACCCGCAAGAGGGTTGGGTCGCAGACCATGTGCGCCAGTACGTGCAGTCGAATGGCACCGAGGGGCATATGTGGCAAGAAGGTGTGCCGACGCTGCTGGTGACGACCCGCGGAAATAAGACGGGCCTCGCCCGTCGTACGGCATTAATTTATGCCAAAGATGGCGACAACTTCGTGGTGATCGCGACCTATAACGGATCGCCGACACACCCTGATTGGTTTCTCAATCTTGAGGCCGATCCCAATGTTGTCCTACAGGTCGGTTCTGAGGTGTTCCGCGCGACTGCCCGTCGTGATGTGCCATCTGATCGGGAGCACCTCTGGGGTCTCATGACCGCAGTGTGGCCAGATTACGATGAGTACGCCACGAGGACCACACGCAAGATTCCGCTGGTGGTCTTCACCCGCGCATAGCGCTTCGGAGGCCATCGAGGCAACCACGCACATATCTGCCGGACGCGCGGTATCGCGACCGACAGGTCGTGCAGGCTCGTATCTGATGTATTCGCATCGCGTACTGATGCTCAGATGTGCACATACGGACCACGATCAATATTCCCGAGCAGCTCTACCGTTCGGCCAAGGCGCGTGCGGCGACCACATCACAAAAAGTGAGTCAAGTGATTCAGGATGGAGTCCGCGAAGCGCTCCGTCGAAAACCGCAATATGCAGGACAAAATAATGCGCTGCCGGTATTTGGGGGAGTGGGACCCTCGTCGGCTGCCCTCACTCGTTGCCGCTGGATCTTGGACTCAATTGGGTGCATATGCCACGCGTTGAATGCGGGCGCTGCCGACGAACGCCGCTCAGTGATCAGTTAACCGACAGCGGCGGCGTGCCCCCGACGTCGTCGACGAGCCCATCGTGGGGAAGCGCACGCCGTCGGTTGGGTCGTGGGGGTGAGACGGCCGTCATGCATGAGGTGGACCACTTCGATGCCCCGCACCAGTACGCACCATTGGTCAAGCTGGTGCCACCCCCGGTGCGATCACGGTGGGCCGGTCGCGTGATGCACCCCTGATGCATGGGGGCGCTTCCGAAGGGGTTTCCAGCACTCCGGTGACCCACGAGATCCCTCGTCTTTAGAGGGATCTCAGGAGAGCGGGCGACCGGGTTCGAACCGGCGACATTCAGCTTGGAAGGCTGACGCTCTACCAACTGAGCTACACCCGCGCTAGGCCGCACTCTAGCAATTGGTGGACGTGCGTCTGGAATTCCGAATTTTGGCGCATGA